>JBBJMT010000004.1:0-311835 GCA_037719965.1 Casimicrobiaceae bacterium | reverse complement strand
GCTAGGCCGAGACCGTTGCGTGTCGGGCGCTGCTCGGTCGCGCGGCGACGCGCCCCTCCTTGGTCCCAGCAGCTAGGCCGAGACCGTTGCGTGTCGGGCGCTGCTCGGTCGCGCGGCGACGCGCCCTCCGGGCCTTGGCTTCGCCCGCCGCGCTCACTCGCCCTCTTTGGTCCGGGGCAGCTAGGCCGTGACCATTGCATGTCGGGCGCTGCTCGGTCGCGCGGCGACGGGCCCTCCGGGCCTTGGCTTCGCCCGCCGCGCTCACTCGCGTCTTCCGCTCCTCGCCTTAGGCACCGCATTGCTGGTCAGCGGCTGCGGCCATGACGCCAATCGCCAGCGCGACCTGCAACTCGCCGAATGCCGGTTGCCCAATCTCGCAAACTCCGCGCAATGCGGCGAGCTCGAAGTGCCGGAAGATCGCGGCAAGCCGCAGGGCCGCAAGATCAAGATTTTCGTCGCCGTCCTCCCGGCCAACACCCTTACGCCAAAACCGGACCCCTTCGTGATTCTGGCCGGGGGTCCAGGCCAGGGTGCGTCACATCTGGGACCGTTCGCCGCGCGACTGACCGAGCTGCGCCGCACGCGCGACGTCGTGCTGATCGATCAGCGGGGAACGGGTCGTTCCTCGCCACTCGTCTGCGCGGCGTTTAAGGATCTGGAAGACGAAGTTCTCGACACCGACCCGGTACCGCGCGCCGAGGCCTGCGCGCGCGAGTTGCAGAAGCGAGGGATCGATCCCGCGCAATATACGACGACGTCCTTCATTGCCGACCTGGAGGCGATGCGCGACGCGCTGGGGTACGCGCAAATGAACCTCTGGGGCGGCAGCTACGGGTCGCGGGTCGCGCAGGAGTATCTGCGCCGCTTCCCGGACCGCGTGCGCACCGTAGTCCTGGACGGGGTTGCGCCACCGGCGATGACCATCTTGCTCGACGTCTGGCGGACCCGCGCAGCGGCGCTCGCCACCGTGTGGCAGGCGTGCGCGCAGGCGGCGGAGTGCCGGAAGGCGCATCCCGATCCGGCGGCCACTCTGACAAAAATCGGCCAATCGCTGGCGAACAAAAGTCGCGACGTTGACCTGATCGATCCGCGTACCGGGCAGCGCAAGACGATACCGGTGACATTCGACGCCGTGTTAAGCGCACTGCAGCCGCTGACTTACGTCCCGGAGCTGTCGGTGCTGCTGCCGGAACTGCTCGAGCGGGCTGCGCACGAAGATTACGGACCGCTGTTCGCGACGATTCAGAGTGTCACCGCCAACCTCGCCGAGCAAATGAACGCGGCACTGCATTATTCGGTGACATGCGCGGAAGACGTGCCTAGAATTTCGCCCGATGCGCAAGCGCGCGGGCTCGCCGATTTGCCCGCGCGCGCGATCGCGCAAAAGATCATCAACGTGTGCAGTGTGTGGCCGCGCGGCAAAATGCCGGCGGATTTCGGCGATCCGGTGGGCAGCGACAAGCCGGTACTCGTATTGTCGGGCGGCACCGACCCGGTGACGCCGCCTGCCTACGGCGCCGAAGTCGCGAAATCGTTTCCGAATAGCAGGCACATCGTGGCACCAGGCTACGGCCATATTGTGTCGCCGCACGTCTGCGGTCCACGCCTGATCGCGGCGTTCGTCGAGGCCGCCGGATTCGCGCAGTTGCCTCAGACGTGCATCCGTTATTTCGAGTCGAGCGTTCCGCCTCCGCCATGGCCCAACCGTCTCGCGCCCTGACGCAATGATCCGCGCCGAGGGCCTCATCAAATCGTTCGGCAAGCGGCGCGAGATTCACGCGGTGCGCGACGTCTCGCTGGTCGCCGCAGCAGGCGAGATTACCGGACTGCTCGGCCCCAACGGAGCGGGCAAGACGACCGTCTTACGCATGTTGGCCACCTTGATGATCCCCGATGCAGGAACGGCAAGCGTCAACGGACTCGACGTCGTGCGCGACCGCTTCGCCGTCCGGCATCGCATCGGCGTGCTATCGGATGCGCGCGGTCTGTACCCGCGACTGACGGCACGCGAAAACATTCGCTATTACGGCGAGCTGCATGGCATGCGCGGTGCAACCCTCGAGCATCGGATTGATGCGCTGGCCGCAACGTTAGGGTTCACTGGACTCGCCGATCGACGCACGCAGGGGTTTTCACAGGGTGAGAAGATGAAGGTCGCGATTGCCCGCGCGCTCGTCCACGATCCGGACACCATCCTGCTCGACGAGCCAACCAATGGCCTAGACATCATGAGTGTGCGCGCGCTGCGCGATCAACTGCGTTCGCTGAAGGCGCAAGGCAAGTGCCTGCTCTTTTCGTCGCACGTGATGCAGGAGATTGCGGCATTGTGCGATCGCATCGTGATTCTCGGCGCCGGCCGCGTCGTCGCGGAGGGGACGGCCGCCCAATTGATCGCGCAGTCCGGTAGCAACACCCTCGAAGACGCGTTCGTCGTGCACCTCGGAACGGGAGAGGGGTTGGCCGCATGAGGAACCGGCGAGGGAGCGCATGAATACTTCCGCTATCCGCCGCGTTTTCACCATCGCGCGCAAGGAACTCGTCGATACTCTGCGCGATCGCCGAACGATGCTGGTGACGTTGTTTTCGGCCGCGGCGGCTGGCCCGATCTTCCTCCTCCTGATCTTCAACCTGATCGCGAGTCAGGCCGATCGCGCGCGCGAACTCGAACTGTTCGTGGTCGGCAGCGAATACGCACCGGCGCTGATCGCCTTCCTCGAGCGTCAGCAAGTCACGCTGACGCCGGCTCCGGTTGATTACGAACCCAAGGTCAAGACGGGCGAACTGTCCGTCGTTCTGATCGTCGATCCGGCGTTCGCCGAGGACGTGGCCAAAGGCATGCAGGGAACGGTGAAACTGGTCTACGACCGTTCGCGCGATCGCGCGCAAGTCTCGATCAATCAAACGGAGGCGCTGCTGCGGGCCTACAACCGGCAGTGGGGCGGGCAACGGCTATTGTTGCGCGGTGTCGCACCGACCGTCGCCAACCCACTGAACGTGGAAGCCGCGGACGTCGCGACACCGCAACAATCCGGCGCGCTCGCGCTGTTTCTGGTCGCCTATTACGGCTTATTTGCCGCCGTCATGGGGGGCATGGCGGTCGCGCTCGACACGACCGCAGGCGAACGCGAACGGGCTTCACTCGAACCGCTATTGACCACACCCGCACGGCCGCTGGAACTCGTTGTCGGCAAATGGCTCGCCGTTTCGGTGTTCAATGCGCTCGTCGTGGTTCTGACCTTGCTGGGCTTTTATCTCACGTTGTCGTTCGTGCCGCTGCCCGCGGTGGGGATCCCTTTTCTGTTCGGAGTACGCGAGTTCGCGCGCTTTGTCGTCATCTTGCTGCCGATGATCCTGCTGCTCCCGGCGATCATGCTGTTGATGGGCAGCCGCGGCCGCACGTTCAAGGAAGCGCAGGCGAATGTGTCGGTGTTGCTGTTCATCGTCGCGTTGGTGCCCGCGGTCCAACTCTTTCTGCAGCGCAAGGACCCCGATTGGATCGCCATCGTTCCGGTCTCCGGTCAATATGCGCTGCTGAATTTGGCGCTGCGCGGAGAGGCACTCCCGTCCGCCCAGCTCGCGTTGTCTTACGTTGTTCCCGCCGCACTGATCGTCATCGCGCTAATCGTCGTGGCACGCCTCTTCGCGCGCGAAACGATCCTCGCCGGAAAATAAGCGGATCGCATCCGTATGCGAGTTCGTGCAGCGAGCGTACCTCACGAAGTACGGAAACATGGTAAACGCCGGCAGCGTCGCCGCCGGCGCATGTTCACTTCATCGCGTCCGGGAAGAACAGTTGTTCGCCGCCGATCTTGTAGCTTGCGATCGCGGCCTGGCCTTCGGGTGACACGAGCCAGTCCATGAATGCCAGCGCTTCCGCCTTCCTGACGTGACCGTGCTTCGCCGGATTGACCAGGATCACGCCGTAAGCGTTGAAGAGCTTGCGGTCGCCCTCGACGACAATGCCAAGGTCGCCACGGTTCTTGAACGACAGCCATGTGCCGCGATCGGCAAGGATATAGGCGCTCATCGAGGACGCAGTGTTGAGCGCGGGGCCCATGCCGGAGCCGGTTTGACGATACCACGACCCTTTACCCTGCGTCGGATCGACGCCTGCGGCCTTGAAGTAGCGCAGCTCCGCTGCATGCGTTCCGCTCTTGTCCCCGCGCGACACGAACGGCGCCTTGGCGTCCGCGATCTTCGCGAGGGCGGCGGTGATGGCCTTGCCACCGGCGACCTTCGCCGGATCGGACTTCGGGCCAATCAGCACGAAGTCGTTGTACATGACGTCCCGGCGGTCGACCCCGAAACCCTCCGCGATGAACTTGTCCTCCGCGGCGCGATCGTGCACGAACACGACGTCGGCATCGCCGCGACGGCCGATGTCGAGCGCCTGGCCCGTGCCCACGGCGACGACGCGCGCATTGATGCCGGTGTTCTTCGTGAACTCGGGCAGGATGTGGTTGAACAGGCCCGATTGCTCGGTCGACATGGTCGATGCTACGACGATCGACGTGTCCTGCGCGTGCGCAGCGACGTTGCACGACGCGACGACCGCGACGACGACGGAAAGCAACGTGCGCTGCGTCAGCGCCATGGCAATTCTCCTTTGAGGAACGTGTCGGCTTCGGCGGTTGCCGGCTGCCGGAAAAAGCGATCGACGCTTGCACGTTCGGCGATTCGGCCCCGATCGAGGAAGACTATCTCGTCAGCGAGGCGCTGCGCCTGGCCGAGGTTGTGGGTGATCATCACGACCTTGGTGCCGGAGTCGTGGATCGACTGGATGATCGACTCGATCTCGCGGGTGGCTCCCGGGTCGAGGTTCGCAGTCGGCTCATCGAGAAACAGGACCTCGGGACGCAGGATCCAGGCGCGCGCGAGCGCGAGCCGTTGCTGCTCGCCCCCCGACAGCACGCGCGCGGGCCGATGGGCGAGTGCCTGCAAGCCGACGCCCTCGAGCGCGTCGCGTGCACGGGGCGCGCGATCCACGCGACGGACTCCGGCGACCGCGAGTGCAAATGTCAGGTTCCCGAGTGCGCTCCGGCGCAGCAACACCGGACGCTGGAACACCATCGCCTGGCGGCGCGGGGTGCGGGGCCGCTCCAGCGTCGCCCAACGCACGCGACCTGACGTCGGGGCGAGCAACCCGTGACACAGCCGCATCAACACGCTCTTGCCGGCGCCGTTGGGTCCCAGGATCACGGTGCGCGCACCCGCGCGAATCGTGAGGTCCACATCGCGGAGAATCGCGTGGCCCCGCGCCGTGAACGACACGCGCTCAAGCGTCAGCGGAAGCAGCGAGCCGACGTTAACCATGATGACGCTGCGCGCGCTCCTTCAAGAGGTGCGCACCGACGTTCAGTAACAACACGATCCCGAGCAGCACGAGCCCCAGACCCAACGCTAGCGGCAAGTCCCCCTTCGAGGTTTCCAGCGCAATAGCCGTGGTCATCACACGGGTCACGCCGTCGATATTGCCGCCAACGATCATCACCGCGCCGACCTCGGCGATCGCGCGGCCGAAGGCTGCAAGGACGATCGTCACCAGCGAGAAGCGGAGGTCGTGCAGCAGCGCGATCGCCGATGCCCTGGGCCCCGCACCAAGCGAATGCAGCTGCTCGCGATACTCTTGCCAGGCATCGGCGACCGATTGTCGCGCGAGCGCGGCGATCAAGGGGAGCACCAGCACCGCCTGCGCGATGACCATCGCCGCCGGCGTGAACAAAACGCCGAGTGCGCCGAGCGGTCCCGCGCGCGATAGTAAAAGATAGACGGCGAGGCCGACGACGACGGCTGGGAGACCGAGGAGCGCGTTCAGCAAGACAATCAAGACCTGCCGGCCAGGGAAGCTCGCGACCGCAAGGGCCGCACCTACTGGCAGCGCGACGAGCGTCGCGAGCGCGACGGCCGTCAGGCTGACCTGCAACGACAGAACGACGATTTCGACGAGTGTCGGGTCGGCGCGCGCGACCATCGCGCCTGCCTGGCCGAGCGCCAGCGACAGCGTACTCATCTCGAGACTATATTGGCGAAATTATGCATAATTGCAATCAACGCGTCTCAAGCATTATCCAAGCTGTGGCGTTCGGGCTAAATATGCAGACTTTTGCCAATTGAAGCGGCGGTTGATCCCGGTCACGAGCTGGGAAGCGCAAGGCGACGGCAGAGCGGCGCGAGCGGTCGACGCGCGCGTGCTCCCGCTCTTGCGAGGTGTCGCCCAAACCGGCTCGCTTATGGGTGCCGCGCGGGCTTGTGGCGTCCCTTACCGAACCGCGTGGGGTGTAGTGGAGGATGCGGGGCAAGCGCTGGGCACGCCGCTGGCAACGCTGGCGCGGGGTCGTGGAGCGTCGCTCACGCCGATTGCGCGGCGCTGGCTCGAAGTCGACGACGAAGCCCGCAACACACTCGACGCGAAGACGCTAGCGGTCGAGATCCGCACGAGTTCCAAGCGCGGTGCGTCGAAATCGCCGGCGCTGGTCAAGGTCGCGGCGAGCCATGACATCGCTCTTGCGCAGCTCAAGGACCGCTGGCGCATCGCGCACGGAGTCGCGCTGGAGTTCCACGGCAGCGCTGAGAGCCTCGACGTGTACCGAGCGGGACAGGCCGAGCTCGCGGGCTTTCACGTCATCGATGCGCACGACGGCGCGGACCCGCTACTCGCACGGCTCGATGTCTCGCGCGACGCGCTGCTGCGCTTCCTGACCCGGGAACAAGGGGTGATCGTCGCGCGCGGCAATCCGCACCGGGTGCGCACGCTGACCGACCTTGCGGCGAAGCGCCTCTCGATCGTCAACCGCCAGCCGGGATCGGGTACCCGTCTTCTGTTCGATCGCCTGCTTGCCCGCTGCGGTTGCGACCCGTCGGCGATAAACGGCTACTCGAACGAGGAGTTCACGCACGCCGCGGTCGCTGCGACGATTGCCGCCGGCCGCGCCGACGCGGGCTTCGGCATTCGCGCCGCCGCGGCGCAGTTCAAGCTCGCGTTCCTGCCGCTGGTGACCGAGCGCTATCTGTTCGTATGCCGCCGGCGCGCGCTCGAGTCGGCGACGATCGAGGCGTTCCGCGCGCTGCTCGCGAGCCCGGCAACGCGCGCCGTGGTTACACCGCTTCCGGGATACGCGCTCGACAGGCCAGGCGACGTGGCTTCGGCGACATTCACGGGCGTGCCGTAGCGCAGCGGCCCGCCCGTCGACCAATACGCTCGTATTCGATTATGCGAACGGATTTTTCACCGTTGCGCCAGCGAAACTCCGACCGTCGCTAAAGTCTTCGCTGTAGAGAACGCTTGCTCCTCCGCTGCGGGCCGCCTCGACGATCAGCGCATCCCAAAACGAAATCCGATGCTCGCGCGAGGCACCGATTGCGGCGACGACGAGATTGGCGTCGACATTGACGACGGGAAAGGCCGTCAGCTCGCGCGTAGCGACGAGCGCCAATTCCTCAGCGAGCGGGCGCGCAAGCTTACGCGTTACGGTGACGTAGAATTCCTGAAGAACCTGTGTGCTGACCAGCACTTCGCCCGCGGCGGCACGCTCGGACAAGAGTTGTGCAGCCTTCTTGCGTTTCGCCGGCGCATCGACATCGAAAGCATAGACGAGCACGTTCGTGTCGAAGAAAGTCTTCATCGTTCGTGCAGCTCGTCGCGGGTCCAGCGTCGGCTGCCTCGCCGAGCTTTCGACTTCGCCGCCAAGGCGAGAAAGCCGCGAGCCGCTTGTTCTTGGGCGGAGCGAGTACCTGCGAAGTGAGTCAAATAGTCACGCAGCAACGCGTTGACCGACGTACCTTGCTCGAGCGCCTTGAGTCGCGCTTTCTTGAGAACTTCGTCTTCAACTGCGATGGTCAGGTTCGCCATGGCTCCTTTGTTTTATTCTGCCTGTGCTACACGGAACCAGTGTAGCACGGGTTGCGCCAAAGGATGCAAATCTGCGGCATCACAAATTGCACGTTGCTGGAATATGGAATACTTATCTACATTTTTGACGATGCAGGAAAATCCTCGCTGCGTTTACACGCCGGCCTAAGGAAGATTTTGAAAATTTCCGCCCCACTCGACGCGCCTACTTCCACTGATCCTTCTCCCGTTACACTTGGCGATATCCTGAAGACCGTGGAAGTACCAGAAGCCACGACCTATGTCGGCGAGCTCTTCCAACGCAAGTTCGCAGCCCCAGCACCCGATTTTCCGAGACATTTTGTTGGCATTTATAAAGCGGCAGCCGCCGAGTCCTGGCCCGTGGGCTATATTCATTTCTCCAGGTTCGACGATTCGTTCTTGGGCGGCGGACTGGTCATCGATGACCGCGCCTATAGACGCATGCCCGACGCGCATCGGAAGTCCATCAGGGATGCCGGCGGTATCGCCGAAAAAATGTATAGAGACGCTCTTGCGGTCTTGTCAGAAGCACCCGCCGTTTGGGTGTACGTGGGAGATGCGAAATCAGAAAAGGTGAGTCTGCGAGTAGGCTTTCGTCATACCGATCACCCTTACATCATGGTTGTCTGGAACAAGGACTTGTCGGATGACGAGAAAAGTCGACGCTTGACTCGGGTGACAGCGCTGGGTCCTTTTTGAGTGCATCGAACCAGGCGGTTTGTTGTGCTCCCGGCTTGTTAAATCTGCTACGGGTATCGCCGCATTTCGGAAGCATCGGGTAGCGGGGCAAAAATGGCTGAGACCCAACCCCTGTTACATCTTTCCGGCGTCGGCAAGGACTACGCTAAGGTCGATGCCCACGCCGGCCGCATCAAGTTGGTGTTCAATCTGCTGCGCGGCCGCGGCGCGGTGCATGTTTTCCGCGCGCTCGATGCCGTAAGTTTTGAGATCGCTGAACGCGCATCGGTAGGCATCATCGGCGAGAACGGCGCCGGCAAGTCAACGTTGCTGAAAATCGTCGCAGGGGTCAGCAGGCCGACGCGAGGCACCGTAAATGTTCGTGGCCGGGTCGCCGCGCTTCTCGAGCTAGGCGCTGGATTTCACCCTGAATACTCGGGCCTAGCGAACATCGATCTCGCCGCCGCACTGCTCGGCATCGTGCCCAGTGAGATAGCGGCAAAGCGTGACGAGATCATTGCGTTTGCCGACATCGGCGAGCATATCCATGAGCCCATCAAGCATTATTCCTCCGGCATGGTCGTGCGTCTCGGCTTCGCGGTGGCGACCGCGCTAAGGCCGGACATCTTGATTACCGACGAAGTTCTCGCGGTGGGCGATGAGTCATTCCAAAAAAAATGTCTGGCCTGGATGGAAGACTTTCTGACGAGCGGCGGCACGCTGCTTCTTTGCTCGCACAGCATGTATCACATACAGAAGCTTTGCCGCGTCGCGATGTGGCTCAAGGACGGCCGCGTCGAGCGCTTTGGGCCCGCGGCCGATGTCTGCCAAGCGTATCTTGCGTACCACGAGGAAAAAAGCGCCGCCATCAAGCGCCCGCCCGGCGTAAGCGACGCTGCCGCTGCCTCCTCTGCCGGCTATTACGTGCTCAAGTCGTTCGAAGTAAAGCCTGGAGAATCGGTCCCCGAACGAGCGGCGCTCTTGGTTGCTGGCGAAGTGTATTCGCCTGATGGCCGCTCGCCCGTTATTCTGGTAGGCATCGTTCGGGCGGATGGAACGCCTGTGTACGGCGTGGCGACCGACATGGACGGAGTAGTGCCACGGCAAATTTCCGCCAATCTGTATGTGTTTGAGATCGAGTTTCCATCTTTGCCGCTGCTTCCCGGAAAGTACTTCGTCCGCACCCACGTGCTGGATCCGGAAGGTGTGCGGATGTTCGATACGCTGGAGAAGCCTTTGGTCGTAACCGGAACGTCGCGAGAATTGGGCCTGGTGCGCATCGAACATCGATGGAACCTTGCCGATGCCAAAAGCCGGACCTTGGGCCCGCTCAACTAGGCAAACAAATCGCAATGAAAGCGTTCGTTCTGACCTATCACTCAGGGAATCTCGCCGGAAACGAATACGTGGACAACAATCTCGTCGCGCTCGCGCAAGACTTAGAACGCCTCCGCGATCTGCGCATACCGATCGTGCCGCTGCGCCGTGTAGTCGATGCTCTGCTATTAGATGCGACTGACAAGCTTCCGGAAAAAGTGGCAGCGATCACGTTAGATGACGGACTCGACTTCGATTTCGTCGATCTTGTCCACCCGTTTCACGGGAAGCAAACCTCCGCGCATACGTTGTTCAAGCGCTTCGCGGACCGCCATGGCGTCAAGCCCCACGCCACTACTTTCGTCATCGCATCGCCTGTCGCGCGGCGACAAATTGCCAAGACCGAGATGCTGGATCACCAGTGGATCGGCGATCACTGGTGGGCTACCGCCGTGGCAAGCGGGTTTTTTCATGTAGGCAATCACAGCTGGGACCATGTGAGCCCATCGGTTTTGCCCGTCGAGCAGCGCGAGCGAAAAGCAGGCGCATTCACTTACGTGGACACCTTCGCTGATGCTGAGCTGCAGGTACGGGTCGCTCGTGAGTTCATCGAGGCTAAGGCCCGCAATCCGGGGTCATGTCTTTTGGCGTACCCATACGGGCACGCCAGTCCTTATCTGGTAGAGGACTATCTGCCGATGCATGCCGAGCGTCACGGCACGGTCGCCGCTGTAACGGCCACGCCAGGGGTTCTGCACGAAGGAAGCAACCGGTGGCTGCTGCCGCGGTTTACCTGTGGCACCGATTGGCGTTCTCCGGAGGAATTTGGTCGCATCTTCGCGGATTAGGCCGTCGGTGGCCCCTACTGTAGTGCTGAAACGCTTCAGCCGAGTTGCCGCATGACCGCAAGCGGAGGCTGGCGTACCGTCGCACGCGTACCGAGCCAGCCGGCGAGCGTGACGGCAAGCGCCCCTCCGACCAGGCCGTAGAGCCAAACCAGCGGATTGGCTTCGAACGGAATCTTGAACACGCGTTCGGCAAGCGCCCAGCCTATCGCCGTAGCGCCACCGGCGGCGACCAGCCCCGACAACGCGCCCAGCAGCAGAAACTCTGACAGTTGCGCGCCGGCGAGTTGCCGCTGCGACGCGCCCAAAGTACGTAGCACCGCTGCGTCGAATTTACGTTCGTCCTGCGTCGCCGCAATCGCCGCCTGCAATACGAGTAGCCCTCCGGCCAGGGTAAACAGAAATACGAACTCGATCGCTCGTGCGACGTGATCCATAATCCCCTGGACTTGCCGGACGATCTCGCCGATATCGATGACGAGAATATTGGGGTGGCGCAGGATAAGCGCGGGGAGCCAGCCCGCGTTGCCTTCGGGCGCGCGAAACGCCGCAATGTACGTGGCCGGCAGTCCCTCGAGCGCGCCTGGTGCGAACAAAGCGAAGAAATTGACCCGGAAGCTGTCCCAATCGACCTTGCGCAAACTCGTCACATTGGCGGTCACCGTGGTACCGGCAACGTCGAACGTCAACGCGTCGCCCACGCTGATGCCGAGCGCTTCGGCAATCCCATCTTCGAGCGATATTCCCGCCTGCGTCCCGCGTTGGCTAGGCGCCCAAAATGCTCCGGCGACGATACGGTTACCCTTGGGCAGCGCCTCGGCCCATGACAGATTGAACTCGCGTTCGGCGAGGCGCCGCGCGCGCGGATTGACAAACTTCGTCGTATCCACCTGCTTGCCATTCATCTCGACCAGACGCCCCCGCACCATCGGATTGAATGGGACGTCGACCGCGACGCCTTGGGCGAGTTGCGCGCGCGCATCGTCGACCTGTTCCGGCAGCACGTTGACCAGAAATTGATTGGGCGCGTCGGGCGGCAGGCTCGCGCGCCAGTTGCGCATCAAGTCGCCGCGCACGACCGTCAACAGCAAGAGCGCCATCAGCCCCAACGCGAGCGCACCGATTTGCAGGCTGGACGCAAACGCGCGCCGGCGCAGGTTGGCGAGTCCGAAGCGCCACGTGATGCCGCGCTGCGGCAAGCGTTTGAGCAGCGCGAGCAGCGCCCACGCAACGCCGGCGGAAACGAGCAGCAGACCGGCAACCCCGCCGACCATGATCAACCCCGCCTGAGCTTCGCGCGCCTGCCAGCCGATCAGCAGCGCGACCGTGCCAGCGCCCAGTGCGTACGCGAGGACCCCGCCCGCCCGCGGCCGCGGCAGGTCGCGCCGCAGAACCCGCAGCGGGGGCACTTGCGCGAGCGCGACCAGCGGTGGCAACGCAAAACCGACGAGCAGCAACAAACCTGTCGCGAAAGCCACGACCCCAGGCATCCACGTTGGCGGCGGCAAATCGGTCACGACCACCGTCGCGAGCAGCGCAATCAGCAGTTGCTGACCGGCCAGCGCGCACGCAACGCCGACGAGACTCGCGACGACGCCAAGGACCAAGAACTGAAAGAAGAACAACGCGAGCGTCTGAACGACCGGAGCACCAAAGCAACGCATCATCGCCGCCGCGTCCAGATGCCGGCGCAAGTACCGCGACGCCGCGAGCGCGATGGCGACGGCGGCGAGCAGCACGGCGACGAGTGCCGCGAGACCGAGAAATTTTTCCGCACGCTCGAGCGTCGCGCGCACTTCGGGCCGCAGGTCCCGGACGGTTTCCAGCCGCTGCCCTGTCTGCAATTGTGCTGTCACCCAACTGCGGAACGCCTCGAGCGCGTCGCCGTTTCCGCGATCGGCGACGAGCAACCGCCACGTTGCGCGATTGCCCGGTTGCAAGAGATTCGTCGCGGGCACGTCCTCCAGATTGAGCAGCAGCTTGGGACCGAGCGCGAATACGACCCCGGCGACTTCAGGTTCCTGTTGCACGATGGCCGAGACGGTGAGCAGCGCCTCGCCGACGGCAAGCCGGTCGCCGACTTGCACGCTCAGCCGCTGCGCGAGCCGCTCGTCGGGCCACACTTCGCCGCGGCCGGGTATGCCTGGCGCAGCCACGCCATCTGCTTTGCCCGCATCGACTAGCATGATTGCCCCGCGCAACGGATATCCTGCGCCGACGGCTTTGACGTCGGTGAGCACGACACCCGACTCGGCTCCACCGACCACCCCATGCACCATGCTGTTGAAGCGAATGACGGGTGTCGCAGTCAATCCGCGCGCCCGCGCGTCATCGGCAAAGCCCGCCGGCAACGCGCGATCGCCGGAGACCATCAAATCGGCGCCCAGCAAGAGATTGGCCTGGCGCGTTAGCGCACCCTGCACACGATCGGCGAAAAAGCCGACGGTGCCGACACTCGCAACTGCGAGGACCAATCCTGCGATCAACACGCGCAGCTCGCCCGCGCGCCAATCGCGGCTCAGCAAGCGCAGCGCTAGGCGCAGCGTGTTCATCGGGGCGGCGGGCGGAAGGAAACTCGGGCGCTCAAATCACGGCCTCCGACTCCGTGCGTTCGTCGGCGACCAACCGGCCGGCCGCGAGCGATAGACGCCGCGCGCAGCGGGCGGCGAGTTTGACGTCATGCGTCACCAGCAGCAAGGTCGTACCATGTTCGCGATTCAAGCGAAACATGAGATCGACGACCTCGACGCCGGTTGCGCCATCGAGGTTTCCCGTCGGCTCGTCGGCCATTAGGAGCTTGGGCTCGCCCGAAAACGCGCGGGCAATCGCCACGCGCTGCTGTTCACCGCCGGATAGCTGGCGTGGATAGTGCGTCACACGCCGCGCCAAGCCGACCCGCTCGAGCCATGCGCGCGCGCTCTTTTCCGCGTCGGCAGCACCAGCGAGTTCCCGCGGCAACATGACGTTTTCGAGCGCCGTCAACGCCGGCAATAATTGAAAAGACTGGAATACGAATCCCAGAAGGCGTTGTCGCATCGCCGCGCAGGCGTCCTCATCCAATTGCGACAGTGCCGCGCTGTCGATATAGACATCGCCCGACGTCGGTCGATCGAGGCCCGCCAGCAATCCGAGCAGCGTGGTCTTGCCCGACCCGGACGCGCCGACAACCGCTATCGATTCTCCGTGATCCACGGTGAACGATACGTTGTCGAGGATGGTCAGAGGGTCATCACCGCTTTTGACGATTTTCGAAAGGGCGACGGCGCGAATGATCGGTGTGGACATTGGTCTTTGTTCTTGCCCCATTGTATCGTGGCACATCGCGGCACCGACGCGATACACACTAGCGGCCCCTGACGCGATACACACCAGCGGTACCTGGCGCGATACAACACTGGCGGCCTCTGACGCCGCGCACGTTAGCGGCCCCAGACGCGAGACTCTACAAGCACTCCGCCGCTATGCGCACAACTACACGCTACAATTTATCACCCCAACTAAAGGCTTCCGACTTCGATGATTAGAACCGCGTTTCGTTCCGTCCTGCTCACCGGTATCGCGCTTTGCGGCTGGAGCGTCCCGCTCGCGCATGCGGCGACGGTTACGGCGCCGGTCGTGCTCGTCGTCGGCGACTCGATCTCCGCCGGCTACGGTTTGAACAAGGGTCAGGTGTGGGTCGATCAGCTGATGGCCCGATTGAAAGAGGAGAACTATCCGCACCGCGTCGTCAACGCATCGATCAGCGGCGACACGACCGCGGGTGGGCGCGCGCGGATGCCGGCGTTGCTAGTGCAACACAAGCCGGCGCTCGTCATCATCGAGCTGGGCGGCAATGACGCGCTGCGCGGCGGGCGTCTCGATTCGACGCGCGCCAATCTTGATGCGATGGTCGCGGCCGCGCAGTCCGCGAGCGCGCAAGTGCTGATTTTAGGGTTGCAATTGCCGCCCAATTACGGTGCGGGCTATGTTCGCGACTTCGGCGAGCTCTTTGGCAGCGTCGCGCGTGCGCGCAAGGTGCCTGTCGTGCCGTACTTGTTCGACGGTTTCGGCAATGATCTCACTTATTTTCAGCCCGATCGGATTCACCCAACGGCGAACGCACAGACAAGACTGCTCGACAACGTCTGGCCAACGCTCAAGCCATTGCTCAAACGATGAGCGCCGTACGCAGGCCCGGTCCCGCGAAAATCGCTGCCGGCGCGCTGGCCCGGTATCCCGACCGCCTCGACGTACGCAGTCCGTCCGAGTTTGCCCTTGATCACCTGCCTGGCGCTGTGAATCTGCCGGTGCTCGATGATAGCGAGCGCGCCCTGGTCGGCACGATCTACGCGCGTGAATCGGCGTTTGCAGCCAAGAAACGCGGCGCCGCGCTGGTCGCGCGCAACATTGCGCACATCGTCGACGTGCATTGCCGCGACCAACCGCGCGAGTGGAGCCCGGTCGTTTATTGCTGGCGCGGCGGACAGCGCAGTGCCGCGCTCGCGCACGTGCTGCACGAGATCGGTTTTCAGGTTGCCCAGCTTGACGGCGGTTACCAAGCCTATCGCCGGCATGTCGTCGCCGTGCTGGCGCGCTTGCCCGCCCGCTTCACGTTCGTTGTCGTGTGCGGCTTGACGGGCGCCGGCAAGAGCCGTCTGCTCTCGGCGCTCGCCGGCATCGGCACGCAAGTGCTCGATCTGGAAGCGCTCGCGAAGCACCGCGGATCGCTGCTGGGCGACCTGCCGGACGAACCCCAGCCATCGCAGAAGGCATTCGAGAGCCAACTGCTCGCGGCGCTGGAACGCTTCGACTCAGAAGTCCCCGTATACGTCGAATCCGAGAGTCGCAGGATCGGATCGGTGCAAATGCCCGAAGCGCTGCTTCAAGCGATGCGTGCCTCGAGCTGCGTGCGTATCGATACGCCGCACCCGCTGCGCGTCGCGTTACTCAAGGAAGAGTATCAGCACTTCTTAGGCGATCCCGCCTCGCTTGCGGCGAAACTCGCGCGTCTCGAGCCGTTGTTCGGACCTGCCGTCGTCGCCGATTGGGCCAACGCTGCGGCAACCGGTGGATTCGATTCGCTGGTCGCTGAATTGCTGCGCAAGCACTATGATCCAACCTACTCGCGTTCGATGGAGAAGAATTTCCCGCGCTCGGCGAGCGCGCACCGTGTCGTACCCAAAGCAATCGATGGGGAGTCGTTTCGCGCGCTCGCGCGAGAAATCGACGCGCACTTCGGCGCGAGCATCGTCGTTCCGGCTTGAATCAATGTCGCGTGTTTCTTCGCAATCGGTCCAAGTCCGCGAGCCCTCATGACGAGTTATCCGTTTCGCTTGATCAACGTGTTTGCCGAGTCCCGGCTTGCCGGCAACCCGCTGTGCGTGTTCGAGGATGCCCGCACCCTCGACGACGCAGCGATGCAGGCGCTTGCACTGCAGTTCAATCTTTGGGAAACGACCTTTCTGCTCCCGTCGCAAGTGGCGACGGCCCGCGTCAGGATCTTTACGCCGACGTTTGAAATGCCCTTTGCCGGACATCCGACGTTGGGGTCAGCGCATGTCGTGCGCGACGTTGCATCCACCGGTGACGCGATCACCCTCGAGCTGCGCGCAGGCGTGATTCCCGTCTCCGCGAAAGCGGACGTTTGGACGCTAGAAGCCAAGGCCCCGCGCAATCGGGCACCGCTCGCCTCCCGCGCGGATCTGGCCGCTATGCTCGGCCTCTTGGAGCGCGATCTGGCCGGTGCCGGCTCCCCAACCTTGTGGATCGATACGGGTGTTGAGCAGCTAGTCATCCCGCTTGCCACGTTCGACGCCGTGCGGCGCGCGGCGCCGCGTCCCGACGCGCTTCTCGCTCATGGGCACAACGAGCAACGCGCGATGGCGTATGTTTTCGCACGCGAGGAGCGGCGGGTGCTCGCTCGCTTTTTTTTCCCCCAACACGGTTCGCTGGTGGAGGATCCGGGCACCGGGTCCGCTTGCGCAAACCTCGGTGGGTGGTTACTGGCGACCGGGGCGGCGCTGCCGCAGCGGTTATCGATCGACCAGGGAGAGGCCGTCGGCCGGCCCTGCCGATTGGGGCTCGAAGTTACCGCAGATGGCCGCATCCTCGTCTCGGGACGGGTGGTCGAATTGGGCCGAGGGACGGTGACGCTGTAAAAACCTGTCATTGGTTACAGTCTGTTACAGCTTGGGCGCGCGCCGCCGTCAACAGCGCGCCGACTTAAGGCGTTGATGGTCATAACGCCGTGCTCGAAGAATCCTTTAGGCGACGGCACCAATAGCAACGAGCATCCAACCAGGAGAGGACCATGCCTTCGAAACTCGCCATTCGATCCACCCTCGTAACGGGAGCGCTGCTGCTGCTGACCGCCGGCAGCGTTTGGGCCCAAGTCGCGGATCCGCGCATCAACGCGCGCCAGGCACAGCAAAAGCACCGCATCACGCAAGGCGTTGCCTCGGGAGAGTTGACCCGAAACGAGACGTTGCGCCTCGCTGACGAGCAACGCGCGATCAAGGCGCAAGAGCGCCGCTACAAATCCGACGGTGTGCTCACCGCCACCGAGCGGACGAAACTCAAGCGCGCGCAGCATCGGGCCAGCCGGAACATTGCCGTGCAAAAACACGACGCACAGCACCGCTAAGAGTGCCGGAATCAAACGAAAAGGCGCGCAGTAGAGCCCCGCTTGCGGGGATGCGAGCAATCGCGAATCGCTGTTTGCGGCCGACGCGCAAAGGACGCAGGTGAAGATGACCTTGCTCCGCTTGCCGCCGTCGCTGGCAATAGCCGCGTGCGCGCTCGCCGCGGCCGCGTGCGTTCCGGTCCCGGTGCAACCCACGTCCAAGCCGATCGGATATCCCGATGCGCGCCACCTCCTCGCACGCACGGGGTTCGGTCCGACTGCCGCTGAAGTTCGCAAGTACGCGACGCTTGCGCGCGAAGAGGCCGTAGCGGAATTGCTGCGGGATGCGCGTACTTCCCCGGTCACGCCGCCGCCGGCGTGGGCCACCGACACCGGCGCATTGCGCTTGCCGCGCGGGGAAAGCGCGTCATCGGAGGAGCGCCAGGCGTTTCGGCAACAGCAAAATCGCAGCACACTCGAACTGCGCGCGTGGTGGCTCTCCGAAATGCTCGCGACCCCGTCTGCACTGACCGAACGGATGACGCTGTTCTGGCATAACCACTTTGTATCCAGCCAGCAGAAGGTGCGTCTCGCCCGCCTCATGTACGCGCAAAACGCGACGTTTCGGGAGCATGCGCTGGGAAACTTCGCCGTGTTGCTGCGCGCCGCGGCCAAGGAGCCGGCGATGCTCGTCTACCTCGACAGCGCGCAAAACCGCAAGGGTCAGCCGAATGAGAACTTCGCGCGCGAAGTAATGGAGCTCTTCACCTTGGGCGAGGGCAGCTACTCCGAGCACGACGTGAAAGACGCGGCGCGCGCGTTCACTGGATGGAGTCTTAATCGCGATACCGGCCGCTATCAGTTTCGTCCGGGGTTGCACGACAATGGGATGAAGACCGTATTCGCTCACTCCGGCCATTTTGACGGCGACGCGGTGCTCGACCTGTTGCTCGCGCGGCCCGAAACGGCGGAGCACTTGACGCGCAAGCTATGGCGCGAATTTGTCTCCGAAGAGCCGGAGACTCACGAAGTCCACCGCATCGCGCAATCTTTTCGCAACTCGAACTACGATATCAAGACGGTACTGCGCGGTCTCCTCTTGTCCGACACCTTCTGGTCGGAGGCCAATCGCGGCGTGCTCATCAAGAGCCCGGTGGAGTTGGTCGTTGGCGCGTTGCGGCAGCTGGAGATCGAACCCGGTCCGGCGTCGCCGTTCGCGCTAGTGTCCGCGGGCATGGGGCAGAACTTGTTTTCGCCTCCGAACGTCAAGGGTTGGCCCGGCGGCGAAGCCTGGATCAACACCCACACTTTGCTCGCACGCAAGCAGTTTCTGGATCGTCTGGTGCGCGACGTAGTGCCGACGGTGTGGCTCGGCTCTTTTCCTGGCACGACACAAGCTGAGAAGATGGAAGCTGCGCAAGCGTTGCTGCTGCCGTTGCCGTCATCCGCGCGGGGGGACGTCGGGCCTGGCGGAATTCTCGACGCGAGCACGTTCGTGCGCGCGATGTTGCACGATCCGGCCTATCAGCTCAAATAGCGTAACGGCTAATCGACAGAATCAACGGCAGCGGGATTTACTTCATGGATCGTCGCGCGTTTCTCAAATCCTCGGCCGCGCTGGCCGCCGGCGGCATCGAGGCAAGTGTTGGCTTCGCCGCCGCGCCTCCGGGTGCTGATTACCGACGCCTGCTGATTCTGGTCGAACTCAAAGGCGGCAACGATGGGCTCAACACGCTGGTGCCGTACAGCGACACCGCGTATTACGCGCTGCGCCCGAAAATCGGTATCGGCCGGGATCAAGTCGTGCCGCTGTCGGATCACGCAGGACTGCATCCGGCGCTGGCGCCCTTGGCGGATCTCTGGCAAGAGCGGCGTCTCGCCGTGCTGCAAGGGGTCGGGTATCCGGACCCTAATCTTTCGCACTTTCGATCGATCGAAATCTGGGAGACGGCGTCCAAAAGCACCGAATATTTGCCGGACGGCTGGTTGACCCGCGCCTTTGCCGCGCAACCGCCGCCACGCGCGTTCGCCGCCGACGGCGTCATCGTCGGCTCGAACGAGTTGGGACCTCTGGCGGGCGGCGGCACGCGCGCAGTTGCGCTGGCCGATACCGAGCAGTTCCTGCGGCGCGCGCGTTTGGCCAACGCGCGACCCGAGGCTCGCAGCAAGGCGGTTGCGCACATTCTCAAAGTCGAGGCGAATATCGCCCAGGCCGCTGCGCAACTCGCAACATATCCCGCGTTCAAGACCCAGTTCCCGTCAGGCAATTTCGGCAAGGTGATCAGGACCGCGTGCCAGGTGATCGCCAATCCCGCGAGCGTGGCGGCGGTTCGCGTGACTTTGGCGGGCTTCGACACGCACGTGAACCAGCCGGCAACGCATGGGCGTCTGCTGGCCGAGCTCGCCAACGGCATCACGGCACTGAAGAGCGCGCTGGAAGAGCTCGGTAAGTGGAACGACACGCTGGTGCTCACCTACGCCGAGTTCGGTCGCCGCCCCCGCGAGAATCTCTCCAGCGGGACCGATCATGGTACGGCGAGCGTGCACTTTGCGCTGGGCGGCCGGGTCGCGGGCGGGTTCTACGGCGCTGCGCCCGACCTCACGCGGTTAACTGCGGACGGCAACCCGCAATCGGTGGTCGATTTCCGCAGCGTGTACGCAACGATTCTCGAGCATTGGTGGAACGTCGATTCGCGCGCTGCGCTCGGCGGGCGATTCGCGGCGGTGCCATTCCTGACGATTTAATGCGCCGCGTTATCCACGCGCCTCATCCCACGCCGCCAGAAACGCTTGCCAGTGCGGTGCGTCCCACGCCGCGATGCGCTCGCGTACGAACGCGATTTCGGTCAAGTACTCGCCGGCGGACAGTTCGCCGCGCATCAGGCGAAATCGCTGGTAGACAAGATACGTGTTCATGACATCGCATTCGCAGTAATTGCGTACGACGGAAAGCTCGCCCGCTGCAACGGCCGCGGCGACCTGGCTGCCGTCCATACCGAGCTTGCCGGGGAAGCCGCACAGCTTCGCCATCGCATCGAGTCCCGCGCTGGCACGCTGTTGGTACATCGCCAGGATGTCCATCAAGTCGAGATGGCGCGAGTGATAGCGCGAAAGATAATTGTTGAACTTGAAATCGCGATCTCCATCCCCCCAATCCCAGTATTTTTCGGCGGTGATGCCATGGATCAGCGCGCGATGATGCAACACCGGAAGATCGAAACCGCCGCCGTTCCACGAGACGATGTTCGGCGTGAAGCGCTCGATGCCATCGAAAAACCGCCGGATCAGTTCCGGCTCGGGATCGGCCTCCTCGCCCACTGACCAGAGCTTGAAATTCGCGCCTTCCCGCAGTGCGCACGAAATGGCGACTACCTGCTGCAGATAGATGGGGGCGAAGTCGTTGCCGGTGGCGGCGCGGCGCTGCGCCGCAAACCCTTCAAGCACCGCGGCATCCGGTAATGATGCCGGCCACTGCTGAATACGTCGTATGCCGGCGATATCGGGCACCGTTTCGATATCGAAGACGAGAATGGGCGACATGCGAGCGTCTGGTGACTACGTGAACGGCGTGGCTGATCGTGCTTAAACCAGGCGTTAGACCGGAAAAACGCCGGTGGACAAATAACGGTCGCCGCGATCACAGACGACGAAGACGATGGTCGCGTCACGCACTTCGCGCGCAACACGCAATGCGACTGCACATGCCCCTCCGGCGGAGATGCCGCAAAAAATCCCCTCCTCACGTGCGAGCCGCCGCGTCGTATCCTCGGCCTCGCCCTGCGTTACCGATTCGGTGCGGTCGACTCGCGCCGCCTCGAATATTTTGGGCAAATACAGCGGCGGCCATTTGCGAATGCCCGGGATCGACGCCCCTTCCGCTGGCTGCGCACCGATAATGGTGATCGCCGGATTCTTCTCCTTCAAATATTGCGAGACACCCATGATCGTACCGGTGGTGCCCATCGCGGAGACGAAATGCGTGATCCGCCCGCCTGTGTCCTGCCAGATCTCCGGGCCGGTGCCTCGATAATGCGCGAGCGGATTGTCCGGGTTGGCGAATTGATCGAGGATGACGCCGCGCCCGTCGCCGCGCATCTGCTCCGCGACGTCGCGGGCGTTTTCCATGCCACCGGTCTTGGGCGTGAGCACGAGCTCTGCGCCGTATGCACGCATGGTTCTGACCCGTTCCTGCGACTGATTGTCCGGCATAACGAGCACGAGTTTGTAACCCCTGATCGCGGCCACCATCGCCAACGCGATGCCGGTATTGCCCGACGTGGCCTCGAGCAATGTATCGCCAGGCTTGATGTCGCCCCGGCGTTCGGCTTCGTCTATCATCGACAACGCTGGCCGGTCCTTTACCGAACCGGCAGGATTGTTGCCTTCGAGCTTCCCCAGAACGATATTGGTCGTATCCCCGGGCAGTCGCTGCAAGCGGATAAGCGGCGTGCGGCCGACAGTGTCTGCCAGTGTCGGATAGTTGGGCTCTGTGCGCATGGGAACAGCGCATTGTAGCGACCCCGCCATTCGTCAGCGCCGCGACTCGCGGCATGCCGGTCTCGGCAACGCGCCCTCCACGCCGGCTCGGCGAAATGTGTGTGTCGCGTTGTCGGGCGCCACTCGGTCGCGCGGCGACGCGCCCTACGGGCCTTGGCTTCGCTCGCCGCGCTCACTCGCCCTCCACGATAGGTCGGCGCGATGGGTGCGTCGAGTGGTCGGGCTCTGCTCGGTCGCGCGGCGACGCGCCCTACGGGCCTTGGCTTCGCCCGCCGGGCTCACTCGCGCTACTTCTTCGGCTTGACGTCCGCCGTTCCCTTGATCTCGCCCTTGGCCATGGCCGCCGCCGCCACTGCCTTTGTATCCTGCTTCACGGGTTGCGTTGCCGCGACTTTTTGCGGCGGGGGTGCGACGGTTAACTGATCTTTGAATTTTTCGAGCCGCTTGGCGCCAATACCTTTGACGTTCTTCACGTCGTCCACCGTCTTGAACGGGCCATTGGCCCTGCGGTAATCAAGAATCGCCTGAGCTTTCGCCGGTCCGATGCCGACAAGCGCAACCAGTTCATCTTTGGAAGCGGTATTGAGGTTTACCGCGGCGTCGGCCGGCGGTAGTACAAAAAGTTGAGAAACAAGCGCCAGCGCAAGCGCTCCAATGATGCGGTGCATGGTATCCCTCCGTGAAGTGACTAGAACCTAACCCCGCAAGACGCGGCGTTGCACGACATTACGGACGGGACCGCGCGGCGGCAATCAGACTTTCGACGTAGCGGGGAACCGCCTGTTGCGCGCTACGCATCGGCGCGTCATACCCGGATGCGCGCAGAGCGGCCAAATCGGCTTGCGTGTAGATCTGGTATTTGCCGACAAGCTCTGCCGGAAACGGAATATATTCGATGACGCGCTGGCGCAAGAGTTCGGCGAGCGTCAGCGGCGGCTCCCCGGCCATCGCTCGGCAGGCGTTCACGGTGGCCACGGCAACGCTGTTGAACGATTCGGCGCCACCGGATCCGACATTGTAAATGCCCGATTTCTCGGGATGGTCCAGGAAATGGAGGTTGACCGCGACGACATCGTCCACGAAAACGAAATCGCGTTGCTGCTCGCCTGGTCCGTAGCCGCCTGAGCCTTCGAACAACCGGACGCGCCCTTCTTCCCGGTACTGGTTGAAGAAATGAAACGCGACGGAAGCCATCCGGCCCTTGTGCTGCTCGCCCGGCCCATAGACGTTGAAGTAGCGAAAGCCCGCGATCTGCACGGTGCGTTCCGGTAACGTGCGGCGTACGTATTGATCGAAGAGCCACTTGGAATAGCCATACACATTGAGAGGCGCCTCGCATTCGCGTTTCTCCGCAAAGACGCGGCCGGCGCCATATACGGACGCGCTCGACGCGTACAGCAGCGGAACATCGTTGTCCTGGCAATGGTCAAGCAAGGTCACCGAATAGCGGTAATTGTTGCGCAGCATGTAGCGTCCGTCCGTTTCCAGCGTGTCGGAGCACGCGCCCTGATGCAGAACGGCCGCAATCTCGTCGTCGAAGTCGCCGGCGGTAATCCGCGTCAGGAACTCGTCCTTGTCGAAATAATCGGCGATCTCGCAGTCGGCCAGGTTACGGACCTTGGCGGCATCCGTCAGATCGTCGACCGCCCAGATGTCGGTGAGGCCCCGGGCGTTGAGCGCCCGCACGAGATTGGAACCGATGAAGCCGGCCGCGCCGGTGACCACTGTGTACATGGTGTTGAGGCCTCCCGTAGCAGTTACAACTCAAGGTCGAGCGCGCCGCACTCACTGACGACGAACGGCACGCGCGGCGCCACCGCACACAACAGTTCGTACCCGACGGTTGCGGCGGCGGCGGCCACATCGTCGACACTCAAGCCTTCGCCCCAGAGCACGACCGGACTGTTAACCCGCGCCTCCGGCACGTCGGATAGGTCGACGGTTATCATGTCCATCGACACGCGTCCGGCCGTCCGCGCTTTTTTGCCGCACACGAGAACCGGCGTTCCGTTAGGTGCGTGGCGCGGATAGCCATCCGCGTAACCCGCGGCGACGACACCGATCCGCTCCGCCTTGGTCGCCGTATATGTCGCAGCGTATCCGACACTCTCGTTCGGCTTGATCTCCTGAATGGCGATGAGCCGCGAGCGCAAGGTCATCACCGGGTGCAGGCCCAAATGTTCGGCCGGATCGAAGGGGAACGGCGACGCGCCGTAGAGCATGATCCCCGGCCGGACGAAATCGCCTCCGACTTCAGCGTAGCGCACGATGCCCGCGGAATTGGCGAGCGAGCGTGGGTATGGGAGGCCCTCGCACGCCGTTTCGAAGATGGCGAGCGCTTCCTGCAACCCGTCGTCTTCGTCCGCGCGCGAAAAGTGCATCATCAGTCGCACGGCCGCCACTGATGGCGCGGACGTGAGGCGGCGACAGATTTCGGCGACGGCGGATGGCGGAAAACCCAAACGGTTCATGCCGGTGTTGACCTTGACGAATACTTCGAGCGGACGCTCGAGGAGGGCGCGCTCGAGCATCCGCACTTGTTCAGCGTCGTGCACTACAGTCGCCAGCCGATGCGCACCGAATTCGGCAAGCTCATCCTCGGCAAAAAAACCTTCGAGCAGCAGGATGCGGCGGCAGTAATGTCCGTCGCGCAACGCGACCGCGTGATTCAGCTCGAGCAGCGCAAGACCGTCCGCGTCTTCAAGCGCCGGCAGCACGCGCAGCAGGCCATGGCCGTACGCGTCGGCTTTCACCACGGCGAGGACCTGCGCGTTAGGCGCATGCTCGCGAACACGCCGGAGATTGGCCCGCATTGCGGCGAGATTGACCTGTGCGTAGAGAGGGCGGGCCATACGGCGGTGGGCTACAGGGAGGTGACATGCGCGTCGTTTTTTATTGGGACGCCAACGCGAGCGCAGCGCGGACACGATACCGGCTCCGCTAACAATCATGGTATAAAATTAGGAGCGGCGACTCGTCCCATTATAACTATAGACAAGCGCGCTTTTGTCCTGCCGCGAGCCGTTCCTACTCCGCGCAACACCCCGATCACGAGGACATGAAGCCCGGCTTCTATACGATCATCGCGGCGCAGTTCTTTTCATCGCTCGCGGACAACGCGCTCTTCATTGCGGCCATTGCACTATTGCGGGACATGCAGGAACCCGCCTGGATGACGCCTGCGCTGAAGCAGAGCTTCGTCCTGTCGTACGTCCTATTCGCCCCTTTGGTGGGAGCGTTCGCGGATTCGATGCCCAAGGGCCGGGTGATGCTCTACACCAACGGCGTCAAGGTGGTTGGTTGCCTGCTAATGCTAATGTCACTGCATCCGCTCGCTGCGTACGCGGTGGTCGGCTTTGGTGCGGCCGCATACTCACCGGCGAAGTACGGCATCTTGACCGAGCTCCTGCCACCGCGCCAACTGGTCGTCGCAAACGGCTGGATCGAGGGAGCCACGGTCGCTTCGATCATCCTGGGCGTTCTGTTGGGTGGTGCACTGATCAGCAGTCACTTGTCACCGATGTTGCTGCGTTTCGATATGCCGGGCCTCGACACGGGAATCGACACCGGCGCTGAAGCCGCGATCTCCGTCATCGTGCTCGTGTACGCGCTCGCCGCGCTGTGCAACGTCTTCATTCCGGACACCGGAGTCGATCATCGAGTACCGAGCAAGAACCCTTTCTACCTGGTGCGGGAATTCGCGCATTGCGTGAGATTGTTATGGCGCGACAAGCTGGGACAGATTTCGCTCGCAACGACGACGTTATTCTGGGGCGCCGGCGCGACGTTGCAGGTTCTGGTCTTCGACTGGGCGGCGAATGCATTGGGAATGAACCTGTCGCAGTCGTCGATGCTGCAAGGTGTCGTAGCCGTGGGCATCGCGCTGGGTGCTGTCCTGGCCGCCAAGTTCGTTACGTTGCGCAGTTCCGTCAAGGTGCTGCCCATCGGGGTCACGATGGGATTCATCGTGATGACGATGGTGCTGGCGACACAGCTGCCCCCGGCCGTGATCCTGATGATCGCGATCGGAGCCTGCGGCGGATTCTTTGTCGTGCCGATGAACGCGCTGCTGCAACACCGCGGTCATGTGCTGATGGGCGCCGGGCACTCGATCGCCGTGCAGAACTTCAACGAAAACATCGGCATTTTGCTGATGGTCGGCCTCTACGCGCTGCTGATGCGCATCGGCGTCTCCGTCAATGCGGCAATCCTGTTGTTCGGCGCTTTCGTTGCGGGAATCATGTGCCTGGTGATGCTCCGGCACCGGCACAACCAGGCGCGCAGCGACTCATTGCACCTGATTGGCGAAGGCAAGCACGAGCACTAGCAGCTAAAGCCCGCACCAGGCGGAGACCCCGGCGCTCATAACACCACCGGGCGGTCGGCGAGCTCATTGGTGTCATCCAGTGTGTGCGGCGAGTGCTGCGCAAGCAGCGTTTCGATCTCCGTGACTCCCTGCGTAACTCCCTCGGCGAATCTCCCTTCGCGGAAGTGCGCCTCCATCGTGCGGCAGATGGTCTCCCAGACTTCGTTGCCGACACCGCGGTGAATGCCGCGGTCGGCAACGATCTCCACATCCCGATCAGCCAGCAGCAGATACACGAGCACGCCATCGTTGCGTTCAGTGTCCCAGACGCGCAGATACGCGAATACTTCCAGCGCTCGCTCACGCGGGGTCACCTGCCGCCACAACCGCACCGGCGGCAAAGCCGCTTCCACGGCGAAGCACACCTGCCCGCCATGACGCGTTTCGCCGTCGGCGATCGCACGCTCGATGCGCGCGAGCGCTTCCTCCGGAAAGGCCCGATCGACGTCCGCGCGGTCGGTCAAAACGTGCCGCCATAGCCGGGAAGCGAAAGGGCGCAGCACGCTAGTCCCAGCCTCCGGACGCGCCGCCACCGCCGAATCCGCCGCCACCACCGGAAAAGCCCCCGCCGCCTCCGCCTCCACTCCACCCGCCGCCCCATCCGCCCCCACCGGACGGCAGCCAGACGCCGCCGCCGCGTCGCGCGAGACCGCTGCTCAGTCCGAACATCAGCATGACGATGAAGGCGGCGATCGCGGCGCCGATCGCAATTGCCAGCGAACCCGCGACGAACCACGCGGCGGCGCCGACAACACCCGCGCCGACCGTCGATCCCAGCGCTTTGCCGAAGACGCGCCGCAACATCGAGCCGAGAACGGGAACGACGACGAAGAGCAGAATGAGCAGCGTTTCGAACGAAAAGCCGCCGCCTACGCGCTTGGCCGGAGTCGCGGGTCGCGCGGCCAGCGGCTCGCCTTTGTTGACGACTGCGATGATCTGATCAACACCGGCGTTGATACCGGCGGCAAATTGCGTCTGGCGAAAAAAAGGCGCGACCGTCTCCGCGATGATACGACGCGCCGTGGCGTCGGTCAGCGACCCCTCGAGCCCGTAGCCGACCTCAATGCGCATTTTCTTGTCGTCTTTCGCGATCAGGAACAAAGCGCCGTTGTCGTTACCTTTGCGTCCGATCTTCCACGCTTCGGCCACACGGATCGAATACGCCTCGATCGGTTCCGGCTGAGTCGACGGCACACTCAGCACGACCAGTTGATTGCCCGACGCCTGCTCCCATGCTGCCAATTTTTCTTCGAGCGCTTGTCGTTCCGCAGTTGTGAGCGTACCGGCTAAGTCGGTGACGCGCTTGGTAAGCGCCGGGATCCGGGCCAGGCCGTCGGTCCCTGCCTCCCAGCCTTGCGCGTGGCCGAGTGCTCCGACCAGCGCGAAAACTGTGGCCGCTAGCGCAAGCAGAATCCGCTTCACGAGGAGTATGGTAGAAATCGCTGGTGCTTAAGGCGGTCTTGACCGGGCTTGCGCCGCGCATTCGCGGGCGAGCGAAGGAGCGAGAGCGCAACGTCGGGAAAACGCAACGGCGCCGCAGCGCCCGCCCGCAATGAAGTTCCGTCAATAGCCCTTTTTCAGAAGCTCCGCCGCCGGATCGGCCGCTACCTGCTCGTCGTTTCGGCCGCACTGGTCTTGGGCGCTGGCGCCGGGGCGCTTGGCGGCGCCCCCGGTTGCTTCCCGAAATCGACCTTCGGCGGCGTGCTGACCGCCGCTTCATCGGCGACGGCAAAGTTGGGCTTGACGCCCATGTTGAACAGCATCGCCGTCAAATTCGTCGGGAACGAGCGCACCGTCGTGTTGAACGCCTGCACTGTATCAATGTACCGCTTGCGCGCGACGGTAATCCGGTTTTCCGTACCCTCGAGCTGCGATTGCAGGTCGCGAAACAGCGCGTCGGATTTGAGGTTGGGATAGTTCTCGGCGACCAACAGCAGCCGCGATAACGCCCCCTGCAACTGATTTTGCGCCGCTATGAATTTCTGAAACGCGGCGGGATCGTTGATGAGCTCCGGCGTCGCCCGCATGGCGCCCACATTCGCGCGCGCATTGGTCACTGCGATTAAGACCTCCTGTTCCTGCGCGGCGTACCCCTTCACCGTGTTGACCAGGTTGGGAACAAGGTCCGCGCGGCGTTGATATTGATTCAGCACTTCCGACCAAGCGCCCTTGATTCCCTCGTCCTGCCGCTGCAAGTCGTTGTAACCACATCCGGCAAGGGTCAACGTCGCGAGCGCGGCAAACACAACGGCGATTTTTTTCAACATATTTCCTCCGGGAACGAAAATTACAGGCGGTTCAACAGCCTGAAACATTTGCCATGCACGCCCGCACTGACCATATTAAGCGCGCCTAAGCAAGATGCGGCGCATGTCGTGATCATACAAGGGGGGTTGCGCCGGACGCACCCGCCGTGGCCTGCACTACGGCCGATGTGGCAACAGTCCTCCGCGCAAGCAGAAGATCCTCCCAAGCCTTCGCCTTATCAGGAAGC
The DNA here is from genome assembly GCA_037719965.1 of Casimicrobiaceae bacterium. Lineage (GTDB taxonomy): Bacteria > Pseudomonadota > Gammaproteobacteria > Burkholderiales > Casimicrobiaceae > VBCG01. The sequence continues at coordinate 283,167 of JBBJMT010000004.1, read as the reverse complement.
GTGCGCAGCAAATAGGCGGGATGATAGGTCACGATCAACGGCACACCGCGAAACTGATGGACGCGGCCGCGCAGGCTGGCAATGGTCGCATCGTTGCCAAGGAGCCAGGCCGCGGCACTTCTACCCAAGGCGACAATGAGCCGCGGACGAAGCAATTCGATCTGGCGCTCGAGATACGGGCGGCACGCCTGCGCTTCATGTGGCTCCGGCGCGCGGTTGTTCGGCGGCCGGCACTTGAGGACGTTCGCGATGTACACCTGTTTGCCGCGCGCAAGCTTGAGCGCGCGCAGCATATTGTCGAGTAACTTACCTGCCGGTCCTACGAATGGCTCGCCTCTGGCGTCTTCTTCCGCGCCCGGGGCTTCGCCGACAAATAACCAGTCGGCGTTGAGGTCGCCGACACCAGCTACGCTGCGGTTACGCGATTTGCACAAACCGCAGGCAACACAGGCGTCGACGTCGCTCGCGAATTCCTGCCATGTGAGCGCGGCAATGCGAGTCTGGCGTACGTCCGCGTCCTCGCGCCCCGCGACTGGCGGTGGCGAATGCGCGAGCGTCACGGCGGAAAGACGTCCTGCCTCGCCGGCCAGCTCGCGCCGCCGCCACGTTGGCGTCAATCCGAGCTCGATCAGAATTTCTTCGCGCGACGCCACGCTTTAGCTTCCAGCCCAGTTCACGGCGACCCGACGACGCATCACAAGCGCGTCCTCACGCCACTCGTCCGACAATGTCGACGGATAATAAGCGACGCGCCGTGCGATACGTTCGAAGCCGGTACGTTCGTACAGCGCGATGGCCGGAATATTCGACACCCTGACCTCCAAAAACACCTGCTCGGCGCTGAGCCGCTGCGCATCGATGAGGAACTGCTCGAGCAATTCCCGCCCCAATCCGGCGCGGCGCGCATCCGGAACGACCGAAAGGTTGAGCAATTGCGCTTCACCGGGCGCCGGCATCAACACCCCATATGCAACGATGCGCCCCTCGCGCTCGCCCACGCGGGCACTATAGCCGGCGGCCAGCGCGTCACGAAAATTGGCGAGCGTCCACGGCGCCGCATGAATCTGCGCTTCGAGTGCCGCGACGTAGGCAACATCGTCCGCCTGCATCGGACGCCAATGAACGACGGCCGGCGCAAGGAAAGCGGGAAGTGTAGCCACCGGGCTCTAGGGTTCTTAAGCTAAACGTAACGAAAGATGTAGTGCCGCGCGGGTAAACCTATTCGATAAAGCCCAATTGCACTGTTTTCTGTACGTCTAAAGACGCAGACCGGCGGCGCGTTCCGCCGACGTCAGCGCGATTCGATGACGCACGTATAGAGGATGCGCGTCCGCGGCAGCAACACCTTCGCCCGCAACGAATCTGGGTAGCGCGAGTTCGCCAACCGCCCGCGCAGAAGGCACGGCGTTCGGCGCGACTCGCGCGATCCCCGTTAGCGACTGGAGTTCCGGGTAAACGGCAAAGCCATTACCAATCCCCAACCATGAACCGGCAGTGCTGGGTGGCGCCTGCACCGCCGTCGGCTTGACGACCGCCGGCTCGCGGCATACCTGCCACGCCTCACCTTCCCGCTGATAGGCCGCCATATAGACCTCGCGCATGCGCGCGTCGAGACAAACCAGCACTTGGGTCGCGCCGCTTTCCCGCCACGCCGCTTGCGCCATCGCTTCTAGCGTCGACACGGGGACCAGCGACACATCGACTCCGAAGGCGAGACCCTGCGCGACACCACAAGCGATTCTGACTCCGGTGAACGACCCCGGTCCCGCCCCGAAAGCGATGCCGTCGATTTCCGCAAGCGACCAGCCAGCCTCCGCCAGCACCTGGGCAATGAGCGGCAGCACTCGTTCGGAATGCTGCTCGCCCGAAGGTTCGCCGCGTTCGTGCCAAAGCGTCCCATCGCCGCAGGCGACCGACAGCCAGTTTGTCGCAGTGTCGAGTGCGAGCAATTGCATGCGGTCGCATCTTACCGGACGGCTTCAGCGGCTACCCGTACAATTCACCGCTTTCGCCTACAGATGGCACTTTTCTCGGACGACGTGCTTCCAGCAACCCGCCTCATCATCGAGTCGCTCGATGGCGAAGGTCGCGGCGTTGCGCGCAGCGCCGGCAAAGTTGTTTTCGTCGAGGGGGCATTGCCCGGCGAAACCGTGACCGTCGACGTATTCAAGAAGAAAACGACGTTCGACGTGGCACGCGTGCGCTCCGTCTTGCGGTCAAGCCCCGATCGCGTCGTCCCGCGCTGCCCGCATTTCGGCGTATGCGGCGGGTGCACGCTACAACACGCGAGCGCGTCGCTGCAAATCGCGGCCAAACAGCGCACGCTCGAGGACGCACTGCAAAGAATAGGACACGTCCGGGCTGAACGGATGCTGCCCCCTATCGAGGGGCCTGCTTGGGGCTATCGCTTTCGCGCACGACTCTCAGTGCGCCACGTGCCGAAAAAGGGCGGCGTGCTCGTCGGCTTTCACGAGCGCAAGTCAAGTTTCGTCGCGGACATGCACGAATGCCATGTGCTGCCCAAAAAGATCTCCGACGCGCTGCCGGCGTTGCGAGAGCTCGTCGGCGCGCTCACCATCCGTGACCGGCTGCCGCAAATCGAGGTCGCCATGGGCGAACGGCCAGGGACTCTCGGCGGCCTCGTCCATACACTGGTTTTGCGTATCCTCGCGCCGCTGTCGGCCGAGGACCGTACGCGGCTTGGCGAATTCGCGTCGGCGCATGGCATGGACATCTGGCTGCAGACCGGCGGCCCGGCTACTGCAGCGCCGTTACGTCCAGCGGAAACGCTCCTTGCGTATCAGCTTCCGGAGTTTGCCGTTACGCTACCGTTCGCGCCAACCGAATTCACGCAAGTCAACAACGCGATCAATCGAGTGCTGGTGCGGCGCGCTGTGGCGTTGCTCGACCCGCAAGCCGGAGAACGGATCGTCGATTTCTTCTGCGGGCTGGGGAATTTCACGCTGCCGATTGCCCGATGCGGTGCCACAGCGCTCGGCATCGAGGGCAATACGACGATGGTCAACCGTGCACAAACCAACGCGTTGGCCAACGGACTGGCCGACCGCGCGCAGTTCCGCGTCGCCAATCTCGCCAACCCGCCGCACGACTTCATAGCGAGCCTGGGACGAGTCGACCGGGTCTTGATCGATCCGCCGCGCGAGGGCGCCATCGAGCTCGTCAAGGCGATGCTGCCTTGCGCCGATGCGGACGCGCCCACGCGCATCGTCTACGTTGCATGCCAACCCGCGACCCTCGCGCGCGACGCCGCCATCCTGGTCCATGACCGAGGCTACCGGCTTGCTGCCGCCGGCGTCGTCAACATGTTCCCGCATACCGCGCATGTCGAATCGATCACCGTATTCGACCGGTGACGACGCAAAGAATTCGGACGAAGAACGAAAAAAGGGCGCGATGAAGCGCCCCGTGCAAGTATTGCCAGGTCGTGTGCGTTAGTCGCGCTGGCCGGTAAAGGCGAGCAACAAGTTCAGGAGGCTGATGAAAATATTGTACAAGCTCAGGAACAGGTTGAGTGTCGCCATGATGTAGTTCGTCTCGCCGCCTCGAACGATATTGCTCAGGTCGTGCAGCAAATACGCCGAGAAGATCAACACAGCGATCGCCGAAATGGCCACCGACAGCGCAGGAATCTGGAAAAATATATTCGCAAGCGATGCGATGATGAGCAGGACCATCCCGATAAACAGGAATTTCCCCATGAAGGAGAAGTCTTTTTTCGTGATCGTTGCGACTGCGGCCATCGCGAAAAAGATTGCGGCGGTCATCCCCCCCGCCAATCCGACGAGTTGACCTCCATTACGGAACCCGGCCGCTACCGTAAGAATCGGCGTCAGAAACAGGCCAGCCACGAAGGTGAATCCAAAAATCGCGGCAACCCCCCACGCGCTGTTGCGTAGCGCCGAGACGACGAACAGCATGCCGAGCATCGCGCCGAACATCAGCAGCGGCGTCATGATCGGCGCCTGCGCGAACAGCGCGAAGAAATTCAATTGCATGCCGACGAACGCGCCCGCGATCGTCGGGAGCATCGACAGCGCCAGCAGCCAATAGGTTTGGCGCAGGACCTTGTTCTGCGCAACTTCGACCGTAACGCCACGCGATGGGATCGGCAACGGGTTACCCGACAGCACGGGCTTGAATTTCGATTCCATGGTTCCTCCACAAACGGCCCGAACCGGACCGGTTAAGAGCTTAGACTAGCAGAATCGGAGCCGGTTTCAATAGTGCCCGGCAATCCGGGACCACGCTCACCGGTGCTAATATTGGGCGTTAGTCCCTAAAAACAAGCCCCCTGACACCACGGATGGGTGGCGGAGCGGTTCAACGCACCGGTCTTGAAAACCGGCAAGGGCGCAAGTCCTTCGTGGGTTCGAATCCCACCCCATCCGCCACGGTACCTCGTTGCACCATTCCGCTCCATTCCTTCCCCGGTAAAAAGTTCAGGTTAAACAGTAACATGCGATAAACAGCTTGCGCCGCTTCGTTTCGCTCCGTATATCTCATACACGATTTGAGGTGGGAGAGACGGACGATATGGCGCCTGCACCCTCGAACCGAGCAAAACCGGCTTCCGGCACGCTGTCCGGAAATATTGACGGCGCCACGGTAGCGGCGACGGTTGAGCAGCTGCGCGCGACGGCCATCGCGCAAGGGCGCGCGGAGCAAGTGACGCGCATTCTCGCCCGTCTCGAAGACGGCTTGCACTTGCGTTTGAATGTGCTGTTGCGCTCCGCGCATTGGACCTTTCGCTACACGTCCCAAGCTGACGGACGCCGCCACGACTTAGGCCTCGGCGGTTATCCCCGGGTGAGCGTACAGACCGCGCGCGAAAAGGCGGAAGTTCTGCGCTCGGGTCTGTTTCTCGGGCTTGATCCGCTCGTCGTCCGCCGGCAGAACATCCAGGAACAACGCAACGCCCTGGAGGCGCGCACGCGAGCCGGCCGCCGCGACAAGGCGACCCTCGAACGCGTGGCGCGGTCGTACCACGCCACGCGCGCGCCCACCTTCCGCAATCCGAAGCACGCGGCGCAATGGCTCGCCAGTCTCGAGAATTACGTGTTTCCGAAGTTTGGGCGGCGACCCGTTGCCTCGATTACGCCGGTCGAGATCCACGACCTCATCGCGGAGATCGGCCAGACTGTTCCAGAGACCGCCCGGCGCATCCGCCAACGCCTCGATGCCGTGTTCGAAGACTGCGTGCTACGCGAGCTCGCGGATCGCAACCCTGCCGCGGCGGTCAAGCGGAAATTGCAAAAGGGCCGGGCGCGCACGGCGGAACGCCATCACGCCGCGTTGCCGTATCTCGAAGTTCCGGCCTTTTTAATCGCACTGCGTGACTTCGAGCGGGTCAGCATTGCGGCGCGCCTGGCGTTGGAATTCACGGTGCTAACGGCGGCGCGCACCGGCGAGACCTTGGGCGCCACTTGGGACGAAGTCGACCTGCGGGCGCGCGAGTGGCGCATTGCCGGCGCACGCATGAAATCGCTAAAGCCGCATCGCGTGCCGTTAACTGACGCCACGATGCGCATCCTGCGCGCGGCGGAGGTCCTGCGCGATGGGCGCTATGTGTTCCCCACACCGATGGGCCACGATAAGCCGCTCTCGAATATGGCCTTGCTTATGTGTCTCCGACGTTTGGGCTACGGCGATAAAACGACGGTGCACGGCTTCCGCGGCGCGTTTTCGTCCTGGGCGCGCGAGAACACGAAGCTAAGGGTGGACACCATCGAAGCCGCGCTCGCGCACCGGGACGAAGATAAGGTCGTGCGCGCCTACGCGCACGCAGCCGACTATTGGACCGAGCGGCGCCAACTGGCCGAGCAGTGGGCCGTATTCTGCACGTCGGCGCCAAAGGCGGCGGCGACGGTGCTACGGCTGCGGCGATGAAGAAGCGCTACCAGAAGCCGGTTAGAACCGATGCGGAAAAGTGGGCCGAACACATGCGCTGCAGGACCGACGACCAAATCGCGGACATGAAAAAACTTCTAGCGGGTTGGGTCATCGAGTCGGCAGAGAAACAGCAGCCGCTCAACAAAGACCAAGCGGAGAGCATTGCTTTTTACCTCCAATACCAGCGACCAAAACGCGGGCCAGGGAGGCCGCTGACGCCGAGAGACGAAACGATAACCAGCATTTGCGCACAGTGGGTTGAGTCTCTGTGCGCGCGTGGCATGTCCCGGACGAAGGCTATTGCGACGGCCGCGGAGATGATGGACGACGTGTTCACGGTCGACGAAAAAGGAAACAAGGTTCCGCTGAATATCCAGCTAAGTGCTAAAGCCTTAGGCGACCGTCTCAACCGTCCAAACCGAACGCGCAAAAAAATGCCGGGTTAATTGTGCCAATTAGCCACTTTTTAGCCCGGGTGACCTCCGCTAGATTTCGTTCTGTTCATTTCCATCCCGAGGAGACAAATTGGAAGCCGACACCGAACTTTTGCGCATGCGCGACGTGTTGCGACTCGTTCCGTTTGGCGCTGGCGCTTTATACCGAAAAATGAAAATGAACGAATTTCCTCCCGGCGTTTTGATCGGCCCGCGCTGTAGAACCTGGAGCCGGGCGAGTGTGTACGAATTCCTGCTGAACCAGGCCGCGCACGCACCGGCCCCCGCCGACATGAAAAGTTGTCACGCGGGCCGCGACGCGTTTTGGGCGAAACGCCGGGCATCCACGGCGCTCACGCCGGAGGCATCAGCGTTGCGCGATGCGGTCGCGGCGGCAGTCGCGAAGGATCAATAGTATGACCTTGGCCCGCGGCGCGTTGGTTGGCTCATCAACGCTTAGCTTTTGGTTGGGCACGCGGGCCACCCAACATAGGGAGGTGGAATTTTGAGGACCAGCATGGAGGCCGACTCCCGCCGTTACAGCGGCGGGAAGTCGGAAGAGCGGTATTACCCAAAAACTGCCCGAGAACTTTACCACGAGCCTTACGCTGTCCAAGGCGCTAAGGCGCTGGCCGTCTGGCTATTCAACATCGGCGCCCGCGGCCTCGTGGATACGCAGGCGGCGTTTAATCGCAATCCCGCGTGGCGGTCAGCGTGAACGTCGAAACGGAATTTTGCGCAGCATTACGCGCTCACGGCCTGAATCCGCCGCCGGAAATAATTGCTGACGGCAAGCTGCGCCGCTTCGCCGGCAACGGGAAACCGAATGACGATTCGGCGTGGTATGTCCTGCACGCCGACAAAATCCCTGCGGGTGCGTTTGGCGACTGGCGCAGCGGGGCCTCGGGAACTTGGCGCGCGAAGCTAGACCGGCCGCTCTCGTTCGTGGAGGCGGCGGCGCAAGAGGAGCGCGTAGCCGCGATGCAGGCGCAGCGTGACGCCGACGCAGCAAGACGCCAGGTCAATAGCAGCAACAACGCGGAGCGCATTTGGTCCACCGGACAGTCGGCGCCAGCCGAGCATCCGTATCTCGTCAGAAAAGGCGTTGCCTCGCATGGCCTGCGGCAATATTTCGGGCCGCTCGTCATCAACGGGATGGCCTGCGACGGCGCGCTGATGGTGCCACTACGCGATTCCGGCGGCGTGCTGCGATCGTTGCAGTTCATCGATGCGAATGAAAAGCGGTTCCTTCCCGGCGGGAAGGTGAGTTCGTGCTACTTCGCCATCGGCAAACCGAACGGCGAAATTTGCCTCGTAGAGGGCTACGCCTCCGGGGCGAGCGTTCACGAGTCAGTCGGACACGCCGTGGCGGTTGCATTCAGTGCCGGGAATCTTGAGGCCGTCGCGCGTGAGCTTCGCCGGAAGTACACGGAGGAGCCGTTTATTGTGTGCGCCGACGATGACTATCGAACGCCCGGCAATCCGGGACGCACGAAGGCGACGGAGGCGGCTCGCGCAATCGGCGGGCTTGTGGCGGTGCCTGACTTCGGCGACACCCGGCCTGAACAGGGAACTGACTTCAATGATTTGATGTTGCATGTGGGCGCGGAGGCCGTTATTCGATGCGTAGCGAATGCACGCGCACCGGACGTAGTAGAGCATCAACCCGAAACACAGAATGCGACAGCGGACGACCTGGACGGCCGAGATGTTTTATTAATCCGCGGCGACACGATCACGCCCGAGCCTATTTCCTGGCTTTGGGACGGTTGGCTCGCCGCCGGCAAGTTTCATGTCCTGGCCGGGCAACCAGGCACCGGGAAGACCACACTAGCCCTCGCGTTCGCGGCAACGGTAAGCGCCGGCGGCCGCTGGCCGGACGGCACGCGTGCCGAGCGCGGGAGCGTGATCTTATGGTCTGCCGAAGATGATGTAGCCGACACGTTGGTCCCGCGCCTGTTGGCGATGGGTGCAGATTTAAGTCGCGTGCAATTCGTCGGCGCGGTGCGCGAGGGTATCGATGCTCGACCGTTCGATCCGGCGCACGACGTGCCGGCGCTGGTGCGAGCGGCGGAGCAGGTGGGCGGTGCGCGGCTATTGATTGTTGACCCGGTCGTGTCGGCCGTTGCCGGCGATTCGCACAAAAACGCGGAGACGCGAAGATCCTTGCAGCCCTTGGTTGACCTTGCCACGCGCTTGGGTTGCGCCGTGCTCGGCATCTCGCATTTCACCAAGGGCACAAGCGGCCGCGAACCGATTGAACGGGTCACCGGGTCGCTTGCCTTCGGCGCAGTCGCCCGCGTCGTCCTGGTCGCCGCCAAGCTGCCCGAAGACCGACCCGAGGGCGGGCCGGCCAGGCTGCTGGCGCGGGCGAAGAGCAACATCGCCGCGGATACTGGCGGCTTCGGTTACGACTTGGACTTTCCCCCGCTCGATCACTTTCCCGGCATCTCAACGGCGCGGGTGTTGTGGGGAGCAGCCATCCAGGGGACCGCGCGAGATCTACTTGCGCAGGCTGAGCAAGAGCCTTCCGACCAACAGTCCGAACAGACTGAGGCCGCAAACTGGCTGCGTGGACGCTTGGCGGACGCGGGCGGCGAGATGGAACGGCGCGAAGTCATGAGCGACGCCAAGGCCGCCGGCTTCGCTGAAAGGACGGTTGATCGGGCCAAGGCGACTGCCGGAGTGCGGGTCCAACAAAGCGGCTTCGGGAAGGATAAACGCAGCGTTTGGCGAATCGATGAAACTCCAATCCCGCCACAATCCCGCCATTCGCGCCAAGCACAATCTGTTGGCGGGGATGGCGCGAATGGTGGCGGGAATGGGGAAAGCGAGGTTTTCTGAATGCCCGCCCTCCTCGACCGTTTCCGCGCCGCCGGCATCCAGTTCGTGCCGTACGACGACGGCAACAAGGTGCGCGCGTTCGGCGAGCTCACCGACGAACTACGCCAAGCCATCCGCGCCAACAAGCCGGCGATCCTGGCCGAACTTGCGGCGGTTGCGCACTTTCGCTGGGCGGTGCGCTACCCGGACGGGGGGTGCATCGAGGTCCGAATCCTCCCGGAACAAGATCGCCGCTACATGGCCGGGCGCTACCCAGACGCCACGGTACAGCCGCTGCCGGCAACGGAGGGCGACGAGTGATCCTGCTTACTTCGAAAGGGAACGAAACATGAGCGCGGCGCTGATAGCTGCAGGACAAAGCAACATCCTGAGTATCAAACATATCGGGGAGCTCATGGGCGATCCCGCGCAGCGGGACGACGGCTCGCGCGGCGGCCCCTTTGCCGATCAGCTGCTGCAATACGCGCACGAGGGCAAGTTGCGCACGGTGACCCATGGGCACATCGCTTACGGGTTTTCCGCACTCGTGCACGTCGCTGAGTTGGCCGCATGCATGGCTGCCACCGGAATCGGTCAGAAAACGCCCGCCGCGGGTTGGGTGCGATTGAAGGGCACACGCAAAACGGTGGAAAAAATCACTGATGAGGCCCGGCGGTACATCGCGGCGCAGGCGCAGCTGGGCGTCACGGTGACGAACATCCAAGCGGTGCAGTTCGTGGCAGGAAGCGAGACCTGACCGAATGGACGATCGCGAAGCCGACATCGAAGTGACGCTGGAGCGGTTGCGCCTTGGCGCCTCGTTGCTCGATCTCGCCGCGATGATGGCCACCTACGCGGTGTGCAAGACGCGACAGCAATGCGTCGAAGGTCAGCGCTTCGCGCGGATCGTGCGCTTACTCGATGCCGAGGCCTCGCAGCAGGCCCCAGACGAATTAGAGACGACGACATGATGCTCGACTACCTGCAACCCGTATCCAATCGTTGGACACGGTTCCCGCAAAGATTTCATTCGCCGCGCGAAGATCCCAGCCTTAAGGTCAACTATGAAACCCTCTTTATGGTGTGACGATGGAATAGAGGCTGCGACGCGTGCCGCGCAGGACCGCGAGATCGCGCTTACGAAGCAGTTGATCGAGCGTTACCGGCGCGAGGAGGCGCAACTGTACTGGGGCGAAGGGTATGCCGACTGGAAAAAGGCGCTGCTCTTTCCTAACCGCGGCTGAAACGGAAAGAAACTGTGGCCAAACACGATTGGGCGACGATCCGCAAGGAATACGTCGAAGGCATCGAACAGGAGGGAAAGATCACCTGGCCCGCGATGCGCAGAGTGGCAGAAATTCATGAGGTAGACGGAACGGTCCTGCGTCTCCGCGCAGCCAGGGAAAGGTGGGCGGACCTGCGCAACCAATACAAGGCCAAACAATTACACGCACGCCAGACGGCTCGGGTGAAAACCGTTGCACATGCCGGCGCGAAATTTGACGCCGACATCCTCAGGCTCGCCCAAAGCTTGGCGACGATGTTGGGCAAGAGGCTTGAGACGCTACCGCCGGAAGATACCGAGGGCATACGCAAAGTCAGCGCGGCGCTCGTGAACGTTCAGCGCGCCGGCCGTATCGCGTTGGGTGAGCCCGCGGACGGCCCGCTGCCGTCGGGCAATGGCCAACTCGGCCCGATTGTCATCCGCGTGGTTAGAGACGGGGCGTATGGCCACACTTTGGAATCGGCAGCACTGACGGAAGAAAAAAAACGAACGTGCACGCGCTGAACTCCTGGCCGCGTGACACACAGGAGCCCAGATGAGCAGCTTAGTGAATTTGGAAAACTTCGGAGCGGCGAAGTCGAGATACGACTTTCCGCCGTCCCCGATCCCCGAGCAGCGCATCGAGTCTCCGGACTTCCCGACTCCTCCGCTGTCGGAGCAGGAGGGCGTGGAGACTCCGGACCTGCCACCCATTGCTACATCCGAGGATCCCAACGAAAGCGCTGGGGCGCTACTGCAGCGCGTCGCTGGTGTTGTCGCAGCGTGGCGCTCGCAACTTCCAAGCGATGTTCAGCCGGCGCTAGTTGCGATTCTGCAGGACGGTAGTCGACTCGAGGTCGAACGCCTTTCGCAAGAGGGCTTCCACGGTATCCGCATCGAGGGAAGTTTCGAATGGGGAAAAATCCGCAAAGTAGGAGGCATGGAGTATGGCAGAGCCGCATGTCTAGTTATGGCACATCAGGCGACGGTTCAGCTCTTGTGCTTCGCGAAAAATCCAGGGAGCCCGCTAAAACTGATCGAATTCGTGATCGATGGCAAGGCTTTCGAGGTATGAGCGAGCGGGTAGTTCGAGGGGTATACCCGCTCGATTCAGGCGTCGACGCCCCGCGTTGTGAGGGCGAGGGTAGCATTCAGCCGAACGGGCCGACCTTTGCCTCCAGAGAAAAACCGGGAGATCAAATGAGCGACGCTGGGACGAGCGGGTTTCCGTCCTTCCCCGCTGCCGATGCTTGGATCGAGGCGGGTAGGGCACCCGGGCATGCACACGAGTTGTTCATCAGCCTGCCGAAAGTTCGCGCGGTTCAACTTGCCGATGAGCTCCTTGGTCCGTTGCCACGTCATCGATACTGCTGTCATCGCATGGGACCGGTTCTGGCCGCCCGGAGACTTCAGCGGACGTCCGCTTCTCCTTGAGCTGACAGACAGCAAAGGGTCGATAGTGCCGTTTGCGGAGTCGCGATTGCATGACCGCTTTGGTGTTTGGCTGACAGTTCAATCACATCGGACGGTGCCCGTCAGGTCAGATACCGAGCAGGACAGTTCACGAGGCTTGCACTCTCGTCGACCCCGGGACAAGACCCGGACAAACCCGGACATTTTGTCCGGCCTGTCCTCTCGTTACCCCGGACAGACCCGGACACACTTCTATAGAAGTGTCCGGTGTCCGGGTAAAACGGGGGTGAATTTGAAGATTTAAAGCGAAACTGCAAATGTCCGGGTTGTCCGGGTCAATCCGGCTGCTTGGACCAGAAGAAACCATCCCACGTACCCAAGAGCCCGGCATCGCCCAATGCTTGCTTGGCACGCGTGAATGCCCTGCGCTTCGCGTCCTGGTCCCCCTCCGCAATGCCAGACCGGTAACAGCGCTCGCGCCAATCCTCTTCGGAAATAACCTTCGTAGGCCCGAGTAAGCCGAATTCCTTCGAGATAGCATCGTCCGGCAGGATTCCAGACTCGCCCATGACGCGGACCAGCGCATCGAGTGCAATGCGCTTGGCTCCGGTCAGTTTCTTGCGTTTAAACTTCCCCCCGCCCCCGCCGCCGTGCCGGGCATCAGCACGCAAGAAGTCGGCGCTTCCTCGCCGTCGAACGCCCAACCTTCCAGCGTGATGACCTTGAGTTCCAACTCAAGTGTTACCGGCGGCTCCGCGTCCTTGGCCTTGGTGCAAGCCAACACCCGTTGTTCTCCATTCAGGTCGAGCCGAAACTCGTGATCGACCGCGGCCTTGAGCGCGCTCGACCCCCGCGCCCGCCGTTGGCACGACACATGCTTACTCTCGTCCCAAGGGTCCTAGACCCCAAAGGGAACGGAGCCCAAAGCTGCGGAGAATGGGTCACGGCGCGCGCAAAAGACGCGCTCAGTGCCGAGACGGTGTGGGTACTCGGCTTCCTGTCCGGTCTGGCTGCGGGTGAGGGCGTCGCCTTTAACTACGATCACTTTACTCGGAGAGCTACAATGAAAGACGACGCACTATTCAAACACCCGGTCGGCACCATCATCGTCGTCATTGCAACGATGCTGGGATTGGTTCTATTGCTGGCCGCGGCCAACGCGACCGGGTAAGCGGGCGGTCCGAGCGCGAAACATACGGCGCGGCGACGTTGATGTACGACCAGGACACGGTGGATCGAGTGATCGCGGCCTGTGATGCGATTGAGCAGTACCTGCAGGCGGGCACCGTGGCATGGACGAAGGCCGCGGGCGCGGAACGCAAGGCGGTCGAAGCACAGCGCGGGGCGGTTAAGACGGCGCGCACGGACCAAGCGTTTACCGCGTTCCTCTCGCGTTCGCTAGGCCAGTCGGCGCGGTGATTGAGGCGCAGTGATTTTTAGGGGCAGGGCGCTTTCCGGCGCCCTTTTTCCGATAGCCGACACTTGACCCGCACGACCAAACTCCGAATACTGAAGGCCCGTGAGTTGAACACCACAGGCCTCATCGGTGTCACGGGATTCTGGCAAGTAAACTTCAGTCTGCTGCAAACAACCCCAACGGTTCGCACGAATCGTATGGGCACAATCCCACATTAGTTTTCCTTCCCGAAGGGCTTGAGATGGTTATGAGCGTCAAAACTTTTCTTCCACGTACACTCGCCGCGGCGATTCTCTCGGCGTCGATTCTCTCGGCGCCGATAGTCGTCGCCGGTCCTAAGGCAGTCCCTTTCGAGGCCACGCTCGCTATTCAGGAGACTTTCACTGCCGGTGATGGCCTCAAGTGCGCCCTGATCAGTTATGTTCACGGTGCGGGCCACGCGAGTCATCTTGGCAAGGTGACGTCCGAATCCGTCGATTGCATTAACCCGACGAGGCCCGATCTGCCGCCGGCCTTAGGCTTTGTATCCACCCAAGTAACGCTGGTGGCTGCGAATGGAGACAAGATCTTCGCCTCATATAGAGGAACGATAACGCTCGACGGCGTCATCATGGAAGCCTCCTACGACATTGATGGAGGCACTGGCCGGTTCTCCAGTGCGGAGGGTTACGGCACGGTGTCCGGCTTCGTAGCGCCAATCAGCCCAACCGAGGCCGCTGGGGAAATTCGACTCACCGGGACTATCTCCTATTAACGCACCTCTGCACGGAACAGCAAACGGGCGCTCGCGGGCGCCCGTTTTTCGTGAGTTAGAATCCGCGGGAACCGTTCATATTCGGTCGCGGAATAACTGCGGTTGAGACGAGTTGTGGGATATGAGGCGTTAGAGGGTCCATCGCCATAGGGAAATTCTAAAGACACCCCATCCGCCAGACTGAAAGCCGATAGCTTCCTGTAACTTCCAATTCTCGTCCGGTTTTCCCTCTGGAAACAGCGGTCGAGCGTTCCAGTAAACTCCAAAGGCGTCCGTTGACAGCCCGGGGGCAACCGGGAGCAATATTGGGGGCATAAAAGTTGCCCCCTCCGGGGTGCCCCCATGCCCTTAACCCGACCGCGCAATCCGCAATGCAAAGCCCGCCGACAAACCGATACGCCGGTTCGACAGCGGCGGTTTGCATCTCGAAGTTGCGCCGAGTCGTGGCAAATGGTGGCGGTTGAAGTACCGCATCGATGGCAAGGAAAAGCGGCTTTCGCTCGGCGTCTATCCCGATGTTGCACTGATCGACGCCCGCACGCGACGCGACGCAGCGCGGAAGCTGCTGGCCAATGGCGTAGACCCAAGCGCACAACGCAAGGCCGACAAGCGCGAAGCGGCGGGCCGGGCGGCGAATAGTTTCGAGGCCGTCGCCCGTGAGTGGTACGCCAAGCAAGCGCATACCTGGGTTGCCACGCACGCAACCGATGTACTGCGACGGCTGCAATCTAACTTGTTCCCCGAGATTGGCGCAACGCCGATAGCGGAGTTGACCGCTCCCGAGTTGCTGGCGGCGGTGCGGAAGATCGAGCAACGCGGCGCGCGTGACTTGGCGCATCGCGTGCTGCAAGTATCCGGGCAAGTGCTGCGCTACGGTATCGCAACGGGCCGGTGCGAGCGCGATTTGTCCGCCGACCTAAAGGGCGCCCTCGCCCAGCACAAGAGCAAGCATCAAGCGGCGGTAATGCCCGACGAACTACCTGCGCTGCTCCGCGCCATCGATGGATACCCCGCGTTGGGCGACCAATTGACGGCATACGCCCTGCGCCTGTTGGCGCTGACTTTTGTTCGGACCAACGAGTTGATCGGCGCGACTTGGAACGAAATTGACCTGGACGGGGCGGTGTGGATCATTCCGGCCGAGCGAATGAAGATGAAAACGGAACACGTCGTTCCGTTGTCGCGGCAATCAGTTGAAATTCTGCGCGCGCTGCAGGTCATCGGCGGCGGCAGCCGCTACGTTTTCCCCGGTCGCAACCGGGATAAGCCGATTTCCAACAGCACGATGTTGTTCGCACTGTATCGACTTGGCTACAAGGGCAGGCAGACGGGACACGGATTCCGCAGCAACGCGGCTGGATCGCCGCACCCATGGTCTGGGCGGAGTGTGATCTCATAGGCGTTGCTCGAAAATATCGCGCCCGGCCGCTGCGGTCCTTTGAGTCGGACCTCGATCGGCTTAGCCACTTCCTGATCCACGTTCTGAACGGTTCCCGCAATGGTGAATCGAGCCTTACTGCAATCCTTGCCTATTTCTCGCTTTTGGATCTTAGTTAGAGCGTCGCCCTCTAGTTGTGCGATGAAGTCCGCGGGGCACGCGGCGGCATGCAAAAGGCCAGGCGAGCGTTATTAGCGGTAGAAACACGGTGGGGATACCGTCCATGCGTCTCGGTCGGATTGTAGGGGATGTTCCATAGGGCGAGGGTACGTGTGTCCCTTGCCCTCCGTCAACGCTGTTAGTGACTACCGTTCTAGCCCCGGCGGGGGCTTCGCATTGCTGCCCCGCGCACCCCGGGAGGGATAGTGATAATCAACGTGTCTAAGACGAGGTCCTATGAACGCTCGCTTATTTCGCTGCACTTGTTTTCGCCGGTAGCGTTACCGCTCAACCGACGGTCATAGACTTTCGTGGAGTCCCGCTCGGAGCGGCCGAGGCAACGTGGAAAGAGATGATTCCGGACATACGTTGCCAAGAAACTAGGCCGCAATTTAAGTTGTTGGCGGATCGTGAGTGCTATATTTCGCCGACAGTAAAACCAGGCGATATCGCGCCCGAAGCTGTGCATTTCGGCGGCATTGCCGCGCGATCGATTCAAGCAGATTTCTACGACGACAGATTGGCGAAAATAACCATTAAATTAACCCCTGGGGATGTCAGCACAGTAGTGCTCGCTTTGACGGAAAAATTTGGCAAACCGACTTCAATCGAGTCGCCAACGTTCAAGACTCGTGGAGGTTTGATCGAAACCAATACGATCACGACTTAGAAGATAGGAACCGGCCAAATCGTCGCATCGCGTTTCGCGGACGCGATCAATTCAGCGAGCGTGCAATACACTGATGCGGGACTTGCCGAGTTCACCCGTCGGCAGGAAAGCATAGCCAAAGCCGGGGGCAAGTCTCTGTAGTCACCCCCTTTAAGATAATGGCTTCTTGAGGACGGCCATTTAAAGTTGCTTGCGCGGCTGAAGCATCCTGTTGGAGGCTAACGGCGAACGCCTGGGGGCAGGTTTGGGGGCAACATCGCAACGTTTTGGAAGCTAAGCCCCGCAATGTGAATGACACCCGACGCCATAGCCGCTCGCCCCTTAGCACTCTTGGTCAAGGGATGCTCATATTTTGATGCGGCTGAGGGTAGGAGTACCATCCGGCGCACCCGCCGCCGTCTCAGTTGTACCCACAGGATAGCGCATGGAAGTCATCGCCAAGTGGAAAGAGTGCCAATGCTCAAATCTTTACTTTCTAGGTTCCGGCCATCGCGTCAGGGTCGTGCATGGTTCTGCAAAATGGTGCATGAGGCGGAGGTGCCATCGCCAATCTCCCAAGCATTGGTTGCAGACCTGACCAACGAAGAGAGCGTGGCAATCGCCAGAATCGAAAGTTCGTAAGCGCACGGAGGCTGACCGGCGCGAGATTATGATTCTGGACCACGGTGCAGGATCCGCCACCGAGAAGCGCACTGCGGTGGAGATGGAGACAGGTGTTGCTAAGATCCAAATTGTTGGCGACGTGTGCACCATCGCGAGCAAACCTCCAGCCTGGGGCGAGATGCTCTTTAAGTTGGTCCGGTATAGCCGGAGCACGAACTGTATTGAGATGGGAACCTGCCTGGGGATCTCTGCCGCTTATATCGGCACGGCCCTCAAGCTAAATGGAGGGGGACGTCTTGTAACGCTGGAAGGTGCCGCGACGCTCGCCGAAATCGCCAAGTCAAACCTGGGCTCGCTGCAGCTCGGAAATACGACAGTGACGGTTGGTAACTTCTCGAAGACCTTGGGGCCCGCGCTTTCGGCGCTGCGTCCCATTGACTTCATGTTCATCGACGGTCACCATGACCGCGACGCCACCCTTCGGTACTTTGAGCAAGCCCGACCTTTTCTCGCCCCCAAGAACGTCGTCGTCTTCGATGACATCGACTGGTCCGACGGCATGCGCGAGGCCTGGGCTCAGATCAAACAAGAGACGCAGGGTTACGCGCTTGGTAACGTGGGCCTCTGCTTGAACGTCAACTAGGTCGAGCCACAGGGGGTATTGTGTCCCCGAATTGAGGCATCTGCACAACGGTCAGGATCGGCTGTCGCTGGCACGCGGGTCGCTCTTCGCGGTTCCGCCGAGACGCGAATGGCTCGAGGTGATAAGCCCCGCAATGTTAATGTCACCCCAGCCAAGCCCCGAATGGGCCTTCCAACGCCCATGTCTGTGGCGTACAGCCGTTAAGCTCGTTCCCGCAAAGGATCATGAAGCAAGCACCGGCACTGACCGACGCTCGCAGGCCGCCGCCTGCACCCGACACCGGACCTGAATTTTCATTGGGCGAAGACAGTCCGATGCCGGTGACGGGGATCTGGGAGCGCGGCAGCCTGATGAACGCCATCATCGAGTCCGCGCTCGATAGCTTTCTCGCGATCGACCACGAAGGGAAGATCCTCGAGTTCAATTCCGCGGCGGAGTTGATGTTCGGACTCGCCCGCTGGGAAGCGATCGGGCAGCAGATGGCAGAGCTCATCATTCCTCCCCACTATCGGGAGGCGCATCGCCGCGGTATGGCACGTTATCTAAGAAGCCAGGAGAGCCACATTCTTGGCAAGAGAATCGAATTGACGGCGATGCGCGCGGATGGGACGGAATTTCCGGTCGAACTGGTCGTGACCCCAATCAACCTGCATGAACAACCGCAGTTCGTCGGTTACATGCGTGACATCTCCGAGCGCAAGAAAGCGACCGAACAGCTTATCCAATTGACGCAGTACGACGTGCTGACGGGACTCGCCAATCGTAGCTATTTTCGGGAGCAACTCTCGCTCGCCATGGCGCGGACCAAGCGTTCCGGCCAGCTCCTCGCATTGTTGTTTCTCGATCTGGACCGCTTCAAGGAAGTGAATGACACGCTAGGCCATCGCATCGGCGACCTGGTGTTGCAAGCGGCCGCGCGGCTGCTCAAGGAATCGCTGCGCGAAGTCGACACGATCGCGCGCCTTGGCGGCGACGAGTTCACGATCATTCTGGAAAACATAACCGATCTGGAGCAGGTGGTGACTGCGGCGGAAAAGATCAAAAAGGCGTTCTCCGAGCCGCTGGTCGTCGAAGGCCGGGAAATCTCATTAGCCGCCAGTATCGGGATCACGATCTATCCGGGCGGCGCGAATAACGTTGACGCATTGTTGCAAAACGCCGACCTGGCGATGTATCGGGCTAAGGCCGAGGGCCGCGATGCATACAAATTTTTCGCACCGGAGATGAGCGTTCAGACGCCCGAACGGTTCGACATGGAAATCCTGCTACGGAACGGACTCGAGCGTGAAGAGTTCTTCCTGCATTATCAGCCCAGGGTCGCTGTTGCCAGCGGCCGCGTCGTCGGCGTGGAAGCGGTCATCGGCTGGCAGAGCAGAGAGCTGGGCCTGGTCGAGAACGGACATTTCCTTGCTCGAGCCGAAGAAAGCGGCCTCATCGTGCCCATCGGTGAGTGGGCGTTGCGCACCGCGTGTGCGCAAAGCAAGGCGTGGCAAGAGAAAGGAATCCCGCCCGTCGTCATGTCGTTGAACGTAGCACCGCGCCAATTTCTGCAAAAGGATTGGGTGCAAAAAGTTGCCGCCGCGCTGGAAAGAAGCAGCCTCGACCCGAGCTTTGTGGAGTTTGCAGTCACCGAAGCGGTAGTTATGCAGCACGCAGGCAAGGCCGCGAAAACACTGACGCAACTCCGTGAGTTGGGCATCCGTTTGGCAGTCGCGGAATTCGGGACCGGTTCGTCCAGCCTGGGTTTTCTCAAGCGTTACCCGGTCCAGACGCTCAAGATCGACCGGTCATTCATGCAAGATCTGACCACCGACGCGCACGCCCCCAGCGTCGTCGGCGCCACGATCGCCATGGCGAAAAATCTTAAGCTCCGCGTGGTCGCCGAAGGCGTGGAAACTAGAGAGCAACTGGCGAGCCTCGTAACACTGGGGTGCGACGAATATCAGGGCAAATATTTTAGCGGCCCGGTTCCTCCGCCGGATTTGCCTCGATTATTGAAAAGCGGCTAGGGCGCGATTCCTAAAGTCCGCTTGCGACTGGCGATGGCGGCGTTTTATCGACCAGGCAAACAATCCGCGCACTGTGGAGTCTTATCGCTCGTGGCGTCTTGAATTCTTTATTGACAAACAACCCAGAACTCTTTCCTCCATTGCGCGTCCAACCCTAGATGAATCGTCGTCGCTTCGTTTTTGGATACGCTGCCCTTCTAGCTGGCGCCGCACCGCTGACGTCACGCGTTTTTGCGGCCAGCGAGCCCAGCCGATCCGACAAGGTGGTCCGGTCGGAAGCCGAATGGCGCAAGCTCCTGACGCCGCAGCAGTTCGACGTGCTGCGCAACGAAGGAACCGAACGCCCGGGATCGAGCCCGCTCAATAACGAAAAGCGCAAGGGCACGTACACCTGCGGCGCCTGTGACTTGCCGCTTTTTGCGTCGGATACGAAGTATGAAAGCGGTACCGGCTGGCCGAGCTTTTATGAAGCCTTGTCGGAAGGCGTCAACAGCAAGACCGACTACAAGCTGCTCTACCCGCGCACCGAGTATCACTGCGCGCGCTGCGGCGGCCACCAGGGCCACATCTTCAAGGACGGCCCGCGGCCTACCGGTCTGCGCTACTGCAACAACGGCGTAGCGCTGAAGTTCGTGCCGGGCTGAGGGGTTGCCGGCAAACGCCGCGCGGTCACGCGAGCGGCGCGACTTTCATGACTTCCTCGGCGGTTGTGATGCCGCTGGCGACCTTCGTCGCGCCCGATACCCGCAGCGGTTTCATGCCGTCCTTGAACGCCGCTTCGCGGATCGCGCGGTCATCGGCTTCATGCGTAACCAGACGGCGCAACGCTGGGGTCATCAGCATAATCTCGTAGAGGCCAATGCGCCCGTAATAGCCGGTCATCCGGCATTCGAGGCAGCCTTCAGGCAGCATCACTTCGCCCGGCTTGTCGCCGCGCCACGGCGAGGTGATCGAGCGCCACGTTTCGTCGTCGGGCGCCTCTCCCGGTTTTTTGCAATGCGGGCACAACGTGCGCACCAGCCGTTGCGCCATGACGCCCAGTAGGGTCGAATTGAGCAGATAGGCGGGCACCCCCAGGTCGAGCAGCCGTGTAACCGCGGTCGGCGCGTCATTGGTGTGCAAGGTCGAAATAACGAGATGACCGGTGAGGGCGGCCTGGACTGCCATGTCGGCGGTATCGCGGTCGCGTACCTCGCCCACCATGATGATGTCCGGGTCTTGTCGCAGCAGCGTGCGGACGCCGTTAGCGAAATCGACACCGATCGCTGGCTGGACCTGCATCTGGTTGAACAGCGGCTCGATCATTTCGATCGGATCCTCGACCGTGCAAACGTTCACTTCCGGAACAGCAAGCTGTTTCAGCGATGAGTACAAGGTCGTCGTTTTCCCGGAGCCCGTCGGGCCGGTGACCAGGATGATTCCGTGCGGCTCCTTGATCATCTTTTCCCAACGCTCGCGGTCATCCAGGGTGAAGCCCAAGTCGGTGTAATCGCGGACCAACACCTCCGGCGTGAAAATCCGCATCACAATCTTTTCGCCGAACGCCGTCGGCATCGTCGAAATGCGCAACTCGACCTCCTGGCCGTCCGGCGCCAATGTTTTGATGCGGCCATCCTGTGGCCGGCGCTTCTCGACGATCTCCATTCGTGCGAGCAGCTTGATCCGTGACGTCATGGCAATCAGCACCGGCGCCGGGATCGTGTAGACCTGATGCAACACGCCGTCGATCCGAAAGCGCACCATGCCCACGTCGCGCCGCGGCTCGATGTGGATATCCGACGCGCGCTGCTCGAATGCGTATTGCCAGAGCCAATCGACGATGTGGACGACGTGCTGGTCGTTGGCGTCCAAATGTCCATGCTTGCCCAGCTCGACCAACTGTTCGAAGTTGCGCGCCAGCGAAAGCTCGCCCTTGGACGACTCGCGCGCGCGCTTCATCGATCGGGCGAGCGTATAGAACTCAGCCATGTAGCGCTTGATGTCGACCGGATTGGCAAAGACGAGCTTGACGTCGAGCTTTAAGATTTGCTCGAGCTCGTCGGCCCAGTTGCGGATGAACGGCTCGCTGGTCGCCACGGTCAAGGTGAGCCGGTCGACGGCGACGGGCAAAATCCGATAGCGTTCGGCATATGCGTTGGACATCGTCGCCGTGACTGCGCCCAAGTCGATTTTTAAGGGATCGATATGCAGATAGGGAATCTTGAGCTTGCCGGCGAGCCACTCAACCAGCCACTCGATCGACATCGCCTTGTGCGGCGGTTTCAGAGACTTCCAGTGCTGATTGGCGATGGTCGCCAACGGATGGTCATGTTGCGGCAAGCGCGAGCGCGCGAGCTTTTCTGCGTCGGCCGCCGGCAGGAGGCCGTCGGCCATCATCAACTTGAGGATATCCTCGAGACGCAGGTGGCGATCTTCACGCTTGTAGTCGCGCTTCGGCGGCGGACTGCCGGTGGGTGGTGGCGTACCGCCGGCCGGCGGCGGCACTTTCAGGTTCATCGCGGAAGTGGCCATCCGGCAACTGTACACGGAAGGCACGGCTGCCGCACCGCTTCCGTCGGCTCCTGGTAACCATCCTTCCGAAAACCAGCGTCCCTTTAGACGCCCGATGTAGGCCGTATTGCGTCGGTCGCAGCCACGGCGTCCGGAACCTGAAAAACTTCGCGCAGGTACGCCACATAGGACGGATCGTAGTCCATCGCCTTTGACGGCTCGTCGCTGATCTTGGCGACGGGTTGCCCATTGCAGCGCGTCATCTTGATGACCACCTGCAGCGGCGCGTATCCCAGGTCATTGGTCAGATTCGTGCCGATGCCAAACGATGTCTGCGTGCGGCCTTTGAAGTATTCGTACAGTCGGATCGCGAGGGGGACATCCAAGCTATCCGAAAACACCATCGTCTTCGTGCGCGGATCGATGCGCATCTTCTGATAGTGCGCGATGAGCTTCTCGCCCCATTGAAACGGGTCGCCTGAATCATGCCGCACGCCGTCGAACAGCTTGCAGAAGAACAAGTCGAAATCGCGCAGGAACGCATCCATGCCGCACACGTCGGACAAGGCGATTCCCAAATCGCCGCGGTACTCGCGCGCCCATTGATTGAATGCAAATACCTGCGAATCGCGCAACCGCGGTCCGACCGCCTGGCACGCTTGCAAATACTCGTGCGCCATTGTCCCGAGGGGCGTCAAGCCGTGGTCAAGCGCCAACCTGACGTTGCTCGTGCCAACGAAGTGGCCGCCCAAGTCGCGCTTCAACGTCGCCACGACCTCGTCGTGCCATTGGCGCGAGAAGCGCCGGCGCGTACCATAGTCGGCAATGCGGAATCCGGCTTCGCCAACAGCGTTGGCGCTGGCGATCTTCGCGGCCAGCCGGCGGCGTCCTTCTGCAAGATCCGGCGTGCGCACCGTATTTCGGAAATACACTTCGGACACGATGGCGAGTACTGGCACTTCAAACAAGATCGTGTGCAGCCACGGACCTTTGATGCCGATGTCGATCTCCCGCTCGGGCCCAGGAATGCGCGACACGCGGATAAAACGCTCATCCAGGTGGAAGAGGCTCAAGAGATCGACGAAATCGCTTTTGAAGAACCGCCAGCCGCGAAGATATTCGAGCTCGCGCTGCGTGAAAGGGAGCCGGCATAGCCCACGGATTTCCTCTTCGATTTCCGCAACGAATGGCGTCAGATCGACGTTTGGGCTGCGGCACCGGAAACGGTATTCGACCTGTGCCTCCGGGAAGTGATGCAGGACGACCTGCATCATCGTGAACTTGTACAGGTCGGTGTCGAGCAGCGACGTGATGATCATCGGCGAGGGCTAAAGCGGCGGGTGACAGGAGGCGATGGTACCTGGCGCGGATGCCCACGGCCAAGCGCCGGGGCCGCCCGCTTCTTCGGGGTGGCCGGATGGTGGCTGCACCGTTATGATCCTTCCTGTCCGATCCCACTCTGCGCCTGCACTGAACAATCGCCATGCTCATCAGCTGCGTAGCCTACGAGAACGGACGCAAGCTCGCGGATATCGCGAAGGAGGAAATCAGCGAGTATGTGCACCGGCCCGGCAGTTTCGTTTGGGTGGCTCTGTTTGAACCGACGACGGAGGAGCTCTCCGAAATGGCCGCCGAGTTCGAGTTGCACGAACTCGCGGTCGAAGACGCGCGCCACGGTCATCAGCGGCCGAAGATCGAGGAGTACGGCGATTCTCTGTTCGCGGTCCTGCACACGGTAGAAAACACGAAGACGCCGGCAGACGAGCAGGACTTTCTCGTCGGCGAGGTCGATATTTTCGTCGGCCGGAATTACATCCTGTCCGTGCGGCATCGAACGCAAATCGGTTTCGCCGCCGTGCGCGCCCGCACCGAGCGCGAACCCGAGCTGCTGCGCCACGGCGCCGGATACGTGTTGTACGCGCTGATGGACAACGTCGTCGACCGTTATTTTCCCGTCCTGGACCAACTCGAAATCGCGCTGGAGCAGGCGGAGGAGCAACTCTTCGAGGACACCGCAACCCGCCGGAAGATCGAACATCTCTACTCGTTGAAGCGCAAGCTCATGACGCTAAAGCATGTGGTTACGCCACTGATGGAGTCCGTCGGGAAGCTTTACGGTGGGCGCGTACCGCAACTGTGCGTCGGCGCGCAGGAATACTTTCGTGATGTCTACGACCATTTGGCCCGCATCAACGCCACCATCGAAAGCATCCGGGAAATGCTGACGACGGCGATTCAGGTCAATCTCGCGCTGATCAGCTTGGCGGATTCGGAAGTGACTAAGCGGCTGGCCGCCTACGGCGCACTGATCACTGTGCCCACGCTCGTCGCCGGTGTTTACGGAATGAATTTCGAGCACATGCCCGAACTGAACTGGACATGGGGCTACCCGTTTGCTCTCGCCGCGATGGTGGCGATCGACGCGCTATTGTTCGTACAGTTTCGCCGGGTCAAGTGGATCTAGCGGTCTTTAATCTTGCCGATCGGCGGGTCGTGCCGGTGTGAGCGGAATCACGCCTTGGCGTTCGAGCGCGCTGGCCGGCGGGGGCCACGACGGCTGCAACGTCGCATGCCGAATATCAAAGTGTTCCGCCAGCATTCGTTGGGCCGCGGCTAACACAGGCAGCCAGTCGTCGGGCCGTGCCAACGAAACGTGCGCGGAGAGCGCGACCTCCTCCGCCGTCATGTGCCAGACGTGCAGATCGTGAATCTCGGTCACCCCCGGCACCTGTGCCAGGGCTCGGCCGATGGCGGCGTAGTCGAGATGCGCGGGCACATGCTCCATCAACACGCCGGTCGAACGCTTGAGCAGTTGCCACGTCGAGCGCAGGATGAGGATGACCACCAGCAACGACAGGATGGGATCGATCGGGGTCCAGCCTGTGGCAAGGATTACTCCACCGGCGACCACCGCCGCGAGAGAGCCCAGAGCATCGCTCACCACATGCAGCAACGCCCCCCGCGCATTCAACGACCCCGGCGCGCGCGACAGGATCCACGCCGCGGCAAGGTTCACCGCCAATCCGGCCAGCGCGATGATCACGACGCCCGCGCCGGCTACAGGAGCCGGATGCAGGAGCCGGCGCACCGCTTCGATCG
The DNA here is from genome assembly GCA_037719965.1 of Casimicrobiaceae bacterium. Lineage (GTDB taxonomy): Bacteria > Pseudomonadota > Gammaproteobacteria > Burkholderiales > Casimicrobiaceae > VBCG01. The sequence continues at coordinate 258,041 of JBBJMT010000004.1, read as the reverse complement.
CGATCGCCGCAACCACTGCCACCATCGTCAGCGCGTTGATGAACGCCGCCAACACTTCGGCGCGGCCGTGACCATAGGAGGCCTTGTTCGAGGCCGGCCGCCGGCCGATCGCGTCCGCCAATAGCGCGACGCCGATCGCGGCGGCGTCGGTTGCCATATGCCCGGCGTCCGATAAGAGCGCCAGCGAACCCGTCAGATACCCGCCGATCGCTTCGATCACGGCGAAGCTGCCGGTCATGAGCAACGTCAAGGTCAACGCGCGTCGCGCGCCCGGATCGTTGCGGGTCAGCGTGTGCGCATGCGGATCACGGTGATCGTGAGCGCCGCGGGGGTCATGGTGGTGCGCGTGGGTCATCGAATGGTCTGCCGGCATGCCGGAAAGTTCGCGCATTGTGCACGCGGTCAGCGCGGGCGCAAATTCAAAAGCCGTTACATTGCCCGGCACGCCTTAGATCCAGCACGGTAAAATCCGGACGTGAATGCGCTAACTTCGCCGCTCGCCCTGCGTCTTGACGCGGTGCTGCCGCAGACTCAATGTAGGCGCTGTGGGTACAACGGCTGCCGCCCATACGCCGAGGCGATGGCGGCAGGCGCCGCGGACATTGATCGTTGCCCGCCAGGCGGCGACCCGGTAGTCGCCGCGCTATCCGGGCTCACCGGACGCGCGGCGAAGCCCGTAAGTCCGGAATGCGGACAGCCTGGACCACTGCTGGTCGCCATCATCGACGAGACACGCTGCATCGGTTGCACATTGTGCATACAGGCGTGCCCGGTCGATGCCATCCTGGGCGCGCAAAAACGTATGCACACGGTTCTGCGGTCGCTTTGCTCGGGTTGCGAGCTGTGTATTGCCCCATGCCCCGTCGATTGCATCGATCTTGAATCTGCAAAGCGTGAATGGACGAGCGACGATGCCGCCGCGGCCCGCACACGCTTTGAAGCTCGGGCGGCGCGGCTAACGCGCAACCAAAGAGTTTCGGCTCGGCAGCCGACAGCGATCGACACCAGCGCCCATGACCGCGCGCAGCGCCAGTCGATAGTCGCTGCCGCGCTAGTCCGTGCGCGGGCGCGGCGCGCCGCGGCGAAGCCGGTCAGCCGATGATGGCATGGCCCACAGGGAACTTCCGCGTGCCTCGCCTCGGGCTCTTCTGCACTGCGCTGGCAATTGCTCACTCCTGCTACGCCATGGCCGCGACCGTGCCCGTTGATTTTTCCGAGCGTCTGGATTCGTTCTGGAATTTCGCCGATCCCGCGCAGTCCGAGCAGCGCTTCCGCCAGGAACTGCAACGCCATCCCGCAGGCTCGCGCGAGGTGTTGGAGACAACCACGCAGATCGCGCGCACGCAATCGCTGCGCCGGCTGTTTCGCGAGGCCGACGCGACGCTCGATACGATCGCGCCGTATGTGCCCGATGCACCGCCGAGGGTCCGCGTGCGGTACCTGCTCGAGCGCGGGCGCACACTCAATTCAGCGGGTAAGGCCGCGCAAGCGGTGCCGCTTTTCATGGAGGCCGCCCAAGTCGCAGACAAGTATCCCGGCGCGGAGTTCTATCACGTCGATGCTCTGCATATGCTCGGCATCGCTGCATCCAAAGCGAAGCAACTTGACTGGAATCATCGCGCGCTGGCCATCGCCGAGGCCTCGGCCGACGCGCGCACGCGCCAGCGCTGGGGGGCCTCGCTCAACCACAATATGGGCTGGACCTATTTCGACCGCGGAGAGCCGACGACTGCGCTTGCGTATTGGGAGAAAGCGCTCGCGCTGCGTGAAGCGATGGACGATGCGCATGCCTTGCATGTCGCGCGATGGACCGTCGCTCGCGGTTACCGCGAGCTTGGACGACTCGACGAGGCCGAGACGATTCAGCGCTCGCTCGCCGCGCAAACCGAACGAGCGAACGCGCCGGACGGCTATGTTTACGAAGAGTTGGCGGAGCTCGCGGTTGCCCGTGGTGACCGGACGGGCGCGCGCCCGTTGGCGGCGAACGCGTACGCGCTCTTGCGCAACGACCGCTCGCTTGCTGCGAGCGACGCAGCGCGAAAGGCACGACTGGCGCGGCTCGCCGAGCTTGGCGGCGTGCCGATTGCGCAGTGAATCCTACGAAGCGCCGCGAAATCTTCGAGCGGCTGCGCGCCGCCAACGAAGCGCCGACAACAGAGCTCCACTACGCAACCTCGTTTGAGTTGCTCGTGGCGGTCGTGCTGTCGGCGCAGGCGACCGACAAGGGTGTCAATCGGGCGACGCAGAAGCTTTTTGCAGTCGCCAACACGCCGGCCGATATCGTTCGTCTCGGCGTTGTCGGTCTGACGCCATTTATCACGTCGATCGGCCTCTTCCGCAACAAGGCGAAGAACCTGGTGGCTTTATCCGAGCGGCTGCTCCACGAACATGACGGAGGAGTTCCGGATTCGCGCGCCGCGCTGGAAGCGCTTCCGGGCGTAGGCCGGAAGACCGCCAATGTCGTGCTGAATACCGCCTTTGGCCAGGAGACGATCGCCGTCGATACGCATATTTTCCGCGTCGCCAATCGTACCCGTATCGCACCGGGTAAAACGGTCGACGAAGTCGAGCGCAAGCTGATGAAGTTCGTGCCGCTCGAGTTTCACCGTAACGCGCACCACTGGCTGATCCTGCATGGCCGCTACATTTGTGTTGCGCGCACGCCGAAATGTCCGCTATGCGTGATCCGCGATCTGTGCGAATTCGGGCGAAAGACCATTACGCTCCCGGCCGCGCGCAAGAGCTAACGTCGATGTTCACACCCACCCGGGAGGAGGCGCGGCTTTTCCTGACCGACTCGTGGGCGAAATTCCGGGCGCATGCCACGTTGACCGACTTGGAGCAGATCGCCGCTGGCCTGATCGCGCTGCACCCGGAATACTATTTGTTTCTGGAGCATCCGGACCAGCACACGAGCCGCGATTTCACGCCGGAAACGGGCGATGTCAACCCGTTCCTCCATCTATCATTGCATCTTGCGGTGGCGGAGCAACTCGCAATCGACCAGCCGCCGGGAATTTGCGCGGAATTCGCGCGCATTCGCGCAGCGCGTGGCGACGAGCACGCGGCGCTACACGCGGTAGTCGAATGTCTGGGAGAAGTCGTCTGGCACGCGCAGCGGTACCGGATGCCGCCGGATGGCGCGCTGTATCTCGCTTGCCTCAAGCGGCAAATCTAGCCGATTGGGTAACCCGCGATTTAGTATTTGCTGGCGAGCGCCGCCGGTTGCACGGCGTAGTACGCGGCGAGATTTTCGATGTCTTGCGGGGTCAACGCGGCGGCGAATCCTGCCATGATCGCGTTCTTACGCGCGCCTGACTTGTAGTCGCGCAGCGTCTTGGCCAAGTAATCCGGATATTGACCGGCAAGTTTCGGATAATCGGGAATGGTGCTGATCCCGTTCATATTATGGCAAGCCGCGCAGACTTCTTGCGCTTTTTTCTTACCCGCCTCGAAGTCGGCGGCCGCGGCAAAGCTGGACGCCCAAACGGTGAACGTTGCGAGCCAGGCGCAAGCAACGATCTTCTTCGCGGGCGCAATCGCGCGTGGCCGCGCGCAGGTTCCCATCAGGTGCGCGAGGCCGCTCATTTTGCCGCCGTCTGCACGGGTGCTTGAGCGTAATACGCAGCGAGGTGCGCCATGTCGCTCTCCGACAACGTGGCGGCGATCGCCCTCATCGAGGGGTGGCTCCGCTCTCCCCTCTGGTACGCCTTGAGCGCGCTCACCAGGTAGCCAGGATGCTGGCCGGATATCTTCGGTACCTTGTATACCTCCGGGAACGCGGTCCGCCAACCGGGGATTCCGTGGCAGCCCTGACACATCTGGACCAATTGCGATCCCCTGACGGGGTCGCCCGCCGCCGCCGGCGCGACGGTCTGCGCGATCACTCCGCCGGAAGCAAGCGCAGCGAACAAAACACCGGCAATTGTCGTTAATCGGTTCATGCGTCCCTTTTTTGGATATTCCTAGCGCTCAAGATAAGGAAGCTTAACCTTGACGTCTTTCCATTCGTCGGCATCGGCCGGAGCGGGCTTGCGCTCGATGATGGGTTTCCAACCCTTCGCCAATTCAGCATTCAACGCGGTAAATGCTCGTTGATCTTCCGGCACGTCGTCTTCGGCAAAGATCGCTTCGACCGGGCATTCGGCGACGCACAGCGTGCAGTCAATACACTCATCCGGGTCAATGACGAGGAAGTTCGGCCCCTCGCGGAAGCAGTCTACCGGGCAAACGTCGACGCAATCGGTGTACTTGCAGCGAATGCAGCTTTCGGTGACGACGTAAGTCATGAAGGAAAAGCGACAAGCCCCGATCAAAAGGATTGAATTTTAGCAGAATGACCCTATTCTTCCGGATGAGAAGCAGCTTGCGTCGAATCCGGCGTTCCGCTACCTTTAGACTTGCCAGCCGCGTTATCCGGCCCAACTGGGCCGACGCTTGAAAACCGGCACATTCGAGAAAGGATTTCCCAGGATGAACCAATCGATCAAACACACGTCCGATGCCACGTTCGACCAGGATGTGCTGCAATCGGGACACCCCGTCCTCGTCGATTTCTGGGCAGAGTGGTGCGGTCCGTGCAAGATGTTCGCTCCGGTGTTGGACGAGGTGGCCAAGGAGTACGAGGGCAAGATTTCGGTGGCGAAGCTCGATATCGACGCCAATCCATCCACGCCCGGCAAATACGGCATCCGGGGAATTCCCACGCTCATCCTGTACAAGGACGGCCAGGCCCATGCTCAGAAAGTCGGAGCTCTTTCCAAATCGCAGCTTACGGCCTTTATTGACAGCAACCTGTAACCGCTATACGCTGCCGTTCCGTTAGAGCGGCGCGCCTGGTTTCAAGCACCATAGAATGACGCATCGCCTAGAGTTGCTTCTCTAGCTTCTAATTGCCCGAGCGTCGCCGCGAGTCTTCACGGCGCTTCCGGTCCCCGACCGTCTCACGACCGAATACCGCGATTCGCGGCTGAATCGAGAAACGCGCGCAAGTGTGGCCACAAAGTGGCCGCTTAAGCGCGACCTCTTCCCTATGCATCTTTCCGAACTGAAGTCCAAACACGTCTCCGAGCTTCTGGAGGTCGCCAACGAGAATGAAATCGAGGGCGGCAACCGGATGCGCAAGCACGACCTCATCTTCGCCTTGCTCAAGCAGCAGGCGAAGAAAGGCGAATCGATATTCGGTGGCGGAGTGCTCGAGGTGTTGCCGGACGGCTTCGGGTTCCTGCGCTCGCCGGATACGTCGTATTTGGCCAACACCGACGATATCTACATCTCGCCGTCGCAAATTCGCCGATTCAACCTGCACACCGGAGACACGATCGAGGGAGAGATCCGCACGCCGAAGGACGGCGAGCGGTACTTCGCACTGGTCAAAGTAGACAAGGTCAATTTCGAGCCCCCGGAGAATGCGAAAAGCAAGATCCTTTTCGAGAACCTGACGCCGCTCTTTCCCGACGAGGCGCTGATCCTCGAACGCGATATAAAGGCCGAAGAGAACATCACCGGGCGCGTCATCGATATCGTCGCCCCGATCGGCAAGGGACAGCGTGGGCTCCTCGTTTCATCGCCGAAGTCAGGTAAGACGGTGATGCTGCAACACGTCGCGCATTCGATCGCGGCGAACCATCCCGATGTCATTTTGATCGTCCTGCTGATCGACGAGCGCCCCGAAGAAGTAACCGAGATGCAACGCTCGGTCCGCGGCGAAGTCGTGTCGTCGACGTTCGATGAGCCAGCGACGCGCCATGTGCAAGTTGCCGAAATGGTAATCGAGAAGGCCAAGCGCCTGATCGAGCACAAGAAGGATGTGGTGATTCTGCTCGACTCGATCACGCGACTCGCCCGCGCCTACAACACCGTGGTTCCGGCGTCGGGCAAGGTACTGACCGGCGGCGTCGACGCCAACGCGCTGCAGCGGCCCAAGCGCTTCTTCGGGGCGGCGCGTAACATCGAGGAAGGTGGTTCACTGACCATCATCGCTACCGCGCTCATCGACACGGGATCGCGGATGGACGATGTGATCTACGAAGAATTCAAAGGCACGGGCAACATGGAAATCCATCTCGACCGGCGGATGGCCGAGAAGCGGATCTACCCAGCGATCAACGTCAACCGTTCGGGAACGCGACGCGAAGAGTTGCTGCTCAAGCCGGAAATCCTGCAAAAAGTATGGGTCCTGCGCAAGCTCCTCTATCCGATGGATGAGCTCGAGGCCATGGAATTCCTGCTCGACAAGGTCAAGCAGACGAAGAGCAACGCGGATTTCTTCGACTCAATGCGCCGGGGTTGACGGGCTAGCTACCCGCGCTCCGGTTCCACTGGGGCGTTGGAAATCTGTTCTCTGCCTCCGGGAGAGGCTCCGGCCGCTTCGGCTATGCCTCGCTTTGCCATGGCGTCCGTGAACTTGAAGCAAATCGTCAAGCACTATGGAGAGACCGAAGTAATCCACAGAGTTAATCTCGAGATCGCACCATGCCCATTGCTTCGTTCCGAAAGAGCGGCGTAGCGATACGCTGACTGAGGCGTTGTGTCTCCGACCGTCGTCTGCGTTGGTCATGCCGCGCTCGATCACGTTTACCGCATCGACGCCTTTCCGGTCGCGCCCACCAAGGTCCGAGCGCAAGCATTCACGATCGCCGGCGGCGGCATCGCAGCCAACGCCGCATGTGCGATCGCACGGCTTGGCGGCCGCGCGCTGTTTTGCGGTCCCGTCGGCGACGATGAATTCGGCCGGCAAGTCAGTATGGGTCTGGTCGCGGCCGGCGTCGACGCACGCTTTTGTGCGTCCGTTCCGGGCAAGCGAACATCACACTCGGCCGTGATCGTCGACGCGATTGGCGAGCGACTCATCGTCAATGACCGCGGCAGCGCGCTCGAGGCACCCGGATCGCTGTTGCCGCTCGACCGCCTCGACGCGGCGGCAATACTCGTCGACCCGCGCTGGCGGCATGGCGCCACGGCAATACTCGATTGGGCACGAGCGCGAAACATTCCCACGGTGCTCGATGCCGAAATGGGGGACCACGACACGGTCATGTCGCTCGTCCCGAAAGCTGCACACGTCGTGTTCTCCGAACCAGGGTTCGCGCAATGGGCTGGACGCCCGATCGATGCTCCCGGAGCCGTTGAGCAGCTGCGTGAGCTGGTAGATGGTGGAGCCACCCTTGCGGCGGTCACGCTTGGCCCGCGCGGCGGCTGTTACGCGACACGCGACGGTTTGCGCACGTTCGCGGCGTTTCCGGTGGCGGCGGTCGAAACGCTTGCAGCGGGCGACGTCTTCCACGGCGCGTACACGCTCGCCCTCGCCGAACGGATGCCAATCGAGTCCGCGCTGCGATTTGCCGCTGTTGCGGCCGCGCTGAAGTGCGCACGTTCCGGCGGTCGTGCCGGCATGCCTACCCGCGTCGAGGTCGTCTCTCGACTTTCTTCGGTCGAGGCTCCATGAATGGCGCTGTGGCGCGCGGGGCGTCGGCGTGTATCTTGGTCCCATCCAGGCTCACCGTCCCCAGCCGGAGCATCCCCATCGCCTGGGCGCAGCATAGAACCTGAATGAAGATCGCTTCGATCTGCTCCAAGATTGTCCAATTTGCAAGTCCGACAGGCTCCTAGGAGAGCGCTTGGCCACCGTCAGTCTGCGCCAGGTGCGCAAATCATATGACGCGCAAGAGGTCGTCCATGGCGTCGATCTCGAAGTCGCCGATCAGGAATTCGTCGTGCTGGTTGGCCCATCGGGCTGCGGCAAGAGCACGCTGCTGCGGATGATCGCCGGCCTGGAGGACATTTCGGGCGGCGAGATCGCGATCGGCGATCGCGTGGTCAACGAGATCGATCCCAAGGACCGCGATGTGGCGATGGTGTTTCAGGACTATGCGCTTTACCCGCACTTGACAGTGTTCCAGAATATCGCGTTTTCGCTGCAATACCGCGGAGTCGACAAGGCCGACATCGCGCGCCGGGTGGCGGAAGCCGCCGCCATTCTCGACATCGAACTCTTGCTCGAGCGCAAGCCGCGGCAATTGTCCGGCGGCCAGCGGCAACGAGTGGCGATGGGGCGTGCGATCGTCCGCGAGCCTAAGGTGTTCCTGTTCGACGAACCGCTGTCCAACCTCGATGCCAAGCTGCGGGTGCAGATGCGCACCGAGATCAAGAAGCTGCGCGAGCGCGTGCGCACCACCGCGATTTACGTCACGCACGATCAGGTGGAGGCGATGACCTTGGCCGATCGGATTGTGTTGATGCATAACGGCCGGGTCGAGCAGATCGGCACGCCCGAGGACGTCTACGATCAACCGGCGACACTGTTCGTCGCCGGCTTTGTCGGCGCGTCGGCGATGAACTTCGTTCCTGGCCGCGTGGAAAATAGCGCGCAGGGTTGTGCGGTCATTCTGGCCAATGGCGCGCGGCTCGCGCTGCCGGCGGCGCGCTTCGAGGTGCATGCGGAAAAGCCGGTGACAGTAGGACTGCGGCCAGAGCATTTGCATTGGGCGTACGACGACGGCGCAACCGCGCTGATAGGAGCGGCGCGCGTGGTCGAACCATTGGGCTCCGATACGCTGGTCGTGTTCGATGTGGCTGGCTGCGAATTGCAGGCTCGCCTTCCGCCGCGCGTCGTGCGCCGCGCCGGCGACGCGGTCAGGGTGGCGATTGCCCCCGAGGCCATTCATTTGTTCGACGCTGCGACCGAGCGTCGGCTATGAGCGCTGCAGGACCGCCCCAAGGCGCTCGCCCCCCCTCGGGGGGTGCGGCGCGAAGCGACGCTGGGGGGAACCATACAAGCGACGAGGCGCTGAAAGTCCAACCCGACCAGCTCGGCCAGGGCAGCGGCTGCCAATGCGAAGTCGTGGCGGATGCCGAGATGCTGGCGCGGCACTTTGCCGACACGATGGTCGCCGAAGTCATAGAGGCGAAAAACCGGGCGCAACCCTTTGTAGTATTCATCGTGCCGGTCGGCCCGATCGGGCAGTTCGAACTCTTCGCCCAGCGCTGCAACCAAATGCGCCTGGCGCTGGCTGAACTGGTGCTGATCAACATGGACGAGTATCTGACTCCGGAAGGCGATTACCTCCCGACCAGCGACCCGCTGAGCTTTCGTTCGCACATGGAGCGCGCACTTTGGTCGCGGCTCGACCCGGCGCTGGCGCCACTGCTGGCGCACCGGCATTTTCCCGATCCGCGCGACCTGCAAGCAACCAACCGGTTGATCGAACGCTGCGGCGGTGTCGATGTCGCCTTCGGCGGCGTCGGCATCACCGGTCATCTTGCTTTCAACGATCCGCCGGAACCCGGCGAAACCGTCGACAATGAAGCCTTCGCCAAGCTGCCCATGCGGGTCGTTGCGCTGAACCGCGAGACACGTACCATCAATGCAGTGACCGCGACGCGCGGCAACATCGATCGCATTCCGCGCACCGCCGTGACCGTGGGCATGAAGGAAATCCTGGAGGCGAGGAAGATTCGCCTATATCTCAATCGATCCTGGCAATGCGCGATTGTGCGCAAGTTGCTGCATGGTCCGATTACTGCCGCTGTGCCGGCCTCGCTGGTGCGCCGTCATCCGGACGTTCGGGTGACGATGACCACCGAAGTCACGCAGTTGCCAGAACCCGTGTTGCGCTGACCTACAAGGAGGAAACACCATGATCACCCGTCGCACCCTGCTCAAAACCGCTGCGGCCGCTGCCGCGACCACCATCATTCCGGCTCCCGCTATTGCCCAAAGTTCGAAGAAGATCACTTTCCTGACCTGGAACATCATCGATCAGAAAGAGTTGATCGAGGGCTGGATCAAACGCTTTCAATCGACGCGTCCCGGCGTCGAAGTCGAGTGGCTGGACAAAAAAGGCCCCGACTTCGGTCCGTTCTACCAGACTCAGTTGACCGCCGGCACGCCCCCCGACGTGATCAACACACAGGGTGCGCTTGGACTCGAATACGCCGCGCAAGGCGCGCTGCTTGACCTGACGCCTCTGTTCGCCAAAGAGGCGGCGGTCAAGAACCGTTACGACGCGAACTATCTGGGCAACTGGGTGTACGAGGGCAAGAACTACATGGTGCCCTTCTACATCACCAAAACACTGTTGTTCTACAACAAGCCGATGTTCGCCAAGGCCGGCCTCGCGGGGCCACCGAAGAACTTCGACGAGATTCTCGCATTCGCGCAAAAGATGACCAGCGGCGAGGCGTCGTCGGGATTCATAACGCTCAACTTCGACTGGCTGTACTGGCCGTTGTTCGCAATGAACGGGGTCGAGCTGGTAACGCCGGATTTGAAAAAGACGGCGTTCAACACGCCCAAGGCCGCTGAAGTACTGGACAAGCTGGCCAAGGCGACCCAGAGCAACGCGATCAACAAGATTTCATGGACGGGGCGCTGGGTGGAGCCCAATGGCGCGTTCGGCGCCGGCAACATCGGAATGCTGCATGCGCATTCTCCCGCGTACTTTTTCTTCAAAGGGCAGGGAAGCTGGGTGACGCCAGATACGCTCGGGGTCGCGCACATGCCGGGCAACTATGCGACGCCGAACTCGCACGGCCTCGGTATTTCCAAGGGCTCCAAAAACCCTGAGCTAGCGTGGGAGTTCCTGAAGTTCATCACCGATAACGGCCAGGCGAGCGAACTCGCTGAACGCAGGAAGCTGGTGACCGGCAATGTTGCAGTCGATCAGGCGTCGCTGGCCAAGCTCGCGAAGGACGACCCGATGGTGTACCAGGTGCTCAAGACGCAGCTCGAACACACCGACAAGATGACCGGCAACTGGCGCTTCGGCAACGACAGCCGGATCAAGGAAGCGTTCTGGCCGGAAGTGCAAAGCGCGCTGCTGGGCCGCAAGGACGCGAAAAGCGCGCTGGCCGACGCCGACCGGCGGATGGCGCGCGAGTTGACGCGCGCCTAATGCGGCGCGTAGGCGAACGCAAACAGGTTCGCGGGTGACGAGCCCGAGCGGAGGGTGGTGGGCAACACGGCGTAATCGTCAGTTGGCGCTGGTCGTGTGCTTTTTGCTGCCCTCGCTCGTCATTTTTTTTCTGTATCGTCTACTGCCACTGGGCTGGAACGTCATCCTGTCGTTCCAGGCCTGGTCGCCGCTCAAGCCCGCGGTGTGGATCGGGCTCGAGAATTACCGCGAAATGTGGGTGTACGACGACGTGTTCTGGGTTGCGCTGAAGAACACACTGATTTTTATCGCGGCCTCGCCATTGGCGATTGCCGCGGCGCTAGGCGTGGCGCTGCTGGTGAACTCGGATCTGAAGGGTGCGACGGTCTACCGCACCATCGTCTTTTTGTCGTATCCGCTGATGGCCGTTGCCGTCGGCATCATCTGGCGCTGGATGTACGACGAGCGCGGCGGAATCATCAACTACGCGCTGCGCGCCAGCCGACTCACGACCAGGCCCATCGGTTTTCTGCAGGACTTCGATTGGGCGCTGCCGTCCGTGATTTTTGCCGAAGTCTGGCAGATCATCGGCTTTTACATGATCATCCTGCTCACCGGACTGCAAAGCATTCCGCAGAACTTATACGAGGCGGCGCGCATCGACGGCGCGCCAGCGTGGGCGAGATTCTTACGGATAACGGTGCCGATGCTGCGTCCGTCATTGTTTCTATGCGTAGTGGTCGGCATCCTGAATTCGTTCAGCAGTTTCGATCTGGTCTACATCATGACCAACGGCGGCCCCGGTCATGCGACCGAATTGCTGATCACGCATATCTACAAGGCGGCATTCGTCCAATCGAAGTTCGACTACGCCGCGGCGCTGACCGTAGTGCAGTTCGGGCTGCTGATGATCCTGACAGTGGCCGCCAACCGGGCCGCGGGCGGCAATGCCGGTGCGGTAGAGAGGGATTAGACGATGACCCGGAACGCCAAATCCCTGCTCGGCCTGCGACATCTGACGCTGATCCTGATTTCGTTCGTGATGCTGGTGCCGTTCTATTGGGTCATCAAGACTGCGGTCACCAACGAGAACATTTACGCGTATCCGCCCAGCTTGTTCCCGCGCGACGCGCACCTGTTCAACTTCGTCGACGTCTGGTACCTGATTCCGTTTCCGCGCTACCTCGCCAACAGCATGATCGTGTCGACCATCACGGTGATCGGCAATGTGCTGTTCAATGCCATGGCAGGCTACGCGCTGACGCGTCAGTTCACGGGCCGGCGCGCGGTGCTGGCGCTGCTTCTTTCCTGCATGCTGATCCCGTTTCAGGCGACGATTATCCCCGCGTATCTGATTACCGCCAAAATGGGGCTGTTGAATACGTATCTGGGTCTCGCGTTTCCGATGCTATCGACGATTGTCTGCATCTTTGTCTTCAAGGCGGCCTTCGAGGCGGTGCCGAAATCCCTGATCGACGCCGCACGGATAGACGGCCTGACCGAATGGCGGATCATTGTGCGGGTGCTGCTGCCGCTGTCCAAGCCCGCCATAGCGACCAATGTCATCCTGACATTCATATGGTCGTGGAACAATTTCCTGTGGCCGCTGCTGATCACGCGCGACCCGAACATGCAGACCTTGCCGCTCGGCCTCGCGCGCTTCCTGTCGTACATGGAAGACACGACCGGGGCGCTGTACGCGTTCGCCGTGATGGTGCTGGCGCCTTCGATCCTGGTCTTCCTGATGGCGCAAAAGGAATTCATCCGCGGCCTGACCTCCGGAGCGACCAAGGGATGAGCATTCGATCTTGGGCGACCTCGCGCTGGGTAGTTGTGCCGGGCGGCATGATCATTGTCACGCTGGTCTGGCTCGCCTATGTGGGTAGCCACAACCACGGCATAGTCGAGGGCCGCGTCGTCGATGCCGCGGGACAACCGGTGGCGGGGGCGTCGGTGCAGTTGTTCGAGCGCGGCTTTGTCACGCATCAGGAACGCGGACGCACGACGTCGGATGCGCAGGGCGCATTTCGCTTCACCGACAATCGCAGCCATTCGATCCAGCTGGAAGCCGAGGCGCCAAGCCTGGGACGGACCGACCGCCGTATTCTGCGGCTGTGGTTCGCGGCGCAAGACGCGCAGATCGCCGAGCCGCTGCGCTTCGCCGCGTCCAAGTGATGCGACGATGAGCGACCCCGTCATCCTGTTCGACCCATGGCCGCGCAGCGCACCGCTGATTTTTGCGGACAACATGCAACAGCGTTTCGAGCAGCTCGGCCGTGTGATCGGCCTCGAAGAAAGCGCGAGCGGCAAGCTAGCGGCCGGACTGGTCGAGGCGACCTTGCCGGACGTAGTCGCCATCGTGGGCCAGACCGATCTCGATGCATCGCGATTGGCGCGGGCTCCGCAGCTGGCCGCCGTCATCAACGTCGAGGGAAACTTTGCGCAAAACGTCGATTACGCCGAATGCTTTCGGCGCGGCATCCAAGTCCTGTCGATCGCTCCGGTCTTCGCGCAGCCGGTGGCCGAGATGGCGCTCGGTCTCGCGCTCGATCTGGCGCGCGGCATCACCCGCGGAGACCGGCTGATGCGCGAGGGCAACGAGCAGTACGGCCTCGCCGGCAATCGGGACGCGTTTGTGTTGCGCGGCGCGACCATCGGGTTCATCGGCTGCGGCAATCTGGGTCGCGCGCTGATACCGCTGTTGGCGCCGTTTCGTCCACGCCTGCTGATTCACGACCCATGGCTGCCCGATAGCCTTATACGCGAACTTGGCGGCGAACCGGCCTCGCTCGAAGCTGCATTGAGCGAGCCGCGCGTCATCTTTGCGGTGGCCGGTGTCACCGAAGAGAATCGTGGACTGTTGAACCGCGCGCGACTCGGGAACATCCGCAACGATGCGATCTTTCTGCTGCTTTCTCGCGCGGGACTGGTCGACTTCGACGCGCTGCTCGATCTCGTCGCTGCAGGGCGCTTTCGCGCCGCCACCGATGTGTTTCCCGAAGAGCCGGTGCCGGCCAACGCTCGCGTCCGACAAGTCGAAGGGCTACTGCGGTCTGCGCACCGCGCTGGAGGCTTGCCGGCCACGCTGGCGGCAATCGGTGAAATGGTGGTCGATGATCTGGGCTTGATACTGAGAGGGTTACCGCCGCAGCGCCTGCAGCCGGCGCGCGCAGAAACCGTGGGCCGCTGGCGCAATCCGCCGGGCCGCAGCTACGCGCCGGGTACCAAACTGTGAACTCGATTGCGCATGCGATCACCGGCGACGTCAATGCGCGGGCGCTGGTGCTCCATATCGACGACGTCGGAATGTGCCACGGCGCGAATGTCGCGTTTCTGGAGCTCGCGCGATCAGGTGGCGTGACTTGCGGATCGATCATGGTGCCTTGCCCATGGTTCCGCGAAATCGCCAACGCAGCGGCGGAAGACCCGGCGCTCGATCTGGGTGTCCATCTGACCCTGACCTCCGAACGGCCGCAATACCGCTGGGGTCCGCTGTCAACCGTGTCGCGTGCGTCGGGCCTCGTCGACGAGCAGGGCTATTTTCCGCGCAGTTGCCTGGAGCTGCGGCCGCGGCTAATTGTCGAAGCAGCGGAGATCGAGTTTCGCGCGCAGATCGATCGCGCGCTGGAAGCGGGTATTGATGTCACCCATCTGGATACCCATATGGGCGCGGCGCTGGTGCCGGAACTGGCCGACATTTATGTGCGGCTGGGCCGCGCGTACCGGCTGCCTATCCTGCTGCCGCGCGAACTCGACTCCTACACCGGCGTGCTGCGCATGGGCGAAATTCCGTCCGGCATCTATGAGCGTATCGTCGCGGAACTTGACGCCTCGGGGTTGCCGGTTTTCGATCGCTTCCGGATGACGCCCGGGGTGCCCAGCCCGGACGTCGAGACAACGTATCGGACGATGATTGAAACGCTGCCCGCGGGCGCGACATTCTTCGGTCTGCATTGCAACGCCCCCGGCGACATCGAGGCGATCGTGCCGCCACGCGCACACTGGCGGACTGACGAGTACCGGCTGTTCGAATCGGGCGCGCCGATGCGCTGGATCGCCGAGGCAGGCATTCGCGCCATCGGCATGCGGGAGATTCGGGATCTGTGGCGGGCAGCAAAGCCCGGCTGACCGTTGGGGCGCGCGCCGCACTAACGGGCGCAAGTCTTAAGCAAACGTGAGATCGATTTCCCGATTCTCCAGCAACGAGCGCTCCGCCGCGAGACAGAGGAGCACCCGCTTGCGGGCCTCGACCGCCGGGACGAGCGCGCGTCGCGCGGCGAAGCCTTCCGCGGTCAAGCGGATTTGCTCGGTCAGCTCATAGACCTCGCCCGATTTCGCAATCGTCAACCGCTCGCATTCGCGCACGCCGCGCTCGAACGGGAACCCTTTTGTCTGAACGCGCAAATCAAACTCTGCACGGTGATCGCGATCCATCGTCCCAGACCAGTGCGTGCGCACAGCCCCCTCGGCGCCGGCGATCTCCAGCACTACGTGATGCTCGAACCCGGCGACGCACTGATTGATCGTGACATAGGCGCCGCTCGCGTAACGCAGCAGGATCGACACGTTGTCGTACATACCGTTGTCGCGACCGGGCCGCTGGTTGCCACAGGCGCGGATCGATACGGGGTCGCCATGGCGCGCGAAGTACCACAGCGCGAGATCGAAGTAGTGGACCGCCTCTTCGAGCAGCCACGATCCCACGCGCGCCCGGTCGTAGCGCCAGCTCTCGGCGCCTGAACGATAGAAGTTGCGGAACAGGTTGATATTCAGGAACAGTGGGTCGCCGATGGCATCATCGTCGATCAGCATCTTGATCCTGCCCCATTGCGCGGACTGCCGCAACTCGTGTCCCACCGAAACGATGTGCCCCGTATCGCGTTCGGCGGCGAGCAACGCATCGCAGTCGCCCGCGGTGGTCGCCATCGGCTTTTCCAGCAACACGTCCTTGCCGAACCGTAGCGCAGCGATGGCAATTTCGGCATGAAGATGATTGGGTGTGGCGACGTCGACCGTATCGACGCCGGGGTCGGCGAGCACCTCGCGCCAATCCTGAGCAACGCGTGCCGACGGATACGCCGCCACAGCGGCGCGCGCGCTGTCTGCGCTTGTGCAGGCGATCGCTGCGAGTTCGAGGCCAGGCAGACTCGCGATTGCCTGCGCGTGTTGTTTGCCCCAGGCGCCGAAACCAATCAGACCAAAGCGCATGCGTCTTCTGCGTTCATTTGCGCTCACCTCGGATGATCAGGACCGTCACTGCACAATCTCAAAATCGCAACTCCACAACACGATTCTCGCGTGCCGAACGTTCCGCTTCGACGCAAACGACGATGAGCTTTCTCGCCTCCTCCGGCGACACCAGCGGGCGGCGCGCGCGGAAAGCTTCGACCACCAGCCGCAGTTCTTCCTGCAATTCAAACACCTCACCCGACGCGCCCAGGTCTCCAACGATCTCGCATTGCTTTTTGCCCCGGCGCTGTACCTTCAATTCGAATTTCGGATCGCGGGTCCGATCCATCGCCCCCGACCACCAAGTCCGAATCGAGCCTTCGGTACCGGCGACTTCCATTACGTGATGGTGCTCGAATCCGGACAGGGTCTGGGTCACCATTGCGTACAGGTCGCCAGGCCAGCGCAGCACGGTGGAAAAGTTGTCGTACATGCCCGGCATGTCTTGCTTCGAGTTGCCGACCGCATGGACCGACACCGGATCGCCCTCACTTTGGAAATACCACATCAGCGAATCGAAAAAATGCACGGGTTCCTCGAGAATCCATGAACCCACGCGGCGCTGGTCATAGCGCCAAGCCGACGATCCGGGACGGTATGGAAAGCGAAACAGACTGACGTTGGCGTAGCGCGGCCGGCCGATTTCACCACCATCAATGATTTTCTTCATGCTGCCCCATTGCCCGGACAGGCGAAATTCATGGCCGATGGTCAGCACGCGAGCATTGCGCCGCGCCGCCGCGATCAATGCATCGCACTCGGCTACGCTGGGCGCCATGGGTTTCTCGAGCAGCACGTCCAGTCCAGCGTCCAGTGCGGCGATGCCGATTCCGGCGTGCAGGTAATTGGGAACGACTATGTCGACCGCGTTGAGTCCGAGTTGGCCCCGCTGCGCCAGCAGCGCCTGATAGCCGATGACCACCGGCAATTGCGGGAAGTCCGCGCGCGCTTGCGCTGCCGTCTGTTCGCTGGCGCAGGCGATTGCCGCAAGCTCCGCTCCAGGTGCGTTGACGATCGCTCTGGCGTGATACTTACCCCATAGTCCGTAACCGATCAGCCCGAAACGCATCACCTTCGCTCCCGTATGGTCAAAAAATTCAAACCGATTGGACCAGGAGCGACTCGTTCGCAATGAGTATCTGGTTGCCGAAAACTGCATTGACAGGGAACAAATTAGCGGCCGCTTGCTGCTTTCGATTCTGGTGCATCTGCGGAGTGTAGTACGGTGGGGTATCCTTGAGAGAACTCTGTTGATGCCGTCCCGGCCCCCTGGTACACGCTGTCGACTCGAATGAAAGCCGGGCAGCCCGTTGGGCTGCAGGGGCGCGGCGCTCGCTGATCGGACGCTGGACCGTGTGGGTCTTTTGCGGCACCGCGCCCCTTTTTGTTGCGATATTTGACCCAATGTCCGATAATTAGCGGTTTCGCGCGGCGTGCAGAAGAGGGCATGATGAAAAAGGGCATTCATCCGAAGTACTCGGAAATTCAGGTGACGTGCAGTTGCGGCAATACGTTCGCGACCTCTTCGACGGTGGGTCGGCCGTTACACGTGGAAGTCTGCTCCGCCTGCCATCCGTTCTATACCGGCAAGCAGAAGGTGATGGATACGGCGGGTCGCATCGACAAATTCCGGCAACGTTATAAGGGCAAAGGTGGTGGTGCGGCCGCCGCCTGACGCGACCGTCGACCTCCGTAGAATCAAGGCAGCTTCGGCTGCCTTTTTCTTTCCTGCTAAACGTGCAACGTTTCCCGTAATCTTGCGCTGATGCAAAAGCTGTGGATGCGCCTTCCCCGTCCCTCCGCTTCCGAGCGGGCCCGCCCCGACACGGTTAATCCGTCAGCGCCGTATCGAGCGCTGATACCGATCGGTTACCTGCTGCTGTGCGCCGCATGGGTCGTCTTGGGCTTAGCCGGGCACGATCCATGGAAGACCGAAGACGCTGTTTCCATCGGCGCCGCGTTCGAGATGGCGCAACGCGGCGATTACCTAGTGCCCACGAATGCCGCCGAGCCCGAGCTCGTTCGCCCCCCGCTCATCTACGCCGCGGCTGCGCTGGCCATCAACGCGTTTGCGCCCCCGCTCAAGGCGCACAATGCGGCGCGCCTCTTCGCCGGAGTCATGCTGGCGCTGACGCTCCTGCTGGCGGCCCTCGCGAGTCGGGAATTGACGGGCCGCTCGCTCATTTGGCTGCCGGTACTGTTACTCGTCGGCAGTGTGGGATTCTGGGATCGGGCGCACACGCTCGCGCCGGAGCTGGGACTTATGCTCGGCGTCGCCTCGGGTCTGTACGGCTTTGCGTTGGCATTGCGGCGGCCGATCGCCGGCGGTCTGGCGCTCGGTCTCGGCGTGGCCTTTGCATTCGGCAGCTATGGCTTGCTTGGGCCTTTGTGGCTCGCGCTCTCCGCCTTGGCATTGCCCGGCTGCGGCGTACCTTGGCGAACCCGCTCATATTGCGTCACCCTGCTCCTCGCGCTGGTCGTTGCCTTGCCGCTCTGCGCCCTCTGGCCGTGGGCGTTACATGCGCGCGACGCCGCGCTGTTCGCGACGTGGTGGGAAGGCGAGACCTTCGCCCGGTACGTCGCGCCCGCGCGTTCAGCCGACTCTTTCGACCCTTGGTATTTCCCGAAGAATTTGCTGTGGTTCGCCTGGCCCTCGCTACCGCTCGTTGTGTGGATGCTATGGACGCGCGGACGCGGATTCAACGGCGGCTTGTCGCAGCCGGCTGTCGTGATTCCCGGTGTCGTTGCTCTGGTGATCCTGACAAGCCTCGTGCTGCTGCCGGATGGCCGGCTCGTGCAGGCGATGCCACTGCTGGTTCCGCTGGCCTTGCTCGGAGCGATCGAAGTCGACTCACTCGAGCGCGGCCTCTCAAGTGCGCTCAACTGGTTCGGCATTCTGATGTTCGGACTGCTCGCCATCGTGTTCTGGGGGCTATGGATCGACTCCTATATTTCTGGCATGTCGCTCAACATCGCGCGCATTTTCCGCGATTCGGAAATTGGCTTTCAGCCGTCGTTTCATCTCGGGACGATGCTCGCTGCCGTGCTACTGACCGTCTTCTGGATCGTACTCGTGCGTCCCGCGCATCGATCCAACCGCCGGGCCATTCTGAACTGGGCTGCCGGCATCACGCTCGTCTGGGGACTCTACGCTACGATCTGGCTGCCTTATCTCGATTTGCGCCGCAGCTACCGCGTGTTGATCGATAGCGTGGCGCATGCATTGCCCACGAGCGGATGCGTGGCCAGCCGTAACTTGGGCGAAGCGCAACGCGCACTGTTTTACTATCTCGCGGGGCTGCGCACGGTGCGCGAAGAAGTGCGCGCGGGGCACGATTGCTCGGCGCTGCTCGTGCAATACCGCTGGCAAGAGGTTGACGCCGAAACCCCCGAAGGACATAGAAAAATCTGGGAAGGCAAGCGACGCGGTGATGAGACCGAACGGTTTGTGCTGTATCGGAGAGTCGCCTCTTGAAATTCGTCGACGAAGCAGTCATTGAAGTGATCGCCGGCGACGGCGGCGATGGCGCGGCGTCGTTTCGCCGCGAAAAGTTCGTCCCGCGCGGCGGCCCGGACGGTGGAGACGGCGGCCGGGGCGGCAGTATTTACGCGGTCGCGGACCGCAACATCAATACCTTGATCGACTTCCGTTATGCGCGCATTCATCGCGCCAAAAGCGGCGAGAAAGGCCGCGGTGCCGATCAGTATGGCCGAGGTGCGGAGGACGTCTTTCTGCGCGTGCCGGTAGGTACGGTGATCGCTGATGCCGATACCGGTGAACCGATCGCGGATCTGACCGCGGACGCGCAACGAGTGCTGATCGCTAAGGGCGGGACGGGTGGTTTGGGCAACTTGCACTTCAAGTCGAGCACTAATCGCGCGCCGCGTCAGTTCACCAAAGGCGAGACGGGCGAACAACGGCGGCTGAAGTTCGAATTGCGCGTATTGGCCGACGTCGGACTCCTCGGCATGCCCAATGCCGGCAAGTCGACGCTGATCCGCGCGATCTCTGCCGCACGGCCGAAAGTCGCCGAATATCCGTTCACGACCTTGGCCCCCAATCTTGGCGTCGTCCGCACTGGCGAAGCAAAGAGCTTCGTTGTCGCGGACATCCCCGGACTCATCGAAGGCGCGGCCGACGGCGCAGGTCTCGGACACCGTTTCCTGCGGCATCTCGCGCGGACCCGGCTGCTATTGCATCTGGTTGATCTGGCACCGCTCGACCCGGCAGTCGATCCATTGCACGACGCGCGGGCGATCGTGCGCGAGCTGCGGCGCTACGATTCGGCGCTCTTTGATAAGCCGCGCTGGCTCGTTCTCAATAAGCTCGATCTGCTGCCAGAGGACGAGCGCGCGCGCCGCGTCGCCGCGTTCGTCAAGGCCTATCGCTGGAAAGGGCCAGTCTTCGCCATCGCCGCAATCGACGGCACCGGGTGCCGCGAGGTCACGTTCAAAATCCAGGATTGGCTCGATGCCCATCCCGGTACCGTTGACGCGCGCAACGCCGACGCCGATACGCCGATCGTTGCCTCACCACGACCCCTTCGAGCTCGCACGCCGCGGGCGCGGCAGCGCCCCGCCAAAGCATGACCTCGCTTGTGACCCGAGCGTCCCGCCTGGTCGTCAAAGTGGGCTCGACTCTCGTCACCAATGAAGGTCGCGGGCTCGATCAAGACGCCGTCGCGCGCTGGGCGAAAGAGATCGCACAACTGAAACGCACCGGGCGAAAGGTCGTGCTCGTATCGTCAGGAGCGATCGCCGCTGGTATGCAACGGCTGGGCTGGACAACGCGTCCCAAGGCAATCCACGATCTGCAAGCGGCGGCCGCGGTCGGGCAAATGGGACTGGTGCAGGCCTATGAGGTGGCGTTTGCGCAATACGGCCTGCACACCGCGCAGGTGCTGCTGACGCATGAAGACCTTGCCGATCGCCGCCGCTACTTGAATGCACGAACGACGCTGCGGACGTTACTCGCACTCGATGTCATCCCAATCGTGAACGAGAACGATACCGTTACAACCGACGAGATCCGATTTGGTGACAACGACACGCTGGCCGCGCTGGTCACGACGCTGATCGAGGCCGACGTCTTGATCCTGCTTACCGATCAGAGCGGACTGTTCACCGCCGACCCCCGCATCGATCCAGCGGCGACGCTGGTGAGCGAGGCGCGCGCCGGCGACCCTGAGCTCGAGGTCATGGCGGGCGGCGCCGGGAGCGGAATTTCGCGCGGAGGCATGCTCACCAAAGTGCTGGCCGCGAAACGTGCCGCGCGTTCGGGGGTGTCTACGATCATTGCATCGGGTCGCGAAAATCACGTCCTGACGCGACTCGCTGCGGGAGAAGCTGTGGGCACAGCGTTGCTCGCCCCGGCAGCGTCGCTCGGATCGCGCAAGCAATGGCTCGCCGACCACGTGCGGCTGGCCGGCCGGCTTCATCTCGATGCCGGTGCCGTACATGCGCTCGCGGCGGAAGGACGAAGCCTGTTGCCGATCGGCGTGGTCGCGGTAGACGGCCGCTTCGAGCGCGGCGAAGTCGTCGGCTGCTTCGCCCCCGGCGGACGGGAAATCGCGCGCGGGCTCGTCAACTACGACGCAGTCGAAACCGCGCGCATCTTGCGCCAACCGTCGTCGGCGATTGAAAACATCTTAGGCTACGTCGACGACGCCGAGCTGATTCATCGCGATAACCTGGTCCTGCTGGGCTGACGGCGATGCGCCAGAATCGACAACTGGGCCCCGCGCGGCCTACATTGTTGACATCGATCACGGAGATTCGGAATGGCAATGCTTGACCGCATAAAAGGAATTCTGCTTGAACCAAAAAACGAATGGGGGAGGATTGCGGCCGAATCGACGACGGCGCAAAACCTCTATACCAGTTGGATCATGATCCTCGCGGCCATCGGACCGATAGCGATCCTTCTTTCGTGGAAGAGCTTTCCATTCGCGATCGGCAATTACGTGATCAGCCTCATCATCACGTTCATCATCGCACTGATCGTCGACAACTTGGCGCCTTCTTTCGGCGGTACCAAGGATTTTGTCGCTTCGCTCAAACTCACCGCTTACAGCTATACGGCGGCCTGGCTCGCGGGCATCTTTCATCTGCTCGGGCATCTCGGGGGCGTCGCGATTCTGATCGCATCGATCTATGCGTGGTACACGTTCTTCCTGGGCGCGCCGATACTGAAGCGCTGCACTCCGGATAAGGCGATTCAATTCACGATCGTAATCGTTTTGTGCGGCGTGGTACTCGGCATCCTGATGGGATTCGCGTTCGGCAGGCTCGGATTCGTGCCGCAACCGGGACTTCCCCGGTGACTGTCGGGGCGAGTGAGCGCGGCGGCCGAGGCCGTCAGGCCAAGGCAAGGCCCGTAGGGCCCGTCGCCGCGCGACCGAGTAGCGCCCGACAGCTCGACACAGCACACTTCGCCGCCCGCGTGGAGGGCAGTCGCCCCCCCGCGCGTTCGCGCTAGCGACCCGCTGCTTCGGCCGGCCCCACGTACGAAGCGGGCATTTCCGGATACGCGATGCCGTAGAGTCGCTGGCGGCGCGTTGCCGGCTTCGCATGCAGGAAGCGTTCAAGCTCCAGTAATGCGCGCCGATAGGACTCGCGCTTGAAGTCGATTACCGAGTCCAGCGGAATCCAGTAGTCATGCCAGCGCCACGCATCGAACTCCGGACGCTCGGTCGCACGCAGTGACACGTCGTTGTCGCGACCGATGAGGCGCAGCAGAAACCAGATCTGCTTTTGACCCTTGTAGCTGCCACGCCACTCGCGTTTGATCCAGTGCTGCGGCACCTCGTATCGCAGCCAGTCACGCGTACGGCCGAGGACCCTGATGTGATCCGGGCGGAGCCCGACTTCCTCATGCAACTCCCGGTACATCGCGCGCTCAGGGGTTTCGCTCGGATTGATGCCCCCCTGCGGAAATTGCCACGAGTGTTCGCGAATCCGTTTGCCCCAGAAAACCTGATTCTTGGCGTTGACGATGACGATGGCGACGTTCGGGCGATAACCATCCCGGTCGAGCATCGCGGTCACCCTGATGCAATAAGTTGCCTTGATTGTTGCACAGGAACGCGCGATTGAAAAGGCCGGCAGCGTGAGCGGCGAGGCCCGGCTTGCCGGGCGGCGAGCAATCGCGAATCGCTGCCAGAGGCCGACACGCAACGTTTCCTGCCGCAACCCGACAAAGAGGCCGAGCCACGTAAGTGGCTCGGCCTCTTTCAAACACGAGTCAGAGAAGCTGCTCGCGGCTTTGTTCGGCGCGCGCCGCACCGATCGCAGTTTCGACTTTTTTCACCTCTTCGGGCGGGGGTAGTACCGCTGGCATTCCCAACGAATCGATCCACAGCTCACGGGTCCACCCCTTGGTGTGATAGATATGCTCGTCCTCTTGATCCTCGACTTCGTCGTACGCCGCTTTAAGCGCCTTAGCCTCGGCCCCTTTGAGCTGCTTGGCGACTTTGCCGATCAGCTCCCAATTCAAGTGATCCTTAGTCTCCGCGAAGACAACGCACTCAGCCGCTACTAACTGGGCAGCCTCCGGCGGGCCGCCGCTGCTTGACGCCATCTCCATCGCGGCGACAAGCGATTCACCGATATGCCGCACGACTCTGCGTCCCGGCGAGTCGGCGTCTTGATCGAGTTCCATTGTAGTAAAGAGTTCTCGTACGATCCGTTCGTGATTCTCCGTCTGTTCAAGATACTTCGTCCACTCCTCTTTCAAGTCGTCGTTTACCGCGCACTGCACAGCCTTCTTGTAAACTTGGACACCGCCAATCTCGGTCTCCAGCGCCTGATACAGCAACTCGTTCACCTGACTTCTGGTTGGTTCCATAAGCGTCTCCTTAAAGCAAATTTCTCGCCGGACGTGTTCGCCACGACGTAAGAGTAAGTATCCTCGTATCGAGCACTATCGTTTACCTAGCTGGTACCGCGGCTACGGAAGAGCAGCTTCACGATCGCCAGCAATATAACGGCACCGAGGAACGATATGAATAACGCGCCGATGCTGAAGTTATCCTGGTTAATCGTTCCCATTCCAAAAAGCGGGGATAGCAGCCAGCCGCCGAGTAACGCGCCGACAATTCCGACGATTACGTTAAGGAAAATGCCTTGCTGCGCATCGGTTTTCATTACGAGACTTGCGAGCCAGCCCACGACACCCCCAACGACCAGCCAAATGATAAAGTTCATGGAAAGTTTCCTTTCTTTTTGGTTAATAACTAGCCACAACGGCTACTCACGTCTGCCCACCAACGCAAACGATGCGACCTTTAGAATTGCCCACAAACGCACAGAGCCGCGGTGGAGCCAGTTTGCCGGGCTGTTTCCGTAAACTATTCGTCTGGAACGGCGAAACACATAGGCGGACGCCGAAAAATCGTGTCGGCCGATCGCCTACTTCATTTCCGGGCGCCCACTAGTGACGCTCTCTAGTCGTCGCGAATTGCGTTCTAGCGCTCGCGAATCATCGTGGCACTGGGTCGCCGGCGGCGTCGACGCGCTAGCGGCGGCGCGCGACACCGATACCGTACTTGCGACACTCGCGCAAGTGGCGGTCGCCCACCTCGCCGATTGTTGCATTGTTTTTGCGAAGCGAAAAAGCGGTGGCCTGGAGCTTGCCACGAGCCGCCACCGGGATCCGGCGCAAGACGCGCTCGCGCAGGATTTCGCGCGCCGTTATCCCGTGACGGAGGATGCCGGCACCGGCGCGGCGTTCGTGGTTCGGACTGGGCAATCAGAATTGTTACCGATAGTGCCGAATGCAGACTCAGTTGCCCGCGCGGCCGGCAGCGGTCGACACGCCCTCGATGTACTGCGCGCCTTCGCGATGCATTCAGCGCTGGCCGTGCCGCTGAAAGCCGGCGCAGAAACGATCGGCGCTATAGTCCTGACCCGCAGCGAATCGGAGCTGCCGTTCAACGCAGATGATTTGGCCGTCGCCGAAACGCTGGCCCGAATCGGCGGTTGGTCGCTCGCGCACATGCATCGGACGCAACAGTCGCATGGTGTCTCCGGTTCGGCGCACATGTTGTCCGTCGCTTCGCACGAGGTCATGAACTGCCTCGGCGTGCTGGGCATGAGCGCGGCCATTCTGCTGCGGACAGGAGAACTCGACCCGACAGTCCGCGCGAAACACCTCAAAGTGATCGATCGCGACACTAAGCACCTGGCACGCCTTAGCCGCGAATTGATCGATATCGCCAAGCTGTACTCCGGACCGCTTGCGCTCAATCGCGAACCGCAGAACGCGGCAGCGCTATTGCGGGACGCCGCGGATAGCATGAAAAATCGCGCGAGCCCGGGGGGGATCATTGTGGCAGCCGATAGCACGGAGCTTAACGTGCGGGCTGATCGCGAAAGAATACTGCAGGTGTTGTCAACGCTCCTGACGTACGCCACCGAGCACGCCAGCGCGCCGTACTCGATCCCCGTTTCGGCGGTCGCCTCCGCAGATCAAGTCCACATCGCCGTTGCCGACGAGCAATCGCAATTGTCCGACGCCATGTTCTCGCTGCTGTCGGATCCGCTGCATTGTATCGGCCGCACCGATCACCGCGAGCTCGGATTGCAGCTGTTCATCTGTCAGGAGATTATCGCAGCGCACGGTGGCCGGCTATGGATCGAGCGCATTGCGGCGAGAGGCTACAAGTTCTGCTTCACCTTGCCGCTTGCTGCTTAAGCGCGGCACTTTCTTACTCGGTCGCCCATTTACTCCACCGCAATAGGCGCGTCTTTGCGCACGCGCGTCAGGAGGCTCGAAAGCTGGTCGAAATCGATCGGCTTGACCAAGTGGTGCGCAAAGCCAGCGCTTTTTGACCGCTGGCGATCGACATCACGTCCGAAACCGGTGACGGCGATCAACGTCGCGGTGCAGTCAGACTGCTCATTGCGCAGTCGCGTCGCGACTTCGTAGCCGTCCATATCGGGTAACCCGATGTCGATCAGCGCCACATCGGGGTTGAATACGCCAGCTGCGTCCAACGCCGCTGCGCCGGTATGGGCCACGCAGACTTCGTGGCCGGAGAGCTCGAGCAACTGGGCGACCATCGTGGCAAGGTCCATGTTGTCGTCGGCGACGAGAATTCGGGCGCCCGTCGTCTCCATTGTAACGGGCGCCGGCACCGCGGGTTCGGTTCGGGCGGGCGCGCTCGCCATCAAAGGCAAACGAAGCACGAATTCGCTACCTGAGCCGAGCCCTTCGCTAAAAGCCTCGATTCGACCGCCATGCATTTCCAGTAATCCGCGAGCCAAAGCGAGACCGAGGCCCAAGCCGTCCTGCGCGCCGCCATCGCGGCGTTCGACCTGACGAAAGAGCTCGAAAATTTTCCCGAGCATATCCGGCGGAATACCAGCCCCGCTGTCTTTCACCCGGATCACGACTTCCCGCGCAGTCGCGTTCACTTCACCTTCGTAGGCCGCGACCACCTTGATCTGCGTGCCATCGCCGCTGTATTTAGCGGCGTTGGTGAGCAAGTTTCCCAGCACCTGGGTCAGCCGCACGATGTCGCCCTCGACCCACGCGGCGTCATCGGGCATTTCAACGCTGACCGTGTGCCCACGGGCGTTCATCGTCGAACGAGTCGATTCGAGGGCGCGGGCGATCACCTCGCGAATCTCAACGGGCTCCTTGCGCAGCGTGATCCGCCCCCAGCGGAAGCGCGAAACGTCGAGGAGATCATCGAGGAGCCTTGTCAGATGCTGCACCTGGCGCCCGAGCACTTCGCGCAGCCGCAGAAGCTGCGGCTCCGACGCGGTCACGTGCGCCAAGAGTTGCGTTGCACCACCGATGGCACCCAGAGGGTTGCGCAGCTCGTGCGCGAGCATGGCTAGGAATTTATCTTTGCGTTGGTCGGCTACCTGCAACGCCTCCTCGACGCGCTTGCGCTCCGCAACCTCGTCATGCAACTTGAGGTTGGTACGAGCGAGATGCGCATTGGCGCGCTCGAGCGTATCGTTCAAGCTCTGCAACTCGCGCGCCTTTTCTGCCTGCAACGTGCTATTGGCGAGCGCGAGCTCGGTATTCGCCTGCTCCAGACTAAGGTTCAACCGTTCCAGCTCGCGTTTTTTGGCGAAGAGTTCGACCAAAACCTGCACTTTTCCGCGCAGAATCTCGGGAACGACCGGGATGTACACGTAATCGACGGCTCCCAGCTCGTAGCCCTTCAACCGATCGAGATCGGTCACGTGGACGCCGGTCACAAAAATGATCGGGGTCTTTTCGAATCGCGGGTGTTGATGAATCAATGCCGCCGTTTCAAAACCGTCCATATCCGGCATGTTGACGTCCAGCAGAATCGCCGCGAAGTCGTCTTCCATCAATTGCTGCAGCGCTTCTCTCCCGGACGTTGCCCGCACTAGGTTCTGTCCGAGACTGCTCAAGATAGTCTCGTAGGTGAGCAGGCGCTGCGGCTGGTCGTCGACCAGCAGGATGTTGACCTTGTCGGTGCTGTTCATCGCGTCGTCCGGCAACAGTTTTAGCGATGGAGCCACGTGCGCAGCAACGACAATAGCTGCTCGGTGTTGACCGGCTTCGCGATGTAGTCCGACGCCCCGGCTTCAAGACATTTTTCGCGGTCGCCTTTCATCGCCTTCGCGGTCAACGCGATCATCGGCATCAGTCGAAACTGCGGCGTTTTGCGAATGCGACGCATCGTCTCGTAGCCGTCCATTTCGGGCATCATGATGTCCATCAAAACCAGGGACAGATCCGGTGTGCGCTCGATTGCGCTGATCGCTTCTGCCCCGTTGGTCGACGTCAACACTTTCATGCCGCGCCGCTCCAGAACGCTGGACAGCGCAAATATATTGCGCACGTCATCGTCGACGACGAGCACCTTCTTGCCATTCAGCGACTCGTCGGTCTGATGCAATCTTTCCAGCATGCGTTTCTTGGCATCGGGCAAGTTCGAGACGACGCGGTGAAGGAACAACGCCGTTTCGTCAAGCAAGCGCTCGGGCGACTGCACGCCCTTCAACACGATGCTCTTGGCCATCCTGCGCAATTGCTCTTCTTCGGCCCTCGATAGCTCACGACCGGTGAAGACGACAATCGGCACGTCGCGCAGCTGCGGATCGCGTTGCACTTCCTCCAAGAGCTCGAACCCGGAGATATCCGGCAGGCGCAAGTCGAGGACAACACAATCAAAACTTCGCTCGCGCATTGCGGCGAGCGCCTCCGCCCCGGTGCCTGCTGTGGTAATTTCCACGTCGTCATGCGCAATCAGTTCGCGGATGCTCAATTGCTCCGCCGGGCTGTCCTCGACGACCAATAAGTGGCGGACGCGCGGTGCGGCAAACGATTTGATGCGATCAAACGCGGCCTCGAGACTCTCGGTTGTCATCGGCTTGTTCAGGTACGCAAACGCGCCGCGCTCCAAGCCGTGCTGGCGCTCTTCCTCCACGGTAATGATCTGCACCGGTATGTGTCGTGTTGCGGTGTCCTGCTTCAATTGCGACAGGACCGTCCAGCCGAGCATGTCCGGTAAAAAGATATCGAGTGAAATGGCCGTCGGCGAGTGCTCGCGCGCAAGGGCGAGCGCGTCCGCGCCGCGCGTCGCCACGAGGCCCTTAAAGCCGCGATCGCGTGCGAGCGCGAGCAAAACCCGGGCGTAGTGCGGATCATCCTCGACGATCAGCAGTACGGCGTCGGCCGGTGTCAAGTCGTCGCGATCATCGCTGATCTCTTCCGCCTTGGATGCGGGCAACAGGATAGGCTGGAAAGTTGGCGGCGGCGACAGCGGCGACCGCAGCACGGCGGGCTTTCCTGTAGCAGGGCCCATGTATGCAACCGGCAGGTACAACGTAAACGTGCTGCCGCGGTCCTGCGCGCTATGGAGACGGATTTCGCCACCCAGCAGTTGCGCAAGCTCGCGGCTGATCGCCAGTCCCAAGCCCGTGCCGCCGTACCTTCGCGAAGTTCCGGCGTCTGCCTGCTGAAACGCTTCGAAGATGATCTTGTGCTTCTCCGGCGGAATGCCGATGCCGGTGTCGCTCACCGAAAATCGGATCACTTCCGGCGCCTGGCGCAGGATCGGATGCTCGGCGCTCCATCCGCTGGTCGCGGTGCCAACCTCGAAGCGCACACCGCCCTGGTCGGTAAACTTGAACGCGTTCGACAGCAGGTTCTTCAAAACCTGCAGCAACCGCTTAGGATCGGTACTGATCGCGCGGCCCAGGTGCGTGTCGAGCTCGACGGTGAACGAGAGCTTGCGGGTTTCGGCAACGTGCCGGAAGTTGCGCTCCACGGTCTCACGCAGGCCGGCGAACGGCAACTCTTCACTTTCCACGGTGACCGTGCCTGATTCGATTTTCGACAAGTCCAGAATGTCGCTGATCAGATTGAGAAGGTCCGTGCCCGCGCCATGGATCGTCTTGGAAAACTCGACCTGCCGCGGGCTTAAGTTGCCGTCAGCATTCTCGGCCAACTGCTGGCCGAGAATCAGGATGCTGTTGAGCGGTGTGCGCAGCTCGTGCGACATGTTCGCCAAGAACTCGGACTTGTAGCGGGAGGTGAGCGCCAGCTCGCCCGCTTTCTCCTCCACTGCCCGCCGAGCCTGTTCGATTTCCTGATTCTTGCGCTCCACTTCGGCGTTCTGCGCCGCTAGGAGGCCCGCCTTGTTCGCCAGTTCCTCGTTGGTTTGCTGCAGCTCCCGCTGCTGCGTCTGCAATTCCGCCGCAAGATTTTGCGACTGGCCGAGCAAGCCCTCGGTCCGCATCGTCGCCTCGATGGTGTTGAGCACGATGCCGATACTCCCGGTCAACTGTTCCAGAAACGCGAGGTGCGACGTCGTGAATTCCTTAAGCGACGCGAGTTCGATGACCGCCTTCACCTGACCTTCGAACAGCACGGGTAGAACGATCACGTTTTCCGGGCGGGCAGACATGAGGCCGGAAGTCACCTGAATCCCGGTGGCTGGAATATTCGCGAGCAGGATACGCTGCTTTTCGAACGCGCATTGGCCCACAAGACCTTCGCCGACTTGATAGCGGCGTGACTGGCCAGGCTCACGCTGATCGGCGTAACCGGCGAGTTGTTTGAGATTTGCCGGCGATTCGCTGCTGTCCATCACGTACATGACGCCTTGCTGCGCATTGACGAGTGGCGCGAGTTCCGATAACAGCATCTGGGCCACGGTCAAGAGATCGCGCTGGCCTTGCATCATCCGGCTGAACTTCGCCAGATTCGTCTTGAGCCAGTCCTGTTCGGTGTTGCGCTCCGTCGTCTCGCGCAGGTTACCGATCATCGCATTCAAATAATCCTTGAGATCCGCCACTTCGCCGCTGGCATCGACCAGAATGGCGCGGGTCAAGTCGCCTTTGGTCACGGCGGTGGCGACCTCGGCGATCGCGCGCACCTGCGTTGTCAGGTTGGCTGCCAGAAGGTTCACGTTGGCGGTCAAGTCTCGCCACGTGCCGGCCGCGCCGGGGACATTGGCCTGCCCGCCGAGCCGCCCTTCCACACCGACTTCACGGGCGACCGTCGTGACCTGATCGGCAAAAGTCGCAAGCGTCGAGATCATGCTGTTGATCGTGTCGGCCAGCGCCGCCACCTCGCCTTTTGACTCGACCGTCAACTTCTGGCGCAGATCGCCATTCGCCACCGCGGTCACGACTTTGACGATGCCCCTTACCTGGTCGGTCAGGTTGGCGGCCATCACGTTCACGTTGTCGGTCAAATCCCCCCACGTGCCCGCCACACCCTTCACCTGGGCTTGTCCGCCCAACTTGCCCTCGGTCCCGACCTCGCGGGCGACGCGCGTCACTTCCGCCGCGAATGCGTTCAACTGGCCCACCATCGTATTGATCGTTTCCTTGAGCTGCAGGATTTCGCCGCGCGCATCGACGGTAATTTCGCGCGACAGATCGCCGCGGGCGATCGCGGTCGCGACTTCGGCGATGTTGCGCACCTGCGCCGTCAGGTTGCCCGCCATGCCGTTCACGCTGTCGGTCAAATCCTTCCACGTGCCCGCGACACCCGATACCTGCGCCTGACCGCCCAGCTTGCCTTCGGTGCCTACCTCGCGCGCCACGCGCGTCACCTCGGCGCCAAACGCATTCAACTGGTCGACCATCGTGTTGACCGTTTCCTTGAGCTGCAGAATTTCGCCGCGCACATCGACGGTGATCTTGCGCGATAGATCGCCTTTGGCAATCGCCGTGGCCACTTCCGCGATGTTGCGCACCTGCGATGTCAGGTTGCCCGCCATCGAGTTCACGTTGTCGGTCAGATCCTTCCACGTGCCTGCAACCCCCGGTACTTGAGCCTGCCCACCGAGCTTGCCTTCCGTGCCGACCTCGCGCGCGACCCGCGTCACTTCGGAGGCAAAGCCGTTCAATTGATCGACCATCGTGTTGAGCGTGATCTTCAGTTCGAGAATCTCGCCCTTCACGTCAACGGTGATCTTGCGTGACAGGTCGCCGCGCGCGACGGCGGTCGCGACTTCGGCGATGTTGCGCACCTGCCCCGTCAGGTTGCTCGCCATCGAATTCACGTTATCGGTGAGATCCTTCCACGTGCCCGCGACACCCGATACCTGCGCCTGGCCGCCCAGCTTGCCGTCGGTGCCGACCTCGCGCGCGACGCGCGTCACTTCCGCCGCGAAGCCGTTCAACTGATCGACCATCGTGTTGATCGTGTTCTTGAGCTCGAGGATCTCGCCCTTCACGTCCACGGTGATCTTGCGCGACAAGTCGCCGCGCGCCACCGCCGTCGTCACTTCGGCGATATTGCGCACCTGTGTCGTCAGGTTGGTCGCCATCGCATTGACCGAGTCGGTCAAATCCTTCCACGTCCCGGCCACGCCGGGCACTTGTGCCTGGCCACCGAGGCTTCCTTCAGTGCCGACCTCGCGCGCGACGCGCGTCACTTCCGCCGCGAAGCCGTTCAGCTGGTCGACCATCGTGTTGATCGTGTTCTTGAGCTCGAGGATTTCGCCTTTCACGTCGACGGTGATCTTGCGCGACAAATCGCCGCCGGCGACCGCCGTTGTCACCTCCGCGATATTGCGCACCTGCGCAGTCAGGTTGCTCGCCATCGAGTTGACGTTGTCGGTCAAATCCTTCCAAGTGCCGGCGACACCGGGCACCTCGGCCTGACCGCCCAGCTTGCCCTCCGTCCCCACTTCGCGCGCGACGCGCGTCACTTCCGCCGCGAAGCCGTTCAACTGATCGACCATCGTGTTGATCGTGTTCTTGAGCTCGAGGATCTCGCCCTTCACGTCCACGGTGATCTTGCGCGACAGATCCCCGCCGGCCACCGCGGTTGTCACCTGCGCAATGTTGCGCACTTGCGCGGTCAAGTTGGTGGCCATTGCGTTGACCGAGTCGGTCAAATCCTTCCACGTCCCCGCGACACCGGGCACTTGTGCCTGGCCACCGAGGCTTCCTTCGGTGCCGACCTCCCGTGCGACGCGCGTCACTTCCGCCGCGAAGCCGTTCAACTGATCGACCATCGTGTTGATCGTGTTCTTGAGCTCGAGGATCTCGCCCTTCACGTCGACGGTGATCTTGCGCGACAAGTCGCCGCGCGCCACCGCTGTGGTCACCTGCGCAATGTTGCGCACCTGCGCCGTCAGGTTGGTCGCCATCGCGTTGACCGAATCGGTCAGATCCTTCCACGTCCCGGCCACGCCGGGGACTTGCGCCTGGCCGCCAAGACTTCCTTCGGTACCGACCTCGCGCGCGACGCGCGTCACTTCCGCCGCGAAGCCGTTCAACTGATCGACCATCGTGTTGATCGTGTTCTTGAGCTCGAGGATTTCGCCCTTCACGTCGACGGTGATCTTGCGCGATAAGTCCCCGCGCGCAACCGCTGTCGTTACCTCGGCGATATTGCGCACTTGCTCCGTCAAATTGGTCGCCATCGCGTTGACCGAATCGGTCAAATCTTTCCACGTCCCCGCGACGCCGGGAACGATCGCCTGTCCACCAAGCTTGCCGTCGGTGCCGACCTCGCGCGCCACCCGCGTCACCTCGGACGCAAACGAGCGGAGCTGATCGACCATGGTGTTGATCGCCTCCTTGAGCTGGAGAATTTCTCCGCGCACGTCAACGGTGATCTTGCGCGACAGGTCGCCATCCGCGACCGCAATGGTGACTTCCGAGATGTTGCGAACTTGCGCCGTCAGGTTGTTGGCCATGGAATTGACGTTGTCCGTCAGGTCCTTCCAGACGCCGCTGGCCCCCTTGACTTGCGCCTGTCCACCGAGCTTGCCGTCGGTTCCCACCTCGCGCGCCACCCGCGTCACCTCGGACGTAAACACGCTCATCTGCTCGATCATCGTGTTCACGATCCTGGCCGAACGCAGGAACTCACCTTCGAGCGGCCGACCTTCGACCTCCAGCCGCATCGTTTGCGAAAGATCGCCTTTGGCCACCGCGGCGATCGTTCGGGTTACTTCGGCCGTCGGCCACAGAAGATCATCTACCAGCGTGTTGACATGAGTTTCCATGACCCCCCAACAGCCGGTGCGGCGGTGGAACTTGACTCTTTGGCGAGTCTTGCCGTGAACGCCCACCTCCTTGCCAACCTGTTCCAACTCGCCCGCAACCTGGCGATTGGCCGCGACAATCTCATTGAACGTGTCGGCGATCTTGCCGCCCAGACCGGGCCAATCCGCAGGCAGCTCCGCGGTAAAATCGCCGTCGCGCGCCGCGCGCAGCGCGCGCAGCAGCAGCGGCAGATCGATGGACGGCGCTTCGGCCAGAACGTGCGCCTTGTCTGCTACGCCGGTTTCATAATTGCGCATTGGTCAAGCTCCCGAATCGGATGGACCAGTCAGTTACGTGCGGTTTCCGCTGCGGCTAGACCCCCGGCGGCGAGGGCTACCGATCGCGTTGCGTATAATGAAAAATTCCGCCCGGTATTTGCTGGACGAGCACTTTTATACACTATTGCACGCGTCAACTCGCACTTCGCGAAGTCCCATGATAAAAATCCTTTTTGCCGATGACAATCCCACGATGCGGGACATCATCCGGGACTTCATTGAGACCGAGCCCGACATGGTCGTTGCTGGGCACGCCGAGACCGGGCGCCTCGCCACTGAATTGGCGTGTCGTGACGACTGGGACGTGGTGCTTCTCGACTTGACGCTTCCCGACCAAAGCGGCGTGGAAACGCTCAAGGAAATTCGCCGTTGCCGGCCGCTGCTTCCCGTGCTGATCGTTTCCGGCTTTCCCGAAAGTCAATACGGGGCGAAAGTCATCAAGGCGGGTGCGAATGGCTACCTGGCGAAGGAGCGAATTCCGCAGGAACTGGTGGCTGCGATTCGGGCGGTGACGCAGGGGCAAAACTACTTAAGTTCCAAGCGGGCTTATCCGGCCGCCGAAACACCAGCGTAAAGGCTAGCAAGGGGCCGTTTTCGACTGAGGCCGTTCTCTTACAGGTGCCCGGCTGCCAACTACGCCGGACGGCCCCGACCGTTGCCTTCGACGGGGGCAGCGAAAGCGCCCGCTCCGTGCGCGGAGATCAATCGCAACAGCGCCTCCACATCGATCGGCTTGACCAAGTGATAATCGAAGCCCGCCGCTAGTGCGCGACGGTGATCTTCGGCCTGGCCGTAGCCCGTTAGCGCAATCATCATGGGCATGGAGTCCTGCATTTGCTCACGCAGGCGCGCAATCACCGCAAATCCATCCATTCCCGGCAAGCCGATATCGCACAGCACGATCTGCGGCCGGCTCGCCTCAACCACCGAGAGTGCGGTGACGCCGTCGAAGGCGCTCGTTACCTCGTGACCGATCATCTGCAGCAGCGTTCTCAGCGTGTCGTTGGCGTCGACGTTGTCCTCGATCAGCACGATGCGATAGCTGCGTTCGGACGAGGGCGGTTCCGCGGCGCGTGGGGAAGCCGCCTTTGGTGGAACATCATGGACCACCCGCAAGGTCACAACGAACTCGCTGCCTTGGTCCAACCCCGCGCTTCTGGCTTCCACCGTGCCGCCATGCATTTCTACCATACTGCGTACGACGGTGAGCCCGATTCCGAGACCACCCTCGGCCCGGGCAAGCGTGCGGTTCGATTGCGCGAATAAGTCGAAAATGCGCGGGAGCATTGCCGGTGCAATGCCGCTGCCGTTGTCGCTTACGCGCAGCACAACCACATCGCCACATCGCTCCGCCGATAAGGCGATGTCGCCGCCTTCCTGGGTGTACTTCGCCGCGTTATTGAGCAGATTGGAGATCACTTGCGCCAGCCGCATGGCGTCGCCATCGACGCAAATCGGCTGCGGGGGAATGCTGACTTGCAACCGCTGGCGCCGCCCGTCGATCAGCGGCCGGCTGGTTTCGATGGCCTGCTCCACGAATTCCGCGACGGCGACCGGTCGCCTCTGCAGGATGACCTTGCCGCTGGTCACGCGCGACACATCGAGCAAATCATCGAGCAGCCGCGCCATATGCTCGACCTGCCGCGTGATGACATCGTAGATCCACGGTATCAAGGGCTCCGCTGACTGTAGCCGACGCAGAATGCCGACAGCATGGCGAATCGGCGCCAGTGGATTGCGCAGTTCATGCGCCAGCATCGGGAGAAATTGTTCTTTGAGCCGCGTAGCCTCTTCAGCTGCTTCGGTCATTGTTTGCGCATGAATGGTGGCCACCACGAGCTGTTCGTTCGCCTGGCGCAGGTCCGTTACGCGATCTTCAAGCTCGGTCTTCGTCTTCGCCACCGCCCGAAATGCCTCCTCTCGAACGGACGCAAGCTGCTCGCGGAGGCGCGCGGCCTCCTCGCGGCGCTCCACAGCGGCTTCCCGGGAAGCCAGGTCGGTCTCACGCTCGGCAGCGGTCTTCACTACGCCCGCTCCGAAGCTCCTGATTCGACCCGCAGCGCCGAGGGAGTGCCGTCGAGGGCGTCCGGCAGCGTTGCCCTCGCCGTTGGCCGCCCGCCGAGCAGCCCTTCATAGTCGGCGAGCACGTCGCCGATCACGATGCCTTCATCGGTGATTTCGAATTCTCGCAACTCGTTGCTGTGGAAACTCCCGCGGATTTTCACGACCGCGATCACGCGCCTCAAGCGGCTCCGCACCTCGATGTAGCGCTGCACGATGATCGCGTCGGTGAGAAAGGCGGCACCGTAAGGACTGAACCGGAGGTCGCTGTAGCGGTCTTCCAGCTCCGAGGTCATCAGCACCGCTACACCCATGCCGGTCAGCACAGTCACCATCCGGTACAGTGACTCGCGAAAATCTTCGCGAAACGTCGGCGCCAACGCAAGCTCGAACCCGGACAACGAATCGATGACGACGCGCTTCGCGTTCGTGCGGCGAATTGTCTCGGTCAGCTCATACAACGTCTCATCGATGGACAGGTCGAGCGCACGGGTATCGATCACGCTAAGCTGCCCCTTGTGGATCAAATCCTCAAGCGTGCGGCTACGGGTCTGCTTGGGGCTCTTCTCGAACGCCGCAATGACCCCGGTTTCGCCCCGGCGCGCGCCCTCGGTGAGAAACGCCGACGCCAAAATGGTCTTGCCCGACCCGGTCGGACCCGCCACGAGGAGCGAAAACCCTGCCGGCAAACCCCCGCCGAGCATCTCGTCCAAGCGTGGCACTCCCATCGTCATCCGCACGTCTCCCGGCGGCTGTGACGCTCCCCCAGCGTCGATGATGGCCCGCGGAAACACATGAATGCCCTTGTCAGTGATGCGAAAGGTGTGCAAGCCCGGGATCTGCGCCTGACCGCGCATTTTCATCACTTGCATCTTGCGCACCATCGAATTCCAATGCACGCTTTGCGCGAGCCAAATAAGCCCATCGGCCACCGTGAACACCGGGGTCGTCTCCATCTCGGATTCCGGATATTCGCCGACCAGGAACGTCGTCGCCTGCCAACTCGTAAGGTGCATCGCGAGCCGTTGGACCAGTTCCTGCAAACCCGCGGGGCCGCCGCGAACGCGCTCGGTCGCCAGGTCGACGGAGCGAAAGGAATCGACGAAGACCAGCGCGGGAGAATGCGTTTCAACCTCGTCGACGATGCGTGCCAGCAGCCGGGTGAAATCGCCC
The DNA here is from genome assembly GCA_037719965.1 of Casimicrobiaceae bacterium. Lineage (GTDB taxonomy): Bacteria > Pseudomonadota > Gammaproteobacteria > Burkholderiales > Casimicrobiaceae > VBCG01. The sequence continues at coordinate 220,921 of JBBJMT010000004.1, read as the reverse complement.
TTGAGAGCGTCGTCGGCAAGATTGACGAAGCGAATCGACTCATTGACTTTGGCCACGTCGAAAAACGCAAATTGCTGTTGATACCGCAGCATCTTCAACGGCGGTTCGCCCAGCACGGTAAAGAACAACGCTCGACGGCCGGAATTCGCCAACGAGAACATGATCTGCTGCGCGAGTGTTGTCTTGCCCGATCCCGGATTGCCCGCGATGAGATTGAACGAGAATTCCGGCAGGCCACCACCCAGCAGTGCATCGAGTCCCGGCACGCCTGTCGGCAGCAGGTTTATGGACACCTTGTCATTCATTGCTTAAAGTCTCCTGAGCAGTGTCGTCGGGGCCGCCGTTGGCCGAACTCAAAATGCGTGTCGTCAAGGTTTCTCCGATCAACGCAGTCAGCAATTCGGCGAAGGTAACCAGCAGAACGCTAATGGCCTCTTTGGCTTCACTGGGGTCTCGGCGTTCAAGGCTCACCCTCAAAGCGTTGGAAGGCGAGTCCGACTGCCGGGCCTCCTCCGGAGCCGCGAGCCATGGAAATTTAGATCGCGTAAGGTGCAGACTGCGCGCGTAGAGAGCGCCAACACCTCCCTCGCCAATCAGCGGCGCGAATTGAGCGGCCACCTGCTCCCATGCGCGGACGCCGTCGTCGGCAACCGCTCTTGCATCAGCGCCCGCTCCTACGCACTGCTCCAGAATGCGTTGAATCATTTGCACGCGGATTTCCTGGCGAATTACTCCTACAGCGGGTCGTGAAGCGGGAGCAGGTGAAATTGTCCCGTCACGAGGTGTTACTACCGGATGTTGTTCACTTAAGAAGTTTAACTTGGGTGCTCGTGTTTTTGCGTTCGCTCCGCCAGGTTCGCAAGATAACCCAAACATCCGAGCACCATCGCCGCGATCCCTGCCAGCAGGAGCGTACCCACCTGCAATCCGCCTGGGAAATAATTGCCGGCGGCGCGCGAGCCGATCGCGACAACGGTCAGCAGGACCCCGGAAAGTCCAGCCAGACGGCCGGCCCACAGCAGCAAAGTCTCCATTGGCGCCACTCCTTTGGTTTTTTCTCGAGTCGAGCGCAGCATTTTGGCACGAGTCGCGACATAAGGCTTGGTTCGCGTCAAGACGTCGCGAACCGTCGCGGATTATGTGTGGTGTTTGGCGTGTCCGGTCGCCGCTTCGCCGACTTGTCTATACTCAATCTTTTTCGCCTAAAACTACTGCGCGCGCCGAAACACCGGCTCACTGCTAAGCGCGGGGATTCCACTTTGCCAAGGAGGCACCCATGACCGCACCTTTGCTTCGCTCTTTCGTCACCACGGCGTTTTGTGTCGCGGCAACGCTCATCAATGCGTCGGCGGCGCAGGCGCAAGTGGAAATCAAACTCGGCCACGTCGGCGAACCCGGCTCGCTGTTCCAGCAGAGTGCGGACGAGTTCGCCAAGCGCGCCAACGCCAAGCTCGGCGGCAAGGGCAAGGTCACGGTGTTCGGCTCGAGCCAGTTGGGCGGCGACAAGGAGATGCTCCAGAAGTTGAAGCTCGGTACGATCGACATGGCGTTGCCCTCGACGGTCATGAGCTCCGAGGTCGATCTGTTCGGTATTTTCGAGATGCCCTACATCGTCAAGGACCGCGGCCACATGAGCCGCATCGAGAAGGAGGTGTTCTGGCCCAAGCTCGCGCCCGAGGCGGAAAAGAAGGGCCTGACCGTCCTGGCGGTCTGGGAGAACGGCTACCGGCACGTCACCAACAACAAGCGGCCGATCAAGGTGCCAGCCGATCTGCAGGGCATCAAGTTGCGCGTACCCGAGGGCAAGTGGCGGCTCAAGATGTTCCAGGCGTACGACGCCAACCCCAGCCCGATGAAGTTCTCGGAGCTCTTCACCGCCTTGCAGACGGGGGTGATGGACGGCCAGGAGAACCCGTTCACGCAGATCTATTCGGCGAAGCTGCAGGAAGTGCAGAAGTTCCTGTCGTTGTCCGGCCACGTCTATACGCCGGCGTATCTCACCGTGGGCACGCGACGCTGGAACACGTTGCCCGCCGACGTGCGCAAGGTGCTTGAAGATACCGCCAAGGAAACGCAGGCGTTCGTTTACGAAATGGCCGCGAAGGACGACACGGCGCTGCTCGCCAAGTTGAAGCAGAGTGGCATGCAGGTCAATGAAGTGGATCAGGAGGCATTCGTTGCCGCGAGCAAGCCCATTTTCGAGGAGTTTGGGAAGGAAGTCCCCGGAGCCAAGGAGTTGATCGATCGCGCGGTTTCGCTCCGCAAGTGAGCGATCGAACCCTAGCATGGTCACGGCCTCGTCCTCGCCCAACGCAATAGCGCGCTTTCGCGACCGCTACGGTCGCCTGCTCGAGTGGATCGTCGGCGCGCTGATGGTCATTCTCGCCGTAGAAGTGACGCTGGGCGTGATTTTTCGCAGCATTGGCCATTCGCTGATTTGGTACGACGAGATCGCGTCGGTGCTGCTCGCGTGGCTGACGTTTTACGGATCGGCGCTCGCGTCGGTGAAGCGCGCGCACATCAGTTGCCCGGAGGTCGTGGACCAGATGCCGTGGCGAGCGCGGCGCTTGGTCAACATCTTCGCGCAACTGATGGTGATCGCGTTCTTCCTGCTCCTCGGCGGCGTAGGCCTGTGGATTCTGCCGATATTGGCGACCGACGCGTTGGTGAGTCTGCCGTCGATTCCGATGAGCGTCGTGCAGTCGGTAATCCCGATCTCGGCGGCGCTGATCATCATCGCCGAGGTCACCCATCTCTTGGATCTCGTGGTCGCAACGCGCCCACCGGCGCGCCCTGCCGGCTTGGCGCTGTCCGAAGGTCTGCATTGACCGCTGTCGGCGTACCGCAGTGATCATCATGCTGTTGCTCTTCGGCGCGGTGGTCGCGCTGGTGTTGGTCAACGTGCCGATTGCCGTGTCGCTCGGGATCGTCGCGTTGGTGGCGATGGTCGCGAGCCACGGTCTCGACATCTTGCCGAACTTGGCGATCGTCACCTACAACGGCGCGACCAACTTTCCTCTGTTGGCGATCCCGCTGTTCATCCTCGCCGGGGCCATCATGAACGCGTCGGGCATTTCGACCCGGCTGATCGCGTTCGCGTCGAGCCTGTTCGGCTGGATGCGCGGCGGTCTCGCGCACGTGTCGATCGGCTCCTCGATGTTCTTCGCCGAGATCTCCGGCTCGGCAGTGGCCGACGTCGCGGCACTGGGATCGATCCTGATTCCCGGGATGAAGGCGAAGGGATACCCGGCACCCTTTGCTGCCGCCGTCATGTCGTCAGCGGCGACACTCGCCGTGATCATTCCGCCGTCGATCCCGATGATTCTCTACGCGGTGATGGCCGAAACATCGGTCGTCCAACTCTTTGTCGCCGGGATTGTGCCGGGCATACTCGGCGGTTTCAGTCTCATGGGCATGGCGTATTGGTTGTCGCGACGTTATAACCTGCCGCGCGAGGAAGCGTTTTCGCTGCGGCGCGTGGGCCAGACCGCGCGCGACGCGCTGTGGGCTTTCCTGCTGCCGATCATCATCCTGGGCGGCATCTTCGGCGGCGTTGTCACTGCGACGGAAGGTGCTGCGCTGGCGGTGGTTGCTGCTCTCTTCGTGGGACTCCTCATTTATCGCGAGCTCAACGTCACGCACTTGAAGCAGGCTGTGATCGAAGGCGGCGTGCAGACGGCGATCGTGATGCTGCTAGTCGCAACGAGTGCGCTGCTTGGCACCTACTTGACGGAGGTCCAGGCGCCGCAGGAGCTCGCGCAGTCGGTCTCGAATTTCACGCAAAACAAGTGGGTCGTGCTGGCGTTGCTCAACGTGCTGTTTCTGCTCTTAGGGATGTTCCTGCATTCGGCCGCGGCCATCATCCTGGTCGTTCCCGTCGTGATGCCGTTGGTCAAGGCGGTCGGCATCGACCCCGTCCACTTCGGCCTCATCGTCACGATCAATCTGGGCATTGGTCAGCAGACCCCGCCGGTCGCGAGCGTGCTGATGGTCGCGAGCTCGATTGCCAAGGCGTCCATCTGGGAAGTCACGCGCGTCAACGTCTGGTTCATCGGCGTGCTGATCGGCGTGCTGCTAATGGTGACGTATGTGCCCGTCACCGGCCTCGGGCTGGTCGAGTTCTTCTACCGCTGACGATCCAAGTCCATGGCCGAGCTCATTCAGGTGACGCGACGCGGGTCAGTCGCCACGGTCGTACTGAACCGCCCCGAGAAGCTCAATGCACTCACGAAGCCGATGTGGAAAATGCTCGGCGAAGCGATCGAAGCGCTTTCAGCGGACGACGCGCTGCGCTGTGTAATCGTGCGCGGCGCCGGCGAGCGCGCGTTTTCTCCGGGCAACGACATCGCCGAGTTTCGCACCCAGCGCGCAAACAAAGCTCAAGCAATCGAGTACGGGCGGGTCATGCATGCCACAGCCTTAGCGCTCGCGAATTGTCGCCATCCGCTGGTCGCGCAGATCCACGGCATCTGCGTTGGCGGGGGCTTGGAGATCGCCGCGCTGTGCGACCTGCGCATCTGCGGCGAATCGAGCCGCTTTGGTGCGCCGATCAAGAATTTGGGGCTGGTGATGGCGTATCCGGAGATGGCGCCGCTGGTGCGTCTAGCCGGCGCCGACACGGCGCTCGAGATCTTGCTCGAAGGACGCATTTTCGATGCCGCCGAAGCGAAGGTGAAGCGGCTCGTCACGCGCGTCGTTCCGGATAATTTGATTGCGGCCGAAGCACTCGCGACGGCACAGCGAATCGCCGACGGCGCCCCGTTGGTAGCACGCTGGCACAAGAAGTTCGCACGCCGGATCGAAGATCCGCGGCCGCTTGCGGCGGCGGAATACGACGAATGTTTCGACTGTTTCGACACCGAAGACTTTCGCATCGGCTACGCCGCGTTTCTCGCCAAGAAGAAGCCGGAGTTCGGCGGTACGTGATCCCGTACGCAAAAGAGGTGGACGCTCTGCGCGCGCATCCTGGTCCGCTCGCGGGCATGCGCGTCCTCGAACTCGCGCAAATCATGGCGGGACCGACGTGCGGCATGCTGCTCGCCGATATGGGCGCCGATGTCGTCAAGGTAGAGAAGCTCCCTGGTGGCGACGATTCGCGCGATTATCGCGAGCCGCGCGTCAACGGCGTTTCGGCGCCGTTCATGGCCCTCAACCGGAACAAGCGCGGCATTGCCATCAACTTGAAGCTCGCGCAAGGGCGCGACATTTTGTTGCGCATGGTCAAGGATGCTGATGTCCTGACGGAAAACTATCGCCGGGGAACGCTCGAAAAATTCGGCCTGGGATACGACGTCCTGTCACACGTGAATCCCGGACTCATCTATTGCGCGGTGTCCGGCTACGGACGCGACGGTCCTTACGGCGACAAAGGCGGGTTCGATTTGATCGCGCAGGGCTTCGCGGGGCTGATGTCGGTGACCGGCGAGCCCGGCCGGCCTCCGGTTAAGACGGGGAATTCGGTGGCCGACATCAACGCCGGCATTCTCGCCGCGGTCGGGGTCATCGCCGCTTATGCGCACAAGCAGAAGACCGGACGGGGGCAGATCGTCGATACGTCGCTCATGGAAGCCGCGCTGCAGCAGACGTACTGGCACGCGGCGATCTATTTCGCCACCGGCGAATCCCCCGGACCGACCGGATCGGCACATCTGCTGACGGCGCCATACCAGGCGTTTCGCGCCAGCGACGGCTGGATCAACCTGGGAGGCGCGAACCAGGCGAACTGGGAGCGCATTACCGACGTGCTCGGCCATCCGGAGTGGCGCGACGATCCTCGCTTCACCTCCAACTCGGTGCGGATGCAACATCTGGACGCGCTAGCCGCGACGATGGACGCGGTACTCGTGACGCGCAGCAAGGCCGAATGGCTCGCGGCCTTCGACGCCGCTGGCGTTCCTGCCGGTCCCGTGCACACCGTCGGCGAGGCGCTGAACCATCCGCAGACGTTGGCGCGTGGCATGGTTGTAGATCTGGTCCATCCGCAGGCAGGTCCGACCAAAGCTCTTGGCTGCCCGATCCACTTCTCCGAGACGACCACACGGATATCGCGTCCCGCCCCGCTACTAGGGGAGCACACCCGCGAGGTGTTGCGCGAGTATGGTTACGCGGACGCCGAGATCGACGTTTTCGTAGCTGACGGTGTTGTCGCGGCGGCGGAAAGTTAGCGCTAGTTCTGGGCAGGCCGCGGCGATAGAGTACCTGACATGCGCGTGCATTTGTGACGTACCGACCTCAGCTCGGATGGAAGTAAGTTCTGCGACTAGCCTTCCGATTCAGTCTTTACCGAAGGCCCGCCGCTGTACCGGAAGCTTGGGCGTAGCGTCGATCATTTCTTGGCGCTCGCACCGGCGACCGAGCGCGCCGGCCAAAATCATTCTCCAAGGCCAGTTGGCCGATCTGCGCCTGCATGTCCTTGACGCTGGGACCGTGGGACTCGAGAGCTTAGCGCGGGCGGGCATTGGGCCAGACGAACGAGGCACAACGACAGGAGGTCGTATTTGTTGTAAGATTTTTGATGTTTAATCGACCACCCGGGCGGGTAATTTAAATAAGCCGGATGCTTAGCGCAAGCGCTCGAGGTGTCGTGGTTGCATCTTCGTCGATCGATGGATGGAGGCAGGTTCCCATGAAGCAAGAGTTCCGCAAGTTCGCCGCAGTGAGTTCCGATGTCCTAGGCTCACCGTGGGCATTTATCGCCGCGGCTGCGCTGGTTGTGGTCTGGGCAGCGTCGGGCCCGCTCTTTCACTACTCTGACACTTGGCAGCTGGTGATCAACACGGGTACCACGGTGATCACTTTCGTGGCGGTGTTCTCATTCAAACTACCCAGAATCGCGACTCCAAAGCAATACATTTGAAGCTCGATGAGCTGCTGCGTGGGGTCGAAGGCGCTCGCACGGGGCTGGTTAATCTGGAGAAGCTCTCAGATGACGATCTAGTGCAGTTGGAGAAGGAGTTCGAGCGATTAGGCAAGCGCGCAAAGCTCGCTGAATCCAAGACGTTGCGCGACAAACGCAAATAGCTCGGGATAGCGCGCGCTTGTGCCAAGCAACTCCCTTTCGCTCGACCGCCCGTATGACAAAATCCGTCAACCCTATGTAAGCCGTCGTCTCGTCAAACAACAGGTGGATCCATTTCTCGCGCGAAATGACGATGCTGCGCTATCGCCGCGATGAAGGCGGGAAGCGCTTTTGCGGCATTCTCGTCGCGGATCAAAATGAGTCCCGGGTCTGGCTCGCCGCTTGGCAACGTCGACGGTATTCCGGCGTTTTCGAGGAAATCAGTGCCGGCGCCAAGTGCAAGAATGGGCTTGCAATGCCGGTATTGATCCTTGACGAATTCGAGCGCTTGCCCGAGCTTGCCTAATGCAACCGCCGCCTCGTCTCCCGAGGGCACGACCAGCGCGTCGTAGAGCGCTGCCCCCGCTGCCTCCATCGTGACTTCCACTTCGAGCGACTCGCCGTTGGCGCTGCGCACTTTGCCGAGCCGGGCACCGACGACGCGCGGCACGGCCCCACGTTCGCCCAACGCGCCATAGACTTTCTTGACCGCATCGCCGTTCACACCATCCGCCACCAGAATCGCAACGCGGCGCGTTTGGATGCCTCCGTCGCCCGGACGTGCGAACAGCGAAAGTGCGGCCGAAACGGTGACTTCCGGCGTTGGCGGGTTCTCCATTGCTCTGGGCTGAGGCGCGGGCATGTCCATACCCAGTGCCACAGCTAGCGGCTGCGCCAGGTCATCGGCCACGTTGGCCAACATCGACACCACGCGTTCGCGGATTGCCGGCGTCTGCACTTTGGTCAGTTCGAAGCGAAACCCGCCTATAACGTGCGCCTTCTCGGTCGGAGTCTGGCTATTCCAGAACAGCGTCGCCTGCGCGTAGTGTTCGGCGAAACGTTCGGGCTTTCCGCGCACCTTGTCTTCGAGCGTGGGTTCCGGAAACGACGTAAATCCTTGCATCCCTGCCTGGAACGGACAACCGCCTCCCAGTGTGTTCGGTTCATACGCGACTTTGCCCCGAGGAATGGCCTGCCGATGCATGCCGTCGCGCTGGTTGTTGTGCACTTGCGCGACGGACGAATTGATCGGGATTTCGTGGAAATTGGGTCCACCCAGTCGCGATATTTGCGTGTCGACATAGGAGTGGATGCGACCGGCAAGCAGCGGATCGTTAGAGAAGTCGAGCCCTGGCACGATGTGCGCAGTGCAAAAAGCGACCTGTTCGGTTTCAGAGAAAAAATTATCGGGGTTGCGGTTGAGTACCATCTTGCCAACCGGCGTCGCCGGCACCAATTCTTCCGGAATGATCTTTGTCGCGTCCAGCACGTCAAAGCTGAACCCCTCGGCTTGTTCCGGCGTGAAGATCTGCATGCCGAACTCCCATTCGGGAAAGGCGCCGGCCTCGATCGCCTCCCATAGGTCGCGGCGATGGAAATCAGAATCCCCCCCGGAAATCTTGACCGCTTCGTCCCAGACGAGCGAATACGTTCCGGCGAGCGGGCGCCAGTGAAACTTGACGAAACGCGAGTCGCCGTCGGCGTTGACCAGACGGAACGTGTGCACGCCAAATCCTTGCATCATGCGAAAGCTGCGAGGGATGCCGCGATCGGACATGACCCACATCAGTACGTGCGTCATTTCTGGCATCAACGAGGCGAAATCCCAGAAGGTGTCGTGCGCGGTTGCAGCTTGCGGAATCGCGAAGTGTGGTTCCGGTTTCGCCGCATGGATGAGATCGGGAAATTTCATCGCATCCTGAATAAAGAACACCGGGATGTTGTTGCCGACGAGGTCCCAGTTACCCTCGTCGGTGTAGAACTTGACCGCGAAGCCCCGGATGTCACGCGCGTTGTCCGGCGAGCCCCGCTCGCCTAGGACGGTGGAAAAACGAACAAACACCGGCGTGCGCTTGCCCGCGGCATTGAAAATTGAAGCACGCGTATATTTCCCGAGCGGCTCGTAGCATTCGAAATAGCCGTGCGCGCCCGAGCCGCGGGCGTGCACGATGCGTTCCGGAATTCGCTCATGATCGAAATGGGTGATCTTCTCGCGCAGGATGAAATCTTCGAGCAACGCTGGCCCGCGCAGCCCGGCCTTAAGCGAACTCTGGTTATCGGCAACCTTGACGCCCTGATTGGTCGTCAGCGCCTGCCCGCTGGAATCGACGCGGACGCGATCAAGGGGGTCATTGCCCGGGTTGACCCCCAACCGCGGCTCGCCTTCGCCGACTTTGTCGGACTTGGTCGATTCGGTGATCGTGCTGCCGGTAACCGACGATTCCGCCGGCTCGACGACGGGTCCGGCCTCCGGCTGCAGCGCCGATTCGCCGTATTCCAGCGCCTTGTTGACGTTGTAAGGAACCGTCGCCGTAAGCGATTGTGTGGCCGCCATCTTGACCGCGACGTCGTCAGCGGCGGCGGAAAAATGCGCGTCGTCAGGATGGGCGGGTCCGCTCACCGTGGAACGCGACGTGGTTCGGGGAGTGGAACGTGCGTCTGACGAGGTTTTGGATACGGGTTTACGGGGGTCGCGCGTCTGCATAATGGTCCTGTACTAGGAGGTAGTCAGGGACGTGGGCATGCGCCCACACGTAGAACAAGGTCTCGCCGATCGTGAGATAAAAAGTACGATTGCATCGGCGACGACAGTTTGTACCGAAGGGCTAAAAATGCCGGCTCGACATCGTATTTCTTGTCGGCTCCATCCTCCAGGAGACGAACCCGCAACGGCACCGCCTAGTACTCGTACGAGCGTAGTCGCGCTCGGCCGATGTACTCCGAGGGCACGGACCGCCCATAAGAAACACTTTGAGCATATCTGGAGGTGCCCTACTTCTTCTCGCCCGCTAACACCCGCGCCATTTTCAAGTGTTCCTGCAAAACGGGCAGCGTCTTGCTGGCAAAGGTTTTTAGTTCGGCCGAGGCTCCCCGCTTCGCCTGGTGCTCGAACAACGTTACGTCCTTTACGTGATCCATCACCATATGGTTCACATATTCGCGATCGACTTGCTCACCGCTAAGTTTTGTAAATTTCTTTATCGCGCTCTGGTGTTTCTCGCTCGGTCGCTTGGGCGGCGTCACGCCAAGCTTCGTCGCGATCGCCCCCAGCTCCTGGTTCGCCTTACCATGGTCTTCGACCATGCGCTGGCCGAACTGTTTAACAGTCGCGCTCGATCCGTTCTTCTGCGCAAGCTTACCTAATTCGATTTCAGCGAGGCTGCCGTCAGCGGCCTGCATGATGAAATTGCGGTCATCGGCGGAAATTTTGTGCGCCCTTCTTCTCTTGGGCAGGAACCGCGACGGCGACAGCAAAAAACGCTGCGGCGAAAGCTATTCGTCCAAAAAAAACGTGCCTCATAGACCCTCCTGAAAAAAAGCAAAATCTCGAGCGGCCTCACAGATGTTGCACGCCGGCGTACTTTATCGGTGTGTGCATATATGTCTCCAAAAATCTGAAAGTGATAGTGCTTCTATTTATTCCGCCTGAAGCTGGGCCTTCCTGGCGCTCAACGCTGCACCGAGCTCTTTCAAGTCGAGGTTAGCCTTCCTGACCTTCGGAAACATTTCTGACTGCTCCTCCTTGACGTGGTGCTTCACGTACTCGCCCAGAACCGTCACCTTGGCATCGTATTGGTCTTCGCCGGGCTTGGATTCCTCGATCTGTGCAATCAGATCCTTGGCGCCTGCATGCTCGACTTCGGCCTCAGCCATTAGGTCGTCCTCGTCGATCGCCTCGCGCACCGCGGGGTAGAAGATTTTTTCTTCGATTTGCGCATGAATCGTGAGCTCAGTGCAGATTTTCTCGGCCAAGGCCGCCTTCTGCTTATCTGTTCGCGCCTTTTCAAATTTGTCGAAAAGACCCTGTACGAGCTCATGGTCTGCTTTGAGCAATGCCAAAGCATCCGGGGAGTGCCCTTGCAAGGCCGCTTTAGTCGAAGTTTTGCTTTGCGCCATGTGATAATCCTTTGGTAACGTGCTGTCTAGTGCAGACTAAATCGGCAAGCGAAAGACGCACGACGTTACTCCCATAGCGAGGTACGGTCGGTACGTAACCGTACTTATTCGGCGCGCAGAGCCGTGTTAGGTGCCTCTCCCCGGATGTGACCGCCGGGGTATCATGAATTGGCGTCTTCTTCGGCCGGGGCACGTCCCATGCTTGACTCCAGTCTTCGAAAGTCGGTTATGCCCCGCATCCACCGGTCTGAACCACGCAGTAGCCAAGAACTCCCGCCTTCGCCGCTGCACATCCTGGGTCAGAATCATTTATTGCAGCTTCTGCCCGATGCAGAACGTAAGCGCCTGCTGGTTACGATGAAACGGGTACAGACGAAGAGTGGCGACGTTGTCTACGAACGAAACCAGTCCATCGCCTATGTGGATTTTCCGCTCTACGGAGTCATTTCGATCGTGGTGGCGTTGGAAGAAGGCGGGATCGCTGAAGTCGGCACGGTCGGAAACGAAGGTATGGCTGGTGTCCCAGTCCTTCTTGGCACCAAACGCACCCCGAACAAGGCTTTCTATCAGGTGCCCGGCGAGACGATGCGTATGTCCGTGGCGGCTTTCCATAAGGAGATAGCAGCCAGGGGATCGTTCGAAAATATCATGCGCCTCCATGCGCAGGGGTTCCTTAACCAAGTGTCGCAATCCACCGCCTGCAATCGACTGCATGCGGTCGAGCAGCGGCTCTGCAGATGGATCCTCATGTGTCACGACCGGGTCGGTGGCAAGACGATTCATCTCACGCAGGCCTTTCTGGCCGAGATGTTGGGCGTGCGCCGGGCAAGCGTCAGCGTTGTAGCTGCGACGCTGCAAAAGGCAGGACTCATCCGCTATCGACGCGGCATCATCGACGTGCTGAGTCGCGCGGGCGTGGAAGAGAACTCCTGCGAATGTTACGCCGTTGTTCGCAAGGAATACGAGCGCCTGCTCTGCTAAAGGCCATATGAACGGTTTCGTACCGACGGGGGCGCTGTCCTTCAGGACAATAGCGCCGCCGGGTCCTGCCGTGTTCCTCGCATAGCTCTTCCGGACGTCCAACGCGGTCCCTCCATCTCTCTATCTTTGTGGGACCCCATGAACATCCATGTCAGCGGGCTATACAGCGGCACCAATCCGCAGCCCGGTATCGGCATTGCACGTTCGCTGCGCGCGGCCTATCCCAGCGCCACCCTGATCGGCGTCGAATACTCGAATCGCAGCTCAGGCATCCACTGGACCGACTTCGATGGGCTCATGCTGCAGCGCCCGTGGGAAGAACTCAATCTCGAGACCTACGCCGAGCTGATCGGGACGATTCTTGATTCAGGCGCGTACTGGCTCTCCGGCATCGACCTGGAAATCATGTGGCTCGCCTCGGTATTCCCGCAGGGTCATCACAATCTGCTGATCCCACCGCCCAACGCACTACAAAAGACCCGCAAGCCCGCGGTCGAAGCGCACCGGGGACTGCCCGTGCGCATCCCGCCGTTCATATCCGCCGCCGAGCATTCGGACTGGGAGCTCCATGCTTTTTGCCGCCGGCACGACTGGAAGGTATGGCTGAAAGGACCCTATTACGAAGCCGTCCGCACTCACAACTGGGACGTCGTCGAATCGGTGCGCCTCGCCATGAATCGCGCTTGGTCCACCCAACAAGTCTTTCTTCAGTCACATGTGACCGGCTATGAAGAGTCGGTTTGCTTCAGCGCTTATCAGGGAGAGCTCCTCGGCTGCGGGTATATGCGCAAGCGCGAGCTCACGCACGAAGGTAAGACGTGGGCAGGTGAAGTGACGGAAGTATCCGAGGAATTCGCGGGTCCCCTGCGCAAGATCGTTAGAATGCTCGACTGGACAGGGGGTGCGGAGCTTGAGATGATCCGCGACCCGAGCGGCCAATTGTGGATGATCGAATGCAATCCGCGATTTCCCGCCTGGATACACGGCGCCACGATCGCCGGGCGCAATCTACCGGCCATGCTGGTAGAACGTGCGAGCGGTGTAAAAGCGAAAAACACCGCCGCCGTTTCCGAAGAGTTCACGCGTGTCGTGCTGGAACTGCCGGTGCGCCCGGGTTACCCGCTACCGCCGCTGCCCGAGCCATACGCAGGCGGCTTCGGCCATTCGCTCAAACACCCCTCCGGGATACTTGCTTTGGCGGAGCGCCTGCATAAGCTTGATATTATCGACAGTAATCGCGGTGCAAGCACCTCGGCAGATGACCACGGACCCGATGGGCTGGCCGTGCCGGCTACGTATATCGAAGATCTCGAAGGTCAGGATCTCGCCGCGCTCGCGACGCCATCTTGGCTCTATCTCGAAAGCACCGCTTCGTCAATCTTTGCCCGCGCGGCGGATCTCGCGACCCGGTTATCGACGCCCGAGGTCAAGGTCACCAACGCCTATAGCATCAAAACCAATCCGGACGAGCGGCTCATCAGGCTTGCCTATGAGTCGGGATTCATGGCCGAGGCGATCAGCCTGCTCGAAGTGCGAAAAGCTCTGCAGGTCGGATTCAACCCGCAACAGGTCATTCTTAACGGTCCAGGTAAGTGGTGGCCGGCGGGCCTCTTGCCGCAGACACCGCTCTACGCCGTTTTCTGTGATTCGCTGGCGGACCTGAATCGTGTCGTAGCCGTGATGGCGAAGGGTGAGCTTCGAGCAGAAATCGTCGGCATACGGTTGCGCCCGCCTAACATTCCCTCGCGCTTCGGCATTCCCGTCGATTCGCCGGGTGCGTTCGAGGCTTTGATCGAAGCCATCGCGACGCTGCCACGGCAGTGCTCGTTTGGCGTGCATTTCCACATGGCGAGCAGCAACGTTGGCGTTGCGCGGTGGTGGCATCTGTACGACTCGATTCTCAAGTGGTGTGGCGCAATCGAAGCGCTGACGAACCGAGGAATCGAAACTCTCGACTTGGGCGGCGGGTGGTTTCCCGATGACTGGCATGTCGACGCGAGCGCGCGCTTTGCGGACGCCGTGCAACGAGTCCGAACGCAAATGCCGAGCGTGACGCAGATCATCTCCGAGCCAGGTAAAGCCATGGCACAGCCGACGATGGCACTCGGAATGCGACTCCTCGAGCTTGGCGGGTCGAAGGGTGAGATAACCGACGCGGTGGTTGATGGCTCAATCGCCGAGCTTCCCATGAACTTTTTTCAACCGCACCGGATCCTCCATCAGGATGCAAGAAGCGGGGTGTGGCAGGCGCTCAAGCGCGGCAAGACTCAACTCCTTGGCAGGCTTTGCATGGAGCACGACATCGTGGCGTCGAATGTCGAATTACCAGAAGGCGCGGAAGTCGGCGATCTTCTGTTTTTCTGTGATGCGGGTGGCTACGACAGGAGCATGTCTTATGTTTTTGGCAGAGGCTAAGCGCCTAGAAGCCGACGAAAGCACGCGCGTTACGCTGCAGGCTGCAATCGAAGAATGGCAGCAGTTTCCGCCGTCTGTAATTTCGGGTCACCGTGACCGTTGTTGCCGCATAGCCAAGGATTGGCTCTTCGCGATGGACTATTCCCAGCTGAGCGCGGGGGATTCCTTCACCGGACCGCGCTGGATTCGACAGCGGCACGCTTGGGGGCCGACGCGCTGGCCGATTCATTGGTGCGAAGCAGTGGCAAAGAAGACGCTCGATTGTGGCGCCCTGGCGGCACTCGCGCAAGCGACCTTACTCGAACGCGGCGTGCACTGTTACACCGCGCAACTTATACAACGCTATACGAAAGCCGACACCAAGAACTGGTACCGGAATTGGGACCGGGACGACGCCGAGGTTTGTTGGATCAAGGACGATCTGGTTTACCACGAAGCCTGCGCCGTCGTCGCGCGCAGCGCCGAGTTTAGGATCTGGGACCCGACCGCGAGCTGGTGGGTGAATCCGAAACAATTCGAAGGCTACGGCGCAGTGCTGGCGCTGCGAATATTGACTGCGGACCCCTTTCAGGTCGGACATTTCAAGTGGGGGCGGCATCGCATAACGCCGAACCAGTGGCAACAACTGGAAAGCGCGCGAGGAGATTTCGCTTAATCAAACCGGACATTTTATGATACCCGATCAAGCAAACGCGCCCGCGCCGGCTTCGCATTCAGCGGCTCGGCTAGCGCCGACCGACCCGCGCATCACCTATCCCTCCTACAAGTCGTTCGACGAATTCATCGATGTCGACCGACTGAAGTCTCTTGATGGCTACATTACAGAGAGGATAGAACGACACCTTTCGATCCAGCAAGATATCCCGTTCTACACCGGGCCGTACCGACTGGAAGAATCCGCACCCGACAGGCCAGGCTCCAGGATGATTTATCTCGCGCAATCGAGGCTGCCTGACAGCTACTTCGATCTCGATAAGCCGGAGCTATGGGAGCCGACCAAAGGGGCCGAGGAATTCGGTCACTTGATGAACTTCATCGGGACTTTGCCGTTCAGCGCGACTGGTCGGATCCTCATCATGTATGACGACGTCGCGCGAGCCGGCCCTGCTCACCGAGACCACGCTGAGCCCGACGTCTGCCACGATTTCATCTGGTTCCGGACGAATCTGCGCAAGCCGTTCTATATGCTCAATCATCAAACGAACGAGAAGCGCTACATCAAGTCACACAGCGCATGGTTCGATACCGTGAACCAATTCCACGGTACCGACGCATACGACGGGCTCGCGTTCAGCATCAGAGTGGACGGCGTTTTCACCAGTGCGTTTAGCAAACAGATCCCGGTTCCCGAAAACAACCGGGCATCGACCCCTGCGTTATGGGCGTCCCTCTAAGATGGAGCTAGAGCGCGGTGTCGAAGCAATCGGCGCTCGACTAGACCCGCGGATTACCTATCCCTGCTACAAATCGTTCGACGAGCTCATCGACGTCGAGCGATTGCGATCACTGGACGAGTACATCGCAGGCCGCGTCAGACTGCATGCAAGGAAGGACCAGCATGATTACTTCCTGAACGAACATAGACTCGATACCGGTAGCCCACATAAACCCGGCGTGCGGGAAATCTGGCTCAGCAGAACCAAGCCCGGAGTCCCATACGATTACTTCGATCTCGACAAGCCTGAGCTATGGCAGCGCACGGAAGCCGCTGAGGAGTTTGCGCTACTCATGGATTTCATCGAGACCTTGCCGTTCAAGGTGATCGGCAGAATGCTCATTATCTATGACGACGCTGGTAACGCGGTTCCAGCGCACCGGGATCATCTGAATTTCGAGATCTGTCACAATTTTGTCTGGTTCCGAACCAGTCTCAGGAAGCCGTTTTATGTGCTCAACAATGAGACGAATGAGAAGCGATACGTCAAGTCGTACAGTGCATGGTTCGACACGGTCAAACAGTTCCACGGCACCGACATAAGCCCCGGGCTTTCTTTCAGTGTGCGTGTGGATGGCGTGTTCACGGACGAACTACATAAACAAATTCCAGTCCTGCGTTGGAATAATGCATGCAGGCCCGCACTGTGGTCCTGCACGTCCGCGCCGAGCTAACCGCATCAGAGTGGGATGCCGAGCGCGTCCGCTACGACAGCGCTGAGCCCGGCCCCGTTGGCTCCGGCCTGATGCTCGCGCACTGGGTTGTGCCGAAACTTGTCGCCGAAGTGGCGTTCACCGAATGATGCACGATAAAACGCTGTACCTCCCCGCCTTTCTGGGATTGCGTGCCGATAAACGCCCGGCAGAGGTTATCCGGGAACGGCCGGCGGCAACTGCGGAGTCGCTCCGGAAGATGACATCGCCTAAAGCTGCTTCATCGCGCACCAAAATCCAGGCTCGCCCATCGCGGGTACGAGCCAACGCCATCGCGGGGATAACGATCAGCAACCCGAGCAAACCTCTATTTCCCGAGGCGCAATTGACCAAGCGCGACGTCGCGCTCTATTACCACGAGATGGCCAAATGGATCCTTCCGCATCTGCACAATACCCGTTAACGCTGGTGCGGTGTCCCGATGGCTGGGAGAAAGAGTGCTTCTATCAAAAGACGCTAAGGACTCCGTGGCGGTGGTGATCGAACGGATCCAAGTGGAAACCAGCTCCCGAGGCGCAATTGACCAAGCGCGACGTCGCGCTCTATTACCACGAGATGGCCAAATGGATCCTTCCGCATCTGCACAATACCCGTTAACGCTGGTGCGGTGTCCCGATGGCTGGGAGAAAGAGTGCTTCTATCAAAAGACGCTAAGGACTCCGTGGCGGTGGTGATCGAACGGATCCAAGTGGAAACCAGCGATGGCTCTGCGCACTACATGATGGCGAACTCGCAGAAATCGGCTTGCAGGGCTTGCCCAAACCACCGGCCGAAAAGGGTTGCACGTCGTCGTTCCTATCCAACGGAGTTCGCGGTGCAATGGCAGAAGCGTACCCTTGGAGCGAGTTCTTTCCGTGCGCCAGACGGTGACCAACGGGATGTTGAAGCAGGTCGGCATGACGTTAAGTGAGAGCCTCTTAGGCCCTTGAAAATCGATTGCCTGATCGTCGGTGGCGGTCCTGTCGGGCTCACGGCAGCGATTTATCTCGGTCGGTTTCGCCGCAACACGCTTGTGATTGATGCCGGCGGCAGCCGCGCTTCGCTGATCCCGACTTCGCACAACTATCCGGGGTTTCCGACCGGCATTTCAGGCAAAGATTTGCTACTCCGGCTACGGGCGCAGGCGCTTCGGTACGGCGCTGGCGTCGTAAGCGGCACGATCAGCCAGTTGGAACGGCAACCGGACGGGTCATTCGTTGGTAGATCCGAAAGAGAACGGTTCTACGCTGAGTGCGTATTGCTGGCGACCGGCGTCTCTGACATCGAGCCCGAGCTGCCGAATCTCGTGGATGCTATCCAACGGGGCCTCATCAGACACTGCCCCGTTTGTGACGGCTACGAAGTGCTCGAACGCGAGGTCGCGGTGATCGGCCGCGGCAACAAGGGCGTGCGTGAAGCGCTTTTTCTGCGGCATTACACATCACGGCTCACGCTATTCACGCTGGGAAGCGGTGAGCTCACCGATGCTGACCGGCTGGCATTGAAAGAGGCCGAAATCGACGCAATCGATGAACCGATTATCAAAGTTCACGATGAGGAGGGCAGCATTGTTGGCTTACAAACGACGAACGGAACGATCTATCGTTTTGCAACGCTCTACTCCGCACTCGGATGCAAGGTGAAATCCGAACTTGCCCTGCGGCTGGGTGCAGAGTGCGATGACATGGGACTCGTAACTGCCGATCGCCACCAGATGACGAATGTGCCCCGGCTCTACGTCGCCGGTGACATTGTCGCCGATTCGTTGGACCAGATCGTCGTCGGGATGGGACATGCGGCGATCGCCGCTGTCGCAATACACAATGCGCTCGCTTCCCTTTTCGTCCGGCGTGACTAATGCGTGTTAACGCGAGACGAGGGGTAATTCGCCGCGACTACTCCACGCAGAAAACTCGGTAGGTCCATCCCCGTGCGGGTTGGACTTTCAACCTCGGCAGTTCGGGGAACTAGAGTCGCCGCAAGAATGCGACGAGGTCGGTCTTCTCTGCCGAAGTAAGTTTCAGTTGCAACACTAAATTGAAGAACTCGACAGTATCCTCCAGCGTCAGCAAACGTCCATCGTGCAAATACGGTGGACTGTCTTTGATGCCGCGCAGTGTGAACGTCTTTATCGGTCCATCGCCGGGCTCATTGACGAACCGTTCCAATTTCAAGGCGTGCATCTGGTGATCGAGGTACGAGGGTGGAGAGAAGTGGTTCCTGAAAACTGGACAGCGGGATAAGTGACGGCTTTGCTCTGTGCGGCGATCATAGCGCCGCTGATGAAAGGAGCAGAAAGCATGAAAAGACCGCGTCGTAATCACTCAGCCGTGTTCAAAGCCAAGGTGGCAGTTGCCGCCGTCAGGGGTGACCAAACCCTGGCCCAGTTGGCGCAACGGTTTGATGTGCATCCGAACCAGATCACGCAATGGAAGACCGAGCTGCTGCAACGCGCCGCCGAAGTATTCGCGACGGCGGCGGAGAAGCGCGAGCACGGTCCCGATATCAAGACGCTGCATGCCAAGATCGGCCAGTTGGCGCTGGAGAATGATTTTTTGTCCGGCGCGCTCGGTCGCATCGGCGATGCGAGCGCAAAACGATGATCGACGCGAATCACGAGCTTCCGCTGGGCCGCCAGGCGCAGTTGCTAGATTTGTCACGGTCATCGCTCTATTACCGGCCCCAGCCGACTTCGGAGGAAGACTTGGCGGTGATGCGCCGCATCGACGAACTGCATCTGGAGCATCCGTTCGCCGGCGCGCGCATGTTGCGGGACCTGCTGCGCCAGGACGGCTTTACCGTCGGCCGCAAGCATGTGGCGACATTGATGCGCACCATGGGCATCGCGGCGTTGTATCGGAAGGCCAACACCAGCCAGCGGCATCCGGAGCATCGGATCTATCCGTATCTGCTGCGTGGCGTGGCCATCGAACAGCCGAACCAGGTGTGGGCGATGGACATCACCTTCCTGCCGATGGCCCGTGGCTTCGTGTACCTAACGGTGGTGTTGGATTGGGCGACCCGGCGCATCCTCGCGTGGCGGCTGTCGAACAGTCTGACCGCCGACGCACCGGTCGAAGCATTGGAGGAGGCGATTACGAAATATGGGACGCCCGAGATCATAAACACCGACCAAGGCAGCCAATTCACCAGCAGCGACTTCATCGGCACCCTCGAACGTCACGGCATCGCGATCAGCATGGACGGCAAGGGTTGCTGGCGTGACAACGTGTTTGTCGAGCGGCTGTGGAAGACGATCAAATACGAACACGTTTACCTCCACGCCTACGCCACGGTCAGCGAGGCGAAAGCCAAGCTCGCCGTCTACATCGACTTCTACAATGGCCGCCGGCCGCACACGGCGCTCAACCGGCAAACGCCGGACGCGGCATACTTCAACCGGCAACCGCTCGCTGCGGCTGCCTAAATGCAAAGCCATCACTTAACAAACCCGAAAACCTGTCCACTGCATGGGGCCACTTCGGAGCGTGGCAGCTCGCGCAACGTCCCTTGCCGAAGAAGACTCCCTCGCCGCGCAATTCGCGGTCGGTCGCGCGAGCCGCTCGAGCCGTCCTTCTATGGCTAACTTCGGCGCCGGCGGGAAATCCAGCATGTTTTGCAGCTGCGCCATGTGGCTGACGGGGATACGATCGAAAATCGTCAGCCCCTTCTTCATCGCATGGATCGCATCGCCATTGAAGTAGGCGGTGCGGAACTCGAATTCGGTGAAGTCCTCGACCGAGCGGTGGCTCCGCTTCGAGCCGTGTATTTGCTGGTTGTACATGCCGCGCAGACTCGTAGTGTCCAGGCGAAACCGCCGTTCCTGCGGCCGGTTATCGGGGTTCAAATGAAACTGGCCGGTGGTGTGGCCATTGACGTGGCAGTCGAAACAGGTCACTCCGAGGCTCGGGTCGCGGCTCTTGCCATCGTCGGTAGCGTTGAACTCCTCCTGCGGAAAAGGCGTCAGAAGCAGGCGCAGGCCGTCGAGTTGCACCGGTGTCAGTAGATCCTTGAACAAGCGATGAAAGTTATTGATCGACACCACTTCTCCGCGCGACACGTCGCCCAGCTCCGGTCGATTGAGCAGCTCCCGGCAAAGCAGACTGTAGGCGGTGGTTTAGCGATTCGGCGCTCTTGCCTCATATCGGATCACTACGATCGAAAGAAGGAAACGATAGGAAAGAGGAAAAGCTCGACCGCATTCTTGCAGCCATGGATGGCAAGAACCCTCAGAGCATCATTAAAGAATTGGACAGCAAATATTCCCGCAAATACGCACGCAACTGTAGGTTATGGGCTCCGTCGCCCGAGCGCATCCATCAACGCCGGCACCTCGGCTGCGATCTCACGCGCCAGATAGCCAAGCGTACCAAAGCGAGCGGCGAGTTGCTGGCCGGCGCGCGCATGGAGCGTGACGCCCCATGCAGCCGCCTGCTCGAGGGACGCTCCGCGGGACGCGAGTCCGACGATCAGGCCGGACAGCGCATCGCCCGACCCCGAAATCGCAAGCCCAAGGTTGCCGCCCTCGTGCCGCCACATGCGTCCATCCGGGGTGGCGATATGCGTGAACGCGCCTTTCAGCGCGACGACGGCGTTCCACCGCAGCGCTGCGTTCCGCGCCGCATCGGATGAGTTAGCCAGAATCGCGGCCTTGTCCGCCGACGTCAAATGCGCCATTTCGCCGGCGTGCGGCGTCAATAACACCGGGTGTGCGAAGCGATGGATGTCGCCGTAGGACAACGTGCCGCGCCACTGCGCATTACCCGTTTCGTGGCTGTATTCGCAGTCGAGCCTTACCACCCCCATCGCCGCTGCATCGAGTATGACTTTGACAGGTCCTAGCGTTGTCAAGAACGCCCCAACGAATCCGCAGACGGCGAGTTCATCCAGCATGCCCGGCCCGATCAAGACCGCATCACACTCGCGTCCCAAGGCTCCCAACCGATCGACGGCTGACGCTGCGATGCCACCGGCAATAGTCTCAGGGAGAGGAATAACGCGAGCCTCGGGAGTTGCCAGCGCGACCAAGCTCGCCACACTCTCACCGGTTGCGATCGTGAGCTTGCCTGCGCCCGCCCGCAGCGCAGCGGTGGCAGCGAGAATCACCGCCCCAGGCATTTCGCGCGAGCCGGCAATCACCAGAACGCGGCCGCGGTCGACTTTGTCGCCGTGGCCGGAAGGAGTTGGCAGAGGCCAGTCGCGCAACGCATCCTCAGTTAAATGCGTGACGTTCGCGGGAGAACCATCGCTACCCACGCCACACCTCTCGTCTAAGATTTAGGAGCGGCCGGCACATCTGGTTCTACCGTAATGGGGGCCCCGGCTTCGAGCAGCGGGGCGACGAAGTTGACCAAGTCCGGCATGAGTTTGCCGTTCTTGCCCCGTGTGGCGTCGAATTTGTACGATGTCACCGAGCAGTTCGGGACGTCCGCCGCGCGATCGATCGTAAGGATGGCATCTTCGTCCAGTCTCTCGAGCAGGTAGCGAAAACAGTTGACGATCACCTGGTGCCCGACAATCAGCACCCGCTCTCCTCGGTATTCGCGCGTTATTGTGTCGATGACATTGCGCAGCCGCAATATGACATCGCACCAGCTCTCGCCGCCCGGTGGGCGAAAATAGAACTTGCCTACGTGTTCCCGCTGCTCGCTCAACTCGGGATATTTTTGGATGATTCCGAACTTGGTGAGCCGGTCGAGGATTCCGAATTCTTTCTCGCGCAACCGTTCATCAGCGACCAACGCAACGCTGCTCGCGTTGATGCCGCCGACATCGAGAATGACTCTCGCGGTCGCGAGCGCCCGGACATACGGCGACGACAGTACGATCGTTGGCTTCGCCGCGGCGGGCATCAGACCAACCCAGCGCCCCAATGCCGCCGCTTGCTGCTCGCCCAACGGGGACAGCGGAGTCTCGACGTCGCGCGTGGCAATGTCGATCAGCGGTAAGCCGGCTGCTTCCGCTGCATCGCGCGCGACGTTACCGGCACTCTGCCCGTGGCGCACGATCCACAATTGTTGTGGCCACTTCTGTTCCATCGTCCGCTATAACGTCCTTTGGCACAAGTGGAAAACATTGTGGCTAAGCCATGGCAAATTCGGCCCGAACGTAGCCTCGACGTGGGTTTTGACAAAAGTGCCGCAAGCCCAAGCAAGGCAATCGCGCACAGGCCAGAGCACGCGCGGCCCGAATCCGTATCGCGAATTTCAAGGATGCGAGTTCGGGATTCTGGAGCCCCGGGCCGCTTTTCTGCTTGCCCAATGCTTCTGCAACAGGCGCCAGGCAAAGCTGGCGATCGCGAGATAGAGTGCCCTTCTCATTTCCATTCCTTCGTCAGCTTCGTGACCCAATCCTCTCAGAGCGACGGCGTCTATCGCGAGCTGCGCCGCCCTTCCCACCGCCCCTTCCCACCACTAGTTCAAGTCACCTTTTCGACAACGAGTCTTTCCGCCTTCCTGGGCGAGCCGTCGGCGGCTGCAAATCCTCGCCTGGCACGTCTGGCTCGCCCATTTCCGCCTTCAACTCTTCCTTGCGCTGCATCATCTGCTGGCCCAGGTCTCTAGTGTCAATCTGGGCCTCGATCACCTTCGGGAACAATTCGCCTTCCTCTTCCTTGACGTGGTGATCGATCTCCTCTTTCAACAGCTCCACTTTCCCGTCGTACTCATCTTCGCCGGGCTCGAGGGATTCCAACTGTGCGATCAATTCCTTGGCATCGGCATGCTCGGCTTCCGCCTCATCGATTAGATCTTCCTCGTCGATCGCCTCTCGGGCAGCCGGATAAAAAATCTCTTCCTCTAGTTGCGCGTGAACTTTGAGCTCCGTGCAGATTTGGCCGACGATAACAGCCTTCTCGGCGACGTCAGCATCGTTGAGTTGGTCGAACCGTTTGAAGAGTTGTGCAACTTTTTTGTGGTCCTCCTTCAGCATTGCGATTGCGTCTGCGCTGCCTGTTCCGCTTGTCCTTAGTGTTGCCATGATAAGTAGCCCTTTCCAGAGAGGAATCGATTTAGTGAGAGTTCGCCTTATGCAGATCCGTCGCCCGGTATTACGGAGAAGAAGCGGTGACAAAGGCGCCAGATCGCGTCGATCCCCAGACATGGGGAGGCCCCTAAAATACGCGCGCTGCTTCTGTGGGCTCAATCGGCGTTTTCCGAATTCTCGGTAGGCGAACGCTCTCGATTCGTAGGCGGTGACCTACAGCGTCTGGTCTTGCTACATGCCCTAATCGGCAGCGTTCATCTCGGCGTAAGTTTCGACGAGATCTTCATGGGTGCAATGGGCGCGATGGCAGCGGCGGCAACCGTAGCTTCTGGCCTGCTTACCTCCGTTCCCACGACTCGCGAACGCGCGAGTTGCCGCAACAACGCCCCCATTCGTTCCGTGCACAGCGATTGTGGCCAGTGGTCGCGAGCCCGCACGCGTGCCGCGGCCCCCATGCGCAATCGTAGCGGCGCGTTGTCCAAAAGCTCTTTCACCGCGTCCGCGAGTGCGCGGGGATCGTCCGGGGACACGAGGTATCCGGAGTAACGGTGCTCGACCAACTCGGGTACGCCACCGACTGACGTCGCCACGACCGGAAGCCCGGCCGCCATCGCTTCCATCAACGCCAACGGCATACCTTCGGCATGCGAACTCAGAACGGTCAACACCAGGGACGGCAACAGTGCATCCACATCATCGCGCACGCCCGTGAAATGCACGCGGTTCGTGATGGCGAGTTCTCCGGCCATTTTTTCCAGTGTCTGGCGCATCGGACCATCACCGATCAAAACGAAATGAACGTCGCGTGGGTCGGTCGCGAGCAGTCTTGCCATACGCAAGAATAGGTCAGGGCCCTTTTCCGGCGCCAATCGTCCGATGTATCCGACCACTGTCGTAGCTTTAGGCAAGCCGAGTATGTTGTGCAGGCTCGCGGAAGGTTCGATCGCCCTCTCGCCAATGTCTACACCGTTCGCGATGTGGTGCAAACGCTGCGGATCAACACCCAGTGCCAGCGCTTGGTAGTACGCTGCTTGGCAAACGACCGTCATATGCGCATTCTCGGTGAGCCGATGCGCTTCGAGGTCAAGCAGTGAGATCGCGCGGCCGTGAATCGTGGCAAGGCACGCGCGACCGGTGACGGCGCTGACGAGCGCGGCCAGCGCATGCGCGTTCGACAGATTGGCATGGATAACATCGATGTCGTGTTTGGCGATCAATGTCGTCGCCAATTGAATCGTCGCCCACCGCGGGTCGTCCGCTATCGGCGCGACGATGACATCACAGCCAGCTTCGGCGAGCGCGGAAGTCATCGGGCTCGCGAACGGGCATAAGATCGTCACTCGGAAATTCCGCGGCAGGAGTCCGCGCACGAGCCGGTTCACATACGTTTCCATGCCCCCGACGATTGCATTGCCGAGGATTTCCAGAACATGCACGCGCGGCATTGCGGCGGATGTCGGCGCACTCATGCCGCGTATCCGGGAAGCCGCAGCCATACGGCGGCGGTGCCGGCGAAAATGCGTTGGCGCGCTGATGCGTCGACGTCGAGTAGATCAAGGAGTTCGTTGACCGTGGTAACCGCGGCCGCGATGTCCGCCCCAGAGCAAGGGAGGAAGCGGTCGCTGCCGAACTGAAGCAAGCCAGGGGTAAGAACCGCCAGCGCGTTGCGTAATACAGCTTCGCGATAGATGGGTGGAGCACCGAAGGAAATATCGAAACGGAATTGGCTTTCGTCCACCGGCACCCCATTGATGAGGTCGATAAGTCCTACCGCATTGGCCTCATCGCACCACGGCCAACCCAAGTGGGCCAACGCCACGCGCAGTCCCGGGTGCGCCCGCACGGCCTCGTATTCAACCGGGCGGCAAAAACGGCCGGAGCGACCGTCGATGAAGATCCCGCTATGAAACAGGATCGGCGCATTGTGGTCCGCGGCAATAGCATAGATCGCGTGTGCGCAGGCGTCGTCCGGCATCCAGCCGGAGGGGACCATCTTGAGCCCGTTGAGCTTCAGCGTCGAAAGAGCTCGCGTGGCTTCGTCGGCGGCCCCGGGAAGTGTCGGGTTCACGACCGCCAAACCCACCAGGCGGTCGGCGTGCCCGCGCACCAACGTCGCGAGATGGTCGTTGGCTCGCGCCAGCGACGACCCGTCGTGTAGCGAATAACCGTCACTCAAGAACGGGGCGAGCAAGACGCCGATGTCCACGTCTCCGTCGTCAAGAGCGTTGAGAACGTCGGCCGCGGACTCCTTCCCCGTGCAGTGCAGATGCGCGTCGACGAGCACGAACGCCCTGCCTCCTACGCGGTTTTTGCCGCGACATGCGTCGCCACGTGGGCCCGCGCGTTCAACGCCGCTCGTTTTCCCGCCAGAAACGCATGATCGGAATTGTAGTATTCCCACTCGCTGTAGCGACCTGCAAGAATGATGTCGTACTGCGCGAGCCAAGCGCGAATGCGCTGGACGTTTTCGGCGCGGCTGTGGTCGTAGACGACGTAGGCGACGGGCAGGTCGACCTGGTTGGTCGTCAGAATCGGATCGTCGTCGCGTAACAGCCCTACCTTTATACAATCGTCGATGCAGCGGCGAATCAATTCGTCGCCATCGGCGGGTAGAGGTTTCAGCGGGGAATAGCTGATTTCGCACGTGAGCCCCATCGCCTTCGGCGGACTGCAGTATGGACTCGCGTTGCCCTGCACGAAAACGCGGTGGAAAACGGTTTCCTCGGGATAGTAAATCCAGTGCTTGTCGGTCACACGCCGGCCAACGCCGATATTCACGCAGCGGATCGAGACGTGCCGCAACTGCAGCGCGGCGTCGCGGATTTCCACTGGCGCTTCTTCGCCCATCGCGGCGATGAGCTGCGGTAAAGGCAGCGTACTGATCAGCGTGTCGTATCGGTAGCGGTGGCCGTCTGCGAGCGTCACCGTCTGCTGCAACGGCGAGACCCGCGTCACCTCCGCGTTCAGTCTGAGCTCGCCCTGCAACAGAGGAAGAAAACCATTCATCAACGCCTGGAAACCTCCGTGCAACGGGTAACCGAAGCGCGCATTGGGACCCATCGGCTTTCCTATGGGGCGCAGGGCTCCATCGATCATAGCCTCGAGATCGGGCAGCGGCACGCGGCCGCCCAGCCACGACGTCTCCATTTCGGTCAGCGGTACCGTCCATAGCTTTCGGTTGTACGGCAGTGCAAAATACTTGGCGACGCCGGCGCCCCAGGTGCGTTGGATGAACTGTTCGAAGTTGACGACGTGGTTCGGCGAATCGCTTGACGCGCAAGCCGCAACCGGACTCGCGGCAACATCGGTTCCGTCGGCGCAGCAATCGCGGTCGGGAGCGCTCCCTGCAGTCATCGTCGATCCCTGCGTCAACCGACCGAAGCGCGCTTCGATCGCCCCGATCAGACATTCTTTGAGCACGTCCGGTGGCAAACCGTAGAGTGCTCCCTGGAACGGATAGCGGGTATACACGCCCTGGCTGAAGATCCACGCTTCACGGTCCTGCCAGTGGACGTTGTCACCCAGCAGCAGGCGATAGAGCTCCTGCACGTACGGATCGTTCGAGAACATGATGTGCCCGGCGTGATCGAACGTGAAGCCGGCGTCTTCGATTGAACGACACCACCCGCCACTGCTCGCCTCCTTCTCCACGATGACGCTGCCGGCGCCAAAGTGGTAGCCGGCGGAGAGGCCGGTCGGACCTCCACCGAGCACGACGCACGGAACGCAAATCGGTGGCGGGCTGTTCGTATCGCGGGGTTTGGGTATCGGTCGCGCCTCGAGCATCGTGCGCGCCGCCTCGGTGAGACCTTCTCGCGCCGCCGCGTCGATCAATGTCTGCATCTGCGCCACCGTCTTGTCCCACGATGTACGCGCCGTGATGTTCCGCATCAGGGTCCGCCGTTCCTCCTGTTGCGCCTCCGATTCCGCAAGCGCCTGCTCGCACGCGTCCAGGAATTCGTCTGGCGTATCGCCAAATCGCACAACCGCTGCATACAGCTCGCGCACGTCGGCAATCGACGTCGATACGATCGGTAAATCTGCCGCCATGTATTCGAGCGTCTTGGTGGGGCTGATGAAGCGGGTCGCCTCGTTGCGCGCGAACGGCATCAAGCAAATGTCCCAGCCTGCAACGAATGACGGCAGCGCCGCATACGACTGCTGTCCGAAATAGTGCAGGTTGGGCGCAACGGGCAGCATCGCCGGATCGATCTTGACCACGGGGCCGACCATGCAGATCTGCCATCCAGGTCGCCGTTGCGCAATTGTGCGCAGCAACTCCACGTCCATGCGCTCGTCGATGACGCCAAAGTATCCCAGGCGCGGCCGGGCAAGCCCTTGCATGTCCGCATGGGTTAGCGAGCGGTCCCGCGCCTGGGAGAAGTGTTCGCGATCGACGCTACTGGGAAAGCAGTGCAGATTCGCATGCCGCCCGCGTCGTCCCTCGTACAGGCTCGGGCCTCCGGTGAAGACGACATTGGCGATCTTGAGCAGTGCGGTCTCCCGTTGCACAAGCTGACGCGCCGCCGACCTGAAGGCGGTCAATTCGTCCATGCAATCGTAGACGATGATATGCGGGGTGAGCTTTTGCACGAGCGGCAGCGCCATCGGCGTGTACAACCATACGCCATAACGTCCCAATCCTTCGCACTCGACCGTCTCGGCGATCAGCTTTTGCAACAGCGGAATCTGTTCATCGTGGAAGCCCGGCGCGCTCTGTGGCGTATGCAGTCGCAAGACCGTCACGTTCGCCAGCGGAACCTGCGTCTCGGCCCACGGCTCTCCGAGGTGGAAAAGCGGCTCCTCGACGAAAAGGATCCTGTAGCGCTTGGCTAGCCGCGAGAGCACGTGCTGCGGGCGCTGGTAGACGAAATCCCAACGCAGGTGGGAAAAAACGATCAGCGATTCCATGGCATCCTTTCGAGGCGGGCGAATAGTCAGGCTCGCGGTCTTGCGGCGGGCGCGCGCCAACGCAGCCGCGTAGCGTTGATTGAGAGTTCGTTCGCTGTCACCGTCTGCGTGGGATGCGACATCCCAGAGGCCGCTCTGGTGCCAGCGCGTGGGTTCCTCCCAGTCGGGGCGATCAACAGCCGGGTAAATGCATACTCCGAGCAGAGGTACGCCGCGACGTCCGGCTTTCACAATTTCGGCGGCGATGTCGCGGAGCCATGGCCCACGCCCCTCCCCAACGTGACTCGTCTCCGCAACGAGCAACGGACGCTGATAGCGCGCATGTACTTCGATGAGGAGTTGGTGAAACGGCATCCGCCGCGGATCTCGCAGATGCCAGTGGAGGCACCGATCCGTGCCGAATTCCCACTGGTTGCTGTGGTAGTAGTTGAGCCCTACTAAATCGAGGTAGCGCGGATGCCCGCCCAGTTGCGGCTCGGCGCGGCCGGACAGCATATCCCAAGCCTGGAACTGTTGTTCGCGAAAACGTGCTGCCGTATCCGTCAACTCAGGCGCGTCCGCTGGAGGCAGGACGTGGATCACCGGATCGACGTGCAAAAAGCGCGCACGCGGGTCCACTTCACGAATCGCATCGCATGCGGCGAGCGTCGCTCTCACCAGTTTCTGTTTCAATTCGTAGCCGCGATGCTTCAAGTCGCCTTGGTAAGGATGGATCAGTCCGGTTTCAGTAACCGCCCAGCTTAGAAACGAGATTTCGTTGATCGGGTTGTAGATTGGCGGGTAGCGATCGTAAAACGGAGCGAGCGTCCGTGCGGCGGTTCGGGCGAAGCCGCTAAAGCGGTCGACGAACTCGGTTGAAAACGGGTCAAGCCCATCGGGCCAACCGTAATGGCACAAGGTCCACAGGATCTGAGTATCGGTACGACGCGCGGCCTCGGCCCGGCGTAGGGCGCATGCGAAGTCAAATCCGCCGTCTCTCGTGGCGTTGCGCCAGCCAAGACTTTCGCGGACGCTATTGAGGCCTAGTTTTCCGGCAGCCCGGTAGTCCTCTTCGGTACGGCGGTCATGCGCCGTTGCCGCGCACAATGACAACGGCGCGCCAGAACCGTTGCGATGGTCCGCGCCCTCATAACCAGCCATCCAAAAGGACCGAAGCAGACGACCTGACATTGAATAGCTGACGGGATATCAAGTTAATTGCTGACCAATCGTCGGAACACGCGGAATGTCTATTTTCGAATATGGTTCCCGCGCCAATCGCCTTCATGTCCCCTCTAGAATTTAAGAGATCGACCCATAGCACGGTGTAGTCTGTCAGCCGAAACTCGTGTAGGAGCACG
The DNA here is from genome assembly GCA_037719965.1 of Casimicrobiaceae bacterium. Lineage (GTDB taxonomy): Bacteria > Pseudomonadota > Gammaproteobacteria > Burkholderiales > Casimicrobiaceae > VBCG01. The sequence goes on along the minus strand of JBBJMT010000004.1, from coordinate 191,209 downwards.
CCGCTTCCCCGTTGAAGTTCCAGACGCGCCGATGCAGCGGCGGAGCCGAGTATGGCATCTCGGATGAGGCCCTGGAAAGCGCGAGCTCCAAAAAGTGCGGCTCCTACAACGCTTCAATCGCATGTCCGACATCATGCGCGCGAGGGTATCGACAAGCTATGTCATTATTTTTTCAAGGGGAGAAACTGTGTTCGGCTTCGTTGATTCAAATAGCACCAACGCCATCGACTTGCTCAAGCGAGATCATAAGGAGGTTGAAGAGCTCTTCGACCAATACGAAAAGGCAAAGGATGACGCGGACACAGCCGCCAAACAGGAGCTGGCCGCACGCATTTGCGCAGCACTTTCCGTACACGCGCAAATTGAGGAGGAGATTTTCTATCCGGCAATGCGCCGCCGCGGCGAGGAGGCGCGGGAGCTGGTAGACGAGGCAGCGGTGGAACATCAGTCGATGAAGGACATCATCGGGCGCCTTGAAAGCGCACCCCCTGACGATCCGTTGTACGACGCTGGGGTCAAGGTATTGGGCGAATACGTGAAGCACCATGTCAAGGAAGAAGAGAACGAGCTATTTCCGGAAGCCAAATCTGCCGACATCGATCTTGATGCGTTGGGGCTAACGATGGTGAAACGCAAACAGGAACTCGGAAACCCTCGTGCCACGTCGCGTGTCGCCAACCGGAAGGTGTCCGTGGGAAAACGCCCCCCGCCGCGGAACACTTAACCGGAGCGGCGCTGCAGGTCCTTGCACGCTCAATACGGGAACTCAACGCGCTGGGGTGAGCTGGCGGTACGCGCTAAAGTGCCGAACCGCCTCGCGTTGCTTGCCGAGGGCGTCATACAAGCGCGCTAGATTGAAGTGGGCGTCGGCAAAGTCCGGGGCTACGGTCACTGCCCGTTGATAGCAGTTGGCCGCTTCGTCATTTTTGCGCAAATCTTCCAGCAGCACACCAAAGTTGAACAGAAGGGTCGCATCCATCGGGCAATGGGTGAGCCCGCGCCGGTAGACATCCTCGGCGTCCGCGAGCCTGCCTTGTTCGTGACAAAGTCTGCCTAGATTCGCATAGGCGGCTGCCTGAGTGGGATCGCATTTGATCGCCGACTCATAGGCGTCACCCGCCTGCTGCGGGTTGGCTTGCTCCGCTCCGATGGCGAGCGCGAACCAAGACTGCGCTTGTCCACCTATTGCGTCTCGTTCCAGAACTAAAACGTGACCGTCAGGGGCTAGCACCTGAAAGCCGAGCAAATATTGCCCGGAATCTGCCGCCCACTGGCTGTCACCCTCGTTGACGACGACTTCGTTGCCGACGGCTTCGATGCGCAGGCCGGTCAAAGGGGCCTTGTCCGGAAGCTGAGCGCGCAAGAGTTTCAGCGAACGCGAGATCCGCCGCGCGGACAACTGCGCGCTAGTCAAGCCGTGCGCCATTTTCAGAACGATCAAGTCCTGAAACGTAAAGACGAATTGGCGCCGCGGCCCGCGCTCCGGTGTCACGAAACCGGCGGTGATTAAACCCGTTATGCGCGCTGGGGTCGTCCCCAGAATCTTTGCGAGCTCACGCAGCGAGTAACGGTCTTTCACAAAGCGCAGCGTCCTAATCCGGAGTCGCTTATCGCTTCGCGGCCTTCACACGCGGAGCGGCGGCAACGGCGACCTTCTTAGGCGGCTTGCGTTGCGTCTGGGCTTCTTCCGCCGCAGGTGCTGCGGCTTGGCCCCGCCGTCCTCCCTTGCTCACGCTGGCACGCAACGCCTCCATCAGGTCGATCACTTGCGCGCCTGACTCCGGTGCACTCGGCGATACTTCGATTTCCTTGCCCTCCACTTTCTTTTGCACCGCGGTCTCGATACGTTTTTTGACGTCGTCTTCGTACTCGGTTGGATCGAAGCTATCGGAAGAGATTTGCGCAATTAACTGTTTCGCCAATTCCAACTCCTGGTCCTTCACCGGAGCGTCCGGAATATCGATCTCGGTGATGTTCCTCACCTCGGGGGCGTACAGCAGTTGCTGCATCACGAGGCCTCCTTCCACGGCACGCAACTGCACGATATATTGCTTGCCGCGGGCGGCCCAGCGCGCGAGTGCTGACTTATTGGTTTGCCGCATCCCTGCGGCAAGCAATGCGTAAGGCTTGGCGCCACCCTTGTCCGGAGCAAGGTAGTACGCTTTATCGTAATAGATGGGATCTACGGTTTCCGCTGGAACGAATTCGCTAATTTCGACGGTGTGCGTGCCCTTTTCCTCGAGTTCCTTTAACTCCTCGGGAGTGAACGTCACGTATTGGTCTTTACTGAATTCGTACCCTTTCACCATGTCGGCACGCTCGACGATGACGTTCTCCTTGATGCAGACATATTGCTGCCGCAGGCGCGAACCACAAGCCTTGTGCAGCAAGTTGAACGACACGCCGCCGCTGGCCTGGGTCGCCGAAAAAAGCTTCACCGGAATCGAAACCAAACCAAACGAAATCGTAAGTGAGGCAATTGCACGGGCAGCCATTGTCGTTCTCCGAAGTTAGCGCTGAGTTGCATACTGCCAAACACGCGCGCGGTATTCAAGCGCGCGATGAAGACGAGCCGCTTCGTCGCCAACCGTCGCCGATCCGACTGCCACTTAAAAAACACAATATCTTGCCAACGAAACCGCGGATGCGCTATATAAGGTAGAAACGTTCCATACGGGAGATGAGCGTGGCGCTCGAGGTATACCGAAAAAAACGCAACTTCAAAAACACGCCGGAACCTGAAGGCAAGGTTTTGGGGAGCGGTTCAACATATCTTTCGTTTGTCGTGCAAAAGCACGCAGCGAGTCACCTGCATTACGACTTCCGCCTCGAATTGAATGGGGTCCTTTTGAGTTGGGCGGTGCCGAAAGGGCCGAGCCTCGACCCCAACGACAAGCGCTTGGCCATGCACGTTGAGGACCACCCGAAAGAATACGGCGGTTTCGAGGGTGTCATTCCGCCCAAGCAATACGGGTCCGGCACGGTGATGCTCTGGGACCAGGGAACATGGAAGCCTACGGGAGACCCGACATCGTCGTATCAGAAAGGCAAACTCAAGTTCCAACTGCAGGGAAAAAAGTTGCGCGGCGGCTGGACGCTAGTCCGCAGCCACGGCAGCAAATACGGCGAGAAAAGCTGGTTGCTGATCAAAGAAGAAGACTCGTTTGCGCGCCTTGCGACCGAAGGCGTGATCACCGAGACCAAGCCGAGAAGCGTCTTGTCGGGCCGGACGATGGACGAGATCGCCGCTCATCCCGATCGCGTCTGGCACTCGACCAAGTCGGTGGCCGAGAACTTGAAAACCGGCACGGTCAAAAAGCGCAGGTCCGGACCTGCACCGGGGACTTTGCGCGGAGCCGTCAAGGGGGCGCTTGCTCCGCGTATGTCGGTGCAGCTCGCCACGCTCATCAACACCGCGCCACTGAGCGGTGAATGGCTGCACGAAATCAAGCTCGACGGCTATCGGATGCTGTGTCGCGTCGAAAAAGGCGCGTGTCGGATGTATTCGCGAACGGGCAAGGATTGGACCGCAGAATTTTCGACGATTGCCCAGGCGGCGGCGCGATTGCCTTGCACGTCGGCGTGGATCGACGGCGAAGTCGTCGTATTGGCGGACGATGGCCGCACGAGCTTTCAGGCGCTCCAGAATGCGCTGGCGCAAGGCTCGCTGGCAAAGCTCCATTACTATGCGTTCGACTTGCCCTATCTCGACGGATACGATCTCAGCAAGGCTGCGTTGCTCGATCGGAAACGGGTGTTGCAGACGCTGTTGCAATCGACCGACGAGCTCAAGTTCAGCGACCATGTCGTCGGCGCGGGCGAGGAGGTTTTCGCCCAGGCGTGCAAACTTGGTCTCGAAGGCATCATCTCCAAACGCGTTGATTCTGCGTACCAGCCGGTCCGGGGTGCCAACTGGGTCAAGACCAAATGCGGCATGCGGCAAGAGATGGTCGTCGGCGGGTTCACCGATCCGCAAAATTCGCGGATCGGGTTTGGTGCACTGCTGCTCGGGGTTTACGATCATGACGGTAGCTTGCGCTACGCGGGAAAAGTGGGGACCGGCTTCGATGACGCCACACTTACGAAACTACACAGCACGCTCGATGGCCTGGCCCAGTCCGAGCCGCCGTTCGTCAATCCGCCGACGGGTGCCGAAGGCCGGCGCGCGCACTGGGTCGCACCGAAACTCGTCGCCGAGGTGGCATTCACCGAATGGACGCAGGACGAAACGCTGCGCCACGCCGCCTTTCTGGGATTACGTGCCGACAAACGCGCGTCGGATGTTATCCGGGAACGGCCGAAGGCAACCGAGGCGATTGAGGCAACTGGGGCGGAGTCAGATCCGATGACATCGACTAAACCTGCTGCATCGCGCACCAGAGCGCCGAGCCGCCCATCACGTGGCGACGATGCCAACACCATCGCGGGGATAACGATCAGCAATCCGGGCAAGCCTCTCTTTCCCGAAGCGCAGTTGACCAAGCGCGATCTCGCGCTCTATTACCATGATATGTCCGAGTGGATTCTTCCGCATCTGAAAAACCGCCCAGTGACCTTGGTGCGGTGTCCGGATGGTTGGGAAAAGGAGTGTTTCTATCAAAAAAACGCCACCGATTCGGTAGCGCAAGTCATCGACCGGGTTAAAGTTCAAACGAGTGACGGTCCCGCCCAATACATGATGGCCAACTCGACGAGTGCGCTGGTCGCTTTGCTGCAGATGGGGGCACTAGAGCTTCATCCATGGGGCTCGCAAGCGCCCAAGTTAGGCTTCCCCGATCGCATCGTTTTCGACTTCGATCCCGACGAGGATCTGGCGTGGGAGAAGGTCAAGGAGGCGACGAAAATATTGCGAACGCTTCTTGGGGAGATCGGCCTGCAGGGGTTTTTGAAGACCACCGGGGGAAAGGGGTTGCACGTCGTCGTCCCGATTCAACCGACGTTGCCGTGGGACCAGGCGAAGGCGTTTGCCAAGGCTATCGCTTCGCTGCTGGTCCGCACCTTTCCCGACCGTTTTACCGCCAAGTTGCTCAAATCCACGCGGCAAGGAAAGATCTTCGTCGATTATTTGCGCAATGGCGAAGGCGCAACTGCGGTGTCGCCCTATTCGATCCGCGCGAAAGCCAACGCCCCGGTGGCCGTTCCGATCGCCTGGGAGGAAGTGTCTAAAGACCTTCGTTTCGCCCACTTCAATGTCCGCACGGTCAAAGCGCGAATGAAGCGGCAGAAGCGCGATCCGTGGAGCGAATTCTTCTCCTTGCGCCAGACGGTGACGAAGGCGGTATTGAAGAAGGTCGGCGCTGCTGTCACGTGAGTGGCAAAAGATCAAGAGTGGACGTCGCGCGTAAGGCGCCGCATGCGGGCGGCCTGGCCGCTCATGGCGCCACCGCTCATAAGCGACTATATTGAGCGGTACGGTGTAAGGTCCGCCCCAAACTCTGCACGCGAATGCGGGCGTTCCGCGGTTCGACACGACCCACGAAGGAGGTCTTATGCATCAGAAGTTTGCCGTCAATTGGATTGCGGGTGCTGCCGTAGCGTTGGCGGTGGCGTTGAGCCTGCCGGCGCACGCCGGCAAGACGCTGGATACGATGAAGCAGCGCGGAGCGCTCGTCTGCGGCGTGAACATCGGCCTCGCCGGTTTCTCCGCCGCTGACAGCCAGGGCAATTGGACCGGTCTCGACGTCGATATCTGCAAAGCAATGGCCGCGGCCGTGCTAAGCGATGCGAGCAAGGTGAAGTGGGTGCCGCTCACGGCGCAGGCGCGGTTCACCGCGCTGCAATCGGGCGAGGTCGATATCCTGTCGCGCAACACCACGTGGACCTTGACCCGCGACGCCTCGCTCGGCCTCGAATTCGTCGGCACGACCTACTACGATGGCCAGGGCTTCATGGTGACCAAGAAGTCGAAGATCACGAGCGCCAAGGCCTTGAAGAACATCGATGTCTGCGTGCAGTCCGGCACGACCACCGAGAAGAACCTGAACGACTACAACAAGAGCAATGACTTGAAGATGAAGCCGGTCGTGTTCGAGGGTCTCGAAGCGTCGGTGAAAGCGTTCTTTTCAGGTCGCTGCCAGGCCTACACGACGGACGCTTCCGGCCTTGCCTCGATTCGCAACAAAGAGGCGAGCAACCCCGACGACTATGTAATCCTGCCCGAGCTGATTTCCAAGGAGCCCCTCGCACCGGCGGTCCGCCGCGGCGACGACGAGTGGTTCGCGATCGCCAAGTGGGTGATCTTTGCGTTGCTGGAAGCCGAGGAATACGGGATCACGCAGGCGAATGTCGACCAGATGAAGACGAGCACCGATCCGGCCGTACAGCGCATCCTCGGTACGGGGGAAGACACCGGCAAGTTGCTTGGCCTCGACAAAGACTGGGCATATCGGGCGATCAAGGCCGTCGGCAACTACGGCGAGATCTTCGAGCGCAACGTCGGACCGAAATCCGCGCTCAAGCTGCCTCGCGGCCTCAACAATCAGTGGAACAAGGGCGGCCTCATGTATGCGCCGCCGATCCGCTGACCGGTTTCAATCGGCGCAAACCCCCTCCCTCGCCACGTGAGGGAGGGTTCGGGTTGACCGGCGGCATCGCCGGTAGCGTACTGGTGCATCGGCCTCATTCGGCGAATGGCGGCGTGATTCCGGCGCGTACCTTGCCTGCGTTGATTAGCAATCGCCATGGCTGATAAACCCTCGTTGAAGCGGCGCAGTTGGTCATGGCGCAGTCAGGCGTTCCGCGGCGTTATCTACCAGGTTCTCGCCGTCGGTGTCATCGCGCTCGCAGCGTGGTTCCTGACCTCCAACACGTTGACCAATCTGCGCATCCGGGGCATTCAAAGCGGCTTCGATTTCTTGAGCCAGCCGGCCGGCTTTGGCATCGGCGAGAGCGTGATCGCCTTCGACTCGAGTAACCCTTATTGGAAGGCGTTTCTGGTCGGGCTAACGAATACGATCCGAGTGGCGATCATCGGCATTCTGATCGCCACGGTGCTGGGAACGGCCATCGGCATCGGCCGCCTGTCCAGGAACTTTCTGCTGCGCGGCGTGTGCACGGCGTACGTCGAACTATTCCGCAACATCCCAGTATTGCTGCAGCTGCTGATGTGGTACTTGCTGTTGAACGAGTTGCTGCCACCGGTGGCTGAGGCGCTGAATCCCGCTCCGGGGATGTACCTGTCCAAGGGCGGATTCACATTTCCGGTGCCGGTGTGGGGTCCAGGGTATGAGCTCATGTTGGCGGGCGCGATTGGCGGCGTGGCGTTGGCGTGGCTCTACCGCCACTGGGCACGGACGCAGTTCGCGCTGACTGGCCGGGCGCGCGCCGAATTCTGGCCGTCGCTGGCTCTCATTGTCGTTGGCGTCATCGTGGGCTGGTTCGCCGGCGGCACGCCGACCGCGCTCGACGTACCGCAGAAAACCGAAATCAACGTCATCGGGGGCGGCGCGGTGACGCGCGAGTTCCTGGCGCTCACTGTGGGCCTTGCTATCTACCCCGCCGGGTTCATCGCCGAAATCGTGCGTTCCGGCATCCAGGCGGTTCCCTGGGGGCAGATCGAAGCGGCAAGCTCGCTTGGCCTCACGCGCAAACGACAGTTGCAGCTCGTGCTGTTGCCGCAAGCGTTGCGAGTGATCATTCCGCCGATGACCAACCAGTACCTGAACCTCACCAAAAACTCGTCTTTAGCGGTCGCCGTCGGCTATCCCGACCTGGTGTCGATCTCGAATACCACCCTCAACCAGACAGGCCGCGCGGTCGAGTGCATCACGATCATCATGGCGGTGTATCTGACCTTGTCGCTGTCCACGGCGGCGCTCATGAACTGGTACAACGCTAGAGCGGCCATCAGGGAACGATGAGCGCGGCACAGGCATGAGCTCCGCCGGCACCTACGCGCCCATTGCCGCACGTCCAGCGCCGCTGACGACCCACGGCGTTTCCGGCTGGATCCGCCGCAACCTGTTCGCCGATGCGGGTAGCTCGCTCGCCACGCTGATGATCATCGCGGCAATGATTTACTACTTTCCGCAATTCATCGACTGGGCGATTGTCAACGCCGTCGTCCGACCCGACAACGCCGCGTGTCGCGCGCTCGACGACGCCGGAGCCTGCTGGGGGGTGATCGCCGAGAAATACCGGCTGATCCTCTTCGGGCGCTACCCGTTTGCCGAGCAATGGCGCCCGTTGGCGGCGACGATTCTGATGCTCGCCATGCTGGTGGCAAGTTGTACGCGGCCGCTGTGGAGCCGGTGGCTGGCGCTCGCGTGGGTGATCGTGTTCGCCGCATTCTTCATTCTGATGCGCGGCGGCATCTTCGGCTTGTTGCCGGTCGAGACCGATCGTTGGGGCGGGCTACCATTGACTTTGCTGCTCTCCACGATCGGCATCGCCGCTGCGTTCCCGCTCGCCGTCCTCGTCGCACTCGGACGCCGGTCGCATCTGCCCGCGCTGCGCACGATTTGCATCGTCTACGTCGAGCTGATCCGCGGTGTCCCGCTGATCTCGGTGCTGTTCATGGCGTCGTTCATGTTTCCGCTGTTCATGCCGCAGGGGCTCACCATCAACGTTCTGGTACGGGTGCTGGTCGGCATCACGCTGTTCGCGGCGGCGTACCTGGCCGAGGTCGTCCGGGGCGGCCTGCAGGCGATACCCTACGGCCAGCACGAGGCCGCCGCGTCGCTGGGACTCTCCTATTGGCAGACGCAGCGCAAGATCGTCCTGCCGCAGGCGCTGCGGCTCGTGGTTCCGTCAATCATGAACAGCTTCATCAGCACGTTCAAGGACACGTCGCTGGTCACCATCGTCAGCCTCTACGAACTCACCGGCTCGGTTGCGCTCGCACTCTCCGGCGACGCGAACTGGCGGCCGTTCTTCCTGGAGGCGTATCTCTTCATCGCCGGGATCTACTGGATTTTTTGCTTCGCGATGTCGCGTTACAGCCTATGGGTCGAGCAACACTTGAACGTCGGCCATAGACGGGCTTGACCCGTGATTGGGCGACCCATGCCGGAGCACATCATCACCTTCGATAAGGTCAACAAGTGGTACGACCAGTTCCACGTGTTGCGCGACATCGACCTCGCAGTCGGACACGGCGAGCGGATCGTCATCTGCGGCCCCTCCGGCTCCGGCAAGTCGACGTTGATCCGCTGCATCAACCGCCTAGAAGAGCATCAGCAGGGAAGGCTCGCGGTGGACGGAGTCGAGCTTTCCGACGACGTCAAGGTGATCGAAACGGTGCGCAGGAAGGTCGGCATCGTCTTCCAGCAGTTCAACCTGTTTCCCCACTTGACCGTGCTCGAGAACCTGACCCTGGCGCCGATGTGGGTCACGGGCGTTCCGCAGAAGGACGCCGAGGAAAGGGCGATGGCGCAATTGACGCGCGTACGCATCGCCGAGCAGGCGCGGAAGTATCCGATGCAACTCTCAGGCGGCCAGCAGCAACGCGTTGCGATCGCCCGCGCGCTCTGCCTGACGCCGAAGATCATGCTGTTCGACGAGCCCACGTCCGCGCTCGACCCGGAAATGATCAAAGAAGTACTCGACGTGATCTGCGAGCTTGCCGACCAGGGGATGACGATGATTTGCGTCACGCATGAGATGGGCTTCGCCAAGTCGGTTGCCGACCGGGTCATTTTCATGGATCTGGGCCAGATCGTCGAACAGAACTCGCCGGAAGAGTTCTTCAGCCATCCGAAAAGCGAGCGGACGCGCGATTTCTTATCGAAGATCTTGAGTCATTGAAGGTGCCGCACGGTGAGCGATATCGCATCTAAATCGCGCGCAACGGCAGCCGAAGACCTAGTCCGAAATTCGTAACGCCCGCGCCAGTGCGAGTGCTTTTGGCGGACGCGGTCAGATAAAGCGCAGAGCGATTCGACAAGACGCCAGCTTCGCGCACGCTCGTGCCTTCACCGGGAGGATTCCGTGGACAGCGTCGAGCTCGTACCTTCGCTTGGAGAGGGCTGGGCTGCTGCGGGCGACCGTCCCGGGCGCGTCGCGACGCGGCGGCTGGCCGCTTTTTCCTTCGGCTCGGAACGCCGTGCATCCGCGCCCTTCGCGCGGGTACGAGCATCGGAACCCTTGGCGCTCACGGGAGTTCGCGAAACGTTGCCTTGCTTGGAACCCGAAGCGGCGGACCGCACCGGAGATTGGCGCACGTTCTTCGCAGCTTGCGGCCGCGGTGTCGCGCGCGTTTCGGGTGACGACAACTTAGGCTCACTCCCGGCTTTGCTAGGAAGCGGCTGCGGTTCGCTTGCACTGTTAGTGGCCGGCGATTGCGTCGCGTGGGCGGCATCGGTGGTTGGTTGCGGTGCTCCAGCGGCGTCTGCAGGTGACGACTGCGGCGCGCCTGCGGCGTCGAGAGGCGGCGATTGTGAGTCGCGAGAGGCGTCGGCGGGCCCCGCCGGTGACTCACCGGTGGCGCCGGCGGGCGGCGCTCCCGAACTCGTTGCGGGGCCTTGCGGCAGTGTCAGTGGCGGCGCGATCCCGCTCTGTTGGGATACGGGACTGTCAGCGGGAACGGTCTGCGACGACTGCTCGTCGGATGACGTGTTGAACCTCGTGGTGAATGCATCGAAGTGCTCGCGGAACGGTGCCGGATCCTGGTAGGCGAGGTAGGCGGGGACGGCGAGCGCGACCAGCATCACCACTGCGACCGCCACTCGCAAGCCTGGGCGTCGACGCTTCGCAGCGACCGCCTCGATGGGTCCCGTATCAGAGCGAGCGCCGGGCGAAACGAAATCTTGGTGCTCCGGCTGGCGCGAAGGAGCAGTTAACGTCTCATCGACTGCGCTCGTGTGAACGGCGCCGCCGGAAATGTCTGTGTCACCCGCATCGATTGTCGCGTCGTAGGCGTGCGGTGGCGACTCTTCGAGAACCGGTGTGCGGTGATCAGCACCCGTTCGATCAGCCGATGCCGTGGAGACCGTTGTATCGGCGGCGGCTGATACCGGGCTCGACGCCGGCGTGGGGTGATCGACAATCGTCCTGTCTGTCGATGATGGGGTGACGATTGTATCGGCGGCGGCTCGCGCCGAACTCGGCTGCAACACTGGCATCAGCGAGAGCGGGCCCCCGCATTTGTAGCAACGGTTGGCGGTTGGTTCGTTGATCGCTTCGCAGTTGCCACAGGGCTGCAAATGCACCGGCAAGCCGCAGTTGTTGCAAAACTTCGCGCCGGCCGGATTGCCGTGTTCGCAGGATGGACAGCGAAGAGATAAGGAAGACATCGTCTTTGTACCGGTCCCGATTTCCTTCAGGCTGCGCGCGCGTCTGGTGCGGCAGGACATGCAATACCGCGATTGTGCCCCACAAACGATTACCCAAAACCACCGCTCTTGGGCGAACACGGACCACGCGATGAAACGCTGCGTTGCCCTCTTTGCTTAGCGGGGCGTGGGCTATGTTCTGTTGCAGCCAGCAAATCCGGTCGTTGCCCGCTGCCGGTCAAGTCCTAGCGCGAATTCAAGGCGACCAGGCTCGTCGCCCGGCACCGTGACGTGCCATTGACCAGACTTCACCTATTGGGTCAAATTCGTCGGCGCAAAAAAATCGGGCAACGCCGCCAATCCGCGTAGGACGGGAACCTAACGGACTCACGGCAATTTAGGAGGACATGTAGTAGCTTGGCGAAACCAAGACACTGCGGATTTGGCAGGACGCGAGTAGCCCGGTTGTCCACAACGGAGCGTCGAAAATCTTTACATGCGGGCTAGCGCAAGAGCGCAGGCGTGCGCTAATCGTTTGTTATTGTTGACTGCAATCTGTCGGACACGGATTTTGCTTGCGTGCGACCCGCACCTGTTGCGCGTGGCAACAGCCGGTCGCTTTAGGCGTTTCAGCGATTTCGGCATCAGCGTCGTGCGGCGTTTTGAAAATTCGAGCGGTGGTCTGACAGACGTTCGGGCTGCCCCGGCGACCACACGAGGGGACACATCATGCTTCGATACTGCGCGACACTGCTCGCTTCCCTGCTCCTGTTTGGCGGCACCAGCCATGCAATCATCATTTTGCAGGCGGACCTGACCAATGACCAGGAGAATCCACCCGTTGGCACGCTGGCGTTGCCCCTGCTGACCGGTACGGGCAGTCCAAATCCGTCGGCCCCAAGGCCCGCATCGTTTGGGACGGCGACATTCGAATTAGACGATGCGATGACGGCGCTGACCTTCACGGCGACCGTCTTCAACATCGACTTCACGACCAGCCAGACGCCCGGCATCAACGACAACCTAGTCGCGGCGCACATTCATGCCGGCCCCCTGGCAGTACGGGGGATTAACGGGCCTGTGGTCTGGGGATTCTTCGGTATGCCATTCAACGACAACATGCCCAACAACACCGTAATCCTTCCGTTCGCAACCGGAGTGGGTGGAACGGTGATCGGCACCTGGGATTTGCCCGAAGGCAATAGCACCATGGCTAATCCCAACGTGACGCTTGCCACGCAGTTGCCGTTTATCCTAACCGGCCGGTCGTACATCAACTTTCACACCACCCAGTTCGCCGGCGGCGAAGTCCGCGGCCAACTCAACGTGATACCAGAGCCGTCGACCATACTACTGCTGAGCCTCGGCGCGCTGGGCCTCATGGTGGGCTTTAGGCCAAGATCCCGGCGTCGCAGCCAATAGCCACGGGCTCCGTAGGAGATCGCTGGGCTCCCAGCCCAGAGGAGCAGCGTTTCGAGCTGTTCGTTAGCCTTAAGCTTTCATCATCGCGGATCAAGCTCGCGCAACGTCATCTGATCCGTCGCCCCGGCGTCCCACAAAGTCCTTTTTGGGCGACCGCGCGGCGGCCCGCGTGGCTCGTTATGGTGCCGGCTGCTCAAGTAAGGGTTTTCGGTCAATCTGTCGCCCAACTTCAAGCTGATCTTTCCCAAGCGCCGCACACGCATGTCTTAAGACGCGCTCTTAGGTTTTGTCGCTAGGTTTTTGGTCATTTGTTGCAGGCTCCTGGTCCGCGGCGCGATCGCTTTCATGTTCTTGCAGGTGCGGCTTCTTGCCGGGTTGCGGAGTCTGAGTCGTGCCGTGGGCGGTGTCTTCGCCCTTTTGCTTCTTTTCCTGCTTCACTTTCTTGTCATGCGCAATGTTTCTGGGATCGGTCATGCGGTTACTCCTTGTAGTTAGCCGGCGAACATGGCCTCGATTGGGCAGCTTAGTTGGCGGAGCGCGCCAACGTCGTATTCAAGTCACGCGGGCTCGGCCGAGCGCTGGTCGAGCTCCGCAGCGATCATGCGGTACTTCAATCCGGCGTTCGTGAGGTCGCGAAAATAATTCACAAGGTCGCGCCACGGGTCGTTCATGCGTGCCAACCCGGAGATGAAGGCCACGATCGTGCCCACGTCGGCCCTCCCCTGCATCACCAGCCAGCCACCGACAGCGAGAATGCCGATGACACCGAAGGTATAAAGCAGGTTCATCAGGAAACTCATCCCGAACTTGCGCAGAAAGATCTGCATGTTCAATCGGTAAACATCCTTGATCCGGCGCCGGAACGTTTTTTGCGTGCCCTCCCTCGTGTCGTTCGCCCCTTCGTTGGCGATATCGACGCTGACCGACCGCAGCTTCTCGATCCGTCGCTTGGTGCGGCGGTTGATCGCCTTCTGCAAAAATGGAATGAACAAGAGCTGAGGACAAAATATCAAGAAGGCCACCAGCGCCATCCACGGCTGCACGAAGAGCATGTAGCCGAAGACACTCAACAGGATGCCGGCATTGAGCAGCGGGTCACAGAAGCTGGAGCCGACAAAGCTGCCGACCGCCTCCACCTCCGACACGACGATCGAGATCTTGACGCCCTTTTCCCCGGACCCGTTTTGGGGTGCCGAATGGGTTGTTTCGGTCGGGTTGATTTGCATGCGCAGGCGCTGGTTCGCGGCTTCGCTCACGGAGCCCCGGTAGACGTTCAGGATTAGCTTGAGGCCTCCATGCACGAGCGCCACCGCGACGTAGATGAGGCAGAGCATCAGGATGAACTCGAAGCTCTGGCGGTCGACGGCGCCATTGACGATGCGTCGCTGCAGCTCGAGTGGGGCCAGCTCCAGAAGGAACACGGCGACTGCGAGTGCCGACAGGATCACTTGGCCCCGGGCGCTGACCTTCCAGATGTACCGGTAGAGCTCTTTGACCGTCGCGGCAGCACCGCTGCGGTTCATTTTCATCGATTACGCACAGCGCGACTATGCGGCTTCGCTCTGCTAGAGAGAGTGGAGCCCCCGCGTAGAATCGTGGCGTCGCGCATATCGAACTATATCGCGATTCGAAGACGCTGAGCGCTCGTTTCTACAGCGAGCCGATCTCACGAACGGTGTGGATGCGATGCGGGCATCGAAGTGCATAATCTGGTGCCCGGGCAGCGTCCCTCTACGATTGCAGGCACGCCGTGCAAGCTCGGCGCCCTTGTTCCATAGGCGGATCTTCGCACCGTGCGCGGCCCACCTTGTCTCTTAAACCGTCGCCGCGCGGGCCGTGTTTGTCGCCGGCCTGATTTTCACCGTCCCTTCGACGCGTGAGCCGAGGCGGTTGAGAATTCTAACCAGCCGGTCGAGCGTGAAGCGCCCGAGATCCGCGTTGCGGATGCAGGAAAAATCTGCCGCGGCGATGCCGGTGCGCGCATATGCCTGGCGCACCGACAGACGGTCGCGGTCGAGCGTTTTGATGATTTCCGCCGCCAATAGTGCCTTGAGCTGCTTCACATCCGCGTTGTCCTGGCCGAGGTCGCGAAAGATGTTGCCGCTGCCGCGAAGCACTTTCAACCGTTCGCCCTTCATCGCACAGCGTCTCCCTGGATCTTCGCCTGCAAAAGGGTTACGACCACAGCTACTTTTTCATCGCGAGTTTTGTCGAGATCACCTTCGATTTCACGCAAGGAACGTGTAGATGCGGAGCACGTGCGGGAATCAGGCGACCTCACCCGCTCGCCGCGCCAACTAACGCAGCACGCCGGCCGCCTTGGCCGTGTGAGTCGCGATAGCATCCATCAGGGCCGGGGACAGGCAATCGTAAGGCTCCAGCTGGAGTTCCTTCAACCTTGCCCTGACAGCACCCATGTTATCCGGGCTTGCACCCGACTCGATAATCGACGAAACAAATGCCGCGAATTCCGACGGCGCCCAGCCCGCATCCTTCGATAGCTCGGTGTGAATAAAATCGAGTCCGTAGAACGGGTGGCCCTTGTTCTCGATCCGGCAATACATGTGGACACCGCATTCTTTGCAGGCATGCCGCTGAATGGTTGCCTGGGGGTCCGCGACCGCGAGTTTGTTTCCGTTCGCCTTCACACTGAGGTTGTCGCGCGACACGACGGCAACTTGAGAGAACAGCGCCCCCGTCGGTTTCCAACACTTCGTACAGCCACACACGTGATTGTGTGCGCACTGCCCTTTGATCGCTACCTCGACCTTGTTCTGCGAGCATTTGCACAACAGCGTCCCACCTGCAAAGGCCGTTGCCGCGGGCTTCAATCCGCCGTCAACCGCTGGATGTATCTTGACATTACTCATGACAATTCCCCTTTCGAACGCTACGCCGGACGCCAACGCGGGCTAGCGCCGCGCAGTGACGAATCTTGCACCGATGATCCCGTTCAGACAAGCGAGGTTCGCATACGCGCGCCAGGCCTTGGGGGCCACGGGAGGTGCCCGGGCGGCAACTCCTCGATGCCCACCGCTCTGCTTATGAGCATGATCCGTTCATTCACGTCCATGGCAATGACCTTTCAGCGCATTTATCATTTGCACTATGGAACTTCACGACCGCGACATTTTGCGGGTTGGTATCGCATAACCTGCATGTCAAGCACGTGAGTGGGCGGGATAGGGGCAAGCGGTAGAAGCCGCCGGGAGCTGCATGAGTATAATTTCGAGGATGAACTTTTATTGGATCGCACTCACGGCAGCCATTTTCATCCGAAGGCTTCAAGCGATTGGCTGCCACGGCCGGAGCGCGCAAGGCGCTTGCGGGCCGGGCGACGCTTGCGCGCGTCGCGTATCTCAATAACCTTCTTCAAGCAGATAGACGCGAGAAGCGAGATGAGTGGATGGATCGACTAGCACGCGTCGCAGGTAATGAGCGACTGCCGCCTGCGCTCGAAGGCATTTCAGAATGGACGAGCTCGTGAGCCGCAAGACCGTGGACCTTGTGGTCGCGCTCGCCCTCACGCTTTGTCTGCCATTCTCGGCAATCGGGCAGCAGGCAACGGCGGCCCGGATCGGATTTCTGTTGTACTCCCCGTTCTACTCCGAGCGCTTGGCCCCGTACCGGCAGGCGCTCGCCGACCTCGGCTGGGTCGACGGGCGAAACCTACCCGAAAAATGCCGGCAGTCAACGACCCTATCCGCGCTTGGAAGGGCAACTACTTGCTGATTGCGCTGTGAAAACTTCACGACGACGGCCTCTTGCGGGCCGAGAAGATCAACGGGTTGGCGGGAGGGCGTCCTTCACATTCCGCCCCGAGAGCCGCGTCAATGCTAGGTTTAAGCGATACGTGATCCCGAGATACCCACGTTTCTACCCGGCCGCGTCGAATATGAGCGTGACCTAGAGATTCAAACTCACGAAAAACGGGCGCCCGCGAGCGCCCGTTTGCTGTTCCGTGCAGAGGTGCGTTAATAGGAGATAGTCCCGGTGAGTCGAATTTCCCCAGCGGCCTCGGTTGGGCTGATTGGCGCTACGAAGCCGGACACCGTGCCGTAACCCTCCGCACTGGAGAACCGGCCAGTGCCTCCATCAATGTCGTAGGAGGCTTCCATGATGACGCCGTCGAGCGTTATCGTTCCTCTATATGAGGCGAAGATCTTGTCTCCATTCGCAGCCACCAGCGTTACTTGGGTGGATACAAAGCCTAAGGCCGGCGGCAGATCGGGCCTCGTCGGGTTAATGCAATCGACGGATTCGGACGTCACCTTGCCAAGATGACTCGCGTGGCCCGCACCGTGAACATAACTGATCAGGGCGCACTTGAGGCCATCACCGGCAGTGAAAGTCTCCTGAATAGCGAGCGTGGCCTCGAAAGGGACTGCCTTAGGACCGGCGACGACTATCGGCGCCGAGAGAATCGACGCCGAGAGAATCGCCGCGGCGAGTGTACGTGGAAGAAAAGTTTTGACGCTCATAACCATCTCAAGCCCTTCGGGAAGGAAAACTAATGTGGGATTGTGCCCATACGATTCGTGCGAACCGTTGGGGTTGTTTGCAGCAGACTGAAGTTTACTTGCCAGAATCCCGTGACACCGATGAGGCCTGTGGTGTTCAACTCACGGGCCTACAGTATTCGGAGTTTGGTCGTGCGGGTCAAGTGTCGGCTATCGGAAAAGGGCGCCCGAAAGCGCCCTGCCCCTAAAAATCACTGTGCCTCAATCACTGCGCTGGCTGGCCTAGCGAACGCGAGAGGAACGCGGCAAACGCCTGGTCCGCGTGCGCCGTCTTAACCGCACCGCGCTGTGCTTCCACCGCCTTGCGTTCCGCGCCCGCGGCCTTCGTCCATCCCACAGTGCCCGCCTGAAGGTACTGCTCAATCGCATCACACGCCGCGATCACCCGGGCCACTGTGTCCTTGTCGTACATCAACGTCGTCGCGCCATATGCTTCGCGCTCAGCCTGCCCGCTTACCCGCTCCCTGATAACAGAAAGCCAGCACTCGCATATGAGCTCTGTGTACTTTGCGTAGCCCGCCGGGCTGTCGTACCCCTTTCCACGAACAGGCGGCGGGGCGCGCTCACGCAAGATGCGATCACGCGTCTGCCCTCTGTAATGCACGATGTATTCGCAGATGCGTCCGCGAACTCTTTTCGTTGTCCAGGACTCATCGCCGCATCCATCCGCGGTAGGTTCGTTGATCGCGGCGATTGCCAGGCGGCGAATTATGTAAAGCGCGTGGACCGTGTTTCTTACGGTGGCCTGCACCTTCTTGTCGAAGGCTGGCTCTCGGTTGTAGGGATCGGAATGATCGGTAACTGTAGAATCGGCGTTAGCCATGATGCTATCTCCTAGAGAGATGCGTTGTGGTTAGGCGGGCGGAGCGCTTCCTACGCTCCGTTCCGCCGCTTCCCGGAAGCCGCCGGGACGGCTACTTCTTTGGCTTTGGCCCAGGTTTCTGGGCTTTCCACCGAAAGCCAGCAGGGACCATCCAAGCACCCCCGAACTGCTGAGCGCCCTTCACCTCCCCGCGCTGGCAAAGCCGCTGCATGTAGCGCACCGATACGCCGTTGCGCTCTGCAGCCTCGGCGGTCGATGCGTACTTAGGCATATGCAAATAGTACGCCAAAACGCCCTAACCGTCAAGCGAATTAAATAGAAGGGAGAATCTACGCGTGGCCATCAAGGGGAAATGGGACGACAAAGGGGCGCTGCCGATAGTGTGTCCCGCGTGCAAACGTACGACGCACGAGACGATCGCAAAGCTTCAGCAGAGCAAGGTGCTGGTCTGCCGTGGTTGCGGCAAGACGACACAATGCACGAGCGATTTCCTCGCCGCTATTAAGGTGCTGTAGCGGCCTCGGATGCGGATGTGGCTACGCCGGGCCGAGCTCAACGCCATGTTGACGCGCGAGCTGCAGAAGATCGCGGGCTGCGAGAGGTCGACGTTGATTGCCGGCGCTCCAATCTCTGTCGCGGACTTCGAACTTTCGAACTGGGTAGATTTCACGGTAGCGCCGGCGCCAGGTTCCGACCAGAACCTTGTGCGGGCGGTGGCTGGCGGCGTTGTGTCTACCGTGCGAGAGCTTTACGACGTAGTGGACTGAAAGAGAGTCAGCCGATCGTATTAAAGGTGACGCTCTATCAGTCTCCCGATACGTTCGAACGAAAGCTTCTTCGTATCGTTGTGTGTCGACAGCGCTACCCTCAGCACTAGGGGGTTTGGCGTGTCGATGCCGGCCCATTTGCACACGGACCGCGGCAGCATCACTGTTTCGCCAAGGTACCGGTAGAGTCCCGTATCCTCGTCATAGTCCCATCCGAGGAACGACTCCTTCGCGTGTAGATCACACAGCACGCCAAGACAGCAAAAGCTGTTGCCGAAGCGCAGTCCGCCCGTGCCTTGCAAGTACCGTCTGCCGCGCAGCGCCTTAAGCCATCGGGCCTTTATCTTCTTATCCATGCGCTTGATCAATGCGACGCCGTGCTAGGTCGCAACCCCGGCAATGCGCAGCCGCGGCCGTGCGGGCGGAGCGGTAGCCGGTTGCCAATCGGCGAGCGTCATGCCCTCTCGTTCCGCGAAATGTTCAAGCGCGTTGACTGCGACGTCGTGTGCAGGGGATCCGACCGGCGCCAGCTCGACAACGCGCTGCAACGCTGCCAGAAGTTCCGGCCCTGCAGCGAGGAGCGGCCCCGATCCGATCGGCACGCTCAATGCCATCGGCGCGCCATTGGCATCAGCGATGACGTAGACCAGGCCGTACCGCCGAACGTAGAAGCGCCACGGCCCCGGATTGCGGCTCTTCATGCGGTCGTGCGTGGTGTCCATGCCGACGCATTATGCAACGGGCGCAACATCGCCACAGTGCCTAGGTATCTAAACCCCACCCGCGACCGTAAAGCGCGTCCTGGGGCCGTTCTACGCGGCCGACGATCTTATTCCTGGCTTCAGCAAGAGCGATTTGGGACGGTTTGTCTGCAGGTAGGTTAAATTCGCTTTTTCACCGCACCCGATGAATAAGATGGTTCGACTTTGCTGCACCCTACTCATGCTTGCATACGCCTTGCCTGCGACCGCGCTCGATCTCGCGGGCTTTAAGATGGGTCGCGAAATAACGATGATGGATCGGGCAGAGATGACTCGCGGTGAGAAGGGGTTGTGCGACGAAACGTCTTGTTATGGCCCAAAAATGCTGGGTGACTATCCCGTGATGGTCACGGTTCAAGCAAATTCAGCAGGACGGATTCAGTACATCTTGTAAGCATGCCGGCAGCGCAAAAGGACGTGCTACTAAAAGCCGCAATCGCCAAGTTCGGGAAGCCTGGAAAAACGACCGCCGGTGAAGCTCAAAACCGGTTTGGCGCGAAGTTCAGCCAAGTGACCGCCGCGTGGAATATGAAGGACGGTACTGTGCTGCTCGTCGAGAGGTGCAATACAGTTGCGGAATCGTGCATTGTCGCAACGAGCAAAGATTATGTTTCTCCCGACGCCGGAAAGAAGCTGAACCTGTAGGCGCACGAGCCGTGAATGCTACCCCCGCCCTCACAACGCGGGGCGTCGACGCCTGAATCGGGCGGGTATACCCCTCGAACTACCCGCTTGCTCATACAGCGAAAGCCTTGCCGTCGATCACGAATTCGATGCGTTTTAGCGGGCGCCCTGGATAGTGCCGTCCGGCTTGTGTTTGATCAGGCCATATTTTTTTTCGCGAAGCACAAGAGCTGAACCGTCGCCTGATGTGCCATAACCAGACATGCGGCTCTACCAAAGTCGGTGACTCCTGTTTTGCCCATTTTGCGAAATTCAAAGCTTCCCTCGATTCGAATACCGTGAAAACCCTCTTGCGATAGGCGCTCAACCTCGAGTTGAGTACCGCCCTGCAGAATCGCAATTAGCGCGGGCTGAACATCGCTTGGAAGTTGTGAACGCCATGCCGCCACGACATCAGCGACCCGCTGCAGCAGCGCCCCGGCGCTTTCGTTGGGATCCGCGGATGTAGCAATGGGTGGCACAAGATCGGCGAGCGTTGGAGTAGAAACCGGTTCCTCTGCGGCACCGGTTACGCCGAAACTTGGATCAGAGGGCGCGACCCGCTGCTCTGACATTGGGGGGGGGCGGGAAGTCGTATTTCGCCGCTGCCGCTCCGAAAATTTCCAAGTTCACTAAGCTACTCATCTAAGGTCTCCTGTGTGTCACGCGGCCACGAATTCAACGCGATTGTGTTCGTTTTTTGTTCTATTTCTGTCTGATTTTTGCTACAAAAATGCTCCGTTTCTGCTACAGCTTCCAGGGTGTTGCCGTAAGGCCCGTCCCTGATCACGCGGACGATCACCGTTCCCAATTGCTGCCCGCCAGGGCCAGGCGGACCATCAGCGGGCTCGCCCAGCGCGATCCGGCCGGCGGGCTGCACGTTCACGATCGCCGCGGAGACCTTGCGTATGCCCTCTGTATCCTCTGGTCCCGAGCGAATTGCAGAGGCCGCACAGTTGGCCGCTTTGGAAGCGCGTTCCGCAACCCGGCAAAAAGGATCGCAAGATTCCCGTGTATGTCTCGGGCAGCACCCGTCAGGGAGAACAGGGGTCACCCGCCGACCGCGCGAACATGGGAACGTTCAACCAAGCACTGGACGCGTTCAGGAACGGCGCGGAGTACGCGGGCATTGGGCTGGCCATGCTGGGCGACGGCATCACTGCGCTCGATTTCGATAACTGCATCAACGAGTGGGGCCAGATAGATGCGCAAGTGCTGGCGCTCGTCGCCGGCACCTATGGTGCGGTCTCGCCGTCCGGACGTGGTATCCGAGCCTTCCTCCGCGGCACGATGCCCGACCGCAAATACGACGCGGGCAAGGTGACGGGCATCGAAGTCTTTTCGGGCAAGGGCTTCGTCACCGTCACCGCCGATGTGTTGACCGGTTCGGCGCAGGACATCGTCGATCTGAGCGACGAGCGACGCGATGCCATCAATGCGCGGCTCGGACACTCCGAGATTCAGAGCAAGAGCGATTGGCTTGCACCGACGGCGGGCAACGGACCTGCCGTCGAGGCCAACGCGACGGGCCCCGGAATCGATCCGCGCACGGTCATCGATTTGCGATCCGCGTTGAACACAATTCCGGCGGACGCCCGCGAAGATTGGGTGTACATCGGACAATGCCTGCGCCCGCTGGGGAACGTTGGCCGGGAGCTGTGGTTAACGTGGTCCCAGTTGTCCGAGTTGTACCAGCCTGCGGACGCGGCGCGCGTGTGGGCGAGCTTCGCCGCCGAAGCCAAGTACGGCATCGGGGGCGTGTTCGTCAAGGCGAAGGGGTTGGGGTGGGTTGCCGAAGATAACTGGCGGGAACGCTGTTATCGGGCCGGAATTACAACGGGGGATCAGGACGCGAAGCGAAAGGCATTCACGCGTGCTAAGCAGGCATTGGGCGATGCCGGGCTCTTGGGTACGTGGGATGGTTTTTTCTGGCCAAAGCTCGCAGCTTGACCCGGACAATCCGGACATACGCGGTTTCACCTTTCATCTTCAAATCCACCCCTGTTCTACCCGGACACCGGACACTTCTTATAGAAGTGTGTCCGGGTTGTCCGAGGTAACGAGAGGACAGGCCGGACAAAATGTCCGGGTTTGTCCGGGTCTTGTCCCGGGGTCGACGAGAGTGCAAGCCTCGTGAACTGTCCTGCTCGGTATCTGACCTGACGGGCACCGTCCGATGTGATTGAACTGTCAGCCAAACACCAAAGCGGTCATGCAATCGCGACTCCGCAAACGGCACTATCGACCCAAAGCCGTCATGCGTAGAGGCGTGGCAGGCAGACCCAGAAAAGGATGAGCGCGACCGCCGGGTTGGCCGGATACGGTAAAAGGTGAGATCGGCCGTGGGCGCTGGCAATCGCACGTATGAAGAGGCCAAACGGTCGATCACCGGAATGCGGCGATCGTCGGCGGCAGCCAAAGCTCGTAGTGACGCGTCGGGACAGAGCTTCCGTACTCACTTGACAAGTCGAGTAGCTGCACCTCCGCGCCGATACTCAAGCTACGCGCGAGCAACGCGGCTTCTTTGCGGTCCTGAGCATGAAAATATCGCAGCTGTTTTCGGCGCGGACCCTCGGCCACAATAATTTCAACCTCCGATACGTAGGCGCCCATCTGCCGCAGCTGCAAAGTGTGCTCCCGAGCAGTCTCGCGTTGCGATTCGTTACGCATGTGAATATAAACGTACGGAGACGACCCGATTTTGCGGTCATTCTGCGCTGCTGAAGCCGCAGCGAGGGCCGAAGATCCCTGACGAGGCACGGAACGTTCAGCCTGTTGTTCCATTCGCAACAGCAGCTTGAAAGGTCGTCGTGCCGGGACCTTCTTGATCACGGAGAACGGTGCGACGCGCTCGATTTCAGCCGCTACGTCGATCGCATCGGCGGGAACCTGTACTGTGAGCTCAACGCCATGATCGCGTGCCATGGAATTCATCCGCTTAAGCGCTTCAATCGCCCGCGCCTGCAAACCTCCATCGGCCGCGATCATTTCATTTCTCGAAATCGCCATTTGCACCGATCGCGGCACCGGGGTGGCCACCGGTGCTTGCGGTGTCGGTGCCCCGGAAGCGTCTAAAACTACAACTGCAGCGACTAACAACACGAAAAAACGAATCGGCATGGTCGCCACTGTCATACGAATGCGTTGGCTCTGCGGAGCGGCTTTCCGTGATGTCACGCCGACTGCCCAGCTCGTTGTCGGTCCGCGGTTGTAGAGCGCGCCGGCATCGGCGCAGAGGATTTAAGCGCGCCCTGCCCCCTGCAAAGCAGGCTATCACGGGTCGACACGACGCGGGCGGTTGCCCACGACACCGCCACGAAGCGGCTCACAGCCGGCGAGGGCAACCTACTGCGGCAAAGCCGAGATGCTCAAAGCACTTAGCATAAGGCCGTCAAGGTGTGGACGGACCGCTTTTCGACAAGGCGATGTCGAGCTTTTCGAATTCCCCATCCAATAACTGCGATCCCTAAGCTTTCATCTGGCTATGCACATGCGCAGATCTCTCGCTCCTCACCGTTTGACTCTGTTCCCAGTTTTCGCTGGATGACCGTTCTTGGGCCGACTGCAGCCGGTCATCGGTGCCCCATTCGCTCCGTCACAGGCGCATTCCGTCCAATTGATTGGACAGATGCCGATCAGACCTAACTTAGCGACTCCTCCGTGGCTTCAATATCGTTCAGGAACGTGTTTCGTTTGCCGCCATACCAAGACCATTAACGCAGTGGAATGTCGTGACGGGCTGAACTGCTGAAGACCTCACGGACATCGTCGTGTGGAGCGAAGGATTAGACAAATCGTCCGCTGACTGTGACAAATATTTTATGACGGACTCGACGTGGGATTCCGTCCACTTGAGTGGACAGGGGCGCATCGGCGAACGAGGCTTTGGCGGGGATAAACCTCTCGCGGTCTGCCCACGCTGACGAATGTCGGCAAATCCGCTACGTGTGCAGCTTCGCGAGAACGCGTTAGTCGAGTCGGGAATTACAAACCATCTGGCATTCCGTGCGTGACGGCACAGTAAGGCAGTGTCCAATCAAGTGGACGCTCGCCACATCTCACCACATCCGATTCCCTGCCTCTTTGGCTGCGTTTTCGAACATCATCACGTGACCCGTTTGACGCGCTAAGAATCGACATTGTGGAGTGAGTGTCCGAGTAACCTCGAATACGCCTATCCTCTCGGTTGCGCACAATGACTGCAATAAACGTGAGTCACAGACCAGCAAGTGCTTCTCCGATTAAGTGGGGAGACCAAATGGAGTCGATTGTCAAATCCCGCCCGTCCACTCAAGTGGAGGGCCTTTATCCCCGAGCGTCTCACGGACAGTAAAGGCCTAGTTCCTTAATCGACCACACCCCGCCGGGCATCAGCTTCGAACACCTGTTGAGGGTACCCGTTAACTTCTGAGCAGCCCTGTCCAAGTGGAGCTGACCTGTCTCGAAGAGTAATTGCCAGGACGACTCGCGCTGGGCTGCATCGCCATGCTCTCGGTTGCAGCTATGCAACGTCCCCTTCCCACCGGCTGCCATTGCCTGGTCGAGCCGCCGCAAGACGGGCCACTGCTGGTCACGGACCGTTCGTGCCTTGGGCCACCAGAAGCGGCCAACTGCGGCCGCCCCGCGGCCCAAGGCAGTCATTACGTCGCGATCGTGGGCGATTCTGGTGGTCCGTGCACCATCCTTCGGCACAAAATCCCGGACTGTCCCCGACTGTCAGGGCCCGAATACTCCAAGATGCGACGTTATACTCCAGAATGCGCCGTTGAACTTCGTGTCCTTTGCCATGAAGCCCTCACTGTTCCGGCTTGATGCCGGCGGTCTTGATGACCTTGGTCCAAAGGTCAATTTCGTTCTTGACGAACGCGGTGTACGCAGCTGATCCCTGCGGCGGAACGATGAATCCCTGCGCCACCATGCGGTCCTTGACTTCGGGTGATGACATGACCTTTATCATGGCGGCCTCGAGCTTGTTGACGATCGGCTGGGGCGTGCCGTTGAGCGCCGACAAGCCCGACCACGACAGGGCCTGGAAGCCGGGATAACCGCTTTCCGTAATCGTCGGCACGTCCGGATACAGCGGATTGCGCTGCAGACTGGTCACCGCGAGCGCTCGCAGCTTGCCGGCCTTGACGTGTCCAAGCGCGACGTCCTGGTTGATGAACATGATCGGGATCACGCCACCCAGAATGTCATTCATCATCGGGCCACCGCCCTTGTATGGAATCCCGACCATGTCGAGCTTGGCGGTCTGCTTGAGCAGTTCCATCGCCATGTGACCCGAAGCGGCGTGCGTGTAGCCGTAGTTGAGCTTGTTCGGATTCTTGCGGACGTACTCAAGGAACTCGCTGAAGGTCTTGAACGGAGCGTCGGGGTGCGCGACCAGCACGTTCGGACCCGAATGAATCTGATCGATCTGGATGAAATCGCGCAATGAGTCGTAGCTCAATTTTGGATCGAGGCCATGAGCGACGGCATTGGACCCGACGCCGGTGAGGATGATGGTGTAGCCATCAGGCTGCATCGTGGCGGCGCGCGCTGTGCCGATCGTGCCGCCAGCCCCGCCGATGTTCTCGACGACGAACGTCTGTCCCAGCTCCTTGGCGAGCCCCGTCGCCACCATGCGGCCCATCAGGTCGCTGGTACCGCCGGCCGGAAATGGAACGATGATCTTGACCGGCTTGCTCGGCCAGTTGTCCTGGGCGTAAGCCGGCGCCAGCGCCAGTAAAACGAGCGCAGCCGCGGCGTAGGCAGAGGCGCGAATGAGGGTGCATCGTTGCATTGTTATGTCTCCTCCTGTTGATCGGTGATTCAGGTCAATGGCGGCCGGTCGACCACACGCCGGCCGCCTGCAATAACCCGCGCGTGTAGCCCAGTGCGAACGACATGAAGCGCTCGCGGTTCTCATCGAATTCGGAGACCGGTACGTGATCGGGACACAGCGGTCCCTTGTAGCCGCCTCGCTGATAGGCCTTGATGGCTTCGAACATGTCGATGTCCCCTTCGTCCGGGAACACTTCCTGGAAGTCGAGGTAGCCGCCGCGAATGTTGCGAAAGTGAACCATGAATATCCGGCCCGTCGACGCGAATTCCTCGATGACCGGGATCGTGTGGTTGCCCGGCTCCGTGAGCATCTCGGCGACCGTGCCCTGGCAGAAATTGCGTCCGTGGTTGCGGCTCGAACTCAATGAAAGGAACTTGCGAATGCCGTCGGCGGACCCGACGACGTGCTCGATGCCGTTGAGGCCGCCAATCGGATAAGCCGGATCGTGCGGGTGGCAGGCGAGTCGAACGCCGGCGACATCTGCGGCGGGCACCAGGCCCTCGACCAGGAACTCGATCGCACGCCAGCCGTCGGCCTCGCTGACCGTCGGCACTTCGCGCGCCATCTTCTGCCCGCACAGCATCGCGGTCTCGGCGTCCCCCATGACTTCGACGGGCCCACCCGCCTGCGGCGTCTGCCCCCCGCGCGCGCTCGCCATCGGCTTGAGGCGGCCCGGCGCCGACGGCTCTGCCTGATTGGACGGATAGCCGACACCCCAGTAGGAATGCTTGCGATCGCTCTCAGGGGAATACTCCGCGAAGACGAATCCCGAGTTATGCGCGCCGCCGCGACCGGGTTTGAGTCCCGTGCGGGTGATGCCGACCATCTGGACATTGTACTTGAGGCAATCGCTGCCGGCATCACCCGCGACCTTGATGTTGTGCTCGAGCACTTCGCCGCTCTTCTTCGCGGCAGGAAGATCGACCAGCGACTTCGCTGAGCGGCAGACGTCCTCCGCTGCCCCACCGAAGAGAGAGCAGCGCCCGCCTCCCGGCACGCGATTTCCATCTGCGTCCAGCCAGGGGTAATGCCAAGAATGATTACTCTGGCATCAGGGTTCGCCCAGTCGAACGGAGCGTAGAAAACCCGAAGTCGTCCCTCTTCCGCGAGCAAGAGGTCGGAAACGAGAAGGTCGGAATGCTCGTATTTTTCCCGAACGGGGAGGGATGTCAAAAATCCTTGGTAGCGACTGAAAAGCAACGCTTACTCCTGCCAGATCATCCAGCGTACGTGCTGCGACGCTTCCTGTTATTGCTTGCGATGACGTGGGTGTTACGAATTCTGCTTCATTTCTTCGTCAAATGGTCGGCGACAATTATCTTGGCCGGTCGCTGTGACTGGTGGCGGATTACGGATTCCACCACATGTCCTAATTCTGTCCACTTGAGTGGACAAAAGACGCCTCGGCTCAACAAGAAGTTCGAGCGCACCGCTTTCCCGCCTCAGTCATAGCCTTTGTCCGCTCGGACAGTTAAAGTCGGGAAATGTTGTAGCTTTTTTGTCCGCACAGCGCCAACGTGTCCGTTCAGCACACTTCGGACAGAGCGGACAAGCTGACCTCAGCGCTCGCCACATCGGATTCTCTGCCTCTTTGCTACGCTTTCGAACATCCTCACGCGACTCGTTGACGCACTAGGAATCATCAATATGTTGAGTGCCCGAGTGATCTTGGACACGCCTATTATCTTTGAGCGTACAGGCGATCATGCCAATAAAACGTGGGTCACCGTCCAGCAAGTGCTTCTCCACTCAAGTGGAGAACCAATGGGAATCGATTGTCGAGTCCCGCAACCACCCATCATCGAACACCACGTCGGCAACTGGCCTAAAAGAGCCGCTACGCTATTCCCCAAGCGATCTGCCTACCTCAACTACCTTCCCTTCAACGCGTGATCTTTATCGCCGATCGAAGCGACACCTCTGAGGCGATAAACAATCTTTCTGCGCTGCACGATGTCTGGCGGAGAGGGCGGGATTCGAACCCGCGTTAGGAATTAACCTAAACACGCTTTCCAGGCGTGCGACTTCAACCACTCATCCACCTCTCCGTTGCTAGCAAGTCGGAACAAGAGAGCACCGAACCGACCCCGAACCGCGCCATTTTACTCGACGGCGCGTCGCGCGCACCGTCGTAAGGCTCACCCTCCCGCCTGCGAACCGCGGTGCGCCCAGCCGGTCATTCGGCGCTCGAGCACGGCGAATACCTCGTACATAACCATCGCCATCACGCCGATGACGATCAGCCCCGCAAAGACGAGCGGCATTCGCATCGACGATCCCGCCGACATCATCAGGTAGCCGATGCCCTCGTTCGACGCGACCGTCTCGGAGACGACTGCGCCGATGAACGCGAGTGTGATCGACACTTTCAGTGCCGCAAAAAAATAGGGCAGCGAGCGCGGCAATCCGACCTTGAGCAGGATGTCCATGCGCTTCGCACCAAGTGACCGCAGCACGTCTTCGAGCTCGGGTTCGAGGGTCGCAAGGCCCGTGGCGACGTTGACGACGATCGGGAAAAAGCTGATCAAAAACGCTGTCAGCACCGCGGGTATGCTGCCGATGCCGAACCATACGACAAGGATCGGCACGAACGCCGCTTTGGGAATCGAGTTGAAAGCGACCAGGAGCGGATACAGCGCGCGATAGACGATGCGCGACATGCCGACGGCGACGCCCAGCGCCAGGCCGACAGCGACGCCAATCGCGAATCCGGCCATCGTCGTCCAGAAGGTTTGCCACGCATGCTGCGCGATCGGTTTCGCGTACTCGACCAAAGCATGCGCAATCGCGATCGGGCTCGGGAAGATGAATTCGGACACGTCGAACAGCGTGCAGATGCCCTGCCAGACGACCAGTATCGCCAAGGTCAGGAGCCACGGCGAGAGCTTTTCGAGACGTTGTTGTTGCGCGAGGGTCATTGCCGGCTTTCGTCAAGTCTTACGGATCATGCCGATGCGTTCCCGCATTTCGTGCACGATATTGGTAAATGCGTCGCTGTACGTCGCTTCGAGATCGCGCGGGCGCGGCAGCTCGATCTCGCGTTGCGCAAGGATCCGTCCGGGCCGCTTGCTCATTACGTAGACGGTATCGGCGAGAAACACCGCCTCACGCAAGTCATGCGTGACGAGGATCACCGTGAAGCGCTCGCGCGCCCACAAATCACGCAGAACGCACCAAAGTTCTTCACGCGTGAACGCATCGAGCGCGCCGAACGGCTCGTCCAGCACCAGCATCTTGGGTTGATGGACCAGCGCGCGACAAATCGAGGCGCGCTGTTGCATGCCACCGGAGAGTTCCCACGGAAACTTGTCTTCGTAGCCTTCGAGTCCGACGGTTTTGAGAAGGGCGCGCGCGCGTTCGGCGAAGGCATCGCGGTCGCGCTTGAACGTTGAACGATACGGCTCGACAATCTCCAGCGGCAGCAGAACGTTGTCGAGCGTGGTGCGCCAAGGCAACAGCGTAGGAGCCTGGAACGCCATGCCGACGATCTTGAGTGGCCCCGTGACTTCTGCGCCCTCCACCGTCACCGTGCCCCTGGTCGGCGCCTTCAAGCCCGTCGCGAGCTTCATGAACGTCGACTTGCCGCAACCGGAGGGCCCGACGATGGCGACGAATTCGCCGGATCCGATGGTCAGGTTAATGTCCTCCACGGCGAAATCGATCTTGCCGTCGTAGGCCAGAAAGACATCGCGAAAGTCAACGAATGGTGGCGGGGTCGCCATCGCGCGCGCTGCGATGTTCATTGGCTCCACGTCTATCGCGGCTACCGCCGTGTCGTTGGCTCTATGCATACTCTTGACGCAAAAAAACCCCCCGCCGCCGGGGTTCTTACGCCACTCGCTACTTGGGAAAGACCATCCGGTCGGCTTGCGGCGGCAGAAACGCAGCGTTCCAAACCTTGTCCGCCGTAACCGGGCTCTTGAGCTCGAACGCAGAAGACACTTGCGTAACCATCTCTTCCATCCGCGCCTTGGTCGCCCCACCCACACCGGCGGCTTTCGCCGCAGGCGTCGCAATGACGCTCTCGATGGCGAGCTTCATCCGGCGCTTTTCGAGCGTTTCATCGACCAGCGCATCGCGCTCCTTGACGTACTTGATCGAGCCGTCCGGATCCGCCAGCACATCCTTCATCCCCCGGGTGAAGGCGCGCAGAAACGCTTTGACCGCTTCGGGCTTTTCCTTCAAAAACTGCTCCGAAACGATGATCGCGTTGCCGTAGAGGTTGACGCCGTGATTGGGGTACATCATGACGTCGATGTCCTCATCCTTGATGCCGCGGGCGTTCAAGTTCAGCATGCTCGTGAAATAAAACCCGGTGATTGCGTCGACTTCACCCTTGACCAGCATCGTTTCGCGCAATGGCGGATCCATCGCGGTCCAATTGATTTTGCTGCCGTCGAGCTTGTTGGCCTTGACGAACAGCGGAAACGCGCGGCGTCCCGCATCGAAGACCGGTGCGCCCATTTTCTTGCCTATCAAATCGGCGGGCGACTTGATACCGGTCTTCTTGAGCGAAAATACGGCGGCGGGTGTCGTGTCGTAAACCATCATCACGGCGACCGGTTTGTTGGGCGCCGTCGGATTATTGCCGACGAATTCGATCAGCGCCGCAAGATCGGCAAAGCCCATTTGATACGTGCCCGATGCAACGCGATTCACGGCGTTGCCCGAGCCGCTGCCCACGTCAACCGTGACATCGAGCTTTTCCTGGGCAAAGTAGCCTTTAGCTTTGGGGAGCAGGAAAAACGCCGCGGGTCCTTCGAAGCGCCAGTCGAGCTGAAAATTGATCTTCGTGTCCTGCGCCAGCGCGGCGCCGGAAACAACCGATAGAGCTATGACAGCCGCGGCGAACCGCCGGCGCGCATAAAACGTGAACATCGCTTCTCCTTGATGTGGCAACGAGGTGTTCGGGACTCCGTCATTCTGCACGAGATCAGCCGCGCTGGGCGATCGGTCACCGCGTTGCCGTGCTTGTTTAGTGGGCCCGCAAGAACACCGGCCGGCCACCAATTCGCCGCAAGTTCTCGCAACGAAAGCGCTCGCTTGTCCGCGCTCCCTTGAACGGAAATCAGTCGCGGTCCACTCGTGTTGTGAACGACGAAGTCAGCGTCCAGTTGCGGCGATGATTGCGAAAAGGCGGGAGGTCATTGGTCACACTGCTCGTGAACTGATAGACAGTACCGCCGGTCGAGGATGTGCCGAGCGACTTATTCGGAGTCCCCACCATGAGCCTCACGCCCGAGCTTTCGGCTGGCGGCACCACCGCCAGCGAAGTCGCGAAACGGTCGCCCGCGCGGTTCTCGGTGAAAGCGGGAAACAGTGGCTCGCGCCGCGCCGGCAGGCCGAATGAGCCAGGAATGGTTATCGTCAGCGACTGGCTCTGAAAGTCGGTTTGATTCGCCCGGAACCACGGCATCAAACCGCCGATGCAAAATCGCCGCACCAGCTCGCGAGGCGGCGGGCGAACACCGGGTGGCAGTATCGGCGCGCGCGCGGCGTCAAGCAGCACCGGTCGGCAGCCTTTGTAGACGTACGTTCGTCCCACGTTCTGCTCCTTACCGCTGACCGCAAGCGGAGCGCCGACGATGAGTTCGGCAAGGCCGTCACCATTCAAGTCCCCAGCGGTAAGCCCGGCACCGAACGAGAGCTCGGTCGCGGACTCCCCGAAATCGCTGTTGGAAAGCGACTTGGTGAGCTCGAAGGCTCCTTGAGGCGTAACGAGGAAGACATGGGCACGCCCATCGACTCCAGTCACGGCAACGTCAGCCAAACCGTCACCGTTGAAGTCACCGCTGGCGAGCCGGCTGCCAAACGTCGCGTCCCAAAACGGATTCGGGAACGCATCGGTTGCATCACTCAGATTGGGATCCTGCGGCAAAACGACGCCGCCGGAGCGTTCGGCTCGCTCAACACACTGACCGTCTCCAGGCCCGTTGGCGTCAGGCGAGTTGTGAACACTACCGGATTGCCGCAGCCACCGAGCGTGACACCCGGCGCGGCAACTACCAGCCGATCGCGCGGGGGAATTTGGGGAGTCGGCCGGTCGACCATTGTGTTAAGCGCATAGCCGAACTGACCGAATTTCGCCGAGCCGTTTCCCGCACCCGAACCTCTCGAAACCTGGGCTCCGCCTGCGTGTTCAGCACCCACACTCGCCCCACGCGCCCTTGAGCGCCGTTACGCGCACCTGGAGCCCCGATGGCCAAGTGGCGCCGCCCAAAAAACGAAGGATCGTCTTCCTCGAAGAACAACCCGGCAGCCAACGCGTGGCCGAACCGGTCCAGCACTTCAACGGCCCCGCCGGTTGCCGGCTTGACAAT
Organism: Casimicrobiaceae bacterium; assembly: GCA_037719965.1. Taxonomy (GTDB): domain Bacteria; phylum Pseudomonadota; class Gammaproteobacteria; order Burkholderiales; family Casimicrobiaceae; genus VBCG01. Next base: position 158,899 of record JBBJMT010000004.1, on the reverse strand, counting down.
CACTTCCGTTTCATCGACGTCGCGACCGCCGTTGATCCGATACAAGTACACCTTGCCGGCGGCAGCCTTGCCGTTGACCATGGCACGTGGCGCGCCGACGGCGAGCTCCTGGACCCCGTCACCGTCAAAGTCGCCGGCCGCCAATGACTGGCCGAAACGCTGGCCTGCCTGAGCGTCACTCGGCGTAATGATTTTCCATAGCACAAACCCGGTGGCTGAACCTTTGTACAGGAACACTGACCCGCGATCGTTCGCGCGTCCGGGCGCGCCAACGACGAGGTCCGGGTAATCGTCACGGCCAAGGTGCGAGTCAAAGTTGTGGACTAGGGCCTGTTCACACTATGGACGCAAACGCGAACGGGTGGCCTGGGGCGCCAATCGCGGCAGCCGACGAAGCCAAGACTTGCGGTCTTGGCGAGGAGAGCAACAAAGAGTGGCGCCCCAGGGCGCCCGTTCCCTTCGGGTTGCTGCCGAAACGCTCATCGCTGCGTTGCGAAGGCTTGCCGGGTGCCCGACCCGCCTTCGCCTCCGCGCCTTGCGCTGAGCGTTTTCGGCCGTGCAACGCGTTTGTGCCCGTAGTGTGAACAGGCCCTAGTAGCGTGGTGCCATAGTCGTCGCCGGCCGCACCTCCAACGCCGTTACGGCCGTACATGTGATGCAGCGCATTGACATCGTGCTTGCTCAGCACGAAGGCAGGATCGATCTCCCCGGTATCGTCGCCCGGATCGCGAAACGCTGCTCGCTTGACCATGTCGAAACAGGCGCGCCGCTCCCAAGGCAAGCCCTTTTCGCCAGCACTCGTCGGATAATGCATGATCGATTCGAAGTCATACGGACCGATGGTCTTGCTTTCTTGCTCGATCGAAAAGTTTCCCGAGAGGCTGTACCAAGGTCGATGCAGTCCTGGTCAATCCGGACAAAGTCGTCACGATCCTTGCGGTTGTGCTCGTGGTACATACCCAGCGCATGCCCAAGCTCGTGGCGCAACGACCTGTCGATTACCACTCGCTGCAGCTCGCCGTCGCTCCCATCTGTCTGGATCTTGACCTGATTCTCTCCGCCACTTCTTCCAATGTGGTCGGTCATGCTCGAAAAGAAAGGGAGCTGCTTGACAAAGCGCACATAGCGCTGCGCACCGTTGCGCGGCTGAAAGCGAACTGGCGTCAAGCGTTCATATTCAGCAATGACGGCGTCAACCGCGCCCGGGATGGCCGTCTCGAGCTCTGGTGCGACCTCGAACGGGACGATGCCATTCGGCCACCAGTCGGCGCGTTCGCGAGTCACCACCGCGAACGCTGCGCTAGGAGGTACGTCGCCACGCAACACGGCCTGCTCAGCCTGAACCAGACCAAACGGGCCAAGCACGATATGGCCGTCGGCAACCGCCAGCCCCGCGACGTTCTTATAGCTGTAAACCACCGTGCCGCCGAGGTGTCGGATGACGGCGATCTTCACGTCCATAGGGCCAAGTGCCTCCAGCCGTTTGACGTCGCGCCAAAAGTTGCGGTCTGAAGACTTGCTCTTTGCGAGGCGCTTGCGCAAGGTGGTCGCCTCCGCTTGACGCTTCGCCTCCGCAGTCGACTTTTGATGCGTTTGCGGCCGGGCCAGCACATCGTCCGCACCGAGAATGCCCATAAAGAAAATCGCGACAACGAACCAGAGGCCTTGCGAACGACCCATTCTTGTCTCCTCGGACCGCGGTTGCCTCCGCGTCACGGCGGTCAACCGTGAATTACGTCGCCGCTGCCTCGCGCTGCATCGTCCAGTCGACGACGGTCAACGCCGTCATGTTGACAATGCGCCGTACCGTCGCCGACGCGGTAAGGATATGTACTGGCTTGGCCACGCCAAGCAGCATCGGGCCGAGCGTGACGCCGCCGCCCGCAGCCACTTTCAACAGGTTGAACGAAATGTTCGCCGCATCGATTGTCGGCATCATCAATAGGTTAGCCTCGCCCTTCAAGCGCGAGTTCGGAAACGCGGCCAGCCGCACGTCTTCGGACAGCGCGGCGTCGCCGTGCATCTCGCCGTCGCATTCAAGATCGGGCTCCATCAGGTTGATCAGGCCGAGCGCCTGCTGCATTTTGCGCGCCTGAGGGTGCGTCGACGACCCGAAACTGGAATGCGAAAGGAGCGCCACTTTTGGCGTGATACCGAAGCGGCGAATTTCTTCCGCCGCGAGGAGCGCGATTTCCGCGACCTGCTCCGGCGTCGGGTCGGGGTTGACGTACGTGTCGGCGATGAACACCGTCCGGTTCGGGAGCATCAGCGCATTCATCGCCGCGCAAGTGCGAACTCCCTTGCGCAATCCGATTACCTGCTCGATGTAATGGCGGTGCAATCCGTGCGCCCCGAACGTGCCGCACAGCATGCCGTCGGCTTCGCCGCGATGAATCATCATCGCGCCGATCAGCGTATGCGTGCGGCGCATCTCGATTCGCGCGTCGGCTTGCGACACGCCCTTGCGCTCGGTAAGCCGGAAATATTCGGTCCAGTAGTCACGGTAGCGGTCGTCGGATTCGGGATTGATGACTTCGAAATCAACGCCAGGTCTAATGCGCAGACCATAGCGCTGGATGCGCCGCTCGAGCACCGCAGGGCGGGCGATAAGAATGGGGTACGCGAGTTCCTCGTCGACGACGACTTGGACGGCACGCAACACGCGCTCTTCCTCGCCTTCCGCATAGACAATGCGCTTGGGCGCTTTCTTGGCCGCCTGGAAAATCGGCTTCATCAGCAATCCGGAGTGATACACGAACTGCGTCAGACGTTCACGATACGCGGCGAAGTCGGCGATCGGGCGCGTCGCCACACCCGACTCCATCGCCGCTTTGGCGACCGCGGGAGCGATCATCACGATCAGGCGCGGATCGAACGGTTTCGGGATCAGATAGTCGGGACCGAAGCTTAAGTCTTGCAGCTTGTAGGCGTGGGCGACGATGTCCGACTGTTCGGCCATCGCGAGGTCAGCGATCGCCTGCACGCAGGCGAGCTTCATCGCTTCGTTGATGGTGGTGGCGCCGACGTCCAGCGCACCGCGGAAAATGAAGGGAAAGCACAGGACGTTGTTGACCTGATTCGGAAAATCGGAGCGGCCGGTGGCGATCACTGCATCCGGGCGTGCCACCTTTGCGACATCGGGCATGATTTCGGGTTCGGGGTTTGCGAGCGCGAGAATCAGCGGCCGCGGCGCCATCGCACCCAGCCATTCGGGTTTGAGAACGCGCGCCGCCGAGAGACCAAGAAAGATGTCGGCGCTCGGCAGGAGCTGGGCGAGCGTCCGCGCGTTCGTGGTTTGCGCATAACGCGCCTTGTTGTCGTCCATCTCCTCGATGCGTCCGGCATACACGACACCCTTGATGTCCGCTACCCAGATGTTCTCGCGCCGAACGCCCAGGCTTACCAAAAGATCGAGGCACGCAAGCGCCGCGGCGCCTGCTCCCGAGCACACGAGCTTGACGTCGGAAATCGCCTTGCCGACGACGCGCAGACCGTTGACGATCGCTGCGCCGACGATGATCGCCGTTCCGTGTTGATCATCGTGGAACACCGGAATGCGCATTCGCTCGCGACAGCGACGCTCGATATAAAAACACTCGGGCGACTTGATGTCTTCGAGATTGATGCCGCCGAACGTCGGCTCGAGCGCAACGATCATGTCGACCAGCTTGTCGGGGTCGCGTTCGGCAAGCTCGATGTCGAAGCAGTCGATGCCGGCGAATTTTTTGAACAGCACAGCCTTGCCTTCCATCACCGGCTTTGCCGCCAGCGGACCGATGGCGCCCAACCCCAAAACGGCTGTGCCGTTGGTCACCACCCCAATCAGGTTGCCGCGTGCGGTAAGGGTCGATGCCTCCGCGGGCTCGCGAACGATTTCGTCGCACGCAGCGGCAACTCCCGGTGTGTACGCGAGCGCCAGATCGCGCTGATTGGTGAGCTGCTTGGTCGGTAAGATCGCAATCTTGCCAGCGGGCGCCTGACGGTGGTACTCGAGGGACGCTTCGCGAATGTCCGTATCCGGCATGGCCTATCTTCCCAAGGAACTTCTGATTAAGCCGCGCAATCCTTGCGCGGTTCAATCAATGATAAACCTCCTCATAATCCTCTCGGTCGCCGCTATAATCGCCGCCACCTTCTATAAGTAAGAGCGGCGGTCTTCGCCGCATTCTCTCGTGTCTTGACGCATGACCGCCTCGCCACTTTTCTGGGTGCTCGCGCTCGCGCTGGTTGGTGCGACGCTCGCCGCGCTTCTGTGGCCGCTCTTTCGTCGCGGGCCCAACGCGACGCTTGGTGACGAGGCTGCCGCCGCAGCGCAGGGTGACGAGTCTGCCACCGCAGCGCGGGGTGACGAGGCTGCCACCGCAGCAATCTTTCGCGATTATCAGCGGCAGATCGACGCGGATTATGCGGCCGGTCTGATTGACGGCGGCGAGCGGGAAACCGCGATGGCAGAACTCGTTACGCGCCTAGGCAGCGAACTTGCCCAAGCGAAACCCGAGCGCAACGCGCGACACGCGCGGTCGCAAAGAGTCGCCGGCGTTGTCCTCCTGATCATCATTCCCGTCGCGGCGGGAGTGATGTACGCGGTGCTGGGCAACCCACAGGCAATGGCTCCGAGTGTGGCGCGCCCATCAACCACGCCGGCACAGATGATGGCGATGGTCGAAGCACTCCATGCGCGGATGAAAGCGACTCCCGAAGACGGGAATGGTTGGGCGCTGCTCGGCCGGTCGTTTGTTACGTTGGGCCGATTTGCCGAGGCTGCGCAAGCTTTTGCGCGAGCATCGGAACGTCTGCCCGCAAGCGCCGCGCTTCTTGCCGATCAAGCCGAAGCAAGCGCGCTCGCGCAGGGAGAGCGCCTCGCGGGAGAGCCAGTGGCGTTGTTGAAGCGCGCGCTCGCACTCGACGCCAAACATCCGAAGACACTCGCGCTACTTGCAACCGCCGCAATCGAACAAGACGACCTCAACGCAGGGATCGACTACTGGCGGCAGTTGCGCGCCGTCGTGCCCGAAGGCAGTGCCGATCGTACGCGCATCGACCAGGTCCTGGCGGAGCTCGAAGCGCGGCGCAAAAGCGCAGCACGCGGCCAGGCCGCGCCAGGCGCAGCATGGTCGGAATCCAAAGGCACCGGATCCAAGAGTGTGGAAGGCAGCGTGGAGATCGCGCCGGCGCTCGCGGCCAACATCAGCGCTGGTGACACGCTCTTTATTTTTGCGCGCGATCCCGACGGCGGCCGCATGCCGCTGGCCGCGATCAAGGTGCCCGCAGGAAAATGGCCTCGGCGCTTCCATCTCACCGACGAGATGGCGATGGCCCCCGGTGCAGTGCTGTCGAACGCGCAGCGGGTTGTCATCGAAGCCCGCGTTTCCAAGACGGGTGACGCAACGCCCGCGACCGGCGATCTATCGGGCAAGAGCGCGCCGGTAGCGCCGGGCGCACGCGACGTTCGCGTGGTGCTCGATCGGTTCGTACCCTGATCGGCTCGTACCCTGACGCATGCTCAGAGCGCACAACCTGACCGCGCGCCGGGGTTTCACGCACCTCTTCGCCGACCTGACGTTTACCGTCGGTAGTGGCGAAGCGTTGCTCGTCACGGGTGCCAACGGCAGTGGCAAGACGACGTTGTTGCGCATCCTTGCGGGCTTGACGCCACCGGAAGCCGGTAGCGTACGCTGGCGTGGCGCGGAGGCCAGCGCATTCTCGGTGGCGGTGCGACAGGAAGTGGCGTTCGTCGGACATCTACCGGCATTGAACGACGCGCTCACCGCGCAGGAAAACCTGATGACATTGCTGGCGCTGTCGGGCGACTCCGCGCGTGTCGACGAGGTTCGCGCGGCGTTGAGCGCGGTCGCACTGGACCGGCAATCGAGCTTGCCGGTGCGCGTGTTGTCGCAGGGCCAGCGCCGAAGGGTTGCTCTCGCGCGATTGACACTCGCTCGCAGAACTTTGTGGCTGCTCGATGAGCCCGCCACGGCCCTCGACGTTGCTGGCGCGGCGATCTTGAGCGACCTGATCACGCGCCATCTCGCAGGGCACGGATGCGTTGTCGCAACGACGCATCAGCCATTGGAACTTGGACCCGCGCGGGTGACAACACTCGCGCTGGCGCCATGAAACGCCTCCCCGCCATCGTCCCTATCCTCGCCACGCCACGCGGGGCACGCGACTTCCCCGCGTGGGCCGGAATAGGGTGGGCGTTGCAGCGCGATCTCGGACTCGCGCTGCGCTCCCGCGCGGAACTTGCCGTGCATTTGTCGTTCTATGTGATTGTCGTGTCGCTGTTTCCGCTTGCGGCTACGCCTGATCGCGACCTGCTGGCGGCGATGGCCCCAGCGGTGTTGTGGGTGGCGGCGTTACTGGCAGCGCTATTATCGCTGCCGCGTCTTTTCGCAGCCGATCTTCTGGATGGCACGCTCGAGCAGATCGCTTTGTCGCCTTATCCGCTCGCAGCGTTGGTGTCGGGTAAAATAGTGGCGCATTGGCTGACAACGGGGTTGCCCGTCGTATTGCTGGCGCCGCTTGTGGCGTTGCAATACGAGCTCGATTCCGAAGCGATTACGGTATTGAGCGCAGGTTTGCTATTGGGTACACCGATACTCTCGTTGCTGGGGGCGATCGGCGCCGCGCTGACGTTGGGCGTGCGCGGCGCGGGCAGCCTGCTTGCGTTGTTGATTCTCCCGTTGTACGTCCCGGTGTTGATCTTCGGTGCGGGCGCGGTCGATGCAATGCGCGTAGGCCTTGGCGCAGCGGCCAACCTCTCGTTGCTCGGCGCGGGGCTGCTTGTCGCCATCGTAGGCGCGCCGTTCGCTGCCGCGGCTGCGGTGCGAATTGCGCTGGACTAGTTCTGCGCAAATGCGCCTACATCAATGATTCCGGCTCCTTGACTGGACAATGCGTGACTCGACATTGCGCACGAATGGCCTAACGTGAACTGGTTCCGGTATTCGTCGCCCGCCTCCTTCTATCCGGTGGCGAGCGCTCTCGCGCCGTGGTTCGCGGTCCCCGCGGCGCTGCTGGCATTTGCTGGCTTGTACATCGGGTTCGTGCTGGCGCCGACGGACGCGCAACAGGGTGAGGCGTATCGGATCATTTTCGTTCACGTTCCGACGGCATGGATGTCGCTGCTGATCTATCTCGCGATGGCCTTCTGGAGCGCGCTCGCGCTGGGGTTCAATACGCGCCTCTCGGCGATGATGGCGCAAGCGCTGGCGCCGACCGGCGCGCTGATGACGTTCGTCGCGTTGTGGACCGGCGCGTTATGGGGGAAGCCCACCTGGGGTACGTATTGGGCGTGGGACGCGCGGATGACTTCGGAGCTCATTTTGCTGTTTCTCTATCTCGGCGTGATCGCGCTGCGCCAGGCGATCGACGATCCACGCCGTGCGGATCGTGCCTGCGCGCTCTTGACACTAGTCGGGGCGATCAATGTGCCGATCATCTATTTTTCCGTTCAGTGGTGGAATACGTTGCACCAGGGCGCGTCCGTCAGTGTCACCGGCGCTCCGCGGATGGCGACGCTCATGCTGTCCGGAATGCTCGTCATGGCGCTCGCCGCCTGGTGTTATTCGATCGCGGTTGCGCTGGTGCGCGTGCGCTCGATCATCCTTGAACGCGAAAACGCCGCCGCTGGCTCCGCACAGCTTGGCGGGATGGCGACTCGAGGAGCGCTATGAGCGACTTTCTGCATATGGGCGGCTACGGCTTTTACGTTTGGAGCGCGTACGGCAGTGCGGTATTGGCCGTCGTGGCGGAAATCGTCGCGGTCAAGCGGCGCTTGCGTGCAGCGCGCGATGCGACAAGCGGCATTGATCGCAGTGGAGTGGCTTAAGTGAAACCACGGCACCGTCGTTTCGCGTGGATCGTCGCCGGTGCGGCGGCGCTGGGGGTCGCGACATTGCTCGTGTTGAACGTTTTCCAGTCGAATCTCGTATTCTTCTTTACGCCGACGCAGGTCATCGCCAAGGAAGCGCCGCAGGGCCGGCCATTCCGCATCGGCGGCCTGGTCGAGACCGGAAGCTTGCAACGCACACCCAACTCGCTCGGCGTCAAATTCGTCGTGACCGACACCGCGCAGAGTGTGCCCGTCGTCTACAACGGCCTGCTGCCGGACTTATTCCGCGAAGGCAAGGGTGTCGTCGCCCAAGGGGCGCTCGCGCCCGACGGAACTTTTCGCGCCACCGAAGTGCTGGCGAAACACGACGAGAATTACATGCCGCCTGAAGCAGCCGCGGCGCTCGAGCGAGCGGCCAAGGACAAAGGCATTGCGATGAAAACGTTGGCCCCGGCGGGCTCAATAACGCGATGATTCCCGAACTCGGACATTTCGCGCTGATCGTCGCGTTGCTGACGGCACTCACGCAGAGCGTGCTGCCGCTGATCGGTGCCGCACGCCGCGATGCGCGCTTGTTGGCGACGGCCAAACCCGCGGCGCGCGCGCAATTCGTGCTGGTCGCGTTCGCCTTCGTTTGCCTCGCCGTTAGTTTTGCCACCAGCGACTTCTCGGTGGAAAACGTCGCGCAAAATTCCAACACGCAGTTGCCGCTGGCGTACCGGATCGCCGCGACATGGGGCTCGCACGAAGGCTCGCTGCTCCTATGGGTACTGATGCTCACCGGTTGGGCGAGCGCCGTCACGTTTTTTTCGCGCAATCTGCCGGCGGTATTGCTCGCGCGCGTGCTCGCGGTGATGGGAATCCTGTCGGTGGGCTTTCTCTCGTTTCTGCTGTTCACGTCCAACCCGTTCCTGCGGCTGGTTCCAGCAGCGGCGGAAGGCCGCGACTTGAACCCTCTGCTGCAGGACCCGGGCATGGTCATTCATCCGCCGATGCTCTACATGGGGTATGTCGGATTTTCGGTTGCCTTCGCGTTCGCGATCGCCGCGCTGCTCGGCGGCCGCCTCGATGCCACGTGGGCGCGCTGGTCACGGCCGTGGACCACAGCCGCGTGGGCGTTTCTTACCGTCGGCATTGCGCTGGGCAGCTGGTGGGCGTACTACGAGCTGGGCTGGGGCGGGTGGTGGTTCTGGGACCCGGTGGAAAACGCGTCGTTCATGCCGTGGCTCGTCGGCACGGCGCTGCTGCATTCGCTCGCCGTCACGGAAAAGCGCGGGACGTTCAGAAGCTGGACCGTGCTCCTCGCCATCATCGCCTTCTCGTTATCACTGTTGGGAACGTTTCTCGTGCGTTCGGGTGTGCTGACCTCCGTCCACGCGTTCGCAACCGACCCGGCACGCGGTGTGTTCATTCTTATCTTTCTAGCGCTCGTGATCGGCGGCTCGCTTGCGTTATATGCGCTGCGCGCCGGCGCCGTCGGCGCGGGAGCAGGCTTCTCGCCCGTGTCGCGCGAATCGCTGTTGCTCGCCAACAACGTGTTGTTGCTCGTCGCCACCGCGAGCGTGCTCTTGGGCACGCTGTACCCGCTGATTCTCGATGCGCTCGACGCCGGCAAGATTTCGGTCGGACCGCCCTACTTCGATGCCGTATTCCTGCCGCTAATGGCCCCGCTCGTCTTCCTGATGGGCATCGGTCCCATCGCGAGCTGGCGCAAGGCAACGCTACCTGATCTTTTGACGAGGTTGAAATGGGCGCTGGGTGTGGCGCTCACCGCGTCGCTGCTGCTGCCGTTCGTGCTCGGCCGCTGGTCGCCGCTGGTCGCGTTCGGTCTGTTTCTGGCGCTGTGGATCATCACCTCGACGATTGCGCTGTTCGTGCGCCGCGTACGCGCTGCGCCGCAACGAGGGCTGCGCGCGAAGCTCCGTGCGAATTCAGCCGCCTGGTACGGAATGATAGTTGCGCACGTGGGTGTTGCGGTGTTCATCATCGGCGTTACGCTGGTCAAGGGTTACGGCATCGAACGCGACGTCCCGCTCGGCAAAGGCGAAACCGTCACTGTCGCCGGATACGATTTCACGTTCCAGGGGGTCACACCGGTCACGGGACCGAACTATCGCGGTCTTGCCGGTTTGATCGAAATGCGCCGTGACGGCAAGCACCTTACGACGTTGCGCCCCGAAAAGCGCGTCTATCACGCAACCGGAGCCACGATGACCGAGGCGGCGATCGATGCCGGACTGTTCGGCGACCGCTACGTTTCGCTGGGCGAGCCGGTGAGCGATCAGGGGATCGATGGCGCTTGGGGGGTGCGCATCTATGTCAAACCGTTTGTCGACTGGATCTGGGGCGGGTGCGTATTGATGGCGTTGGGTGGTTTTCTGGCGCTGTCGGATCGCCGTTATCGGCTGGCCGTACAACGCCAGCCCGCAGCCTTGAGCGGCGCCGCCCGTGCTACATAAACCCGGCTGCGTAAACCCAGCCGCATAAATCGACGTTGCCATGAAATCGCTGCGGCTCCTCCTGCCACTCGCCGTTTTTCTGGTGATCGTCGGCTTCCTTATGAAGGGCTTAGCGCGCGATCCGCGCGAGGTTCCTTCCCCGCTGGTGGGAGCGCCGGCGCCCGCGTTCTCGCTCGTACAGTTGCATGACCCCGCCAAGCGCTTGGGAACTGCAGACATGCGCGGACAAGTGTGGCTGCTCAACGTGTGGGCGTCCTGGTGCGTGTCGTGTCGCGTCGAACATCCGCTGCTCGTCCAACTGGAGCAGGCGAAGGTCGTTCCCGTCGTCGGTTTGAACTACAAAGACAAGACCGAAGAGGGCAAAGCGTGGCTCGCGCAGCACGGTAATCCGTATCGAGTCTCGGTCGTGGACAGCGACGGCCGCGTCGGCATCGACTGGGGCGTCTACGGTGTCCCCGAGACATTCGTCGTCGACAAGAGCGGCGTCGTCCGCTATAAGCAGATCGGCCCGCTCACCGTCGAAGCGCTGGAGAAGAAAATCCTGCCGCTAGTGCGCGACCTGCAAAAGTCGTGACATGAAACTCCGCGGTGCCCTCCTCCTGTTCGTCGCCGCGCTGATCGCATCGTCGGCGTGGGCGCAAGGCGACGCCGCGTTCGAGGCACGCTTGCAAGCGCTCGAGAAAGAGCTGCGCTGTCTCGTCTGTCAAAACCAGACTCTCGCCGATTCCAGCGCCGGGCTCGCCGAGGATCTTCGGCGCGAAGTTCGCTCGCTTGCACGCTCGGGCAAGACCGACGCCGAGATCAAGGCATTCCTGGTGGCGCGCTACGGCGATTTCGTCTTGTACAAGCCGCCGGTGAAAGCGACGACCTGGGTGCTTTGGTTTGGCCCCTTTGCGTTGCTTGCAGGGGGCGCAATCGTCTGGTGGATGATTCCGCGCGCGCGGCGCACCGTTGGCCGTGGCGCAGCGGTTGCCGCCGATGGCCTGCCGCGCCCGGACGCGATGGCGCGCGCTCGTGCGTTGCTCGACGATACTCCGGCGCACTAAAACGCACCATTGCCGTTGCTCGTAGCAAGGACCCGCATGTCCGATGACCTTGACGACGCTGCGTCCTCCGGATACCGGCCGGTTCCGCTCGCAACCTATGCGCGCCTACCGGAAGAGGACATGCGGCAGCGTGCGAGCGCGTTCAATGCGCTGTTGCAACGCCGTCGCACCGTGCGCTTTTTTTCCGCCGAACCGGTGCCGCGCAGCGTGCTCGAAGATTGCGTGCGCGTAGCCGGTTCCGCACCGTCGGGCGCGAACCTGCAGCCGTGGCAGTTCGTTGTCGTCGGCGATCCCGCGTTGAAGCGCAAGATTCGCGCAGGCGCCGAGGCGGAGGAACGCGAGTTCTACGGACGGCGCGCGACACGCGAATGGCTCGCGGCATTGGCACCCCTTGGGACCGATAGCGACAAGCCGTTTCTGGAAGACGCGCCCTGGCTCATTGCCGTCTTCTACCAGGCGTATATCACTCGCGCCAACGGCGCCCGGATGAAAGTGTATTACCCGATCGATTCGACGGGCATCGCGACAGGTTTTTTGATCGCCGCATTGCATCACGCTGGGTTGTGCTGCCTGACGCACACGCCGAGCCCGATGGCATTCTTGAACGAGATCCTGGGCCGACCCGCCAATGAGCGGCCATTCGTTCTATTGGTGGTCGGCTATCCGGCGGCGGGGGCGATGATTCCCGATATCACGCGAAAGCCGCTCTCGGATATTTGCACATTTCTGTGAAGGATGCGGTGAAGTCGGCCGGATAACCCACTGGGCTCGGGGTCAAAACGTCGCGCCGCACTTCCAGCACAAGTCGAAATTGGCCGGCGATTCTTCGCCGCACGACGCACAGAAAACGCTGCCGGCACGCGTGCCGCCTTTCTCGATGTCCTGCAGCACCGCTTCGGCGCGTGCGCGATCTCTCTCATCTTCGAGCCAGACCTGCGGCTGCCCAACATCGGGTGGAACATCGCCGACGATGCTCGACGCGTGCTGGTTGAATACGTGTGCTTTGATCCCCGCGTGCCGCAAGCGATCGGCAACGAGAAACGCGTCGTAGCGCGCTCGCGCGATGTAGATGCGAATCACGGGGAGGGCCGCCACGCGCTGAGCGCCGCGCACAGCCGATGCAACACTAGGTCGAGCGAAACTGCGCGAGCGGCAGTCCATGGATATGGCGGCATCTCATCCATGTAGCACGCTTGCGCAATCTCGAGCTGCAGCGCGTGCACGTTCAGTTGCGGATCGCCGTAATGGCGGGTGATCCAGCCGCCTTTGAAGCGTCCATTGACGGCGAAGGTGAACCCGCTTGCGTCACGGATGATTTGCGCAGCACATTCCTCGAGCGACGGCGCGCAGCTTGCGCCGTTCGCCGTTCCGAGATTGAGGTCAGGCAAGCGCCCAGGGAAAAAACGCGGAACCTCGGACCGGATCGAATGGCCATCGAGGAGGACGGCGTAGCCATGGCGCGCACGCACGCGTTCGATCTCTTCGCGCAGCGCAGCGTGATAGACGTCGAAATAGGTCGCGCAGCGACTATCGATCTCGGCAGAGGCCGGCACTTCACCATCGCCGTAGAGCGCCTCGTTCGCAAACGTTCGCGTTGGACACAGCTCGGTGTTGTCCGCGCCGGGGTAGAGCGGCGCTCCCGAGGGATCGCGATTCAAATCGATGACATAGCGTGAGTGCGTCGCGCACATCAGCGTAACGTCTTGCGCTCGGACAAAGTCGTATAGCTTTTCCACGTGCCAGTCGGTGTCGGCAAGATCCTGCGCAACCGCCGTCATCCTGGGCTGCAACGCTCCAGGAATGTGCGTTCCCGCATGCGGCACGTTGATGACGAGCGGACTCTCCCCGCGATGCAGTTCCCAGAGCGGCATCATCGCCTCCAACGAGTGACGCGGCCACCGCGAAGGACACCGATCGAGGGATTGCTGCCGATCCGATACGACAGCTCCGCCGGTTCCGCAATGTCCCACAGCACGAGATCGGCGCGCTGGCCCGGGGCAAGCATACCGCGGTCGGTCAGGCCGAGTGCGCGCGCCGCATGCACGCTCGCCCCGGCGAGAGCCTCCTCCGGGGTCAGGCGAAACAAGGTGCAGGCCATATTGAACATCAGCAACAAGGACGTGGTCGGCGACGTACCCGGATTGCAATCGGTGGAGATGGCCATTGGGACGTGCTGCGCGCGAAGCGCGGCGATCGGTGGCAGGTGCGTATCGCGCAACGCAAAGAACGCACCCGGCAGCAAGACGGCTACCGTACCGGCTCTGCCCATTGCCGCGACACCTTCTTCATTCGCGTGTTCCACATGGTCGGCCGACAGCGCGCCCGCACCTGCGGCGAGCGCAGCCCCACCAAAATCGGACAACTGGTCGGCGTGCAGCTTGACCGGTAACCCATGGGCACGCGCAGCGTCGAACACTCGTTGCGTCTGGGCCGCGGTGAAACCGATCGTTTCACAGAACGCATCGACAGCGTCGGCGACGCGCGACGCGGCGGCGGCGGGAATGGTGTCACGGCAAACGTAATCGATGTACTCATCCGCGCGCCCATCGTACTCCGCGGGCAACGCGTGGGCGGCGAGCAAGGTCGTCCGGACATCGAGGCCGACGTCCTCCCCCAGCCGGCGCGCGACGACGAGCTGCCTCAATTCGGTCGCTGTCTCGAGACCGTAGCCCGATTTGATCTCGATGGTCGTGACGCCCTCTGCCGCCAATGCGGCAACGCGCGACCGGCTCTGGCGGACGAGCTCGTCTTCGCTGGCGGCGCGCGTCGCCAGCACGGTCGCATTGATGCCGCCGCCTGCGTGCGCGATTTCGGCGTACGTCGCACCGTGCAGTCGTTGCTCGAATTCATTGGCGCGGCTACCCGCGTAAACGGCGTGCGTGTGGCAATCAATGAGACCTGGCGTCAGCCACGCGCCGTGGCAGTCAAGAATTTCGCGGGCGGAGATGTCGCGCGGGCGATTCGCAGCGGTGCCGACCCATGCGATCTGTCCCTCGCGAATACCCAGCGCTCCGTCGCGAATCGCGCCGTAGCGCTCGCCGGTGTTGCTGACAGTCGCCAGATGCGCATTGGTCAACAGAAGGTCGAAAGCGGCGGGCAGCATGCGTGTCAGCCCGAGAGTTCGCGCAGCACGCCGCGATACCGCGCAAACACTTCGGCCTCACGCGGATGCCGGCCGTCGCGCACGATCCATCGGCCATTGACCATGACATCGCGCACGGGTTTTGTGCACGGCCCGAAAATCGCCGCGTCGAGCATAGCTTCCGGCGCCTGCTCCGCCAGTGCTGCATCATCGCTGTTCAACACAACCAGATCCGCACGATAACCGGCGGTGATGGCGCCGGTCCGGCGCCCCAGCGCCTGCGCGCCTCCCGCCACCGCCGCCGACCACAGCGACGTGCCCACGGAAATCGCCGCGTCCCGAGCGAGCACGTTGCGCTTGCGTTCGCACAGCCGCTGCGACCATTCGAGCTGGCGCAACTCCGCAAACGGATCGACGATCGTATTGGAATCACTGCCGATGCCAAAGCGGCCGCCGGCGGCTACGTACGCCGATCCGGGAAACGTGCCGTCGCCCAGATCGGCTTCCGTCGTCGGCGCAAGACCCGCGACCGCGCGGCTCGCGGCCAGCCCCGCAACCTCGCTTTCGGTCATATGCGTCGCATGCACGAGGCACCAGCGTGCATCCACACCTGCCCGCTGCAACAGCCATTCGATCGGCCGCATGCCGCTCCAGGTCATGCAAGCGTCGACTTCCGCGATTTGCTCGGCCGCGTGAATATGAATCGGCGCATCGGGGGCGGCGTGCGGCACGAGCGCCATGAGCTCTTCGGCCGTCACCGCGCGCAGACTATGGGGTGCCAGGCCCAGCACATAGCCGTGCTGATTCCGGGCTTCGCGCAATCGGTCATGGAGCAGCGCATAGCTGTCGATCGTGTGTGCAAATCGGCGTTGGCCTCTAGTCGTCGGCTTTCCGCCGAATCCGGCGTGTGCATAAAATACGGGCAGCAGGGTCAGCGCGATCCCAGCGATTTTTGCGGCTCTTACGATACGCCACGCGAGTTCTGCCGGATCGGCATAGGCAACGCCGTTGACATCGTGATGAACGTAATGGAATTCGGCCACTGCGGCGTAACCGGCTTTCGCCATTTCGACATACGTCTGCGCAGCGATCGCTTCGAATGCATCGGCGTCGACTCGATCTAGGAAGCGGTACATCGCCTGCCGCCATGTCCAGAAACTGTCGTCGTGCGCGAGCGCGCCGCGACCGCTGCCACCGGTGCGCCCGGCAAGTGCGCGCTGAAACGCGTGCGAGTGCAGATTCGACATCGCGGGAACGACCACTCCGCCCAACCGTTCCCGGTCATTCGCTTCGGCATCGCGTGCTACGTAGGCAATGACACCGTCGTCGCCGATGTCGATAGCCACGTTGCGCGCCCAACCGTCTTCGAGCAGCGTGGCTTGCGCGAACAGCTTCATCGCAGCCAATGCGCGCGCGAACAGGATCGGCGAAGAGACTTGGTCATGCCGAACCGATGATGGCGACGAGGGCAACCGCGGTCGCGGAGCCCGGATCGACCTGCATGCCCGATCTAGCCGCGGCGTCGGCCTGGTCGAGCTCGACGAGCAACGCATGTTCTTCCGCCAACGCGATCGGTGGATGGCCCGCAATCAGGCATTCGCATGCCCCGCGCGCCGCGTAACAAACGTAAATCCCAGCATGCCGCATGGCTTCGGCTCTTTCGTGCACCACGATAACCTCGCCTCGATGCACGTCGCGCCGTACCATCAAGTTGAAGTCGCGGACTGGACCACCGATGAGCGTACACATTATCGGCGCGTCTCCCGCAAACGTGACCGGTTCGAACGGAGCGTGCAGTTCCAGCGGCGCGCCGGCGCCGGTCAGCCGCATGCCGTCGCCCGCGAGCAGGACCAGCGTACGAGCAACACCGGGGAAGACGGAAAACACACCATCCTGCTCGATGTCGGCAACGCTCACTCGCCAGGCGAAGTCTGCGAGCCCTGCCTCGGGCGGTTCAACGGCAATCTCGGTGGTGCGGCCACCGCCGTTCTTCCATGGCGTGCGCCGGTAGTCGGCGGGTGAGAGCACACGATGAATGGCCATGAATCGAAATGCACCGCGCTGCGAGCGGGACGCAAGCAACCACGTGACGCCGATTGTAGAGCGATCGTCTCCAGTCCGCCAACGTGTCTCCTCAATGTCCTGCTAGTGTCCCCTTAGTGTCTCCTAGGTATCCTCGCTCGAAGCGTTGCGATGGACGCAAACGGACGAGTAGACTGCGTTCTTTGGAGGTCAATGGCATGCGTACGTTGTTTCGGGCTTTCCTACTGGCGCTGTTCGCCGTTACCGCGCAGCCGTTCGGAATAGCCGCCGCCCAAAGCTATCCCAGCAAGCCGATCCGTCTCATTGTGCCGTTTCCACCCGGTGGTCCCGCCGACACGCTTGCGCGGCTGGTTAGCGACAAGTTGAGCGCCAGTCTCAAGGCCCAGGTCATCGTGGAGAACCGCGCCGGCGCGGGCGGGAATATCGGCATGGAGCTGGGCGCGAAAGCGCCGCCGGACGGACATACGCTGGTTCTTGCGCCGGCGGGAAATCTGACGGTCAACCCGAGCCTGTATCGCAACGTCCCCTATGACGTGGCGCGCGACTTCGTACCGGTGACGGCGCTCGCCGCCGTGCCGAACATATTGGTCGTGCATCCTTCGGTACCGGTCAAATCCGTCGGCGAGCTCATCGCCTATGCGAAGGCCCGTCCCGGCCAGCTCAACTTTTCATCGCCTGGCCCCGGCAGCGGCGCACACCTCGCCGGCGAACTCTTCAAGAGCAGCGCGGGATTGGACATGGTGCACGTCCCGTTCAACGGCATCGCGCCGGCAGTCACCGCGGTGCTCGGCGGTCAGGTGCAATTGATGTTCGCCGGCGCATCGTCGGCGCTGCCCCACGTCAAAGGCAACAAGTTGACAGCGTTGGGGGTCGCGAGTTTGCAGCGCATGGCTGCCGCGCCAGAGTTGCCGACGATCGCCGAATCGGGACTTCCCGGATTCGATGTGACGTCCTGGTACGGCATCGTTGCGCCAGCGGGAACGCCGATGGAAATCGTCAATCTTCTGCAGTCCTCCATCGCTTCCGGGTTAGCGCAGCCGGACGCCCGGGAAAAGCTCGCGGGTCTGGGTGCCGAGCCCATGGGCAACACGCCGGCCGAATTCGCGACGATGATCCGCTCGGAGGCGGCTAAATGGGGCAAGATCGTCAAGGACGCCAACATCCGCATTGAATGAGCGCGGCGGCCGAGGCCGATAGGCCGAGGGAGGCCCGCAGGGCGCGTCGCCGCGCGACCGAGCGGCGCCCGACAACTCGACCTTCACATCGCGCTGAACGAACGTGGAGGGCGCGAATGAGCGAGAGCGGCGCGCGAACCTTCGCGCACCAGCATTTATCCGGGAGGAGCAACGATTGAGCGAGGAGCGTGCGCAGACGGCCGAGCTTCATATCGATTATCTGAACGCTCCGGATGTCGCGGCGCTGGCGTTGCCCGACGATGAAATCCTAACCGCGGTCGAAGCGGGACTGCGTGCACAGGGCGAAGGACGCACGGTGATCGAGCCGCGCATGCATCTGATTCCCGACGCCGCCTTCAACGGCCACTTGAACGTTTTACGCGGTTATGTCGGCCCGCTTGCGCTCGCGGGAGTGAAGATCGTTGGCGATTACGTCGACAATTACCGGCAGGGCTTGCCCTCCGAGATGGGGCTGCTCAACCTCTTCGATCCGCGCACGGGACGCCCCGTCGCCATCATCGACGCTTCGGGTCTGACCGATATGCGCACCGGTGCGGTCACCGCGCTGGGCGCTAAATATCTGGCGCGCAAGTCGAGTCGCATTCTGGCGCATATCGGCGCGCGCGGGACCGCGTATTGGAACGTCCGGCTGCTCGATCGCCTGTTCGACTTCGACGAAATCCGCGTGCACTCGCGCCGGCCTGAAAGCCGCGATGCGTTCGCGTTGCGACTATCGCGCGATCTTGGAAAACCGGTCGTTGCAACAGAGGATTGGGAATCGTGCGTCCGTGACGCCGACATCGTCGTCGAAGCGTCCCGCCTGCCGCACCCTACGCCGCTCTTGAAGACGGCGTGGATCAAAGCGGGCGCCTTCGTGGTTCCCTACGGCACGATGAGCGCAGTGGAGCTCTCGCTGACCGATCTCATGGATAAGATCGTCGTCGACGATTGGGGCCAATGCAAGACCGGCCAGTTCGGCAGCCTGCGCGCGCACGTCGAAGCCGGCAAATTATCGGATGCAACGTTGCACGCCGAACTCGGCGAGATCGTCGCGGGTCGCAAGCCGGGACGAGCGAGCGACGCGGAGACGATCCTCTTGTGGCACCGCGGATTGTCGCTGTCCGATATCGCGCTTGGTCACGCCATGCTCGAGAAGGCCAAACGTTTGGGCGTCGGGCAGCGGCTTCGGTATGCGTAAGAGGTCGGACGGCGCACGGATTGCGGAAAACTGCGCGTGATCGCGTGTGCGCGCATGTACGCGATCAACGCGACGGTTGCCGCCGCGTGGCGCGCGCTGCTCGAGTGGGTCGTCGCGCGCGCCGGCGTTGCGTGCGAGGTCATCGATTATCCGGCGCCGCTGCCGTTGACTGCGCTGTGGTCGCGGCCCGATCTCGGTTGCACGTTCATGTGCGGCTATCCGCTGACCCGCGCGAGTCCACGGCCGGTGATACTAGCCGCCCCGATCCCAAGCCCCGAGCGTTACCACGGCAAGCCGCTTTACTGGAGCGATCTCATCGTCCGCGCCGACGCTTCGTTCAAGCGCATCGAGGACATCTTTGGCGCGCGTTTCGCGTTTACGAGTGAAGAATCGCAATCCGGCTATCAAGGACCGCGCCGTTTTTTGGCGCCGCATGCGAGGGCTCGCGGCGGGCCGCTGTTCGCCACGGTCGTCGGTCCCGTATTCACACCGCGCGGCGTCATCGAGGCGGTCATTCGAGGCGACGCCGATAGCGGACCGCTCGACAGTTACGCCCACGATCTGCTGCGTCACCACGAACCCGCGGTGGCGTCACAGTTGCGGGTGATCGCGACGACCCCGCCGACGCCGATACCGCCCCTCATAGCCGCTGCGGGAAGCGATGGCGCCGCCGTCGAGGCGCTGCGCGCAGTCTTGCTCGCGGTGGCCGACGCCGACGCACTCAAAACGGTGCGCGCAGCGCTTCTGCTGCAAGGCTTCGCAGCCGTCACCGCCTCGGATTACGACGTGCTTACAGATAATGCGCGCGCAGCGGAACGACTCGGCTATCCGCACATTGCGTGACCCTCTATGAAACTCGATGCAGCAAGAGCGATGACGTAGGGAATCGCCGGTTGGGCGGTTTGAGCGCGTGTGTCGCGATGTCACCCAATGCAGTGTGTAACCGTCGGGTTGCGCTTTGGCCGCGATCGCTGTTCCGATAGTCGCCGAAGCGCCCGGCTTGTTATCGACGACCACCGGCTGGCCGAGCGCCTCCCCGAGTTTCCCGCCGAACATTCTCCCGAGGATGCCGGAATTGCCCCCGAGCGGATAAGGCACGATCAGATGGATCGGTTTGGCCGGCTACGCCTGCGCGTGGACGCCTGTGCTCGCGAAGATCGTCCTCCCGATGAACAAGGCTGCAATCCATGGGCGTATCGACATCAGCGTGCTCCTCTTTGCGCGGAACCGAATCGCGCGGCCAGGATGCAACCACTTCCGCCGGAACTCATCCGAGTGTCCCCACCGGTTTCGAAGGATCAGTGAGCGGCGGTGTCAGGTAGTGCACGCCGCGCTGACCACCCCAGGCGCGATCGGCGGTCATGCGGAAACGACGGGTTCAACACCCGCCAGCCGGCCGTCTACAATCCATTGCGCGTCGGCACCCCAGGCGGCCTCGGCGATGAGCCTTGACAGCCGGTCGCGCACTTCCGCATAGGCGCGATCCGCGGCGCAGTCGTGCGCTCGTCGGGATCAAGCTGAAGGTCGAACAACTGCACGACATTGCCTGGCGGGATACCAGATCAGTTTGTGGCGGCCATCGTGCACCATGCGGGTGGCGTTGCGGCCCTCACGACATTCTCCGAAAAGCACCTTACGTCGCAACTCGCCGACCATGCTCAGTCCTTTCACGGTGTCCGGGATCGGCAATCCTGACAGATCAAGCAGCGTGGGCACGACGTCCTGCAGACCGACCAGTCGCCCGTCGACCGCATCAGTGGCCACTCTGGGATCGCCGCGTGCCGACGAGCAGCATCGGAATCCGGGCCGACCCTTCGTAGAAAAGCCGCTTCGCCCATAAACCGAAATCATCCAGCATGTCGCCGTGATCGCTGCACACCATCATAACCGTATTGTCGAGCACCGCCTCCTCGCGAAGTGTTCCCAGCAACACGCGCAGTTGGTGATCGATGTGGGTGCACAGCGCATGGAAAGCCCAGCGGATGGCACGGAGTTCACGGTCGCTGTACCGTGTCGGCCAGTAGTCGCGCACGGTCTGCAGGGGTGTCGAAAGCGGTTCTGCATCCCATTGCGCGCGCACCGGAAGGTCGACCTCGTCCACGTGGTAGAGATCAAGGTATGCCGCCAGCGGTACCAGCGGTGGATGCGGGTGGGTGTACGACATATGCTAGAACGCGGCGCGCGTCGGGTCGCGCCGCTTGACCATTCGCGCCGCTTCCCGCGTGGTCCAGTTGGTGACGTGAGGCTCGTCGAGATGCCATGGCCGGAACAGGTAATCGTTGTTGTTCATGCCGTGAAGAAACTGTTCGCCGGCATGCCCCTGATCGGCAACGGTGCATCGCTGTGCGCATGCTCAACGCGGCACGATCGGCGTGCCGGTGAGCTTTTCCTGTGCCTCGACCAGAGACGCAACGTAGCTCTCGCCGAAGCCCAGCAGATTAGCCTGCACCAGCGTCTGATGCACGGCTTCGCCGATAACGGCGGACGCGGGCAGCGACTCGGCAAGATGCGTGTAATAACGCAAGTCTTTCATCGCGTTGACCAGGGTGAACTTGAGACCCGTGAGATCGCCCTGCAGCGATTTTGCGGCCACCATCTGAAAAATGCCGGAGTTCACCCCACCGGCCGAAATCACATCCACCAGCTTTTGCGGCGACACGCCGGAGCGCGCCGCGGTGGCGAGCGCCTCGGCCGTCGAGGTCGCAATCGCCATGGCCAGGAAATTGTTGATGAGCTTGAGCGTATGCCCGTGTCCCGGAGGGCCGGCATGAATGATGTTCTCGCAGAACGCCGACAGCACCGGCTGCAGCGCGGCGAAGGTCGCGTCATCGGCGCCGACCATAATGTTGAGCCGGCCTTCTTCGGCTTCTCTGGGGGTGCGCCCCAGCGGGGCGTCGACCAGCCGAGCGCCACCCGCAGCAAGGGTTTCACGCAAACGGGCAGTGACCGCCGGTTCGCTGGTCGACGTATCGACCACGATAAGCCCTTCGCGCGCGACCGAAGCGATACCCGCTGCACCGGCGATCACCTCCTCGACCTGCGGTGCGCCGGTGACGCAGATGAACACGATGTCGGCCTGCTCCGCGAGCTCGGCGTTGGTGCGCACCTCCTTTGCACCCGCAGCGAGCAGGTCTTCGAGCGGTTGTCGATTGCGGTGTGCCCGCACAGCGAGCGGAAACCCTTTGGCGACGAAGTTTTTGGCGATGCCATGGCCCATCAGCCCCAGGCCAACGCATCCGATGCGCGGTTTGTCACTCATGTCTTCTCACTGTGGAATTGGATCGGTGCAACGTAGGCGCTAGGGCCGTCTGCGACTCGTCGACGCGCTATCTTGCGGGGAGCGACATTGCCGCGGTCGGCGTGATCGATTACCTGTCGGCTGCCTGAATGCGCGGCACTCGGTCTGCGCTTTGTAGCTGAGAATACCAACAAATACAACCGCTAGACGAGCTGACCAGTCAAACCGATCGCACAGACGCGTCACTAGCTAGAACACAGACGCTCCATTAACCATTCGCCCGGCATGAACGACATGGCCGGTACAGTGGGCGCCGTAACCGCAGCGGTTCCATACCGCCTGCTTTCAGGCTACAACCAAGCAGAAAAGAAGGGTCCCAGATGAAAATAACTGCCGTTGAGACGATCCGACTCTCCGAGTTCGCGAACATCATCTGGATACGCCTGCACACCGACGAGGGTCTCGTCGGTCTTGGCGAGACGTTCATGGGGGCGGCTGCTGTCGCAGCGTATATTCATGAAACGGTCGCCACCAAGCTGCTTGGCAAGGATCCGCTACAGATCGAGGCGCGCAATAACGAACTTACCAACTATCTCGGCTGGCGCTCCGCCGGCGTTGAGACACGCGGCAATTCGGCGGTTGACCTCGCGCTCTGGGACCTGTTTGGCAAGGTGCATGGGCGACCGGTGTGCGAGATGCTAGGCGGAAAGTCGCGCGATACGATTCGCATCTATAACACCTGCGCCGGCTACAAATACATCCGGGACCTGCGCGCACAGTCCGTCTCCAACTGGCACGTCGGCGAAACGGGCGGCCCTTACGAGGATCTTGAAGGCTTCCTGTACCGCCCCGATGAGGTGGCGCAGTCGCTGCTCGAACAGGGCATCACAGCGATGAAGATCTGGCCTTTCGACATTGCTGCAGAACGCACCGGCGGGCTGGATATTTCGCCGCAGGAACTGAATACGGCGCTGGAACCGTTCAGGAAAATCCGCAAGGCCGTGGGCGACAAAATGGAGATCATGGTCGAATTCCATTCGCTGTGGAGCCTGCCGATGGCAAAGCGACTGGCCGAACGCCTGGCGGAATTCAACACCTATTGGCATGAAGACCCTTTCCGCCTCGACAACGTCGGCGACCTGAAGGAATACGCCGCGCACAGCAAGGCGTGGGTGTGCGCCTCGGAAACATTGGCGTATACGCACTCCTTCCGCGACTATCTCACCTCGGGGGCGGCCGACGTGGTCATGCTCGACCTGTCCTGGTGCGGGGGCTTAAGCGAAGCACGCAAGATTGCCGGCATGGCGGAGGCATGGCATGTTCCAGTGGCTGCCCATGACTGCACCGGACCGGTAGTGTTCATGGCCTCCTGCCACTTCTCGCTGCATGCGCGCAATGCCCTGATCCAAGAGGGCGTACGGGCCTTCTACACTGGCTGGTACAAGGAACTGGTGACGAATATGCCGATTATCGAAAATGGCTGGGTGTCGGTGAGCGCAAGACCGGGCCTTGGCATGGAGCTACAGCCAGAAATCGAGAAACGAAGGGACGCGATTGTCAGGGTTTCCAAGGTTTAGCCGGGCGATTAGTCCACAGGCGCCGCAAAATTGACAGCGGTAACTGTTCAGCGCCCACACCAGTACTTCCCAGACTGATCCAGTGGATAAACGAGCACGAAGGAGGGCCCGAATACCTAAGTGTAGTGGGCGCATTTTCTATCCCCTGATGGGCGAGATCTTTCGCGAGCGCTAGTCCACCGAAGCGCTGTCCACTCGCGTCGAGCGCATGATGGCTGCGCTGGAGGGGCCGCGGCCGATGAAGCTTGACAGTGGGAGCGGCCGAGCCGAAACTGCGCCGGACCCGAAGCGGTAAGGTATCTGACCAATCGTGGTGGCCAAACTCGAGCAGCGCATCGTTCCCGGAGGAGTGCCCATGTTCCTGCAGAATCCCCTGCGCCGCGCCGTGATTGCGGTTGGCGTTTGTTTTGCCGTCGTTGCGTTGTTCCCCGCGTCCACGGCCGCGCAACAGAAAAAACAGATCAAGCTTTCGCATTCCAGCCAGGCCTCGGCCGATTCCGAGTTGCATCAGGCGGCGCTCGAGTTCGAGCAGGCACTGGTAGACAATCCGACGCTGGAAGTGAAGATTTACGCCGCCAACGCGCTCGGCCAGGAACGCGATGTCTATGAGGCAATGCAACTGGGTTCCGGCGCGACGTGCGCCATCTCGGGCACCGCCATCCTGACCAACTTCAACAAACGCTTGGGTGTGCTCGACCTGCCTTTCATGTGGCGCGACTACGGTCATGTGCACAAAGTGCTCGACGGCCCGGTCGGCACTACGCTCGCCAAGGAGCTCGAAGGCACGAGCTTCAAAGTCCTTGCCTGGATGGATAGCTGGGGCTATCGCAACGTCATCACCGCGAAAAAGCCGATCAACAAGCCCGAAGACATCAAGGGCCTGAAGATCCGCACCATTCAGACGCCCATCTACGTCGCTGCGCTCAACTCCATGGGCGCCAACGCGACGCCGATGGCATTCGGCGAAGTCTACAACGCGATGCAAACAGGCGTTCTCGACGGCTTCGAGCATTCGGCGGCGATGATTTACGCCAACAAGTTCTACGAAATCGCCAAGTACGGCGTGCTGACGCGGCATCTGTTCGGGCCACTGGTGTTCGCGTGCTCGATGAAGGAATGGCAGAAATTCACGCCCGCCGAGCAGCAGGCGATCCAGACCGCCGCGACCAAAGCGCGCGACAACAATCGCACGCTGGCGCCCAAGCGCGAGGCGGAGGCCTTCGACGGGCTCAAGACCAAGGGCATGGTGTTCGTGCCGATCGACACCAGCAGTTTCCAGAAAGCCGCGCTTCCGCTGCAGGATGATCTCGCCAAGGAACGTGGCGCGACCGATCTCCTGGCAACCATCCGCGATACGAAATAGAGCTGGCCTTCATGCCCTCTCGCGCAAGGGAGGGGGCGGCTTGCGTCAGCGAGCGGGTGAGCGTCAGCACGCCCTCTCCGGACCCTCGCTGGCCACGAAGAATCCGTCACGCGCCATGAAGGCATTCGACCGTCTCGACCGCGCCGTCGAGGTCGCGATCGCATTCCTGTTCGCGCTAATGCTGGTGGCCGGCATCTTGCAGATCACGAATCGCTTTTTCTTCAATATCTCCCTTTCGTGGAGCGAGGAGCTGCAGCGCTACCTCAACATCTGGATTACGTTTCTCGCCATTCCGGTCGGGTACCGGCGCGGCACGCACATCGGCATGAACATGCTCTTCGACGCGCTGCCGCGTGCGCCGCAGCGGCTGTTGCTGCTGCTGCAGGAAATTCTTTGGCTCGTCTTCGCACTTGCCATCGGGTATTACGCCACCGAGATCATGGCGGTCGCGAAAAACCAGTCGAGCTCTTCGCTCGGCGTGACGATGGACAAGGTGTACGTCGCTCAGGTGATCGGCGGCGCATACCTCGCGCTGATCGCGCTGCGCCGGCTGGTGACGCGCCTGTCGCCATGCAAGCTGATCGTGCTCGAGCCCGCAATGCATGCGCCGGTGGACGAAGTGACATGACGCTGCTGCTTCTGTTCGGCGCGTTGATCGTGCTGATCGTGCTCGGCTTTCCGGTGCTGCTTGCGATCGGCATTACCGCGCTGGGCGGCATCATCTTTTCAGGCGATCTCACGCCGGCGCTGTTTCCGCAAAAGATGTTCGCCATGCTGGATTCGTTCAGCCTGCTCGCGCTGCCCTATTTCATTCTTGCGGGCGAGCTCATGGCGCGCGGCGGCCTGTCGAAAAAACTGGTCGAGTTCGCCGAGACGGTGGTGGGGCACCTGCGCGGCGGGCTCGGCCACGCATCGGTCGTGTCGAGCATGATTTTTGCCGGCGTTTCCGGCAGCTCGACCGCGGATACTTCCGCCATCGGCTCGATTCTGATTCCGTCGATGAAGGGGCGGGGCTACAAGGCAGGGTTTGCCGCCGCGCTGGTCGCCTGCGCCGGGACCATCGGTGCCATCATCCCGCCGTCGATGACGATGATCGTCTACGGCTCCATGACGGGGGTGTCGATTGGCGGGCTGTTCCTCGGGGGGATTCTCCCCGGAGTGTTGATCGCGATCGGGTTGATGCTGGTCATTTACCTTTATTCGCTGGCGAAAAACTTCCCCGAGCTGCGCGAGACGAGCGGCCGCTTTCGCGCCGGCGTCGCCATCCGTGCACTGGGCAAGGTATGGCTCGCGCTGATGGCGCCGGTGATCATCATCGGCGGCATACTCTCGGGCGTGTTCACGGCGACCGAGGCAGGGGTGGTCGCGTGCGCCTATTCATTCATCGTCGCCTTTCTCGTCTATCGCATCATCTCCTGGCGCGACCTGCCCAAGATACTGGTCGACACCGCCGTCACCTCGGCCATGGTCATCGGCATCATCGGCGTGGCCGGAGCGCTGGGCTGGCTTCTCTCCTATCTCGATTTCAACGACGCGGTCATGAAGGTCGTCGGCGGCGTTTCCGGAAACGGAACCATCGTCATGATCACCCTGCTCGGCCTGATGCTGGTACTGGGGATGCTGCTGGAATCGCTGGCAGTGATGATCATCCTGGTTCCCGTAATCTCAACCATCGCGCTCAAGTTCGGCTTCGACCCCATCCACGTCGGCATCCTGATCACCATGGTGACGCAGATCGGCGCCACGACCCCGCCGGTGGCCGTGCTGCTGTTCGTGGCCACGAGCATCGCCGGTACCACGTACGACCAGACGGTGAAGTATTGCTGGGCATTCATCATCGCGGAAGTGGCGGTCTTGGCGCTGGTGTTTTTCGTGCCCGCGATCGCTACGTGGATTCCGCGAACGTTTATGTCTTAGGAGACCGTCATCGGCAGCGCATCTCGCGAAAGCGAGCCTCCATGTTTGGATGTATCGTTATGCCAAGCCATCGCCTCTCCGACGCGATTCCCGTGCTGGTAAGTGTGCTGCCGCAATTAAAGGCGGGTACATTGCGCGCTCTGGGTGTCACCAGTACCAAACGCAGCCCGCAATTGCCGGATGTGCCTACAATGTACGAGGTGATGAATCCGGGCTTCGACATCGAGTCTGAAAACGGCATGGTCGCGCCTGCAGGTGTTCGGCCCGAGGTGCTGGCGAAACTCAACGCGGAAATCGTGAAAATCTTGCGCGATCCCGCTGTTAGCGGGCCGTTGATTGCCAACGGCTTCGAGGTCATCGGCAGCACCCCCGCCAAATTTGGCGCGCGACTGAAGAACGATGTGGCCAAGTTCGCCGACATCGTGAGCAAGTCCGGGGCGAAAGTGGATTAAACGGCCTCCGACACGTGCGCGCACCGGAATCTCCTTTGGACTCCGGCGTCCAAATCAGTGTCCATGCTAATAAAAGACGGCGAGCGCCATGCATGCTACGCCGAGCCGAGTGCGGTGGTGATGGACTGTCCGATCACCGCGCGTGCCGAAGTATGCTGGTGCAGACCAGGGACGAGATCGGCGATCGCGATGTGTATGAAACTCGATGCGGCAAGAGCGATGACGTAGGGAATCGCCGGTCGGGCGAAAGCCATTGTCCGCGACGCTATAGCGCGTATCGCGAACATTCTCGTATTGAATGCGCGCTTGATACTGTTGCCAACGACTAATCTGCGCGTTATACTTAAGCATATGCTTAACCAATCCGCTCCGCTCGATCTCGTTTTCCAGGCGCTGGCGGCCCCTGCGCGACGGGCGATAGTGGAGCAGTTGGGCCGCGGCCCGGCTTCGGTCAGCGAGCTCGCGCAGCCGTTAGCGATCTCGCTGCCAGCGGTGCTACAACACCTGCAGGTCTTGGAGATAAGCGGCCTCATCCGCTCCGAGAAGGCCGGACGCGTGCGCACCTGCCGCATCGAGCCGGCAGCGCTGCACAAGGCGGAGAAGTGGATCGTCGCGCGGCGGACGAGCTGGGAGCGCCGGCTCGATCGCTTGGGCGACTATCTCGCAAAGATGAGCGAAAAACCGCAATAAAAGGAGCAAAAGTGACTGAACGAACCGTGCAGCATTCGACGATCGCCGTCGAGCGTCGCTACGACGCGTCGCCGGCGCGCGTTTTTGCCGCTTGGGCGGACGCTGCGGAGCGTTCGCGGTGGGATGTTCCGGGCGACGATTGGGAACTCGCAGAGCATGAGCAGGACTTTCGCGTCGGAGGCCGCGAAGCAAGCCGCTTCGGGCCGAAGGGTGATCCGCGCTATTCGAGCGAGGGACGCTATCTCGATATCGTGCCGAACGCACGCATAATCTCGGCGGGCACGATGCACGACGCAGAGACGCGCACGTCTACCACGCAGTGCACCATCGAGCTGATCGCCGACGACAGGGGTACGCGCGTGATCCTCACCGACCAGTCCGCCTTCCTCGATGGACGCGAAAAACCATCCGACCGCGAGTCGGGCTGGGGCGCGATTCTCAACAAGCTCGAGGCGTATCTCCGTCGCAACGGTTGAAGCCGGGTGACGCTCCACTATGTTCGCGGGGGGACAGGTTCCGCCGTCATTCTGCTCCACGGATTTCCCCAAAATTGGTATGAGTTTCACAAGATCATGCCGCGTCTGGCGAAGAAGTTCACCGTGATTGCCGTTGACTTGCGCGGCGTGGGCAGGTCGGCGGCAATGGCTGACGGTTACGATGCCGCGAATCTGGCTAAGGACATTCATCAGCTCACCAAGCATCTCAATCTAGCGCGGGTTTATGTGGCCGGCCACGATATTGGCGGGATGGTCACCTATGCTTTTGTACGCCTTTATCCAGAATCGACACGCGGCGTGATGATTCTCGACGCGCCGCTGCACAGTATCGAGCCCTGGGCGGAACTCAAAGCCCATCCTATGCTCTGGCATTTCGGTTTACACCAAACGCCGAATGTGCCTGAAAAGTTGATTGCAGGCCGGGAAACCCGTTTACTTGCGGGAAGCGTTTTTCAATCGTTTTGCGCGAAATCGCGAGGCCATTTCCGATACAGACATTACTCACTACGCGAACGCGTACAACACGCCCGAAAAGCTGCGTGCGGGCCTCGAGTTCTACCGTGCGTTTGCAGCAAATGAAAAGTTTAGCCAAGCGCAGCGGAATGCTCTCGATGTATCTATCGTATTGGCCGGCGGCGAACACGCCATGGGGAAGCTTATTCCGAAAATGGCCGAATCCTTGCGGCGACATGGGTGTGCGAACGTGAGCGTCGAAGTCGTCAAGAACAGCGGGCATTTTGTGAGCGAGGAGCAGCCGGAGGTCGTTGCCGAGCTCATCGAACGGTACGCTTCGTTATAGCAGGATAAGGCGCACGTACAACGCTGGATCGGCTGCCGCAGCGTCAGGGCGCTTCATTCGCCTGTGTTTTGGAACCGAAGTGCAAGCTGAGCCACTTAGCTGGCCTCTACTCGCATTGACACGTCTGCGATAACTGACGAAAATTATCCGTTCTCCCACCGCTAGTCCAATTGCCTTTTTTCGGAGTCACCCATGCGCTGGATCCGCCTTCTCATCGCCTCGCTCGCGGCGATTGCCTTCACGACCACCGCGCTCGCGCAGGTTCGCGTCGGCTCGAAGAACTTCACCGAACAATTCGTCGTCGCCGAAATCTACGCGCAGGCGCTTGAGGCCGCCGGCTTCAAGGTCGAGCGCAAGATCAATTTGGGCGGCACGCTGATCGCGCACAAGGCGCTCGAGGAAAAGCAGATCGACCTCTATCCCGAGTACACGGGCACGATGCTGTTGGCCGTGCTCAAAGGTGAGTTGCTGACCGATCGCAAGGCGGTTTACGACAAGGTCAAAGCCGAATACGCGGCGAAGGGCCTGGTCGTATTGGACGAATCGCCGATGAACAACACATACAACATGGTCGTACGCCCCGAGACCGCCGCGCAGCACAAGCTCGTGACGCTGACCGATCTGGCGCGCGTGGCGAAGGATCTGAAACTCGGTGCAGGCCCGGAGTTTCGCGACCGCAAGGACGGCCTGCCGGGACTCAAGGCTAAATACGGCATAGAGTTCAAGGAGGACCTGCAGATGGCGATCGGACTACGCTATCAGGCGCTCGCGAACAAGCAGATTGATGTCGTCAACGGCTACGCGACCGACGGCATGATCAGCGCACTCAAACTGACGCGATTGAAAGACGACCAGAATCTGTGGCCGCCGTATTACCTCGCGCCGGTCGTGCGCAAGGACGCCCTCGACGCCAATCCCAAAATGGCCGAGGTCTTGAACAAGGTCAGCGCCCTCATCGACGAAACGACGATGGCGGAGTTGAACTTCAAGGTCGATGGCGAGAAACAGGAGCCCAGGGACGTGGCGCGCGCGTTTCTCAAAACAAAAGGCGTTGTCCGCTAGAGCTCACGCGAACCCCTTCCCCCTCTGGATCACACGACGATCACGCTGACGGGCCGTGATGTCACGTCGGCTGACGTCGTGCGCG
The DNA here is from genome assembly GCA_037719965.1 of Casimicrobiaceae bacterium. Classification (GTDB taxonomy): domain Bacteria; phylum Pseudomonadota; class Gammaproteobacteria; order Burkholderiales; family Casimicrobiaceae; genus VBCG01. The sequence goes on along the minus strand of JBBJMT010000004.1, from coordinate 128,382 downwards.
TGGCCCGCGCCTACACGCAAGTGAGCTTAAGCGAAGCGGCGCGCGTGCGGGTGGTCGCCGCGCGTCGCGTCGTCGACCACGTCGCCCAATCCGGCACCGCCGTTTACGGTGTCACAACAGCGCTGGGCGCGAACACGGGACTGCCGATCCCGCCGGACGAGCAATCCCGCTATCAGACGCGCGCCGTGCAAGCGCGAGCGGTCGGTATTGGGCCACGTCATTCAACCGATGTCGTCCGCGCGATGCTGTTTGCCCGTGCCGCTGGCATGGCGGTCGGCGGCTCAGGCGTATCACCTGCAGTCCTCGACGCGCTGATTGCGCTGTTGAACGCCCGCGTCCATCCGTCGGTACCGAGCAAGGGTTCGATCGGCACTGCGGACTTAGCACCGCTGTCGCACCTGGCGTTGCCGCTGCTGGGCCAGGGTTTCGCCGTGTACGAAGGCGAGCTCTTGCCCGGCGCCGAAGCGCTGGCGCGTGCGCGCTTGGAGCCTGTGCCGCTCACGGGAAAAGACGGGATCGCCCTCATCAGCGCGAATGCGGCGACCATCGGTCACGCCGCGCTCGTGTTGCACGACGTCGCGACGGCGCTCGATGCTTTGAATGTTGCGGTCGCGCTGACGTTCGAAGGCTTTCGCGCGAATTTGAGTCCGCTCGACCGGCGCGTACAGGCGGCGCGGCCCGCGCCGGGGCAACGCGAAATTGCGACGCGGTTAACCGAACTTTTAGCGGATAGCGCTCTCTGGCAACCGCTAGCGGCGCGCCGCGTGCAGGATCCGATCTCGCTGCGCTGCGTGACGCAGGTCCACGGCACGGCGCTGGCATCGCTACTCGCTGCGCGCGCTTGTGTCGAGCTCGAGCTCAACAGCGCAGCGGAGAGTCCTCTGGTTTTGCCGGATTCGAATGAGATGCTGTCGAACGGCAATTTCCACATTCCCGGATTGGCGATCGCGTTCGATACGCTCGGACTGGCGATCGCGCAAACCGCTTTTCTGTGCGTGGTCCGCTGCCAGAAGCTGTTCTCGCCAACTTTTTCAGGATTGCCGCTGCAGCTCACCACCCGTGGTCCCGAACATTCGGGCTTTGCGACGATTCAGAAGACCTTGATGGCGTTGTACAACGAGATCCGCCACCTCGCGAATCCCGCGTCGCTCGACTGCGCGCCGGTCTCCGAAGCGATCGAGGATCACGCGTCGATGGCCGCGAACGTCGTGGCCAAAACGGCCGCGATGGTACCGAACTTGCGTTTTCTCGCGGCGATCGAATTACTCAGCGGCGCGCAGGCGGTCGATGTCCGCGGACTCGCGCTGGACACGATGGGACAAGGGCCCAAGTCGGCCTACGCCGTGGTGCGCGGGCAGGCGGCGACGCTCGACCAAGATCGCCCGCTAGGGCCCGACATCGAAGCCGTCGAAGCCGCCATTCGCGCCGGTCGCCTTGCTACGATCGACCTTCTCGCGCGATGAATTGGCTTACGAACAATTGGGATCAGGTGTTCACCGCGCTGGTCGAACACGTGGTGATCGCCTTCACGTCGCTGGCCATAGCGTTTGCCGCCTCGCTCATCGTCGGCATCTGGGCGGCGCGCGATGACCGGGTCTTCCGCTGGGCGCTTGCGATCAGTGGATTTCTTTATACGATTCCGACGCTCGCATTCCTCGCGCTGCTGATCCCGATCGTCGGATTGGGTAAAGCCAACGCCATCATTTGCATGGTTGCGTTTTCGTTGATGATCCTGATCCGCAACGTAGCTGTCGGTCTGCGTGAAGTATCCGCCGACATCGTCGAAGCGGCGCGCGGCATGGGAATGACACAGGGAGAGGTTCTGGTGCGCATCGAGCTGCCGCTCGCGCTGCCGGTGATCGTTGCGGGGCTCCGGATCGCGACGGTCACCGTGATCAGCGTCGCCGTCGTCGCTGCGTACGTGAACGCCGGCGGCCTCGGAACCCTCATTTTCAGCGGCATCAGCAACGACCACGCGCCGAAAATCTGGACGGGCGCGCTGACCGCGTGCCTGCTGGCCGTCGTAGCGGACATGAGCCTCGCGCGGCTCGAAACCTGGCTGCGCGATCGATCCGTGTGACCGGCCATTATCAACACGCGGCGGATCAAAGCGGCAGTCGCAAGCAGTCGCCACGTCTGCATCACGCCCAAGCGTTCCTATGCTGCTGATTGAAGCGTGGCAATTCCTGGTGAGCCACCCCGGTCGCTTTTTCGACGCGTTGGCAACACACGTCATGCTTTCGGCGGGGGCACTTGGGCTGGCGATCGCGATTGCCGTGCCGCTGGGCCTGTGGGTCGCGCATCGGAAACGCGCCGCGTTCACGGCAATCACTGCCGCGAATATCGGCCGGACGCTGCCTTCCCTCGCGGTATTGGCACTGGTCATGCCGATACTCGGTACCGGCTTTGCCCCGTCGCTCTTCGCGTTGACGTTGCTTGCGCTGCCGCCGATTCTCATCAATACCTACACCGCGGTGCGGCAGGTCGATCCCGATATCGTGGATGCTGCACGCGGCATGGGTATGACCGCAGCCGAAATCGTGCGCAAGGTGGAGGTGCCAATCGCGCTGCCGGTCATGTTCGCCGGCATTCGTACCGCCGCCGTCCAAGTCGTATCAGGGGCCGTGCTTGCCTCGTACATCGGCGGCGGCGGTCTGGGCGATTTCATCACCGCCGGTATCGCCATGATGGCGATGCCGCAATTACTCGTCGGCGCCATACCGGCAACGTTGTTGTCGTTAGGAACCGATCGGCTCTTTGGCGGGTTGCAGAGGTTGCTGACGTCACGGGGACTGCGTCCGGCATGATCGACATCACGCGCTTGACCAAACAGTTCGCGGGCACTGCGCGCGCTGCCGTCGATAGCCTCACGCTGTCGATCCCCGAAGGCGAGGTCTGCGTGCTCATCGGGCCGTCGGGCTGCGGCAAGACCACGATCATGCGCATCATCAACCGGATGATCGAGCCAGATTCCGGGGGGGTCGTTGTTGGCAACCGTGACGTCATGGACACGGATCCGGTCGAGCTGCGGCGCAGCATCGGCTATGTGATCCAGCAAATCGGCCTCTTCCCCCACTGGTCGATTGCGGACAATGTCGCGACGGTGCCGCGTCTGCTCGGCTGGACAGCGCAGCGCGTCGCGGCGCGCGTCGATAAACTGTTGACTCTCGTCGGAATGGACCCTGCCGTCTATCGCGAGCGATTTCCGCGGGAGCTGTCAGGCGGTCAAAAACAGCGCGTCGGGGTCGCGCGAGCGCTGGCGGCGGACCCGCCGGTCATGCTGATGGACGAGCCCTTCGGCGCGATCGATCCCATTACACGGACGCATCTGCAGGACGAATTCTTGAAAATCCTGCGGACGCTCAAAAAAACCATCGTCTTCGTGACCCACGATATCGACGAAGCAATCAAATTGGGTGACCGCATCGCGATCCTCCGGGACGGCGCGCTCGTCCAATACGACACGCCGGAAATGATTCTCACCTCGCCCGCCAACGCTTTCGTGGAGGCCTTCGTCGGGACCGACCGTGCGCTGAAGCGGCTCGCGCTCATCTCAGCTGCAACGGCCGCCGAGCCCCTCGCTTCGGGCGCGACGGCCGCCGAGAAACACCCGGGCCCGCATCCGCGTTGGACGATTTCCGCCGATGCAAATCTACGCGATGCGCTCGCGCAGATGCTCACTTCGGGCACCGACACGCTCGCAGTCATCGCCGCGGATGGAAACCTGCGCAGAGTCCTCACGCTCGCGGCGATACGCGCCCAAATACAGGCGCACGCCGACGACGGTAATCGTTGACAGACGGACCGTTGCACCCTAGATTGGTCGTTTACCTTAGACCTTCGCGCTTACCTTAACCCTTCGCGCTTACCTTAGCCCTTCGCGCTTACCTTAGCCCTTCGCGCTTACCCATTTACTTCGGAGCTCCCATGCGCCAATTCAAAGCCCCATCGCTGCTTACGCAGCTTTTCCCTTTTATTGCGCTGGCTGTGCTGACCCCGGCCGTGGCGCAGGATACAAAGGTCGTCATGGGCATCTCCGGGTGGACCGGTTTTGCCCCGCTGACTCTTGCGAAGGAAGCCGGCATTTTCAAGAAGAACGGCGTCGACGTGACGATCAAGAAAATCCCACAGAAGGATCGGCACCTGGCGATCGCATCGGGCGATATCCAGTGCGCGGCGACGACCGTTGAAACCTACATTGTGTGGAATGCTAACGGCGTACCGATCACCCAAGTGTTGCAGCTCGATAAATCGTACGGCGCGGATGGTCTCGCAGCGCGCAACAGCATCCAAAAAATTGCCGACCTCAAAGGGAAGACAGTGGGAGTCGACGCACCCGGCACGACGTCTTATTTTGGTCTTGCGTGGATATTGAAGAAGAACGGAATGACGATCAAGGACGTGAACGTCGCGACGATGAGTCCCCAAGCCGCTGCGCAGGCGTTCGTCGCCGGCCAGAACGATGCCGCCATGACCTACGAGCCGTACCTATCAACGGTTCGCGACAAGCCGGACACGGGCAAGATCATCGCGACAACACTCGATTACCCGATGGTGATGGACACTTTTGGCTGCACGCCCACGTTCATCAAGGAGAATCCCAAGGCCGTCAAGGCGATCGTCGACAGTTATTTCGAAGCCGTGGAGATGATCAAAAAGGAGCCGGCGAAGAGCTACGAGATCATGGGCGCCGACGTCAAGCAGAGCGGCGAGCAGTTCGCGAAATCGGCGGCGTACCTTCGCTGGCAGGACAAGGCCGCCAACCAGAAATTCTTCGCGGGCGAGATTCAGGCGTTTAGCAAGGAAGCGGCCGACCTGCTGCTCGAAGTCGGTACGATCAAATCCAGACCCGACATCAACACGATTATCGACACCCAGTTCATCAGGTGACGCGGTGCGGACGAGAGCTCCCAGCTAACAGCGCGAGATCGGTTGTTCCGGAAACATCCCCGCGAACGCGGGGATCCGCCGTACGCAGGGCTCGGCTCAGATGACCCCGCTGCTGCCCGTTGGTTCGGCCCGCAAGATCGTCTACGGTTTCGCGTTCTTCGCGGTGTTCGTCGGCGTATGGAGCGTCGCGACTTTTGGCGGCTTCGTGTCGAGAGTGTTCCTCGCCGATCCGGTCACGATGCTCAAAGAGGGTTATCTGCTCTTCGCCGAGCATGGATTCGCCAAGGACGTCGCGGTGACCATCTGGCGCGTCTTCGGCGGATTCGTCCTCGCCGCGCTGCTCGCCGTCCCGCTCGGGATCGCGATGGGCGCGTACAAACCGATCGAGGCGTTCTTCGAGCCATTCGTCTCTTTCGCGCGCTACCTTCCCGCGTCGGCGTTCATCCCCTTGCTGATTCTGTGGGCGGGGATCGGCGAAATGCAAAAACTTGCGGTGATTTTCATCGGCACGTTTTTCCAGATCGTGCTGATGGTCGCCGTCACGGTTGGCGCGACGAGACGCGATCTGGTCGAAGCGGCCTATACGCTCGGCGCGAATTCGCGCGGCGTTGTACGGCGCGTGCTGTTGCCGAGCTCGGCGCCGGCGATCGCCGAAACCTTGCGCCTGGTCCTCGGTTGGGCCTGGACGTACGTGATCGTCGCCGAGCTGATCGGCGCATCGTCCGGCATCGGCCACATGATCACCGACAGCCAGGCGCTGCTCAACACCGGTCAGATCATCTTCGGGATTATTGTCATCGGCGTCATCGGGCTGGTCTCGGATTTCCTGTTCAAATGGATGAACCTGCGCCTGTTCCCGTGGTACGCGTCGTAAGCAGAATTGGTTGAGTCCGCGGTGAGCATGCTCAGCATCGATCAAGTCGGCCGGATATTCAGCGGCGTGCGCGGCGGCCCGCCCACTGAAGCGCTAAAACCGATCTCACTTTCCGTCGCCGATAACGACTTCATCACGATCCTCGGACCGTCGGGTTGCGGCAAATCCACGTTGCTGCGCATCGTCGCGGGGCTCGATGTGCCGACGACCGGGCGCGTGATGCTCGATGGCGCGCCGGTGCTCGGTCCCGGTGCGGATCGCGGCATGGTATTCCAGAGCTACACGCTGTTCCCATGGTTGAACATCCATCAGAACGTGTGTTTCGGACTGCGCGAAAAAGGAGTCCCGGAATCCGAGCAGAACGCCACCGCCGGCCGCTGGCTCGACAAAGTGGGGTTGACCGGGTTCGCGCGTCATTATCCGAAGATGCTCTCCGGTGGCATGCAACAGCGAACGGCGATCGCCCGCGCCCTCGCCAACGATCCCAAGATCCTACTGTTGGACGAACCGTTCGGCGCGCTCGACAACCAGACGCGGTCGTTGATGCAGGAGCTGCTGCTGTCGATCTGGGAATCCGAACGCAAGACCGTGCTCTTCGTCACGCATGACATCGAGGAAGCGATCTTCATGGCGAACCGCGTCGTCGTCATGAGTGCGCGGCCCGGCACCATCAAGGCCGAGGTTTCCGTCCCACTGCCGCATCCACGCCACTATACGGTGAAGACGACACCGGGATTCTCACAGCTCAAAGCGCAGCTCACCGAGGAGATTCGCGTCGAGGCGCTGAAGGTCGCAACGAGCGCATGACGAGCTCGCTCTTGTGTCGCGGCCGAGCTGGTGCCACAACGTTCAGAAACGCGGTGACATTTTGCCGCAATCAATGCGGTTCATAATCGAGCGCGAATAACGGAGGGCGAATGATGCCGAGAAAGCTGACCTTCTATCACAATCCACGGAGCCGCGCCGAGATCGTGCGATGGATGCTCGAGGAAGTCGGCGCCGACTATGACCTCGAGCCGATCGATTTCGAGGCGGGAGACAACCGCAAGCCCAAATTCCTGGAAATCAACCCAATGGGCAAGATCCCGGCGATCGTACTCGAAGACGGGACGGTGATCACGGAAACGCCTGCGATCACCGCCTGGCTCGCCGACGCCTATCCCGAAGCAGGCCTCGCGCCAGAACCGCAGTCGAGCGAGCGCGGCAGCTATTATCGTTGGCTGTTCTTCGGCGGCAGCTGCTTCGAGCCCGCGCTCGCCGAGAGGATGATGCGCAAGGACGTCGTCGCGCTGCCCAAAAGCACTGTCGGCTGGGGCAGCTACGACGATGTCATTGACACGCTGGAGCGGGAACTCGCGCGTGGCCCCTATCTGCTCGGCGAGAGATTCACCGCCGCCGATGTCTATATCGGCGCGCAACTGAGTTGGGCCGGTTCGTTTGACGCCCCGCGCATCAAGCAAAGCCTTGTGATCCAGAATTATGTGGCGAGAGTGAGGGAGCGAGATGCCTTCAAGCGTTCCCGAGAAGCATAGCCGTCATTCTCGAAATTCCAATAAATCGGTACGTGGCGCCGACTCAGATAGCCGGCCGTCAGATTTGCGCTTACCCTCGCGGGTCGCATCTATCCTGCAACCTGAGCGCCGCAAACGGGCACGGCGAAGACTTCAGTATCGTCCACCATTTTTCTGCCATCTCCACGCGTCGGCGCAAATTGCCGCCAGGTCACGCGATCCGCGCCACCCTAGGACCGACTCGGCAAGCTTCGCGTCCGCGTAACAACTCGCGATGTCTCCCGGCCTTCGTGGCGCGAATGACTTGGCGATTTTCCGGCCGCACGCCACTTCGAATGCCGCGACGACTTCAAGGACGGAATAACCGTGACCCAAGCCAAGATTGAAGGTTGCTGCCCCCGCTACGTGGGCAAGGTGCTTAAGCGCGGCGACGTGTCCCTCGGCCAAGTCCTGGATGTGAATGTAGTCGCGCACGCCAGTGCCGTCTGGTGTCATCCAGTCGTCGCCAAAAACTTTGAGCTCGCTGTACTCGCCCGCCGCAATGCCGCAAAGCAGAGGCACAAGATTATTGGGTTTCCCGCGTGGCGCCTCGCCCAGCATTCCAGAGGAATGCGCACCGGCCGGATTGAAATAGCGCAGGTTAGCAATGCGCCAGTTGCTGTTGGCCGCCGCGAGATCGCGCAAAAAATCTTCGACGATACGTTTCGTCCGGCCATAAACATTTTGCGGGCGCAGCGGCGCTTCCTCGCTCACTGGCAACTCAGTGGCTTGTCCGTAAACGGTCGCAGAGGAACTGAACACAAGCGTGGCTACGCCGGCTTCACCCATAACCTCCGCCAAGGCGAGCGTGCCGCCGACATTGACATCGTAGTAGGCGAGCGGACGCTCCTCGGACTCGCCGACCGCTTTGAGGCCGGCACAATGGATGACCGCGCTGATCGGATAGTCGTGAAACGCTACGCGCAACGCCGGCGTGTCCCGGACATCTGCCGTGATGCAGGGGACCGGTCGTCCGGCAACCGCTTCCAGCCGCGGAAGCACGGAGGGTGTGCTGTTGGTGAAACTGTCGAGCACGACTGGCGCGTAACCGGCGCGCGCCAACTCGATGACGACGTGCGAACCGACGTAGCCCGCGCCTCCAGTAACCAAAACGGTGTCAGCCATATCTCCTCCGATGCTACACGAGGATACGCGACTGCGAATGTGATCGCGGACACTGAGTGGACACGAAAAAGCCGGGATTCACCCCGGCTTTTTCACATCGCGCGGGGGTCGATCGCGCGTAAATCATCTAGCCCCTCTACGCCGCTTTGGCTTCACCGGAGTCCGCGACGTCGGCGTCCGGCCGATCGATCAGCTCGACCAAAGCCATCGGTGCCGCATCGCCCTGCCGAAATCCAAACTTGAGGATGCGCAGATACCCGCCCGGACGTGCCTGGTAACGTGGGCCGAGCTCGTTGAATAGCTTGGTTACGACGCCGCGATCGCGCAAACGATCGAACGCCATACGCCGATGCGCGACCGTCGGCGTTTTGGACAGCGTGATTAGCGGCTCCGCAACGCGCCGCAATTCCTTCGCCTTCGGCAGCGTCGTCTTGATGACTTCGTGCGTAAATAGCGAAACCGTCATGTTGCGCAACATCGCGAGGCGATGAGCGCTCGTGCGGTTTAGTTTGCGAAGGCCGTGTCTATGCCGCATGGTCCTTTTCCTTTTTCACGGTCGATCGAGCCCCGCCGGCGGCCAATTTTCGAGTTTCATCCCAAGTGAGAGCCCGCGCGTCGCAAGCACTTCCTTGATCTCGTTCAACGATTTGCGGCCGAGATTGGGTGTCTTCAAAAGTTCGGTTTCCGTACGCTGGATCAAATCGCCGATGTAATAGATGTTTTCCGCCTTGAGGCAATTCGCCGAGCGGACAGTCAGCTCAAGATCGTCGACGGGACGCAGCAGCAGCGGATCGACCTGCGGCGAGCTGCGTTCGGACGCCGGTATATCCGTGCCCTTCAGGTCGGCGAACACCGACAACTGCTCGACGAGCACCGAAGCCGCGTAACGCACCGCCTGTTCAGGCTCGACGACACCGTTGGTCTCAATGTCGAGCACCAGCTTGTCCAGATCCGTGCGCTGTTCGACGCGCGCCGATTCAACAGCATAGCTGACGCGGCGCACCGGCGAGAACGACGCATCGAGCAGAATGCTGCCGATCGTCCGGCCGCCCTCCGGCTTGCTGCGCGCGGTGGCCGGTTGGTAGCCCCGTCCTTTTTCCACACGAATTTCCATTTCGAGCTTGCCGCCGGCGGTCAAGTGCGCGATGACGTGCTCGGGATTGATGATTTCGACGTCGTGGTTGGGCTCGATATCCGCCGCCGTGACGACCCCTTCGCCCGACTTGGCGAGGCGCAACATCACGTGATCACGGTTGTGCAGCTTGAGCACGACGCCCTTCAGATTCAGAAGCACGTCGACGACGTCTTCCTGCACGCCGTCGAGCGCCGAATACTCGTGCAGCACGCCGGTGATCTTGACTTCGGTAGGCGCGTAGCCGGGCATCGACGAGAGCAGCACGCGACGAAGCGCGTTGCCCAGCGTATGCCCGTACCCGCGCTCAAAGGGCTCCATCACCACTTTGGCATGGAACGGCGACGTCGATTGCACGTCGATAATGCGGGGCTTCAAGAGCACATTAGTCTGCATGCGGAATCCTTATGCGATCCGTTTTTAGCGCCCGGCGTGCAGATACACGCCGTGCGGATTACTTGGAATAAAGCTCGACAACCAGGTTTTCGTTGATGTCCTGACCAAACTCCGACCGGTCAGGCGCACCTTTGAAAATTCCCGTCAGTTTCTTTGCATCGACTTCGACCCACGATGGAAAACCGACTTTTTCGGCAAGTTGCAGCGAGTCCTGAATACGCAATTGCGCTTTCGCCTTCTCGGCTACGGTCACGACGTCGCCGGCGTTGAGCAACGCGGAGGGCACGTTCAGCGCCTTGCCATTGACCATGATCGAACAGTGGGTCACCACTTGCCGCGCTTCCGCCCGGGTCGAGCCAAAGCCCATGCGGTATACGACGTTGTCGAGCCGCGACTCGAGGAGTTTCAATAGATTGCCGCCGGTGGAACCCTTGCGGCGCGAAGCTTCGGCAAAATAACGCCGGAATTGCCGCTCAAGAAGGCCATAGATACGCCGCAGCTTCTGCTTTTCGCGCAACTGCAAACCGTAGTCCGATGGCCGGGCGCCGGATTTCACGCCGTGCTGACCGGGCTTGGTTTCCAGCTTGCACTTGGAGTCGAGCGAGCGCCGCGCGCTTTTCAGGAACAGGTCGGTGCCTTCCCTTCGCGCCAGCTTGCATTTGGGTCCGATGTATCGAGCCATCTTGTTCCTCTCGTCCGAAAGTAAAAACCTACTTTCGGACGTTACGATTTGCAGCGGGAGATTCGACGAAAAATCAAATACGGCGCCGCTTCGGCGGCCGGCAACCGTTATGCGGCACCGGGGTCACGTCAGTGATGCTCGAGATCTTCATTCCGAGCGCATTCAGCGCGCGTACCGCCGATTCGCGACCAGGGCCGGGGCCCTTGATCCGCACTTCCAGATTCTTGACGCCACACTCCTGCGCGGCACGTCCCGCGGATTCGGCGGCGACCTGCGCAGCGAACGGCGTCGACTTGCGCGAGCCTTTGAAACCTGCGCCGCCCGATGTTGCCCATGACAGCACATTGCCTTGCCGGTCGGTGATCGTAATGATCGTATTGTTGAAGGACGCGTGAATGTGCGCGATTCCCTCGGTCACGTTTTTCTTGACCTTCTTGCGTGCGCGTGCGGCGGTTGTTGCCTTTTGGGTGGGTTGCTGTGCCATCGATTGTTACTCTCCTGAAGTGCTCTCGCTTACTTTGGTCAGGCGCGCTACTTGCTGGTGACGCCCTTGGCCAGCGCCACCGTGCGACCCTTTTTCGGGCCCTTGCGCGTGCGGGCATTCGTGCGGGTCCGCTGCCCGCGAACGGGCAGGCCTTTGCGGTGGCGCGAACCGCGGTAACAGTTGAGATCCATCAGCCGTTTGATGCTCATGGTCGTCTCGCGGCGCAGATCGCCTTCGACGGTGAACTTCGCCACCTGCTCGCGCAGTTTGTCCATCTGGCTGTCCGATAAATCCTTGATCTTTGCCGCCGGGGCGATACCCGTCCCGGCGCAGATCGCTTTCGCGCGCGACGGGCCGATGCCGTAGATCGCCGTCAACGCGATGACGGCGTGCTGATGATTCGGAATATTGACGCCTGCAATACGGGCCATGTCGTTAACCTGTCCTGATCAAAGTTCGCTTAAATGCTAATCAACCCTGGCGCTGCTTGTGGCGCGGATCCGTGCAGATAACGCGCACCACGCGATTGCGTCTGATGATCTTGCAATTCCGGCAAATCTTTTTGACCGACGCCAATACCTTCATTTAAGACTCCCTCGTTTAAAACTCCGGCTCTAGCGCCCCGACCTCGCCCGCAATGAGCGGGGCCGCGAATCCCGATAGCCGTACCGTGCTCACTTTGCCCGGAACGTGATCCGCGCACGGGAAAGATCGTACGGCGTCAATTCGACGGTAACCTTGTCGCCCGGCAATATCTTGATGTAGTGCATTCGCATCTTTCCGGAGATGTGGCCCAGCACGATATGGCCGTTTTCCAGTTTCACGCGGAACGTTGCGTTGGGCAGCATCTCGACTACCTCGCCCTGCATCTGGATCGTGTCTTCCTTCGCCATCAGCGCGTCGGCAACCCGCCCTTGAAATTCGCCTTACGAAGCAAGCTTTCATATTGCTGCGACATCATGTACGCCTGCACCTGCGTCATGAAGTCCATAGTCACGACAACAATAATCAGGAGCGACGTGCCGCCGAAGTAGAACGGCACGTTCTTCCAGGCAATCAGGAAGTTGGGGATGAAACACACGACCACCAGGTACAACGAGCCCAAAAGCGTCAACCGGAGCGTGATTTTTTCCAGGTATTTTGCCGTCTGATCGCCTGGACGGTAGCCGGGGATGAACGCGCCGCTTTTCTTCAAGTTCTCGGCCGTCTCCTTTGGGTTGTATTGGAGCGCCGTATAAAAGAAGCAAAAGAAAATGATCGCCGATGCGTAGAGAATCTCGTGGACCGGCTGACCCGGCGCCAGCGTGGCTGCCAGGTCACGCAGCCAGATCGTGCCTTCGCCCGAGCCGAACCACTGCGCGATCGTCGCCGGGAACAGGATGATCGACGAAGCGAAGATCGGCGGAATCACGCCCGCCATATTGAGCTTCAGCGGCAGGAACGAGCTCTGTCCCTGGTAGACCTTGTTACCCACCTGCCGCTTCGCGTAATTCACGAGAATTTTTCGCACCGCCCGCTCGACGAACACGACGAACGCCGTTACCGCCACTACCAGCGCGGCGATGCCGAGGACCAGTGGAATCGAATACGCGCCGGTTCGCGTCTGCTCGAGCGTCTGCCCGATTGCGTTCGGAAGACCCGCGGCGATGCCGGCGAAGATGAGCAGAGAAATGCCGTTGCCCAATCCCCGCTCGGTGATCTGCTCGCCCAACCACATCAGGAACATCGTGCCGGTGACGAGCGTGAACGCGGTGATAAAGCGAAACGTGAGCCCCGGTTCCGCGACCAGGCCAGGCTGCGCTTCGAGGGCAACCGATATCCCCAGCGCCTGGAACAACGCGAGTCCCAACGTCGCGTAACGCGTGTATTGCGTGATCTTGCGGCGGCCGGCCTCGCCTTCCTTTTTCAGCACCTCGAGCGCCGGCACGACCACCGTGCACAATTGCATGATAATCGACGCCGAAATGTACGGCATGATGCCGAGCGCGAAAATCGAGAAGCGCGACAGCGCGCCGCCCGAGAACACGTTGAAGAGACCCAGAATGCCGTCCTGCTGCGACTTGAACAGATCGTCGAGCACGGACGCGTTGATGCCCGGCACCGGGATATGCGTCCCAATCCGGTAGACGATGAGCGCACCCAAGAGGAACCACAAGCGGCGTTTCAGGTCGCCGTACTTGTTGCCGCTCTTAAGCGCAGGATTGGCTTGGGCCACGTCGGTTTCCGTTGGAAAGTAGCAGGTCTGGAAAGCGCTACGCCACGCTACCGCCAGCGGCTTCGATCGCCGCCTTGGCACCCTTGGTAACGAGCACGCCGGAGAGTTTCACCGCCCGTTCGAGCTTGCCCGTCTTGATGACCTTGACCGTTTTCGCGCCGGCCGGTACGAGTCCCGCGGCTCTCAGCGCCAGCAAGTCGATCTCGTCGACCTGCACTTTGGCGAGATCGGAGAGACGGACTTCGGCGCTATCGTTTTTGGCGAGCGAAACGAATCCGCGCTTGGGCAACCGGCGCTGAAAGGGCATCTGACCGCCCTCGAAGCCAACTTTGTGAAAGCCGCCCGAACGTGATTTCTGCCCCTTGTGGCCGCGACCGGCGGTCTTGCCCAGGCCCGAGCCGATGCCGCGGGCCACTCGCCGCCTGTTTTTCTTGGCGCCGTCGGGGGGTTTCATCGTATTGAGACGCATTGGGTTGCTCCGTTGTTCCGCTTTACTGCTCGACTACCTTCAGCAGGTACCCGACCTTGTTGATCATGCCCCGCGTGCAGACCGTGTCGACGACATCGACGGTATGGTTCGTCCACTTGAGACCCAAGCCGCGGACCGTTGCCCGGTGATCCTCGCGCGTTCGCGCCACACCTTTGGCGAGCGTCAGCGTGATCATCTTCGCGGCGGTCTTCTTCGCCTTCACCATCTTCTTCGCCTTCACCATCGCCTTTAAGCTTCCAGAATCTCTTCGACCGTTTTGCCGCGCTTGGCCGCGATGTCGGCCGGCGCGGATCCGTTCTGCAATGCATTGATCGTCGCGCGCACCACGTTGTACGGATTCGTCGGTCCATGGCACTTGGCCAGGATGTTGGACACCCCCACGACGTCGAACACGGCGCGCATCGCGCCACCGGCAATGATGCCGGTGCCATCGGCGGCAGGCTGCATGTAAACCTTCGTGGCCCCATGCCGCCCTTCGACCGGGTGATGCAGCGTTCCGTTCTTCAGCCGGACCTTGACCATCTTGCGCCGCGCTTCCTCCATCGCTTTTTGCACGGCAACCGGTACTTCTTTAGCCTTGCCCTTGCCCATGCCGACGCGGCCGTCGCCATCGCCCACGACGGTCAACGCCGCAAACCCCAGAATGCGGCCGCCCTTCACGACTTTGGTGACACGGTTGATGCCGATCATCTTTTCGCGCAGGCCGTCGCCGCGATCGTCCTGTTGCTGATGCCTCGGAGTATTGCGCTGCTGAGCCATAGGTCCTCTAGAACTTGAGTCCGCCGCTGCGGGCGGCATCGGCCAGCGCTTTCACGCGGCCATGAAATCGAAACCCGGAACGGTCGAATGCCACCGTTTCGATGCCCAGCGCCTTGGCCTTTTCGGCGATTCGCTTGCCGACGACTTCCGCTGCGGCCTTGTTGCCGCCGCTCTTGCCGGTACTTCGCACGTCGGGCTCTAGCGTCGACGCGCTGGCCAGAACGCGGTCACCCTCGATGCCGACGATTTGCGCGTAGATATGACAGTTCGAACGGCTGACAACCAATCGCGTCGCGCGCTGCAACGCAATACGCAACCGAGTCTTCCGGGTGCGGCGGCTGCGCGCTTCTTTCTTGTTCATGTTCGACCTCGTTGTCGACCTCGTTTAAGCACCGCAAATGAAACGGCCCGTGGGTCTTAAGCGTTGCGTCATTTCTTCTTCGTTTCCTTGATGATCACGCGCTCATTCGCGTACCGCACGCCCTTGCCCTTGTACGGCTCCGGGGGACGATACGCGCGGATCTCCGCCGCTACCTGGCCTACAGCCTGCTTATCGATGCCCTTGACGATGATTTCCGTTTGCGCCGGCGTTTCGATCTTGACGCCCTTGGGCATCTGATGCACGACCGGGTGCGAATAGCCCAGCGATAGGTTCACCTTGTCGCCTGCGGCCTGCGCGCGGTAGCCAACTCCCACGAGCGTCAACCGGCGCTCAAAGCCGTCGGTCACCCCTTTGACCATATTGGCGACCAGCGCGCGCAACGTTCCCTGCATCGCCCCGGCTTCGGGCGCCGTCGTTTTGAACAGTAGCTCGTCGCCGTTCTTTTCGATTGCTACGTCTTCGCCAAACTTTCGGGTAAGCGAGCCCAAAGGACCCTTTACCGTGATTTCGCCGGCTGCGAGCATCACTTCGACCTTCTGCGGCAGCTTGACCGGATTGTTGCCGATGCGCGACATGTTTATTCGTTCTTTCTCGCTCTAAGCGATGATGCAGAGAACTTCACCGCCGACGCCGGTGGCGCGCGCCTTCCGGTCGGTCATGACGCCGTGCGACGTCGAAACGATGGCGATGCCCAACCCGTTCATCACGCGCGGAATGTCGTCCTTGCTCTTGTAGATGCGCAACCCTGGTTTCGACACGCGTTCGAGCTTTTCGATTACCGGCCGGCCGGCGTGATAGCGCAGCGCGATTTCGAGCACCGGCTTGGTTTCCTCGCCGGCAACCAGGAAGCCGTCGATGTAGCCCTCGTCCTTCAGCACCTTGGCGATCGCGATCTTGGCCTTCGAGCTCGGCATCGCGACCGTTGCCTTTTCCACCATCTGCGCATTGCGGATGCGCGTCAGCATGTCGGCGATCGGGTCAGTCATATTCATGCGTTACCTCACCTGCATTGGACGGTTACCAACTGGCCTTGACGACGCCGGGGATCTCGCCGCGCATCGCGTACTCGCGCAGCTTGTTGCGGCCCAAGCCGAACTTGCTGAACACGCCGCGCGGGCGTCCCGTCAGCGCGCAACGGTTGCGCACCCGTGTCGGGTTGGCGTTCCGGGGCAGCGCTTGCAGTTTCTGCCGCGCCGCGAACCGGGTTTCTTCCGACGCTTTCTGGTTATCGATGATCCCGACCAGCGCCGCGCGCTTCTTCGCAAAGCGCGCAACCAGTTTCTTGCGCTTCTCGTTGCGGTTGATGAGAGACAGTTTGGCCATGCGGTTTTAATTCCTGAACGGGAAATGAAATGCCGCTAGCAGCGCGCGAGCTTCGGCGTCGGTCTTCGCGGTCGTTGCAATCGAGATATTCATGCCTCGCAGCGCGTCAATCTTGTCGTAATCGATTTCCGGGAAGATGATCTGTTCCTTGATGCCGATGTTGTAGTTGCCGCGGCCATCGAAAGCGCGGCCGGAAATGCCCCGGAAGTCGCGCACGCGCGGCAACGCAATCGTGACGAAGCGGTCGAGAAACTCGTACATGCGCTCGTTGCGCAAAGTCACCATGCAACCAATCGGATAGCCTTCGCGGATCTTGTATCCGGCGATGGCCTTGCGCGCCTTGGTGACGACGGGTTTTTGACCACCGATTTTCTGCATGTCGGCTACGGCGCTGTCCAGAATCTTCTTGTCGGCGACCGCTTCACCCACACCCATGTTGAGCACGACCTTGGTGAAGCGCGGCACCTGCATGGGCGACTTGTAGCCGAATTGCTGGGTCAACGCCGGGACGACTTCCTTGTTATAGATCTCCTTCAAGCGGGCCATGATCAAATCCCCTATGCGCCGATCTGCTCGCCGTTGCCCTTGAAGAATCGCACCTTGCGGCCGTCGTCGAGGACGCGCATTCCGACGCGGTCAGCCTTCCCGGTCACGGGATTCCAGATGGCGATATTGGAAACGTGAATCGGCATTTCCTTGGCGACGATGCCACCCGGCTGATTTTTCATCGGATTGGGCTTCGTGTGTTTCTTGACCTGATTCACGCCATTCACGATGACGTGTTCCGCATCGAGGATCCGCGCAACGTCGCCGCGCTTGCCTTTGTCGCGCCCGGCAATGACGACAACGTTGTCGCCTTTCTTGATTTTGCGCATGTCGTATCCTTACAAGACTTCCGGCGCCAGCGACACGATTTTCATGAAGCGCTCGTTACGCAGCTCGCGCGTGACCGGCCCGAAAATCCGCGTGCCGATGGGTTCGAGCTTGGGCGTCAGCAGAACCGCGGCGTTGGCATCGAAGCGGATTAGCGCGCCGTCGCTGCGGCGCACACCCTTGCGCGTGCGCACGACCACCGCGTCGTAGATCTCGCCTTTCTTGACGCGACCACGCGGTGCTGCTTCCTTGATCGAAACCTTGATCACGTCGCCGATGTGCGCATACCTGCGCTTCGACCCGCCGAGAACCTTGATGCACATAACCGACCGCGCGCCCGTATTGTCGGCGACGTCCAACACCGTCTGCATCTGAATCATTGCAACCTCTCCAACTTGACCCGCTTTTCCTCAAACCCGCGGCGCGCCACGAAAGTATGAGTACAACTGTCAAGCGGTCAGTTTTGGACCCCGTTTTGTGGTTAGCGCTGCAGCGCTTTTCCCAGGGGAGAAACCGCCACGGGCGCGCTTGCTGGAGAACATAGGCTGACCGCGGCGGCAAAACGAAGATTATGGCACGAAATGGCTGTTTACGCAAACGCGCCTCCAGTCGGAGACCTTCGGGACCTTTAGCCGTCTCGATCAGCAAACATCACGAGCGAAATTCGGGAAGTATGTGGGCATATGTTTTGCATACCCTTCGGACGGCGACCACGGAACTTGCCGAAACTCGACATTGCACCCTACAAGCCCCTCATGATCGAATCCTTTCGCCGGCAATACGAATTCACGACGTGGCCACGCAGATCGCGGCCGACGCCCCATCAACCAGCACGCGTAACGTCAGCCAAGTGGCGGGGCTTCACCCTGGTTGAACTGATGCTCGCGGTCGCCATCGTCGGAATACTTGCGACGATCGCAATAGCCAGCTACGGCCGCTATCGGGACCGTGTCCAGCTCGCCGAGGCCATTCTCGATATCGGCGGCATCCAGGCAGCGATCGCCCAATTTGCGATAGAGAACCGCGGGTTCCCGAATAGTCTGAACGACATCGGTAAGGGTGGAATGCGCGACCCGTGGGGAAACCCTTACGAGTACGTGAACCACGACGACGTCAGGGGCAACGGCAAATTCCGCAAGGACAAGAGTATCGTCCCAATCAACTCCGATTACGATTTGTACAGCGCAGGCAAGGACGGACTGAGCGAACCGCCGCTGACCGCCCGGGCCAGTCGCGATGATATCGTTCGAGCCAACAACGGTCGTTTCGTCGGTCTAGCTTCCGATTACGACCCTTGAAACTCGAGGGCACTTTTCTTCGCAGCCGGGTAGCGCGACGCATTGTTTCACTGTTCATTCTCTCGGCGCTCGTGCCGATTATCGCGATGGCCGTGTTGTCCTTCGGCCATGTCCAAAAGCTGCTGGTCGACCAGGGCTACAACCAGCTGGCCCAAGTGAACGAGGGATATGCGTCGTCGCTGTACGAGCGGCTGCTGGCGGTCGATCACCAGACCCTGGAGTTGGCGGCGCGCCTAAACCGTGAAGGCGGTGAGAGCCGCGAACTTGACGCGCGTCTGCGCAGGCAGTTTGTCGGCGTCGCCATCATCGACGCGGGAGGCCACACCACGCCGCTCCTCAGCAAGCTTACCAATCCCGCTTCGCCTCCCGTAGATGCCGACACGGCTCACCTTGCGCGCGGCAAAGCGGTCCTCGCCGATGTCACTCGCCCGGGAGAGCCTGCAAGAATCCTGATGAGCCGGGCGCTCGACCCTGCGCGGCCGCGCGACAGGCTTTTGGTCGTGGAACTCAACTCCGATTACCTATGGGGGGATGCGGGAAATTTGTCGGCAATGACGGACTTTTGCGTCATGAACGACCGCGGGATCGTGTTGTCCTGCTCGCGGCCCGGCCCCTCGGCCGCGGTCAAAGCCTTCGCCGAGCACCTACCGAATTCTGCCGCCGGCCGCTTTACCTTTGTCGAGGCCAGCGAAACGCAACTCGCGAACTATCGCGAGCTCTTCCTGAAGCCGGTATTCGCCATGCACGGGTGGATCTTTCTGGCGACCAAGCCCCAAGCCGACGTGCTCGCGCCGATTGCGGATTTCGCCGCTCTTTTCGTCCCGGCGACGTTGCTGTCGCTGCTCGTCGTGGCCCTGTTGAGCGTGACGCAGGTTCGGCGAACGCTGGTGCCGCTCGAGAAACTTATCGCCGGCACGCGCCGCGCCGCCGACCAGGATTTCACGTTTCGCGTCGAGATCAGCGACGACGACGAGTTCGGGGAGCTCGCCGGGTCGTTCAACTCGATGGCCGCCCGCCTCGGCAGCCAGTTCACCGCGTTATTGATGCTCGCCGACATCGATCGCGCAATACTGTCGCGTCTGGACGTCGATCGCGTGCTCGAAACGGTCGTCATGCGTATGCGCGACATCGTTCCGGCCGACTACGTGAGCATCGCCGTCGTCGATCGCAATGCCACGGCAATCATGCATATCTACACGCGCGATCAGCGGAATGATGGGAGCCTCTCACTGGAGCGCGCCACATACTCCCCTGACGATACGCGCGAGCTGCTTGCGCATCCGGAGGGTCTGTGGCTCGATCGCTCGCATGCGGTCAGGCCCTACGCGGCAATCGTAGCGGCGCTCGGTGCAACAGCGTCGTTCGTCTTACCTATCATCTGGCAGGGCGCAGTCGTGGGAACCGTCGTGTTGGGGTTCGACGGAATCGCCGCCTTAAGTGATGAAGAACGCGCTCGAGCGAGAGACTTGGGCGACCGCATCGGCGTGGCTTTCGCCACGGCCGCGAAGGACGAACAGCTGTATTACCAGGCGCACTATGACCCGCTGACCGAGCTTCCCAACCGGCTTTATTTCAAGGATCAACTCGCGCACAAACTTGTCCAGGCGCAGCGCGAACAGCACCAGTTCGCCGTGCTTTTTATCGACTTGGATTTCTTCAAGAACGTCAACGACAGCCTTGGCCACGCTGCCGGCGATGAAGTGCTGCGGCAAGCAGCCACGCGCTTTCGCGATTGTGTGCGCGACAGCGATGCCGTGGCCCGCCTCGGGGGAGACGAATTTACCCTCATCCTGGCCCCGATCAAGACGTCACAGGATGCCGAAAGGGTTGCGAGAAAGGTCCTCGCGTCGATGACGGCGCCCTTCTTGGTCTCCGGCGACGAACATTTTCTGAACGCGAGCATCGGTATCGCCCTCTTCCCCGCCGACGGCTCCACCAGCGAGGAATTGCTGCGCAACGCCGACACGGCGATGTACCGGGCGAAGGAAAGCGGACGAGGTCAGTACGTCTATTTCGAAGAACGCATGAACGTCGCGGCACGCTCACGGGTGGACCTTGAGCGCGAGTTGCGCCACGCCATCGATCGCAACGAGTTTTCCCTCTACTACCAACCGCAGCGGCACTTGCACACAGGGCGCATTACGGGCGCGGAAACGTTGCTACGCTGGAACCACACGGAAAGGGGGCTCTTGTCGCCGGTCCATTTCATGCAGCTTGCCGAAGAGACCGGACTCGTCGAGCGGCTTGGCGAATGGGTGTTGCGCGAAGCATGCCGTCAATTCCGCGTCTGGCAGGCCGCAGGTGTCGCGTTGCCACGCATCGCAGTGAACGTTTCGGCGCGCCAGTTCAAGCAGCGGGAATTCGTCGACACGGTCGCAGCAATCCTCCACGAATCCGGGATGCCGCCCCAATGTCTGGAGGTAGAGATTACGGAAAGCCTACTGATGAGTGCGGCGCGCGACGTCGAAATGATTCTCGGCGAGTTAAGCGAAATGGGCGTAACGATTGCTCTCGACGACTTCGGAACCGGATACTCGTCACTGGCATACCTCAAACGATTCCCGGTGGATGTCGTGAAGATCGACCAATCGTTCGTACGGGACATACCTGCCGATGAGAGCTCCAGCGCGATCGTGAGAGCCATCATCGCGATGGCGCACGCTCTGCACAAGCAGGTCGTCGCTGAGGGCGTGGAAACCGCCGCACAGGCCGAGTTTCTGCGCCGGCTTAAGTGTGATCAGTTACAGGGTTACTATTTGAGTCGCCCGCTTTCCGCCCGCCAGCTGCCGGAATTCCTGGCGCAGACGGAGGCCGTTGCGTGAACCCCGAATGCGGGCACGCGTCCGCGCCATACTGGGAATTCCCTCCGCGAGGGTCCTGTCCTCGAAATACCTTGCGTAATTCGCCGATCGAAAGTGCGCTAAAAAGATGGGAAAGGTGGCGAAAACGGTGCGCTGTGCGCGAATATCGGCAACCCGCCAGCAGCGCTCACGCAACCGAAACTCCTACGCCTGCTGCGCTTTCTCCAGCACATTGGAAACGCGCCACGCCTTCGTTTTCGAGAGCTTGCGCGTGGCGGAGATCGTGACTAAATCGCCCGCCTTGCACTCGTTATTTTCGTCGTGCGCATGGTATTTCCCCGAGCGTGTGATGATCTTGCCGTAAAGCGCGTGTTTGACTCTTCGCTCCACGAGCACGGTGACCGTCTTGTTCATCTTGTCGCTGACCACGCGACCAATGAGCGTCTGAATCAACGCCTTGCGCGCGTCAGGCGTGCCCCCGCCGCTGGTGGCCGCGCTGGTTTCCTGTCCCGCGATTTTTTCCGTCGTCTCTTCAATCATGCCTGCCCCGCCTTCGAATGCATTAGCGTGCGCACGCGAGCGATCCCGCGGCGGACATCTTTCAACTTGCCGGTATTCTGCAGTTGCTGCGTCGCCGCCTGCATGCGCAGTCCGAACTGTTCCTTGAGCAACGCTTCGAGCTCGGTTTGCAGCTCCGCGGGCGACTTGCCTTTGATCGTCTTTTTCGATTCCGACTTTTTCATCTTCGTCTCTGCTTCTCTTAAGGTCAGCCGATCAGACGGTGCACGAACGTGGTCTTGATCGGCAGCTTGGCGGAGGCGAGCGCAAACGCCTCGCGCGCCAGCGGCTCTTCGACGCCATCCATTTCGTACAGCACCTTGCCGGGCTGGATCACCGCCACGTAATACTCGGGATTTCCCTTGCCGTTGCCCATCCGGACTTCCGCCGGCTTCCGCGAAACCGGCTTGTCGGGAAAGATGCGAATCCAGATGCGGCCGCCGCGCTTGACATGGCGCGTCATCGCCCGCCGCGCCGCCTCGATCTGCCGCGCCGTGAGCCGGCCGCGGCCAACCGCCTTCAAGCCGTACTCGCCGAAGCTGACCTTGTTGCCGACCGTCGCGACACCCTTGTTGCGACCTTTCTGATCTTTCCGGTATTTTCTTTTAGCTGGCTGTAGCATGCTTTACTCCTGCTCGACGCGGGCGCTTCGGCGCATCCAAGGCGGGCGCCGGTGCTTGCGTGGGCTCTGCGTTGTGCGCCATCACTTCGCCGCGGAACACCCAGACCTTGATGCCGATGACGCCGTAGGTCGTACGCGCTTCGGAAAAGCCGTAGTCGATGTCCGCGCGCAGCGTGTGCAGTGGCACCCGACCTTCGCGATACCATTCGCGCCGCGCGATTTCCGCACCGTTCAAACGGCCCGATGACATGACCTTGATGCCTTGGGCGCCCAGGCGCATCGCATTTTGCATCGCGCGCTTCATCGCGCGGCGGAACATGATGCGTTTCTCGAGTTGCTGGGCGATCGAATCGGCAATCAACTGCGCATCGATTTCCGGTTTGCGGATTTCCTCGATGTTCAAGCCCACCTCACCGCCCATCATCTTGCGCAGATCGGCGCGCAGTGTTTCGATATCCTCGCCCTTCTTGCCGATGACGACACCGGGACGGGCACTGTGAATCGTGATGCGCGCATTCTTGGCCGGCCGCTCGATGCTGATCTTCGCGACGGAAGCGTGCGAGAGTTTTTTCTGCAAGTACTCGCGGATGCGAATGTCCTGAAAAAGCGTTGGCCCGAAATGCTTGCTGTTCGCGAACCATTTCGACGTCCAGTTCCGATTGACGGAAAGCCGGAAGCCGATCGGATTGATTTTCTGTCCCATGACTGATCCCTAGTTTCCGTCGCCGACGACGACGTGGATGTGGCAACTCTGCTTGCCGATGACGTTGCCGCGCCCCTTCGCGCGGGCGGTCGAGCGCTTGAGCGTAACCGCCTTGTCGATGTAGACCGTCGTGACCTTGAGCTCATCGATGTCGGCACCATCGTTATGTTCGGCATTGGCGATCGCCGACTCGAGCACTTTCTTGATGATCCGGGCGCCCTTCTTCTGGCTGAACGCGAGGAAGTTCAACGCGCGGTCGACGGGCAATCCGCGGATCTGGTCGGCGACCAGCCGACCCTTCTGCGCGGACAGGCGAACGCCACGCAGCGTGGCAGCGGTTTCCATCGTCACGTCCTCATTTCTTTCTGGGCGGTGCGGGCGCCGCAACCTTCCTGTCGGCCGAATGGCCCTTGAAGGACCGCGTCAGCGCGAACTCACCCAATTTGTGGCCGACCATGTTCTCCGACACGTAGACGGGGATGTGCGCCTTGCCGTTATGCACGGCAACGGTCAGGCCGACGAACTCCGGCGTAATCGTCGACCGGCGCGACCACGTCTTGATCGGCTTCTTGTCGTTGATCGCGCGCGCTTTTTCCACCTTTGCCAGCAGGTGGCCGTCGACGAACGGTCCTTTTTTAATCGAACGAGCCATTCTTCGTTATCCCTTGGTAGCGTGCCGGCGACGGACGATCATCACGTCCGTGCGCTTGTTGCTGCGCGTCTTGTAACCTTTGGCCGGCGTGCCCCACGGCGATACCGGATGGCCACCGCCGTTGGAACGACCGCCGTGCGGGTGATCCACCGGATTCATGCAAATGCCACGAACGGTGGGTCGAATGCCGCGCCAGCGATTCGCGCCGGCCTTCCCGATCGAGCGCAAGCTGTGCTCTTCGTTGCCCACCTCGCCAATCACCGCACGGCAGTCAACGTGAACCTTGCGGATCTCACCCGACCGCAGCCGCAACTGGGCGTAAATGCCCTCGCGCGCTAATAGTTGGGCAGCGGCGCCCGCCGAACGTGCCATTTGCGCGCCTTTGCCTTGTTGCATCTCGATGCAATGGACGGTAGTCCCGACCGGGATGCTGCGCAACGGCAGACAATTGCCCGGCTTGATCGCAGCCTCGATTCCGGACATCAATTGCGCTCCGATGGCAACACCGCGCGCGGCGATGACGTAGCGCCGTTCTCCATCGGCGTAGAGCAGCAACGCCAGGTTGGCGCTGCGATTGGGATCGTATTCGAGGCGTTCGACCAGCGCCGGGATGCCGTCCTTGTTGCGCTTGAAATCGACGACCCGGTAATGTTGCTTATGGCCGCCGCCTTTGTGGCGCATCGTGATGTGGCCGTTATTGTTGCGGCCGGACCCGCGCTTTTGGCTCTCGACCAGCGCAGCGACGGGGGGACCTCTATGCAGATCTCGATTGACGAGCTTGACGAGCGCACGGCGACCCGCCGATGTTGGTTTGACTTTGACGAGAGGCATGTTAGACGTCCTGCGCGAAGTTGATTTCCTGGCCGGCTTTCAGGCACACATAGGCCTTCTTCCAGTCGCGGCGCCGGCCCATGAAACGTCCGAAGCGCTTTTCCTTGCCTTTGACGTTGGCGATCTGAACACTCTCCACATCGACCTTCCACATCAATTCGACCGCGGCCTTCACCTCGGGTTTGGTCGCGTCGGGCACGACGTGGAAGATCACCTGTTCGTGCTTGTCCGCGATGAATGTCCCTTTTTCGGATACGACCGGCGCGAGCAGCAAGGTCATCAGGCGCTCCGGGTTGTACTTCCGTACTTTCCCGATACCGCTAGCCTTCCTGGTAGCGACGCCCTTCTTGGCCGCGGGGTCGTTCCTGGCGGCGTTATCTTTCTTGTCGGCGGCAGCGCTCATCCGAGCATCTCCTCGAACTGCGTCACGGCGGCGCGGGTAAGCAGGATATTGTTGAACCGCACGAGGCTCACCGGATCGACTTCACGCGTCTCGAGCACCAGCACGTCGTGCAGGTTGCGCGATCCCAAATAGACGTTTTCGCTGAGGGTGTGAGTTACGACGAGTGTCGTGCCCAGCAGACCGAACGCCTTCATCTTCTGGGCAAACTCCTTTGTCTTCGGCGAGTCGAGCGTCAGATCGTCGATTACCGACAAGCGCTCCTCGCGCACCAGTTGCGACAGAATCGAGGCGATCCCTGCGCGATACATCTTGCGGTTGACCTTGTGCGAGAAATTTTCATCCGGCGAAGATGGAAAGATCTTGCCGCCGCCACGCCAAAGCGGGCTGTTCGCCTGCCCGGCGCGCGCACGGCCCGTACCTTTTTGCGCCCACGGCTTCTTGTGCGATTTGTTGATGTCGGCGCGCCCTTTTTGCGCGCGCGTGCCCTGCCGCGCGTTGGCCTGGTAGGCAACGACGATCTGGTGGATCAGCGCTTCGTTGTATTCGCGGCCAAACAGCGCGTCCGAGCCGTTGACAGGCTCGACTGACTTGCCCTCGCCGCCCAACAGTTTCAATTCCATGTCAGGCTCCTTTTTTCGCCGGTGTCTTCACGGCTGCGCTGACAATGATATGGCCGCCGTCGGCGCCGGGCACGCTACCCTTGACGAGCAGCAGCCCGCGCTCGGCGTCGACGCGCACGACCGAAAGCGTCTGTACGGTGCGCGTGACGTTGCCCAGTTGGCCGGCCATCCGTTTGCCCGGGAACACCCGACCCGGATCCTGCGCCATGCCGATTGATCCAGGCGTGTTGTGCGAGCGGGAATTGCCGTGCGATGCGCGGTTCGAGCTGAAATGGTGGCGACGAATCACGCCCGAAAAACCGCGGCCTTTGGTCGTGCCGGTAACATCCACGAGTTGCCCGACGGCAAACGTATCGATGCCGACAACATCACCCGGCTTGAACTTGGCGAGATCATCGCGTGCGATCTGAAATTCCTTCAGCACAACCCCTGCTTCCACGCCTGCCTTGGCCAGGTGGCCCGCTTGCGGCTTCGCTACGCGCGAGGCGCGGCGCTTGCCGAACGTCACTTGAACGGCGGCATAGCCGTCGGTCTCGGGAGTCTTGATCTGCGTGACACGGTTATTGGCGACGTCCAGCACCGTCACGCCGATGGCACTGCCATCGGCGGTGAAAATGCGGGTCATGCCAATCTTGCGACCGACAAGTCCGAGGCTCATTTATTTTCCTTTCAGCGCCACCGATTTCGATTGACCGATGGCTATCATTTAGGACCAAGGTAAAAACCTACTTTGGTCCGTTTAACTACTGCAGTTTGATTTCCACATCCACGCCCGCAGGCAAGTCCAGTTTCATCAATTGATCGACGGTTTTGTCCGTCGGATCAATAATGTCCATCAAGCGCAGATGCGTCCGCATCTCGAACTGGTCGCGCGAAGTCTTGTTGACGTGCGGCGAGCGCAGGATGTCAAACCGCTCGATTTTCGTCGGTAACGGGACCGGGCCTTTGACGACCGCGCCCGAACGCTTTGCCGTCTCGACGATTTCCTGTGCCGACTGATCGATCAGTTTGTAATCGAACGCTTTCAAACGAATGCGGATGCGCTGGTTGTTCACGTCATTCCTCTACTTCGGTGTCAGGCAAAGTAAAACCCTACTTTTGCCCGGTACTTTCGTCCACCGAATCGCTGGCAAAGCCAGACGATTCGGTGCTGAAACTTCGAAACGAAGAACCGGGCGTCGTGCGCCGCAGCATGCTCGGTTCTGCGTTGCCTTCGCTCACGAACAGCACCGGGCCGCCCCAAGCTGTTCGTGCTAACTCTTGCCGTTCCGGAGAAAAATAGGTTTTCACTTTTCTCCGCCTACTCAATCACTTTGGACACGACGCCGGCGCCGACGGTGCGGCCACCCTCGCGAATGGCAAAGCGCAAGCCCTCCTCCATGGCAATCGGCGCAATCAACGTCACCGTCAGTCCAATGTTGTCCCCCGGCATCACCATCTCCGCCCCCGCCGGCAACTCGCAGCTCCCGGTCACATCCGTCGTGCGAAAATAAAACTGCGGCCGATACCCCGGAAAAAACGGCGTGTGCCGACCCCCCTCTTCCTTGGAGAGGATGTACACCTCGCAGCTGAACTTGGTGTGCGGCGTAATGCTCCCCGGCTTGGCCAATACCTGCCCCCGCTCCACCTCCTCCCGCTTGGTGCCGCGCAACAGCACCCCCACGTTGTCCCCCGCCTGCCCCTGATCTAAGAGCTTGCGAAACATCTCCACCCCGGTGCACACCGTCTTCAACGTCGCCTTCAACCCCACTATCTCCAACTCATCCCCTACCTTCACCACCCCGCGCTCCACCCGCCCGGTCACCACCGTCCCCCGCCCCGAGATCGAAAACACATCCTCCACCGGCAGCAAAAACGGCCCGTCGATCAAGCGCTGCGGCTGCGGAATGTAGCTGTCCAGCGCATCGGCCAGCTTCATGATCGAGCCTTCGCCTAACTCCCCCTTGTCCCCTTCCAGCGCCAGCTTGGCCGAGCCAATCACAATCGGTGTCGCCTCCCCCGGAAACTCATACTTCGACAACAGCTCCCGCACCTCCAACTCCACCAGCTCTAAGAGCTCGGCGTCGTCCACCATGTCCGCCTTGTTCAAATACACCACGATAAACGGCACTCCCACCTGCCGCGCCAACAGAATGTGCTCGCGCGTCTGCGGCATCGGCCCATCCGCCGCACTCACCACCAGGATCGCCCCGTCCATCTGCGCCGCCCCAGTGATCATGTTCTTCACATAATCAGCGTGCCCCGGACAGTCCACGTGCGCGTAGTGCCGCTGGCTCGTCTCGTATTCCACGTGCGCCGTGTTGATGGTGATCCCCCGCGCCTTCTCCTCCGGCGCCGCATCAATCGAGTCGTACGCCCGCACCTCCCCACCATACTTCTTCGACAGCACCAACGTCATCGCCGCCGTCAGCGTCGTCTTGCCGTGATCCACGTGCCCGATCGTCCCCACGTTCACGTGCGGCTTCGTCCGCTGAAACTTGCTCTTGCCCATATTATCTCCACGTCCGAAAGTAAAAACCTACTTTCGGCCGATTGACAGTTTCCCCGAAATCGCAGGCAAAGCCTGTCGATTCCGGGCAGAAAAACTACGAACAACCCGCGTTACGTTTTCTTATTTATAACTGCTTCGGCGACACTCTTGGGCGCCTCGGTGTAGTGCTTAAATTCCATCGTGTACGTCGCGCGTCCTTGCGACAGCGAGCGCAGCGTGGTCGAGTAACCGAACATTTCGGCAAGCGGAACTTCCGCTTTGATGACCTTGCCCGTCGGAAGCTCGTCCATCCCCTGAATCATGCCGCGACGCGAAGAAAGATCGCCGACCACGTTGCCCATGAAGTCTTCGGGCGTTTCGACCTCGACCGCCATCATCGGCTCGAGCAGCATCGGGGCCGCCTGACGCATGCCGTCCTTGAACGCCATCGACGCGGCCATCTTGAACGCGTTCTCGTTGGAGTCGACATCGTGCGACGACCCGTCGAACAAAGTGACCTTGACGTCGACCACGGGGAACCCTGCGAGCACGCCGTTGGGCAATGTCTCGCGCAGTCCCTTTTCCACCGCCGGAATGTATTCACGCGGCACGGTGCCGCCCTTGATCGCGTCGATGAACTCGAAACCCTTGCCCTGCTCATTCGGTTCCATCTTGAGCCAGACGTGGCCGTACTGACCGCGGCCGCCGGACTGCTTGATGAACTTGCCTTCGACTTGCGTCGATTTCTTGATTGCCTCGCGATACGCTACCTGCGGCGCACCGACATTGGCTTCCACGCCGAATTCGCGCTTCATCCGATCGACGAGAATCTCGAGGTGCAACTCGCCCATTCCCGAAATAATCGTCTGGCCGGATTCCTCGTCAGTGTGGACGCGAAACGATGGGTCTTCCTGTGCCAGACGATTGAGCGCGATCCCCATTTTCTCCTGGTCAGCCTTGGTCTTGGGCTCGACGGCCACGTGGATCACGGGCTCTGGGAAAATCATCCGCTCGAGCATGATGACGTGCGCGGGATCGCACAGCGTATCTCCCGTCGTCGCTTCTCTCAAGCCGACTGCAGCGGCAATATCGCCGGCGCGCACTTCCTTCAACTCTTCGCGCTGATTGGCGTGCATCTGCAGAATCCGGCCGATGCGTTCCTTGCGCCCCTTGATCGGGTTGTAGATCGAATCGCCGGAGTTGACGATGCCGGAATAGACGCGGAAAAAAATCAATTGGCCAACGTATGGGTCGGTCATGATCTTGAACGCGAGGCCGGCGAACGGCTCGTCGTCGGACGCCTTGCGCTCGCCGATCTTGCCGTTTTCGAGTTCTCCCTTCACGGGCAGAATGTCGGTGGGCGCCGGCATGAATTCGATCACCGCATCGAGCATCGCCTGCACACCCTTGTTCTTGAAGGCCGAGCCGCACAGCATCGGGACGATTTCGCTCGCGAGCGTGCGCTGGCGCAACCCGGACCGGATTTCCGCCGGAGACAGCGCGTTCCCCTCGAGATACTTGTTCATCAGCTCTTCGTTGGCCTCGGCGGCGTTTTCGACCATCTTTTCGTGCCATTCCTCCGCCAGCGGAACCAGATCGGCCGGGATGTCGCGCATGTCGTACTTCATGCCCTGCGATGCTTCATCCCAATAGACGGCTTTCATCCGGATCAAGTCAACGACGCCTTCGAATTTTTCCTCGGCGCCGATCGGGATCTGGATGGGCACCGGATTGGCCTTCAGACGCGACTTCATCTGGTCATAGACCTTGAAGAAGTTCGCGCCCTGGCGGTCCATTTTGTTGACGAACGCGAGCCGCGGAACCTTGTATTTGTTGGCCTGCCGCCACACGGTTTCCGACTGCGGTTGCACACCACCCACCGCGCAGTACACCATGCAGGCGCCGTCAAGCACACGCATCGACCGCTCGACTTCGATCGTGAAGTCGACGTGGCCTGGCGTGTCGATGATATTGATCCGATGCTCCGGATAGTTCGAATCCATTCCCTTCCAGAAGCACGTCGTTGCAGCCGAGGTGATCGTGATGCCGCGCTCGCGCTCCTGCTCCATCCAGTCCATCACCGTCGCGCCATCGTGAACCTCACCGATCTTGTGCGAGACTCCCGTGTAGAACAGGATGCGTTCGGTGGTCGTGGTCTTACCCGCATCGATGTGCGCGCTGATACCGATATTGCGATACCGGTCGATGGGGGTGATTCGAGGCACGATGTAGGTTAAGCGTTGAGTGGTTTAGTGTGCGCGGGGTTGAGGAATGTTGGTCTGAACGCTCAACTTTCAACGCCCCACCGATGTTCAGAATCGGAAGTGCGAGAACGCTTTGTTGGCTTCCGCCATCCGATGCACTTCCTCGCGTTTTTTCACCGCGCCGCCGCGACCCTCCGAAGCTTCGAGAAGCTCCGCGGCAAGGCGCTGGCCCATCGATTTCTCGCCACGCTTGCGCGCCGCTTCGCGCAGCCAGCGCATCGCCAGCGCCGTACGCCGCACCGGGCGCACTTCGACCGGCACCTGGAAATTCGCGCCCCCGACGCGCCGGCTTTTGACTTCGACCATGGGCCTCGAGTTGGAAAGCGCCTGGATGAACACCTCCAGCGGCTCCTTGCCCCCCTTCTTGGCAATTGACTCGAACGCGCCATAGATGATTCGCTCGGCGACCGACTTCTTGCCGCTGTCCATCAAGACGTTGATGAACTTGGCCACATCGGTGCTCGCGAATTTCGGATCCGGCAAAATTTCGCGCTTTGGTATTTCTCTGCGACGGGGCATCCGTATCTCCGACGGTCCAAAGTGAAAACCTACTTTGGACCGATTAGTCTTCCCTCGAATTGCGACTCATTTGCCAACTGAGGCCCGTCAATTCGAGGCAGAAAAAACAACCTAAAGACTGCCTTTAGGCCGCCTTCGGGCGCTTCGCGCCATACTTCGAGCGCGATTGCTTGCGATCCTTGACGCCCGCGGTATCGAGAGCGCCGCGCACCATGTGGTAGCGCACACCGGGCAAGTCCTTGACTCTTCCGCCGCGAATCAACACGACCGAGTGCTCCTGCAGATTGTGCCCTTCGCCGCCGATGTAACTGATCACCTCAAAGCCATTCGTCAACCGCACTTTCGCGACCTTTCGCAGCGCCGAGTTCGGCTTCTTCGGAGTCGTCGTGTACACGCGCGTGCACACGCCTCGCTTCTGCGGACTTTGCTGCAACGCCGGAACTTTGCTCTTCGATACGGGGGCCTCCCGGCCTTTCCGCACGAGCTGATTGATCGTAGGCATCGTTTCTTTAGGCTTTCCGTTAAATTTCTTTTCGCCGGCGGCGTTGTCCGTCGCCGGCCAATCCAAACATTCGCGCAAGCCAAGGCGAACCTTCGCGTGCGGTCGCGAGACCATCCGTCCCATCAAATTAAATTGGCCTAAGCGCGTCGATCGCATACGCTTAGGCCACTCACTTTGCCCACCCCGCTTTGGCCAGCATCTAAGCCATTGCTTCTCCATCCATTAGCGGGCCTAGCCGACGCGAGCATTCGCTCGGAGATCGGGGTCCGGCGTCCGCATTGGTAATGCTGCCGTCCGGTAGGCGAAAAGTCAGTGATTGTACAGTAGCAAACAGGCTTGGGTCAATTGCTGCGGTGCGGCAACCGGAAGGTGGCGCGCGCTCGATTGCCGCAACCAAAAAAAGGCCGGCATCAGCGCCGGCCCGTCTTCGTACCTCTTTGCAAAGATCGTTACGCAGCGTTGGCGGCGACCTCCGTTGCCGGGACTGCCGGCGCTTCTTCTTCGCTCGGTCCGATCAGGATCGTATCCGGTCCGAGCAACTTCCGCCGCTTGCGCGCGGTGTGGTAGGCAAGTCCGGTCCCGGCCGGGATCAGGCGCCCGACAATGACGTTTTCCTTCAAACCGCGCAGATCGTCGCGTTTACCCATGATCGCCGCTTCGGTCAGGACCCGCGTGGTCTCCTGGAACGACGCAGCGGAGATGAACGAATCGGTCGACAGCGACGCCTTGGTGATACCTAGCAGCATATGGTGGAACTGTGCCGGCTCCTTGCCTTCCTTGACCACCCGGTCGTTCTCGTCCAGCAGCTCGGAGCGCTCGACCCCTTCCTCGCGGATGAAGCGCGTGCCACCCGGCTCGGTAATGATCACGCGGCGCAACATCTGACGGACGATCACTTCGATGTGCTTGTCGTTGATCTTCACGCCTTGCAGCCGGTAGACGTCCTGCACTTCGTCGGTGATGTAACGGGCAAGCGCTTCCACTCCCAGCAGGCGCAGAATGTCATGCGGATCCGCCGGACCATCGACGATCGTTTCCCCCTTGTTGACGACCTGACCGTCGTGGACGGTGACGTGCTTGTCCTTGGCGATCAAGAACTCGTGGGCGACTCCATCCATGTCGGTGATGACCAGACGCTGCTTACCTTTGGTGTCCTTGCCAAAAGAGGCCGTACCGGTGACTTCGGCAAGCATGCCCGCGTCCTTTGGCGAGCGTGCTTCAAAGA
Organism: Casimicrobiaceae bacterium; assembly: GCA_037719965.1. Classification (GTDB taxonomy): domain Bacteria; phylum Pseudomonadota; class Gammaproteobacteria; order Burkholderiales; family Casimicrobiaceae; genus VBCG01. The sequence goes on along the minus strand of JBBJMT010000004.1, from coordinate 95,739 downwards.
GTTCCGCCACCCGCGGCAGACCTCCGGTGATATCGCGGGTCTTCGACGTCTCTTGCGGAATGCGCGCAAGCACTTCGCCCACCGCCACCGGCTGGCCGTCCTTCACCGTAATGATCGAGCCCAACTGGAACGTGATGTTGACGGGCAGCTCCGATCCCGCAAGCTTGATCTCGTCGCCGCTGTCGTCCAGCAATTTCACCTGCGGACGCACCCCCTTCGCCGCGGTACTCGCGCGGCGCTTGGGATCGATCACGACCAACGTGGAAAGACCCGTCACATCGTCGACCTGCTTGGCGACGGTGACGCCTTCCTCCACGTTCTCGAACTTCACCCTTCCTGCATATTCGGTGATGATCGGGCGCGCGGTTGCGTCCCAGGTGGCCAGTACGCTCCCCGCCTTGACCGGATCGCCGTCCTTGACCTGCAACGTCGCACCGTAGGGGACCTTGTGCCGTTCTCGCTCGCGGCCGGCGTCGTCGTGGATCAATACTTCGCCGGACCGCGCGATGACCAGGAGCTCGTTCTTCGCATTGGTCACATAGCGCATCAGCGAAGAGAACCGCACCGTTCCCACGGACTTGGACTCGACTTGCGAGACCGCCGCCGTACGCGACGCCGCCCCGCCGATGTGAAAAGTTCGCATCGTGAGCTGCGTGCCGGGCTCGCCGATCGATTGCGCGGCGATGACGCCGATTGCCTCGCCGACGTTCACCAGATGCCCGCGACCCAGATCGCGGCCATAGCACGTTGCGCACAGGCCATGGCGAGTGTCGCAAGTCAACGGCGTACGCACCTTGACCTCGTCCAATCCGAGCGCCTCGATTTGCTCGACTTCGTCTTCTCCCAAGAGCGTACCTGCGTCGAACAGCGTCGCCTGCGTTTCCGGGTGAACGACCTCCGCCGCCGTCGAGCGGCCCAGGATGCGATCGCGCAATGGCTCGATCACTTCGCCGCCTTCGACCAGCGCCTTCATCGCGACACCGTTGGCGGTACCGCAATCGTCTTCAGTCACGACCAGGTCTTGCGTCACATCGACCAGACGGCGGGTCAAGTAACCCGAGTTGGCGGTCTTCAACGCGGTATCGGCTAGACCTTTGCGCGCACCGTGCGTCGAAATGAAGTACTGCAGCACGTTCAAGCCTTCGCGAAAATTGGCTGTGATGGGCGTCTCGATGATCGAGCCGTCGGGCTTGGCCATTAAACCCCGCATGCCGGCCAACTGCCGAATCTGCGCCGCCGAACCCCGCGCCCCCGAATCCGCCATCATGAAGATGGAATTGAACGAATCCTGCTTGACCGTGTTACCGTCGCGGTCGGTGACGTCCATCGTCCCCAGCTGCGCCATCATCGCCTTCGCGATGTCGTCGCCCGCGCGGCCCCAGATATCGACGACCTTGTTGTAGCGCTCTCCTTCGGTTACGAGACCCGACGTGTACTGCGCCTGAATTTCCTTAACCTGCGTTCCGGCGTCCGCGATGATCGCCTTTTTCTCGGCCGGGACGAGCATGTCGTCGGCCGCGAACGAGATGCCGCCGCGGGTCGCGAGCGCGTAGCCCGCCTGCATCAGGCGGTCGGCGAAGATCACCGTCTCGCGCAGGCTGCAGCGCCGGAAGCTCGCGTTGATGATTCTGGATATTTCCTTTTTCTTGAGTGGTTTGTTGATGAACGAAAACGGCAGGCCTGGCGGCAGGATTTCGGACAGCAGCGCGCGGCCCACCGTCGTGTCGTACCGCGTCGTCTTTTCGATCTTCTCGCCGTCCTTGATGTCGACTTCCTTGATGCGAACCTTGATTCGCGCGTGTAGGTCGGCTTGGCGCGTTTCATACGCGCGAGTCACTTCCGCGATATCCGAAAACATGGCACCTTCACCCGGAGCTCCGATCTTCTCGCGCGTCGCGTAGTACAACCCCAGTACGATGTCCTGCGACGGCACGATCGAAGGCTCGCCGTTGGACGGAAGCAAAACGTTGTTGGACGCGAGCATCAGCGTGCGCGCCTCCATCTGCGCTTCGAGCGACAGCGGCACGTGCACGGCCATCTGGTCGCCGTCGAAGTCGGCGTTGAATGCCGTGCAGACCAGCGGATGCAACTGGATCGCCTTGCCCTCGATCAGTACCGGTTCGAACGCCTGGATGCCGAGGCGATGCAAGGTCGGTGCGCGGTTCAGCATCACTGGGTGTTCGCGGATCACCTCTTCCAGAATGTCCCAAACCACCGGCTCCTGTGCCTCGACCATCTTCTTCGCCGCCTTGATCGTCGTCGCCAGCCCCATCGTTTCGAGCTTGTTGAAGATGAACGGCTTGAAGAGTTCGAGCGCCATCAGCTTCGGCAGCCCGCATTGGTGCAGCTTCAATTGCGGGCCGACGACGATGACCGAACGGCCGGAATAATCGACGCGCTTGCCGAGCAAGTTCTGCCGAAAGCGTCCTCCCTTGCCCTTGATCATGTCGGCCAGCGACTTCAACGGTCGCTTGTTGGCGCCGGTCATCGCTTTGCCACGGCGGCCATTGTCGAGTAGCGAATCGACGGCTTCCTGCAGCATCCGTTTTTCGTTCCGGACGATGATGTCCGGCGCTTTCAGCTCAAGCAGCCGCTTCAGCCGGTTATTGCGGTTGATGACGCGGCGATACAGGTCGTTCAGATCCGAAGTTGCGAAGCGACCCCCGTCCAGCGGAACCAGCGGGCGCAACTCGGGCGGCAACACGGGCAGCACCTCGAGGATCATCCATTCCGGCTTGATCCCCGACTTGTGAAACGCCTCGAGTACCTTCAGGCGCTTGGCGATCTTCTTGATCTTCGTGTCCGACCCGGTGGTTTCGAGCTCTTTCCTGAGCTTGGCGATCTCGTGGTTGACGTCGAGCGATTTCAGGAGCTCGCGAATACCCTCTGCGCCCATATGCGCCTGGAAGTCATCGCCATACTGCTCGACCTTCGCGATGTAGTCGTCCTCGGTCAACAGTTGCGCCCGGTTCAACGGAGTGAGCCCCGGATCCGTCACGACAAACGCTTCGAAATACAGCACGCGTTCGATATCGCGCAAGGTCATATCAAGGACCATGCCCATGCGCGACGGCAGCGACTTCAAGAACCAGATGTGTGCCACGGGCGAGGCAAGTTCGATGTGCCCCATGCGTTCGCGGCGTACTTTGGCCAGCGTCACTTCGACGCCGCACTTCTCGCAGATGACGCCGCGGTGCTTCAACCGCTTGTACTTGCCGCACAGGCATTCATAGTCCTTGACCGGGCCGAAAATCTTGGCGCAGAAAAGGCCGTCCCGCTCCGGCTTGAACGTCCGATAGTTGATGGTCTCGGGTTTTTTGACTTCACCGTAGGACCACGAGCGGATTTTTTCCGGCGACGCGAGACCGATGCGGATTGCATCGAATTCCTCTTCCTGCGTGACCTGCTTGAACAAATCGAGCAATGCTTTCATTGAACTCTCCGAGTTCCGCCAGCGGCGACGATTCGCGCAGGCGCTGTTTCCAAGTATTTACTGCCTTGAATCGTCTGGCTTCGCCAGCGTTTCAAGGGAATCTCTGCCCGAGAAAAGTAGGTTTCCACTTTTCTCGGAACAATCCCATCTGGACAAAAGTAGGGGTTCACTTTTGTCCGCCTAATCCCGTTCCATATCAACGTCGATTGCCAGCGAGCGGATTTCCTTCACCAGCACGTTGAACGACTCCGGCATGCCGGCCTCGATCTTGTGCTCGCCCTTGACGATGTTTTCGTACACTTTGGTACGGCCGTTGACATCGTCGGACTTGACGGTGAGCATTTCCTGCAGCGTGTACGCCGCGCCGTACGCTTCGAGCGCCCACACCTCCATTTCGCCAAAGCGCTGCCCGCCGAACTGTGCCTTGCCACCCAGCGGCTGTTGCGTGACCAAGCTGTATGGACCGGTGGAGCGCGCATGCATCTTGTCGTCGACTAAGTGATGCAGCTTCAGCATGTGCATGAAGCCTACGGTCACCTGGCGGTCGAACGCTTCGCCGGTGCGCCCGTCGAAGAGCGTGACCTGACCCGAACGCGGCAAGCCCGCGAGGTCGAGCATGCCTTTGATTTCGTCTTCGGTGGCGCCGTCGAATACCGGGGTCGCGAACGGCACGCCGCCCGTCAGGTTTTCGGCAAGCTCCACGATCTCCGTATCATCGAAGGCGCTTAAGTTCTCCGGTCGGCCGGTAGTGTTGTAGATTTTTTCGAGTAGCTTGCGGACCTCGCTTGCTTTCGCTTGCGCGCGCAGCATCGCATCGATCTTCCGGCCGAGGCCTTTCGCCGCCCAGCCCAGATGGACTTCCAAAATTTGCCCGACGTTCATCCGTGACGGCACGCCCAGCGGGTTCAACACGATATCAACGGGCGTCCCATCCGACATGTACGGCATGTCTTCGACCGGGACGATTTTCGACACCACACCCTTGTTGCCGTGCCGTCCGGCCATTTTGTCGCCCGGCTGCAAGCGGCGTTTGACCGCGACGTACACCTTGACCATCTTCTGCACGCCAGGCGGCAGTTCATCGCCCTGCGTCAGTTTCTTTTTTTTCTGCTCGAACATCGCGTCGAACGCGACGCGCAATTGAGCAAGCGATTCCTTCATCGCTTCGAGCTGCCGCGCCGCGTCTTCGTTGGCGAGGCGGATGTCGAACCAGTCGTGACGCGCGACACTCTCCAGATAGTCCTTGGTGATCTTCGCGCCCTTCGCGAGCTTTTTCGGACCACCGTTGGCTGTCTTGCCGGCGAGCAGCTTCTCGATCCGCGCGTAAGCGTCGTTCTCGACGATGCGCAACTGATCGTTCAAATCCTTGCGGTAACTCTTCAGATCGTCATCGATGATGAGCGCAGCGCGCTTGTCACGCTCGATGCCCTCGCGTGTGAACACTTGGACGTCGATTACCGTACCGGAAATACCCGACGGAACGCGCAACGAGGTGTCCTTCACATCGGAGGCTTTTTCGCCGAAGATCGCGCGGAGTAGCTTCTCTTCCGGCGTCAGCTGCGTTTCGCCCTTTGGCGTAACTTTGCCGACCAGCACATCGCCCGCCTCGACTTCGGCGCCGATATAGACGATGCCGGCGTCGTCCAGACGCCCTAACTGCGCTTCACCGAGGCTCGAAATATCCCGCGTGATTTCCTCGGGCCCGAGCTTGGTGTCGCGCGCGACCACCGACAGTTCCTCGATGTGGATCGACGTGTAGCGGTCTTCACCGACCACGCGTTCGCTGATCAGGATCGAGTCTTCGTAGTTGTAACCGTTCCATGGCATGAACGCGACGAGCATGTTCTGTCCGAGTGCGAGCTCGCCCATGTCGGTCGACGCGCCATCGGCGATCACGTCGCCCAGGGCGATGGTGTCGCCCACCTTGACCAGCGGACGCTGGTTGATGTTGGTGTTCTGATTCGACCGCTTGTACTTGGTCAGGTTGTAGATATCTACGCCGACTTCGCCGGCCGCCGTTTCGGTATCGTGCACACGCACGACGATCCGGGAGGCGTCGATGTAGTCGACCTTGCCACCGCGTCGAGCCATCACGGCTGTGCCTGAATCAACGGCGGCCGTGCGCTCCACACCGGTGCCGACCAGCGGCTTTTCCGGTCGTAGGCAAGGTACTGCTTGCCGCTGCATGTTGGAGCCCATCAGCGCGCGGTTGGCGTCGTCGTGTTCGAGGAACGGAATCAGCGACGCCGCCACCGAAACGATCTGCGACGGCGCCACGTCCATGTAGTTGACGCGGTCGGCAGTGGCCAGGAGGAATTCGTTCTTGCTGCGGCACGACACGAGGTCGTCGGCAAGCTTCCCGTTCTTGTCGATTTTGGCGTTCGCCTGCGCGATCACGTACTGGCCCTCTTCGATCGCGGACAGGAAGTCGATGTGGTCACCGACCTTGCCATTGACGACTTTCCGATACGGCGTTTCCAGGAAGCCGTACTCGTTTGTCCGCGCATAGAGCGCGAGCGAATTGATGAGGCCGATGTTCGGGCCTTCGGGAGTTTCGATCGGGCACACGCGTCCATAGTGCGTCGGGTGCACGTCGCGAACCTCGAAGCCGGCGCGCTCGCGGGTCAAGCCGCCCGGCCCCAGCGCGGACACGCGGCGCTTATGCGTGATCTCGGAGAGCGGATTCGTCTGGTCCATGAACTGCGAGAGCTGCGACGAGCCGAAGAACTCCTTGATCGCCGCCGATATCGGCTTCGCGTTGATGAGGTCGTGCGGCAGCAAGTTGTCGCTCTCCGCCTGCCCCAAGCGTTCCTTGACGGCACGCTCGACGCGGACGAGACCCGAGCGAAACTGGTTTTCGGACAGTTCCCCGACCGAGCGCACGCGGCGGTTGCCCAAGTGGTCGATGTCGTCGATTTCGCCCCGGCCATTACGCAAATCGACCAGAATCTTGATGACGGCGACGATGTCTTCGTTGGTCAACGTCGACGCGCCGGTCAGTTCCGGCCGCCCGACGCGGCGATTGAACTTCATCCGGCCGACGGCTGACAGGTCGTACCGGTCATCGTTGAAGAAGAGTCCGTGAAACAGCGTTTCGACAGCGTCCTCGGTCGGCGGCTCGCCTGGGCGCATCATCCGGTAAATCGCAACCTTCGCTGCGTACTGGTCAGGCGTGTCGTCTGCGCGCAATGTCTGTGCGATGAACGGGCCCATGTCGAGATCGTTGGTGTAGATCGTCTGCACCTGCGCGACACCCGTTTCCAGGAGTATCGCGAGCAACTCCTCGGTGATTTCGTCGTTCGCTTTCGCGATGATTTCGCCCGTCGCCTTATCGATGACGTTGGTTGCGAGCGTGCGGCCAAGCAGATAGTCATTGGGCACGCCGATGCGCTTGACGCCGCCCTCCACGAGCTCGCGTACGTGGCGCGCAGTGATGCGCTTGTCCTTGGCGGCGACGACATGGCCGCCTTTGCCGACGATGTCGAAACGCGCCATCTCGCCTCGTAGACGCTCGGACACGAAATCGAGCTCCGAACCTTTCGCACCCAGATGAAAGGTATCGAACACGAAGAATTGCTTCAGAATGTCCTCGCTGGTCAAGCCGATGGCCTTCAACAGCGTCGTGACGGGCATCTTCCGGCGACGATCGACGCGGAAAAACAGAAAGTCCTTCGGATCGAACTCGAAGTCGAGCCACGAACCGCGGTAGGGGATCACCCGCGCCGAGAACAGAAGCTTGCCCGAAGAATGCGTCTTGCCGCGGTCGTGCTCGAAGAACACGCCCGGCGAGCGGTGCAATTGCGAAACGATCACGCGCTCGGTGCCGTTAATGATGAACGAGCCGTTGCTGGTCATCAGCGGAATCTCGCCCATGTAGACTTCCTGCTCCTTCACCTCCTTCACCGTGTCTTTCGGCGCCTCGCGATCCATGATGATCAAGCGGACTTTGGCGCGCAGCGCCGAGCAATACGTGAGGCCGCGCTGCTGGCATTCGACGACGTCGAACGCCGGGGGCAGCAGCGCGAAGCTGACGTACTCGAGGCGCGCGTTCCCCGAGTGGCTGGAGATCGGGAAAATCGAAGTGAACGCGGCCTGCAGGCCCTCGTTTTTGCGCGCGTCCGGCTTTGTGTCGGCCTGCAGAAACGCGCGATAAGACGCAAGCTGCGTCTCGAGCAAAAACGGCACCGGCAACACGCTCGCGCGCTTCGCGAAACTTTTGCGGATGCGCTTCTTTTCGGTAAAGGTATAGGGAGTAGCCGTGGAAGTAGCCATAGCGTGTAGGTTTCCCGTCTCGTGTGGTCAATTGCGGGCCGCAGATGCCGCGGTGCCCTTAAAGCGGCGCTGCGCATGTGCGCGGCGCCGGTACTTGGATCGACGGTCCCGCTAGCCTGGTGGCTGGCCACTACCAGCCGCTGGCGGACAACGTCCTCATTGCGAGGACATCCGACCAAACTGCCTTCTGCAGTCGATTCAGAAAGCGAAGCGAAACGGACCCGTGGTTACGGAACCGCTTCGCTTCGATCACTGGAGAGTCGAAGCGAACGTGACGGACTTCATCGTCCTTTTACTACCGTGAAGCGACCGGGTCTCCCGGCGGCGATTCACGGGTAATCTCGACCGGGCGAAAGTGGGTTTCCACTTTCGCCCACCGTTTACTTGATTTCCGCCTTTCCGCCAGCATCTTCGAGCTTTTTCTTGGCGGCTTCGGCGTCGGCCTTGGCGATGCCTTCCTTGACCGGCTTCGGCGCGCCGTCGACCAGATCCTTGGCTTCCTTCAAACCCAAGCCGGTCAGCTCACGTACGGCCTTGATGACATTCACCTTGTTGTCGCCGATTGCGGTCAGAACGACGGTAAATTCGGTTTGCTCTTCGACCGCGGCCGCGGGGGCAGCGGTCGTTGGGGCCGCAACGGCTACGGCAGCGGCGGCGGAGACGCCGAACTTGTCTTCCATCGCTTTGATCAGCTCAGAGAGCTCGAGGACAGTCATCGACGAAATCTTGTCGAGAACTTCAGTTTGTGCAGCGGACATGTCGTACTCCCGGAACGTAACGGTTATATATGGGTCGTCGAATCAAACTTTCAAGCTGCCTCTCTCGCTTCGCGGACGGCGGCGAGTGCCCGAACCAACTTTGTCGGCACCTCGTTCAACGTGCGCACCAATTTTACAATCGGCGCCTGTATCGTGCCGATTAGCGTGGCGAGCAGTTGCGCGCGCGACGGCAAAGACGCGAGTGCGGTGATCTCCTTGGCGGACATCACCAGACCCGGCATCGCACCGCCGGCAATCACGAACTTCTCGTTGCCCTTGGCAAAATCGTTCAAGAGCTTCGCCACGGCCACCGGATCGGGGCCGATGCAGTACGCCAGTGGACCGACCATTTTCTCGGCCAGCGAAGCGAACGGCGTATCGGCAACTGCCCGGCGCACCAAGGTGTTTTTCACCACCCGGAAATACACGCCGGAAGCGCGTGCTTTCGCCCGCAGCCGCGTAAGGTCGGCGACGGGTAATCCGCGGTTTTCGGCCATGACGATCGCCTGGGCACCGGCAACTTGTTTCGCGACTTCGACGACTACGGCTTGCTTTTGCTCTAGATTCAAACTCAAGGTTCACCTCTTTCGTCATGCTTAGCGCCGCACCAATTCCAGTGGGCGCCATTCGGTGACCATCCGTCCAGGAAAAACCTGTCCCTAGGGCACCATCTGCGCGGGATCACGGGTCAGTATCCGCGGACGGTCATCCAAAACAAACCCGTCTGCGAACCCATCCACCACGTTTTAAGCTCTATGCTCCCGCGGTCTTTGACGGTTCACCGCAACGTGCGTGGAACGCGCGCGGCGGAGACCCTCAAATTCGGTTACGTGTTCGTGTTGCAAAATTGTCAATGCGCACCCGGTTGGGCAAAACTCGTCTGATCGACGCGCACCCCGGCGCCCATCGTCGACGAAAGGCTGATCTTTTTCAGATATACCCCTTTCGCCCCCGGCGGTTTCGCTTTGTTCAACGCCGCGATCAGCGCGACGAGATTCACCTTCAACTGCTCCGGCGTGAACGACGCGCGGCCGATCGTGCATTGCACGATGCCGCCTTTGTCGGTGCGGTATTGAACCTGGCCGGCCTTCGCGTTCTTGACCGCCTGCACGACATCCGCCGATACGGTGCCAACCTTCGGATTCGGCATCAATCCGCGAGGGCCGAGAATTTGCCCCAGCTGGCCGACGACGCGCATCGCATCCGGAGAGGCGATGACGACATCGAAGTCCATGAATCCTTCCTTGATCTTTGCGGCCAGATCCTCGAAGCCGACGATGTCGGCGCCGGCCTCTTGTGCATCTTTGGCTTTCTGGCCTTGCGCGAAGACGGCGACCCGGACCTTCTTGCCGGTCCCGGACGGCAGCACAACCGAGCCGCGAACTGTCTGGTCGGACTTCTTAGGGTCCACACCCAGATTCACGGCGACATCGACCGATTCATCGAACTTCGCAACCGCGCTCGCGCGCACGAGCTGCAATGCTTCGTCGACCAGATAGAACTTGTTGCGATCCACTTTGCCGCGGACCGTCTTCATCCGCTTGGTCAAGCGAGGAGTTTTTTGTTCGGCCATGATCACTTCACTCCATCGACGGTGATGCCCATGCTGCGCGCACTGCCGGCGATCGTGCGCACGGCAGCGTCGAGTTCGGCGGCAGTCAGATCGGGCATCTTCACCTTCGCGATCTCTTCGGCCTGCGCGCGCGTCAGCTTGCCCACTTTGTCGGTGTGAGGCTTCGGACTGCCCTTGTCCACCTTCGCCGCCTTTTTGATCAGCACGGTCGCCGGCGGCGTCTTCATGATGAACGTGAAGCTCTTGTCCGCGTACGCGGTGATCACCACCGGAATCGGCAGACCCGGCTCGAGCTTTTGCGTTTGTGCGTTAAACGCTTTGCAAAACTCCATGATGTTGAGGCCGCGCTGACCCAGCGCCGGCCCGATGGGCGGACTGGGGTTGGCCTTTCCCGCGGGTACTTGCAGCTTGATGAAACCGACAATTTTTTTCGCCATTACATGTCTCCTGTGGGTCCAAACGGGCCTCCAGGCCCTCCCCGTTTCCTAAGCGGCAACTGCTCTCCGCATTCTCCAAAGCCCCGCGTACGGCGGGGCGTCGTCCGGATTGAGCATCAGCTCCGCTGACATTCCAATCCGGACACATAGTCCGCCGAGCCCGCAATAAGCGGGCGCGACGGACTATGCCTTTTCTACCTGGCTGAAGTTCAGCTCAACCGGCGTCGAGCGGCCGAAAATCGTCACCGACACGCGCAACTTGCTCTTTTCGTAGTTCACGTCCTCGACGTTACCGTGGAAGTCGGTGAATGGGCCATCCTTGACGCGTACGGCTTCGCCCATCTCGAACAACACCTTGGGCCGGGGCTTTTCCACACCCTCCTGCACCTGCCGCAGAATGGCGTCCACTTCCTTTTGCGTAATCGGCGTCGGCTTGTTGGCGGTGCCCCCGACGAATCCGGTCACTTTCGGCGTGCTCTTGACGAGGTGCCACGAGTCATCGGTCATGTCCATTTCCACCAGCACGTACCCGGGGAAAAATTTTCGCTCCGAAATCGCTTTGGCGCCGTTCTTCAGTTCCACGACTTCCTCTACCGGGACCAAAATCTTGCCGAACAGTTCCTCCATTCCGGAACGCTTGATACGCTCGGTGAGCGCTCGCTGCACGCTCTTTTCGAAGCCTGAATAGGCGTGGACGACAAACCATTTTTTGTTCATCACTCGCCCCGCCCCGTCAACAGCTTGATGATCCAAGCGAGCGTCGTATCCACGGCGAACAGGAACAGCGCCATGACGACGACGAACGCGAACACGATTCCGGTCGTCTGGATCGTTTCCTTGCGCGAGGGCCACGACACGCGTCCGGCTTCGGCCCAAGCTTCCTGCGCAAACGCAAAAAATTCCTTGCCGGGGGCCGAAAGCCATGCCACCCCCGCCGCAGCGACCAATCCGCCCAGCACCATCAGCACGCGCAACACCTGCGCCATCTCGGTGAAGTAGTAGTAACCCCACACACCGAGCACGACGCACGCCACCGCCAGCCAAATCTTGATCTTGTCCATGTCAGAAAATGGCAGGCCAGGAGGGAATCGAACCCCCAACCTGCGGTTTTGGAGACCGCCGCTCTGCCAATTGAGCTACTGGCCTAATACATACGGGCAAAAGTGGAAACCTACTTTTGCCCGGATTAGTGTTACCGACGAATTTCGGGCCTAGCCCGCAAATCCGTCGCAGAACTTCTCTAACCATGAACCCCGAGCGTCTTGCGTCGCACTGCGCTCGGTTCTACGTTGCTTTTTCACCACCAAAGTCACAGGACTTGTCCGGACTTTGGTTCTGATTCTTTACCGGAGAAAAGTAGGTTTCCACTTTTCTCCGCCTACTCAATCACTTTGGACACGACGCCGGCGCCGACGGTGCGGCCACCCTCGCGAATGGCAAAGCGCAAGCCCTCCTCCATGGCAATCGGCGCAATCAACGTCACCGTCAGTCCAATGTTGTCCCCCGGCATCACCATCTCCGCCCCCGCCGGCAACTCGCAGCTCCCGGTCACATCCGTCGTGCGAAAATAAAACTGCGGCCGATACCCCGGAAAAAACGGCGTGTGCCGACCCCCCTCTTCCTTGGAGAGGATGTACACCTCGCAGCTGAACTTGGTGTGCGGCGTAATGCTCCCCGGCTTGGCCAATACCTGCCCCCGCTCCACCTCCTCCCGCTTGGTGCCGCGCAACAGCACCCCCACGTTGTCCCCCGCCTGCCCCTGATCTAAGAGCTTGCGAAACATCTCCACCCCGGTGCACACCGTCTTCAACGTCGCCTTCAACCCCACTATCTCCAACTCATCCCCTACCTTCACCACCCCGCGCTCCACCCGCCCGGTCACCACCGTCCCCCGCCCCGAGATCGAAAACACATCCTCCACCGGCAGCAAAAACGGCCCGTCGATCAAGCGCTGCGGCTGCGGAATGTAGCTGTCCAGCGCATCGGCCAGCTTCATGATCGAGCCTTCGCCTAACTCCCCCTTGTCCCCTTCCAGCGCCAGCTTGGCCGAGCCAATCACAATCGGTGTCGCCTCCCCCGGAAACTCATACTTCGACAACAGCTCCCGCACCTCCAACTCCACCAGCTCTAAGAGCTCGGCGTCGTCCACCATGTCCGCCTTGTTCAAATACACCACGATAAACGGCACTCCCACCTGCCGCGCCAACAGAATGTGCTCGCGCGTCTGCGGCATCGGCCCATCCGCCGCACTCACCACCAGGATCGCCCCGTCCATCTGCGCCGCCCCAGTGATCATGTTCTTCACATAATCAGCGTGCCCCGGACAGTCCACGTGCGCGTAGTGCCGCTGGCTCGTCTCGTATTCCACGTGCGCCGTGTTGATGGTGATCCCCCGCGCCTTCTCCTCCGGCGCCGCATCAATCGAGTCGTACGCCCGCACCTCCCCACCATACTTCTTCGACAGCACCAACGTCATCGCCGCCGTCAGCGTCGTCTTGCCGTGATCCACGTGCCCGATCGTCCCCACGTTCACGTGCGGCTTCGTCCGCTGAAACTTGCTCTTCGCCATCGCTATCTCCGGCTTTTTCGTTGATTTTTCAGCTTCTAATCGTCGGGCTCCGCCCGCGATTCGAAGGTAGATACGCCGGACAAAAGTAGGTTTCCACTTTTGTCCGAATCAGCTCTCTGGTGCCCATGGCGCGGATTGAACGCGCGACCTCTCCCTTACCAAGGGAGTGCTCTGCCACTGAGCTACATGGGCGCGCATTCTTCTAGCCGCTCCAGGGCGCGAACGCCCAGGCTGAACCCGGCCTTCGTTCGTTCGACACTAATCGCATAGCGGGTGGGCTGTCCTGGAGCGGGTGAAGGGAATCGAACCCTCGTCGTAAGCTTGGAAGGCTTCTGCTCTACCATTGAGCTACACCCGCTTATCCACGAGGCAGATGCCCAATCCTAAGGTCCCCAAAGTGGTGGAGGGGGAAGGATTCGAACCTTCGAAGGCAGAGCCGGCAGATTTACAGTCTGCTCCCTTTAACCGCTCGGGAACCCCTCCATCGAAACGCGCGATTCTAGCAGCTTTTCGGGATACCGGTCAATCCGTGCGGACCTGCATGATTTCACCGCCGTTGCGCAGCTAATGCGTTCGCTATCAGTCACTTGCAGGTTAATGAAGAACTCGCCTGGGACGCCGCTGGTGTCCGCCTAAGGCGGCGAGCGACATGGCCGATCCCTCCCACGACGGACTTTAAGCGCGTGTTCCGCGGTGCGCTCCGGTGTGGGCAGAGGCAGCGCTTTGATTTTCCTGTGGGTCATCGCCCAACGGGGTGCGCTCTACTCGTCGGCTCGGCAGGCGCACAGCGAACGCGCTGCCCTTACCCGGGCTGCTGGAAATTTCGAGTTCCGCCTGGTGCCGCAGCAGCACGTGCTTGACGATCGCTAGACCCAGCCCCGTTCCGCCGGTTGCACGCGAACGGCTGCGATCCACGCGATAGAACCGCTCCGTTAGGCGCGGAATGTGTTCGGGCGCAATTCCGATTCCGGTGTCGGCGACCGCGAACACGCCGGCGCCGTCAGAGTCGACGCGCCACGCTAACGTGATCGTGCCGCCCACGGGCGTATAGCGAATCGCGTTCGATACCAGGTTGCCGAAAGCGCTCGCGAGTTCGTCGCGACTGCCGAGCACCGTCGCCGCAGCGCCGATTTCGAGTGCAACCGTGTGCTGGCCTTGCGAGAGGCCCTTCGCGTCCGCGGAAAGCCGCAGCAGGAGCGGAACGATGGCGAAGGGACTCTCGGCGCGGTTATCCTGCTCGCTTTCTAGCGCGGACAACGTGAGCAGGTCTTCGACCAGCCGCTGCATGCTCTTCGCCTGCTCCTGCATAAGCTGTAGAAACCGTGCGCGCTGTTTGGCGTCAAGTTGAAGTTCCTGCAAAGTTTCGAGAAACCCGCTAATGACCGTCAGCGGCGTCTTGAGCTCGTGCGAAACGTTGGCGATAAAGTCGCGCCGCATCCGCGCCACCGCTTCAAGGTGCGTCACGTCGCGCGACATCAGCAGTTTCTCGTCAGCGGCGAAAGGTACTAGTTGCAGCGATAGCGTGGCGCCCCTGTTGCGATGCGAATCAACGAGCACCGCTTCGCCGTAATCGCCTCGCTGCAGGTAGCGGATGAACTCGGGCTCGCGCAGGAAATTGACGATCGGCTGCCCGCGGTCCGATTTGAGGTTGAGACCGAGCTGGAGCAGCGCGCGCGGATTGGCCCATTCGATGCGGTTGTCCGTATCGAGCACGACGACGCCATCGGGGAGCGCGTCTGCGGCGTTGCGGAAGCGCTCGATCATCTGCTGCAAATCGCGCTGGTAGGCGGCGCGGGTGCGAACGCGCCGGTAAAGTGCGCTGAACACGGGCCCCCAGGTCCCGCGCCCCTCCGGAACCGCCGCATCGAGCGGGCCAGCCGCCCATTCCGTGAGAAGGCTCAAGTGACGCAGGTGGAACGTGAATATGGCCGCACCGGCGGCGATCAGCGCCCCCAGCGCCCAAACCGGCCCGGCGATCGCCCACATGAGAAGGACGATAACGAGGCTGCCAGCGGGTACGACCAACCCCGCCCGAACGATTGGGTTCATCGCGGGACGCTTAAGCGATAGCCGCTCCCCCGCACGGTTTCGAGGAGGTTGGCGTGACCGTGTGGCTCGAGCGCCAGTCGCAGGCGACGAATATGCACGTCGACCGTCCGCTCCTCGATGTAGACGTGATCGCCCCAGACCTGATCGAGGAGCTGCGTGCGCGAATGCACTCTTTCCGGCCGCGCCAAGAAGAACCGCAACAGGCGAAACTCCGTCGGGCCCATCGTTACCGTTTGGCCGTCAGCAGTGACGCGATGTGTCGCCGGATCAAGCTTGAGTCCGCCCACTTCAAGCGGCTCCTGTGCCGCCTCGGGTGCGCGCCGGCGCAGCACGGATTTGATGCGCGCCTTCAATTCCCGTGGCGAGAAGGGCTTGGTCACGTAGTCGTCGACCCACGCTTCAAGGCCGGCAATCTTGTCCGCTTCGTCGGTACGAGCCGTGACCATGATGATCGGCAGCTCGCTGGTTCGCGGATCACTGCGCAATTGCTTGGCCAGAGCCAGCCCTGACTGTCCGGGCAGCATCCAGTCGAGCAACAGCAGCGCCGGCAGCTCGTTCTTCAACGCGACATGCGCTGACTCGGCGTCGGTGGTGGCGATGACCTCGTACCCGGCGTCGACCAGGTTGACCTTCAGCAATTCGAGAATCGCAGGCTCGTCCTCCACCACGAGTATCTTTGGCGTCATTGCTCGGCCACTTCCGCGCGGATCTGTTCCGCCGTTGCATGCCGGACATCCTTGCCCCTGACCACCTGAACGATGGCTTCCGCGACGTTTTTTGTATGATCGCCGATTCGCTCGATGGATTTGGCGATGAACACGATCTCGAGCGCCGGCGAAATTGTGCGCGGGTCTTCCATCATATAGCTGATAAGCTGGCGCAGGATCGCTGAAAATGCCGCGTCGATATCCTCGTCGCGGTCGATCACTTCCGCGGCCGCTTCCACATCGAGACGCGCGAAGGAATCCAACGCCATCCGCAACATCGCGAGCGCACTGTTGGCCGCGCGCGCGACATCGAAATAGCGAACCTGCGTCAAGCGATCGCTACCCCGCGTCTGCGCCGCCTTGTACGCGACTTTTTTGACCTCGTCGCCGATACGCTCCAAATCGTTGACGATCTTGGTGACGGTGAGGATCATGCGCAAGTCGATCGCCGTCGGCTGGCGTCGCGCGATGATCTGCGCACAGAGTTGATCGATATCCATCTGCATCTGGTTGATTTTCGCCTCGTCGGCGCCGATCAAGTCGACCGACGCCGCGTCGTACTCTTCTTGCAGCGCGCCAATCGCCCGCGTCAACTGCTTCTCGACGAGCCCGCCCATCGAGAGGACGCCGCTGCGGATCGATTGCATTTCGGCGTTGAACTGGCTGGAGGTATGGTCGCTCATGGTGACTCCGTCCGTTTTCCGTTATCAGCCGAAGCGGCCGGTAATGTAGTCCTCGGTTTCCTTCTTCCTCGGCTTGAAGAAAAGCGCGTCGGTGCGGCCGAATTCGACGACTTGGCCGATGTACATGTACGCCGTGAAGTCTGAGACCCGGGCCGCCTGCTGCATATTGTGCGTCACCATGAGAATCGTAACCTTACGTTTCAATTCGCTCACCAGTTCTTCGATGCTGGCGGTGGCGATCGGGTCCAGCGCCGATGTCGGTTCGTCGAACAGCAGAATCTCCGGATCGGTCGCTAGCGCGCGCGCGATGCATAGGCGCTGCTGTTGCCCGCCGGAGAGGTTCGACCCCATTTCGTTCATGCGGTTCTTGACCTCTTCCCACAACGCCGCGCTGCGCAGCGAGTCCTCGACTTTTTCGTCGAGCAAGTTCTTGCGCGTGACGCCGCGCACCCGCAGGCCGTAAGCGACATTTTCGTAGATGGTCTTCGGAAACGGGTTGGGTTTCTGGAACACCATGCCGATCCGCATCCGCACTTCGATCGGATCGACGTCCTTGGCGAGCAGGTCTGTATTGTCGGGCTGCAGCACAATCTGGCCGTCATACCGATTGCCGGCGTATAAATCGTGCATGCGGTTGAAGCATCGCAGAAACGTCGACTTGCCGCAGCCGGACGGACCTATCAGCGCTGTGACCTTGTGCTCGTAGACCGGTAGATCGACCGACTTCAGCGCTTGAAAGCTTCCGTAATGAAAGCTTAAATGGCGGGATTCCGCCTTCAACGGCGGAAGCGGCTCGTTCACCATGACGGGTGGCTCGGCGTTAAGCGTGGCGCTGCCGAGCATCGTGGCGTGCGTGGTCGAACCCATCGTTCTCACCATTTGATGTGTTTGCGGAGGCGGTAGCGCAGCCAGATGGCGAGCCCGTTCATGGTCAAGGTCATCAACACGAGGATGAACCCGGCAGCGGCAGCGTTATGCTGGAACGCTACTTCCGGGCGCGACGTCCAATTGAACATCTGTATCGGCATCACGGTGAACGGCGCTTTGAGCCACTCGAACGAGATATACGGCGCGACGTCGGTGATGGGCGCCGGCGGCAGAAACGCGATGAACGTCAGCGCCCCGATCGTGATGATCGGCGCCGTTTCGCCGATGGCGCGCGACAGCCCGATGATCACTCCGGTCAGGATTCCCGGCATCGAGTACGGGACGATGTGGTCCTTGACGGTCTGCCATCGCGTCGCGCCGAGCGCGTACGCCCCTTCGCGAATGACGCCGGGAATTCCCCGGATAGCCTCGCGCGTGGCGACGATCACGATCGGCAAAATCAGGAGCGCCAAGGTCAAACCCGCGGTCAGGACGCTTTGCCCCAAGCCGAAGGCGTAGACGAAGAGGCCTAACGCCAGCAGCCCGTAAACAATCGATGGCACGCCGGCGAGATTGGTAATGTTGATCTCGATGACGTCGGTGATCCAGTGCTTGGGCGCGTACTCCTCGAGATAGACACCGGCGCCGATCCCCAGCGGCACCGCAAAGAATGCGGTCACCAGCATGACGAGCGTCGTACCGACCCAGGCGGAGAGGATGCCTGCCTGGCCCGCGCGGCGGGACGGGAATTGCGTGAAGAACTCCGGATTCAACCGGCTCCACCCGTCTATCGCCATGTCGAAAAACAGCGTGGCGAAGGTTAAGAGTCCAATCCCCAGACTAAAGATTCCCAGCGCCACAAAGATCGTGTCCCAGCGCCTGCCCTTGCCGATAAGAGCCCGAATTTCGGCGGCGTTTTGCGCAATCGCGGCCATCAGTATGCCTCGCGATAGTGCTTGCGCATGAAGAAGCCGATCAAGTTGAACACCAAGGTGAGCAGGAACAACGTCAATCCGGCGGCGAAAATCGTCTGGTAGCCGATGCTCCCGTGCGGAAGGTCGCCGAGCGCCACTTGCACGATGAACGAGGTGATCGTCGCCGCCGGCTCGAGCGGATTGAACGTGAGATTCGGCTGCATGCCGGCAGCCACCGCCAAAATCATCGTTTCGCCAACGGCACGCGAGATTCCCAGAATATAGGCAGCGGCCACTCCAGAAATCGCCGCAGGGAATACGACGCGCGTAGCTGTCTGCAGCCGCGTTGCGCCCATCGCAAACGACCCCTCGCGCAGCGTCATCGGCACCGCGCGCATCGCGTCCTCAGAAATGGAGGCGACGTAAGGCACGATCATGATGCCCATGACGAGTCCTGCGGACAGCAAACTAAAGCCAGGGAGGCCCGGGATGAACGTCTGCAGGATCGGAGTGATGAACAACAGCGCAAAATAGCCGTAGACAATCGTCGGCACGCCGGATAAGAGTTCCAGGATCGGCTTGGCGATCTCGCGCGCGCGCGGTGTCGCGAACTCCGACAGATAGATGGCGATAACGGTGCCCATCGGAATGGCTACCACCAGCGCGACCAACGAACTCGTGATCGTTCCCGACAGCAGTACGATGATGCCGAAATGCGCATCGTCGAATAGCGGGGTCCACTGCGTATCGGTTAAGAACGCTACGATGGGCACGTGGCGAAAAAACTGCACGCTCTCCGAGATCAGCACATACACGATGCCGACCGTCGTGAACACCGAGACGAACGCCGCAAAGAACAGGACCGCTTCGATCGCCCGTTCTTTGAGATTGCGGGAAAATTTCTTCGAGAGGCGTTCGCTGACCACGCTGGGCGGGCCCGCCATCCCGAGCCCGGTCATAGTTGTCGAGCTCATTATAAGCATCCCGGTTGCGACGAACGTGGGCGTACCAGTCGCGGCATCCCAAGAAAAAGGGCCGCGGGATCCGAAGCCCTCTCGGCGGGGCAAGGTGCTACAGCTTAGCTTCGCGCTTCACCAGCTCGTCGATCCGGACGCCGACTTCGGAGACACCGCCGAACACGGTGCCGAGTTTCTTCTTCGCCAGATGATCCTTGTTGCTCGCATAGATTGCCGGCGGCAGTGGCACGTACTTGACTTCCTTGGCGAGCTTGGGGCCATACGTCATGTAATAGTCGACGAATTTCCTGACCTCGGGCTTGTCGAGCGATTTGGCGTTGACGTAGATGAAGATCGGCCGCGCAAGCGGCTGGTAGGTGCCGTCAAGCACCGTAGCTTCCGACGGCGCCACCGCCGGTTTGCCCGCCTTTTCCACGATCGGCACGGCCTTCAGCTTGCCGGTATTCTCGGCGTAGTACGCGTAGCCGAAGTAACCGAGCGCGTTCACGTCGGCGGCAACTCCTTGCACGAGCACGTTGTCGTCTTCGGACGCCGTGAAGTCGCCGCGGCTCGATTTCGCCTTGCCGACAATCGCCTCGGTAAAGTAGTCGAACGTACCCGAATCGGAACCTGCGCCGAAGAGCTTCAGCGGCGCGTCTGGCCAAGCCGGATTGACCTGATTCCAACGGGTGATCTTGGCTTGCGCGCCGGGTTCCCACATTTTTTTGAGCTCTTCGACGGTGATCGATTTCAGGAACGCATTTTTCGGATTGATCACGACGGTCAAGGCGTCAAAGGCGACGGGTAGTTCGTAATAGGTAATGCCGGCCTTGGCGCATTCCTGCATCTCGGCCTTCAGTATGGGACGCGACGCGTCGGCGATATCGATTTCGTCCCGGCAGAACTTCTTGAAGCCGCCGCCCGTACCCGAGATTCCGACCGTGACCTTGATCGCGTTCTTCTCGGCCTTCTGGAATTCTTCGGCCACCGCCTCGGTCACCGGATAGACGGTGCTCGAACCATCGACTTTCACCAACGTTCCTTGAGCCAGAGTGACCCCGGACACTGCGGCCGCAAGTGCACCCGCCAAAAAGTTTTGCATGTAACGCATGGAATCGCTCCTCTAGAAGTTTTGAATCAACGAAGCGAAGGGTAGATCGGCCGTGTTACACGAAGATGACACGTGCGTGACTGATATGACAGCGCCGGCACCGGTGCCGGCGCCTGGATATTTTTCTGTTTTCGTCAATGCCTTATGCATCAACCAGCAACGATTGGCCGGGGCGCACGCGCGAAAAGTACACCGGCTTTGCGGTTACGGTGAGCGTCGCGTCGCTGCTCGAACGCACGCTGGTAAAGGTCGAGGGAGCAACCGCAGCGGGCGCTGGGAAATCCGCCCGGTAATGCGCGCCGCACGAATTCTCCCGCGCTTGCGCTGCGTGAATGATCGCGCGCGACACGCTGATCAAATTGTTCAGGTTGAGCGCGTCGTGCCAAGTGAGATTGAACGCCCGATCGCGCGCTTCGGCGGGTAACCGGAACGTCGCAAGCTGGGCTGCCAGCCCATCGAGAACTGTGGCGACGCGAGCTAGTCCTTGCGCGTCACGGATGATGCCGGCGTCGTCCCACATCGCCTGGTAGAGCGTTTCGCGCATTTCTTCCAGCACGGCAGCACTTGTCGTGGGGCCCGGTGCGAACACGGCGTCGGCGCGGGCAATCACCGCGGCCAGCGCGGCTTGATCGGGTTCGCAGAACTTCCCATGACCCCGAATCCATGCGGCCATCGTCTCTCCGGCGATGCCGCCGAACACGGTCGAGTTCGCGACGCCGTTGCCGCCCAGTCGATTGGCGCCGTGAACGCCGCCGGAATCTTCGCCCGCGACAAACAATCCAGCTCGCTCGGTCGTGCAATCAGGCGTGAATTCGACGCCGCCCATCATGTAATGCGCGGTCGGGACGACCTCGACACGACCCGCGGCCAAGTCGAAACCGCAATCGGCGCAGCGTTCGACCATGCCTTTGAACTGACGGAGGACGTTGGCAGCGCCCAAGTGTCCCATGCTCAGATAGACGCCGCCGTTCGGCGTGGTTCGCCCCGCGCGCATTTCGGCGAAGATTGCGCGCGACACAACATCGCGCGTGGCGCGCTCGGCCTGCACATCGTAGGTCGCCATGAAACGTACGCCGGCGCCATCGAGCAGATGACCGCCCGCTCCGCGCAGACCCTCCTCGAGCACGGTGCCGGTCATTCGCGTGTGCATGCCGGCGAGAAGGCCGGTTGGGTGGAACTGCACCATTTCCATGTCGCGCAGCGGCAACCCGAGCCGTAACGCCATCGCCAAACCGTCGCAACTCTTGTCGCCGGACGGGGTGTGGAACCGGTACATCGTCGGGCCGCCGCCGGTGGCGAGCAACACCGCCTTGGCTTGCACGAAAACGTAGCGCCCGGTCCGTACGTCGGTCAGCAAAACGCCGGCAAGCGTGCCTTCAACGTCGAGCAGAAAGTCGAGCGCGCGGTGTTCTTCGAGGCGGCGAATCCCGCGGCTCCAGACCTGCTCGGCCAAGCGATTGATGATTTCGATACCGGTCAAATCGCCCTTGTGCACGGTGCGGTCGAACGTCTGTCCGGCGAAGGCTTTTTGGTGGATCGTCCCGTCGGGGTTGCGGTCGAAAAAACAGCCGAGCTCATTCTCCAGCTCATGAATACGCTCGACGGCGCCGGTTACGAGCGTCCAGGCGAGATCCTGATCGGGCAGCCATTTGCCGCCTTCGATCGTGTCCATGAAATGCCGTTCGATCGAATCGCCCGGTGCGAGCGCGACGTTGTAGCCGCCCTGCACCATGCGCGTGCAACCGCATTTACCGAGCAGTCCCTTGACCGCGATCGTAATGTCGAGCGCAGGATTTGCCTGGTGCGCGTGCAGTGCGGCGAACAATCCGGCGCCACCGGCACCGAGGATCAGGATGTCGGTTTTGAGGCGTAGCGGGGTCAGGTCCAAAATTGCCGTTAACTTATGACACCCATCGCCGCGAGAGCGGCCGCGCGTTTGTCGCGCGCCGCACTGTCGACGCGCGCATAGAGGCTCTGGCCGTGGCTGTCCATGGCGACCAGAAGCGGCCCGAAGCCACGGATTCGGAATTGCCATAGGCTCTCGGGATTGAGATCGTCGAGATCGACATCTTCGATCGCTTCGATCCACGTCGTTTCCAGCGCCGCGGTTCCGCCGACGATCGCCAGATACACGCCGCCCAGGTCGGTGAAGGCTGCGAGCGAGTCGGCGCCGAGTCCGCCCTTGCCAATGACCATGCGCACGTCGTATTGAGCTAGCAACGGCCGCGTGAAGCGTTCCATGCGCATCGACGTCGTCGTGCCGATGCACACGGGAGCATACCCGGTCGGATGCTGCGTCGATGCCGCTACTTTGGCGACGTTGGGCGCGGTATGGATGACGGCACCACCGGCCAGTGCAAAACGTGTCGACCGACCGCGGTCGAACAGCGCGATGTGCGTCGCATCGCGGATGCCGAACAGCGTGCCATTGAGCGTTACCGTGTCATCGACGTGCAGTGCGCGAATGTCCGTTGCGCCGATCGGTGTAGTGATGTCGTAGTGCGCCATCGCAGTCTAGAACCCGTAGGTGATACCGCGCTCGGTCAACCGCGCGCTCGCGCGCCGCGCGGAATGGCACTGCATGTTGACCGCGACCGGATTCATCGTGATGTGCGTCGCGGCAACTTCGACGTGCACGGCAAACGCAGTCGCATCGCCACCCAGGCCCTGCGGGCCCACGCCCAGCGTGTTCACGGCGGCCGACAGTTGCTCTTCCAGCGCTGCCCCCTCCGGATCGCCGCACGGCGAACCCAACGGGCGCGTCGCGGCAATTTTGGCCAGATGGACACAGAGGTCCGCGGTGCCGCCGACACCAACGCCGACAATCGTCGGCGGGCACGTCTTGCCGCCGGCGTCGAGCACACAATCGACGACGAAGCGCTTGATCGCGTCGACACCTTCGGCAGGAATCGCCATCTTGAGCCACGAATTGTTTTCCGAACCCGACCCCTTGGGAATCATCTCGATATTCACACCCTCGAATTCATCGCTGAAATCGACGTGAATCACCGGCACGCCGATGCCGCACGAGGAGTGCTCGTTCTTGCGCGTCAGCGGATGCACGACCGACGAGCGCAGCGGATGCTCGCGCGTCGCGCGTGCGCAACCGCGGCGAAGCGCCGCCTTCAGCGCCACGCCTTCGACGGCCACATTGGAGCCAATCGTGACGTTGTAAATGGGAATGCCGGTGTCCTGGCACAGCAAGTTCTGGGTCGCTTCGGCCACGGCGATGTTCTGCACCATCGTTCCCAAAACTGAACGCGCCGTCGTATCGCGCTCGTTGGCAGTCAGGCGTGCGAACCCTTTTTTGATATCGGGGGGCAGAATCTTGAGCGCCCTGATGTAGAGCTCCCGCGCGACATCTTCGACGACCGCGGGATCGATTCTCAGCGTCATTTCGGGAAACCTCCTCCCGCACCGTTGAGCGCAAATGCGAGCGCGCACGCAAGCGCCAACCCCGCACCGAGCGCGAATATTGTTTTCTGCGCGTCCACACGCCAACCGACAAACTCGACGAACAATAAGCGCAACCCGCCGGCAAGGTGAGCGGCGAGTGCCAGAACCAACAAGGTTTCAGCGAGCTTGACCAGGGGCGCTCCGGTCCATGAGATAAACGTGTCAAAAGCCGGCGCCTGCGCCAACAGCATGCTCAGAGTCCAGAAGTGCAACGGTAAAAACAAGGTCAGCGCGAGTCCCGACACCCGGTGCACAACAAACGCCCAAAAGGCAGCATGCCCCCGTGCACGAGCGTCATTGCGGCGGAAGGACGTGGCGGCAACACTCATGATCGAGTGACTGCGTAAACCGCGCGCAGTCCCGATGTGAGTAACGCCAAGGCGATCAGCGCTAGTGCGAGGTCAACGGCCCGACCCTTGAGCCCCGCCCATTCGGCGAGAATCGCGCGCAATCCAATCGGCGCGTGCACCGCGACGGCGAGCACGAATACCCCGTAGAACAGCGCCCAGCCCACGCTGCCACGCGTTCGTTCGAGTATTTCCGCTGCCGACAGACCGCCGCGCACCGCGACAATCATCGTCGCGAGATGGACGACCACGGCCAGCGCCAGCACCGCCGCAGAGCCGCGTTGCGCGAGCCACAAGAAGGTCTGCGCACGAACGGCGCTCACTGGATCTCGCCCCGGATTGGCGCCAGCGTAAGCCACGACGAGATCCGCGCGGAAGTGGCGCTCACATCTCACCTCGCAATACCGCCTGCGCAAGCCACAGCAAGGTCCGCGCGCGAGTGGCGCTCATTGGATCTCGCCCCGCAATGCCGCCTGCGCAACGAGGCGTTTCAAGCCCGCGATCGAGGCGGTCGGTGCCAGTTGTTTCGGACAGCGTTCCGTGCAGCTTTGATGCGTATGGCACGCGTGGCAGCCGGCGTCGCCTGCGATGGCCTGCAACCGTTGTGCTTGCCCACCGTCTCGTGTGTCATTGGAAAGCGTCCATGCGCGGTTCAACGCGGCCGGTCCTAGATAATCGGGCTTCCAGCCTACGACGTCGCACGACGCGTAACAGACGCCGCAGCCGATGCACTCGATGGCCGCATCGACGGCAAGCCGTGCTGCCGTCGCCGGCTCTATCCGCGCGTATGCATCGCGGCGCGTTGCCGTCGGCGCGAAGCTGCCGTGCGCCGCGGCCCATTTGTCGAAAAACGGCGCCATGTCGACGACCAGATCGCGAATCACCGGCAGATGGGAGAGCGGCGCGATCTCGAGCCTGCCATCGCGCGCCACGGTATCGACATGCGTCCGGCACGTCCACCGCGCGCGGCCATCAACCGTCATCGCACAGGAGCCGCACATGCCGACGCGGCAGGCAAAGCGATAAGCGAGCGTCGCATCGATTCGCCGCTGAATATGCGTCACGACGTCGAGCACGGTCTGCGCCGGTCGGCGCGGCACGTCGTATTGGCGGAATTCGCCGTCGACACCGCCGCGCCACACGCGCACCGCCAACGTTGCCGCGCTCATCCGCCCCTCGACTTCAAGTCCTGCGATCACCGTGATACAACCTGACCGTGTGCCGCGCATCGGCGAAAAACAGCCACCGTTCGGCGAGCAATCCGATCATACACGTGACGCACGCGAGAACGCCGCCCTGCCAGCGCGCCAGGCCGAACAGCAACCACAGTATCGGCAGCAAGAAACCGGCGATCCACATCGCGGCCTGTAGCACCGTGCGGATTCGACTGCGCTCGGTGTACACGAACTCGTCGGTGAGAAACGTGTGTCGCGAGTGCCCGGCGTCGAGCAGACGCGCGCTCATCACCGAGCGCTGGGGCGCCGGCGCCCGGCCAGGCACGGATTGCGGCGCGACCCCGTGCTGGACGCCGATCGCCTGCTCGATCGTCAACGATCCGGAGGGGTCGTGCAGGAAGCGCCAGTAATCGAGTTTGGCCAGCGCCGCGGCCGCGAACGCGACGAGCGCGACGGTCGCTAACGGCGTCGCGGCAAGCCCATGACTGCGAACGACGGCGACCGCCACGAGCGCTCCTGACGCGTATCCCAGCAGCACATAGTTAAGCGGTACGCGCGGCGTATGCCACTGCCGGACCGGTTTCAAGCTCGCGTAGATCATCGCCGTGCAATACAAGGTCACCGAAGCCAGCACGATCGTCACGGATGCCAGCAACGCTCGCCACAACGGATGGACCTCTACGCGGATCGTCACGACATACAACGTGGCGACGATTAGCGTCGCGACAGCGACAATCGCTTCACGCGACAGCCACGACGTCCGCCAGCGCGATGCCGCGCGCCACGCATTCTTGGGGTTTGCCAAGTGGATGACCGACGAGCACAGTCCGGCGATCACTAGGATCAGACCCACGATGACCGCCAGCGATAAGACGTCCGCCGGTGCGATCGGATCGATCACACCAATGTTGGATGCCAGTTCGAACAGCGCCACAATCGCCAACGCACCGAGCCCAGCTCCCGAGAGCACGGTAAAGACCATGACCGACAGCGCCGGTTTCATCGCGGTGGAAGGGGACGACTAAAGCGACAGCGGGAAACGATTAGCGCGACAGCGCACCGCGAGCCAGTTGCACAAGCCGCATCAACGCATTCGCCGACGTTGCCGGCTCGACCGCGAGCGGGTCGTTCTCCGGCAGCACCGCCGGCGGTGCGCGCGGAGGCAGATAGCGGTTGACCGGCGCGTAGCCCAACTCTTCGAGCATGCGAAATCCGCCGCGCTCGGCGGTCAGCCGCGATACCGCGGAGTCCGGATCGTCGTAATCCCCGAAGTGCCGCGCATGCGTAGGGCACGCCAGGACGCACGCGGGCTGCCGCTCCTCGACCGGCAAGCGATCGTCAAAGATGCGGTCGACGCACAACGTGCACTTTTTCATGCAGCCCGTACTCTCGTCCAACTCGCGCGCGCCGTACGGGCACGCCCACGCGCAGAGATTGCAGCCGATGCATTTGTCCTGATCGACGAGCACGATGCCGTCGTCGCGCTTGTACGAAGCGCCGGTCGGGCAGACGGTCACGCACGCGGCATCCTCACAATGCAGGCACGACATCGGATAGTTGATCGTCTTGCTGTCGGGATACGTGCCGACTTCGTAGTGCCGGACGCGGTTAAACCAGACGCCTGACGGATCAGCGCCGTACGGGTCGTAGTCCGACAGCGGCCCGCTGATCGCGGACGCGCCATTCCATTCCTTACACGCGGTCGCGCACGCGTGACAGCCAACGCACGTGTCGAGATCGATGAGCAGCCCGAGTTTCATCGCGACCTATTGTTCCGGCGAACTTCGCGCGGGATCAGGGCTTGCAACATTGTGGAAATAGCTGCGCCAAACCAGCCGCCTTCGCGCGACTTCACGATTCGCTCCATTGCGGCCAGCGCAGCACCGCGGGACGCACCACATTCATCGCCGCTGCAGGGAGCGCATCGAAACGCGGCCATGCGCCGGTTTCTCCCGGTGCGCACTTCGTCAGTTTCACGCGCAAATCGAACCATGCCGCCTGTCCGGTAATGGGATCGGAATTCATCATTCTGCGCGTGCCCTCACCTACGTTCCCTGGCAGGTGCTCGGCGATCAGATGATTGAGGAGGAACCCTTCGGTGGCTTCCGGCGCATCCGTACGAAGTCCCCACGCGCCGGGAATCTTGCCGATCGCGTTCCACGTCCAGACCGTATTGGGCTCAACACCCTCCATCGTGCGGATCCGACAGCGCAGCTTCCCATGCTGCGACTCGAGCCACGTCCAGTCGCCGTCGGCGATGCCCAGCGCCGCCGCAGTGACGACGTTCACGTACAACGCGTTTTCCGCGATGATCTGCCGCAGCCACGCGTTCTGCGAGTCCCAGGAGTGATACATCATCATCGGTCGCTGCGTGAGCGCATGCAGCGGAAACGCCGCGGCGTCGGTCCTTTGCATTTCAAGCGGCGTGTACCAGAAAGGTAACGGATCGAAATACTGCGTGAGCCGCGCGCGATCCACTGGATCGGTCGGTTGCGGTCCCGTGTAGAGCCCCTGCCCGGCCAACCGGAATTTCTGCAGCGGCTCCGAATAAATCTGCATGACGATGGGCTCGATCTCGCCGACGAATCCGACTTTTTTCGCGAACTCGAGGTAGCCCAGATTCGCGTAGCGATGCCATTTGAGCGAATCGGGCAGATGAAACGCGAAAAAGGCCTTGTTCGCGGAGTAGGCTTCCCACTGCTTCGGGTTCGGCGCACCGACGAACGAGCGCTCGCCGTCCGCACCGCGCCACCCCGCGAGAAAACCGATTCCCGGCGCCCGCTGGTAGCGGACGATGAAATCCTCGTAACCGCTGAATTTGCGCGAGCCATCGTCGTTCGTGAATGCAGGGAACTTGAGGCGCGACGCGAGTTCGACCAGCACCTCCTGAAACGGCCGTACATCCCGATCTAGCGCCACGATGGGCTGGCGGATGGCATCGGCGGGCGTGTCGGGCTCGGAGATCGGTCGATCGAGCAGGGAAATCGCGTCGAAGCGCTCAAGGTAGGTCGTATCCGGCAGCACCAGATCAGCGAACGCGACGATTTCCGAGGAAAACGCGTCCGCAACCACGATGAACGGAATCTTGTACGAGCCGTCGGCGCTTTTCGCAGCGAGCGCGGCGCGCGTACCCGACGTGTTCATCGCGGAATTCCATGCCATGTTCGCCATGAACAGCATCAGCGTGTCGATCGGATAGGGATCGCCGGCGACCGCATTCGCGATGACCATGTGCAGCAAGCCGTGCACGGCGAACGGTGCCTCCCATGTAAAAGCGCGATCGATGCGCAGCGCGCAGCCGTCCGCGTCGAGCGCCAGATCTTCGGGACGCAACGGAAATCCGAGCGGAGGTCGCGCCAGCGGCGTGTTAGGTTGCGCCGCAGCGTTGTTCGGTGCCTGGTGCGGAGGAATCGCTTTGGGATACGGCGCACGCGCGCGAAAATTGCCGGGCCCATCGATTGCCCCCAGCAACATCTGCAGGAGATGCAACGCGCGGCACGTCTGAAATCCGTTCGAATGCGCGGAAATTCCGCGCATCGCGTGCATGGCGACGGGCCGGCCGACCACTTTGTCGTGCCTGCGTCCCCATGCGTCGGTCCAGGCGATTGGCAATTCGATCGTCTCGCGAAACGCGACATGCGCCATTTCGCGCGCAAGCCGGCGAATCGTTTCCGCCGGTACGCCGCACGCATCGGCGACGACTTCGGGCGCGTATTGCGCCGCTAAGTATCTTTCGGCCGCAAGCGAGAGGACGGTCGTAACGGCACGGCCGTCGGCAAGCGTGAAGCAGCCGAAGAGCGCCGGTTTGCCAGCGACGCGCATGCCGTCGGCAAAGTCGCTTCGCGCTTCGTCCCAAACGAGTGGGCCGCCGTTGTCATCGCGCGCGAACAGTCCGTCGGCACTCGTGCCGGGCGCGTTGATGACGAGCCAAGGCGCGTTCGTATAACGCGACAGGAACTCGAAGTCGATCGCGCCGTCAGTGAGCAGGACGTGGACAATCGCCAACGCGAGCAGACCGTCGGTACCCGGCCGGATCGGCACCCATTCATCGGCGATCGCCGAATAACCGGTACGAATCGGATTGATCGACACGAATTTCGCGCCGCGGCGCTTCAACTTGTCGAGTCCGATCTTGATCGGGTTGGACGAATGGTCTTCGGCGACACCCCACAGTACGAAATACTTGGCGCGGTCCCAATCCGGCGCGCCAAATTCCCAAAATGAAAACCCGACCGAATACAACCCGGCCGCGGCCATGTTAACCGAGCAAAAGCCGCCGTGCGCGGCCCAGTTCGGAGTGCCAAACTGCTG
This sequence comes from Casimicrobiaceae bacterium, assembly GCA_037719965.1. Classification (GTDB taxonomy): domain Bacteria; phylum Pseudomonadota; class Gammaproteobacteria; order Burkholderiales; family Casimicrobiaceae; genus VBCG01. Next base: position 66,121 of record JBBJMT010000004.1, on the reverse strand, counting down.
CGCCCACAGGCCGGTCAACGCCTGCATTTGGTCGCGTCCGGTGAAGAACGCGAGCTCTCGGGGATCGCGCGCGCGGATCCGACGCAAGCGCGCCTCAATGATCGCCAGCGCCTCGTCCCACTCGATTTCCTCGAACTCGCCAGCACCCCGTTCGGCGCCGGCTTTGCGCTTCAGCGGTTTCGTAAGCTTTGCCGGCGAGAGCTGCTTCATGATCCCCGCCGAGCCTTTGGCACACAGCACGCCCTGGTTCACCGGGTGCTCGCGCGTGCCCTGGATAAAGCGAACGCGCCCGTCGTCGACGGTCACCTGAATGCCGCAGCGGCACGCGCACATGTAGCACGTGCTGTAGAGCGTTTGCTGCTGCGAATGATCTTCGGTTTTGAGCGGGCGATTCATGCGGGACCTTGGAACTGTGGGAAAACGGTGACTTCGATCAACCGACGAGCTCGAGCAACTTCAGGCGCTGCACCTTGCCCGACGGACCTTTCGGCAGCTCCGTCACAAAGCGCAAGCTCTTCGGCGTCTTGTACCGGCCGAGTTCGCGCAGGCAATGCGCGCGCAACTCTTCCTCGGAACAGGAAACTCCCGGTCGGCGCACGATGCACGCCAGAATTTCCTGGCCGTATCCGGCATCGGGAATTCCGACGGCCGCCGCTTCGAGCACGGCCGGGTGCTTCAATAGTGCCTCGTCGATCTCACGGGGGGCGATGTTTTCTCCACCCTTGATAATCAATTCCTTCAAGCGTCCGGTGACGAAGTAGAAGCCGTCATCGTCGCAATAGCCCAAGTCCCCTGTCGCGAGCCAGCCGTCGGCGTGCAAATCCTTGGCCGTCAATTCCGGCGCGTTCAAGTATTCCTGCATCACGTTGGCACCGCGCAGTTCGATCTCTCCAGCCTCATCTGGCGGTAGCACGGCGCCGTCGGCCGCTACCACTCGGGCGGACACGCCGAGCGGGCGTCCGGCAGAACCATACTTGCGCGCACGCGGGTCCAGCGGGTTCGCAAACGCGACAGACGCGGTCTCGGTCAATCCCATCGCCTCGATGACCGAAATGCCGAAGCGCGTTTCGAAGGCGCGATGTTGCTCCGGCGGCAGCGGCGCGGAGGCGCAGCGCCCGAAGCGCACCGCGCGGCACGCTGCCTGCTGCTTTTCCGTGGTATCTAGACCGTTCAACAGATACGCAATAATCGTAGGCACCATGTTGAGCCACGTCGGCGAGAAGCGCTCGACGAGCGACCACCATTGCGACACGCTGAAGCGATGTGGAATGACGATGCTGCCGCCGGAAATCAGCGGGCTGACCGTCGCGATGCACAAGCCGTTGACGTGATAGAGCGGCAGCGAGGAAAGAACGCGATCGGCCGGTGTCAAGGCGTGCGCGGCGCTTACCGCATCTGCCGCAGCCACGAGGTTCGCATGCGACAGCACAACTCCCTTGGGCGTTCCCGTCGTACCCGACGTGTACATCAGCAGCGCCGGTGTGGCCGGTTCGGGGCCGTTATCGACGCATCGCGCGACACTGATGCCGTCGACGGCCAATTCATCGATATCGGTGACCCGCAAGGTGGCGCTGCTTCCTGCCCGCGCCAGCAGCCTGTGCAGACGGTCCACGAATTCCTGCGCGGCAAACACCAGGCGTGTTTCGGAATGCGCGAGGACGTATTCGAGTTGCGCGTCCTGAGCCAGCAGATTCACCGGCGAGACAACATAGCCCGCGTACATCACGCTCAAGAATATCTGCGCGGCGGAGAGACCGTTGCCCAACATGAACGACACGACTTCGCCCGGACAAATCCCGGCCGCCGCGAGCTCTCTGGCCAACGCGCGTGCGGTCTGCTGCAATTCCGCATAGGTAACGGTCGCCCCGGATTCGGGCGCCAGCAGCAACGGCGCATCGGGCTGCCCTTCCGCAAGCCGGTCGATGACGGCGCGGATCGTCCGCGAGGATGCGGCCGCGTCAGGCAATGTCGTACTTGCGCCGGTAATCGCCGAACAGTTCGTCGTCCGTCGGTTCGCGCACGAGCTCCGCTGCCAGCGGTTCTACGACGCGGGTAATGTTCAGAAAATGCCGATAGTTGAGATTATCGGAAATACTGTTGCCACCCCAGGTGCCACACCCCATCGACAGCGAAAACGGCAGCGCATTGTCAAAGTTGCCGCCGGTGGCGAAACAATGCGCCTGATTGACGATGACGCGACAGACGGGCAGCGTTTCGCCAAGCCGCACCGCGCGCTCCGGATCGGTCGTATGCAAGCCGATGGAATGGCCCGCTCCTTCGTAACGCAGAATCCGTTCGGACAACTCGGCGGCGGCAGCGAAGCTCGGGGCGCGGTAGACCGCCAACACCGGGGAGAGTTTTTCACCCGAGAACGGGTGGCTTGCGCCCGCTCCGGTTTCGGCAACCATCAGAAACCGTGCATTCTTAAGCTCGGCGCGATCGAGCTGCGCATAGGCGGCAATGGCGCCGGCAGCTTGGGCAATGACGTCGGGCACGAGCTTGCCGCCGCGGAACATCGCGGCTTCGAGCTGCCTCGCTTCGTCTCGTGTCAACAACGCTCCACCCTCTCTAGAGAGCGCGGCGATCAACGCGTCATACACGTCAGCATGCGCAATCACGCTATTCTCGGACGAACAGCTGGTCGCGTGGTCGAACGTCTTGGAGCGCGCGATCTTGGCCGCGGCGTCGGTCAAATCCGCCGTCTCGTCGACGATGACCGCAACGTTGCCGACACCGACACCGAGCGCGGGCGTGCCGCTTGCATACGCAGCGCGAACATTGGTGCGCGATCCGGTCGCCACCACCAGGTCCGCTTGCTGCATCAACTCTAGCGTGAGCTCTCGAGTGATAGGGGCGGGCAGTTGCTGGGCCAGATCGAGCGGCGCGCCGACGCGGGCGAGTTCCGCGTGGAGGAATTCGAGCAGCAACGCGAGTGTCGACTGACCCTTCGGCGAGGGCGCCAGAACAATTGCGTTGCGACCCTTCAAAGAGTTGATGATGTTGTTGGCCGGCGTGGCTGCCGGGTTGGTCGACGGCGTGATCGCCGCGACAACACCCACGGGCCGCGCAATTTCCGTCAGCCCGCGCAGCGGATCGCGCGTGATGATTCCCACCGATTTTGCTCCGCGCAGATCGCGCAACAGGCCGAGCGTCTTGCGGCGGTTCTTGGCGAATTTGTCCGCGACGTTGCCCAACCCCGTCGCGCGCACCGCCAATTGGGCGAGTGCGGAATTGCGGTCTGGCGCGACGATCGCCCAGCCGGCGGCTGTGACAGCTTCATCGACGCGCTGCTGCGGCCAGGTCTCGAATACCCGTTGCGCGGCCCTGGCGCGAGCGATAAGCGCCGCGACCGTCGCGGCGGGATCGTCAGCGCGGATCGCCGCCGTACGTGTCAGTATCGCCGGGGCCATGCGCGCTTCAGTCGGGCTTGATATTGGCGGCACGGATGACGTATTCCCATTTCGCGAGCTCATCTTTGATGACGCGATCGAATTCGGCCGGTGTCGACGGTGCGGCCTCGGCGCCTTGCGCCAGCAACTTCTCCTTTACTTGCGGCTGATTGAGCACACTGGCGAACGCCGCCTGCAACCGGGCGATCGCCGCTGGCGGAGTCTTGGCTGGAGCCAACGCGCCATACCACGAGTTGACGACATAGTCAGCAACGCCGGATTCCATGATCGTCGGCACGTCGGGCGCGGCGACGCTGCGCTTGTCGCTGGTGACGGCGATCGCCTTCAACTTGCCCGCCTTCACATGTTGCCAGGCTGCGGGCATCGACACGAAGAGCATTTGAACTTGTCCGCCGATCGTATCGATGACCGCGGGGCCACCGCCCTTGTACGGAACATGAACGATATCGACCCCCGTCTTGAGCTTGAAGAGCTCGCCGGCGATATGCCCAGGGGAACCCGTTCCCACCGACGCGTAATTGAGCTTGCCCGGCTGCGTTTTTGCCAACGCGATCAGTTCCTGCACAGTGTTGGCAGGAACGGAAGGATGCACAACCAGGATCTGCGGGATCATCGCGGCGAGGCTGATCGGCAGGAAATCGCGCTCGACGTCGAAGGGCAGCTTGCCGTAGAGCTTAGGGTTGATCGTGTGCGACGAGAGCGTGAACAGGATGTGGTAGCCGTCGGCCGGCGCTTTGGCGGCGATTTCCGTGCCGACGTTGCCGGCAGCGCCGCCGCGATTGTCGATGATTATCGATTGCCCCAGAGTCGCACCCAATGGTTCGGTCAGGATGCGCGCGACGAGGTCGGTGCCCCCCGCCGGCGGATACGGGACGATGAAACGGATCGGTTTATTGGGGTATTCCTGTGCGCCCGCCACGGCGCAAAACACGAGCGCGGTGGCAACGGTCGCGAAGAAAGCCAGTGCGTTTCGTCGTTTCATTGTCTCACTCCTTGTTAGCCGGCATCGTATTCCATAGCGATCACCGGCATACCGCGCCCGGGCTGCTATGGACAGCAAACTGGGCCCCGCCGCTTTCGGCCTGTCCGCTCCACCTAAAAGTCAGCGAGCAGTTTTCGCGATTGTGGCCACAATTTTGGATCACGCGCCATATGTAAAACTGCAAGCACGACAACGCGCTTGGGTTCGCCACGGAAGAAGACAGCGTACGGGAACCGCGAGACGACGGTACGACGCACTGCGCCGTGGACACGCGCAAACATTCCGGGTAACGTCCAATGGCATCGAACGCGGCATTTAACGCTGACAGAAATTGCTCGCCTAGTACCTTGTCTTGCCCTTCGTACCACGCGTATCCGCCAGCTAGATCCCATCCAACCTTCCGACGGAAAACAACGGGCAAAACCATCAGCCTCGTCCAGTTTCGGCTAACACTTGGCCCCGAGAAACGACATCATTGGGATCGCGTTCGTGTTCGGCTAGACGTTCTTCAATCACCGCTCGATGGGCGTCGCCTAAAGGAACGGAAGATGGATTGGCGACGAGACTCTCCCAGATGATCTCGACCAGGCGCAGACGCTCCTCGGGGGGAGCTTGAGAATTTCAGCTACGTCAACATCACTCATATTGGCGAGCCTACCACTGTTGTTTCCTGCACGCTAACAAGAGGTAGGGACTTTCTGTTGTGACTACATAATTCTGTTGTGACTACTTAACCTTAGCGATACGCGCCAAATTCCCGCGTCAGTTGCGCCGCGGGTACCTCTTTGCAACCGCTTGCGTTCTGGCCCGACCACAGCGGCGAGAAATCCCCAGAGCTGCGACTTTCGGCTTTGGCGCGCAACGGCGCAACCGCCGACGTGGCGAGCGGAAAAGCGGGCGCAGCCGTGCTGATCGGACCTAACTCTTTCATGATGCGGTTGACGATTCCGCGGGCGGGCCGGCCAGTAAAAACATTCGTCAGCGCCGTGTGCGAGGCGGCGTCACTTTTCAGCGCCGTGCGATGCACTGCGCTCGTGGTGGACTCCGGGCAGAGCAGATATGCTGTTCCGATCTGGACGCCGGACGCACCGAGCGCGATAGCCGCCGCGACCCCTCTCGCATCGGCGATACCTCCCGCAGCAATGACCGGCACGTTCACTTCGCGTACAACTTGCGACACCAGTGCGAACGTACCGAGTTGCGTCGTCAGATCCTCTGACAAGAAGATGCCGCGATGCCCACCGGCCTCGAGTCCTTGCGCAATGACCGCATCAACGCCATGTGCTTCGAGCCAATGTGCCTCGGCGACGGTGGTCGCCGATGACAGTATCTTCGTGCCCCAAGCCTTGACTCGGGCGAGCAATTCAGCCGATGGCAATCCAAAGTGAAAGCTCACCACCGCGGGCTTGAACTCGCCCAGCACATCGGCGGCTTCCGAACTGAATGGCCAACGCCCCGGACCGATGGGGATCGCGTCTGCATCAATTCCAAACTCCTGGTAGTAAGGAGAGAGTGCCGCTCGCCAAGCCGCTTCGCGCTCGGCGCTGGCCGTGGGTGGCGTGTGGCAAAAGAAATTGACGTTGCAAGGCTTGCCGGTTTGCGCCTTGATCACCGCCAATTCATTGCGCATGGCGTCAAGACCGAGTAAAGCGCAAGGCAGCGAGCCCATCCCGCCCGCATTGGACACGGCCACCGCCAGCGCACTGCCTTGCACCCCCGCCATCGGCGCCTGGATGATGGGTAGCTCGATGCCCAGCAGCTGTTGCAGCGTCATTGTGGGAACCTCGCGTGGGAACTTTGCGCGAGCGAAAGCACGTTGCATTGCACCAGGCCAAGCAGCAGGTTTTTCTTACTTCGCTGCGGTCGCTCGATACTTCGCCAGATGCCGTACCGGCAACGCGAGCGCGTCGCGCCGAAACGGGTCGCCCAGTTCGCGCGTCACCATCATTTCGAGCACCGTGGTTTTGCCTTGCTGTTGCGCCTCGCATGCAGCCTTGAGCGCCGCGCCGACATCGCCAACCTTGTCGATCGTGTGGCCTTCCGCGCCCATCGCGCGTGCCACTGCTGCCCACGACGGTTGTTTGTCGAGATTCACGCCGACGAAGCGATTGTCGTAGAAGTCCACGTGATTTTTTTTCTCCGCGCCCCATTGCCCGTTGTTGAACACGACTGCGGTGACCGGAATGTTCTCGCGCACGCAGGTTTGCAGCTCGCCAAAGCTCATGCCCCACGCACCATCGCCCACATACGCGATCGCAGGACGCTCGGGCGCGGCGACCTTGGCGCCGACGATCGTCGGAAACGCGTAGCCGCAGTTACCGAAACTCATCGCCGCGAACATCGAACGCGGCCGATCGAAGCGCAGGTAGCTATTCGACACCGAACAGATGTTGCCGATGTCCGTCGACACCATCGCACCCGCTGGCATCGCGCGTTCCAATTCGCGCAGCATCTGCCGCGGATGCATGTAACTCGAACCTCGCGCGACCTCGAGTGACCATGGGTCCGTCTCGTGCGTCCACGATCCAAGTTCGCTCTCCCACGCGCTTTTCTCTGCCGCGATGGCGATGAGCCGCGCTTCCCTGTTCGCGTGACACGCTAGGGTTTTTCCGGCGAGCCGCGCCAGCAGCGCGCGCGCGGCCCCTTTGGCGTCGCCGCAGATGCCCACCGAAATCGGCTTGACCAGACCGAGCATCTTGGCATCCACATCGATCTGGATGATCTTAGCCCGTGTCGGCCAATACTCAATGCCGTGCTGCGGCAGCGTCCCGAACGGACCTAGGCGGGTTCCCAACGCAAGCACAACGTCCGCTTTGCCAAGCAAGTTCATCGCGGCTTTGGAACCCTGGTAGCCGAGCGGGCCGCACCACAGCGGATGGGCCGCGGGAAAAGAATCGTTGTGCAAGTAGCTGCACGCGACGGGTGCCTGGAGCAACTCCGCCAGCGCGACGGCCTCCACCTGCGCGTTCGCCATCACCACGCCGCCGCCCGCGAGAATCACTGGAAACGTTGCACGAGCCAGCAGTTGCGCGGCCTCGTCCAGGCTTTGTTCGCCGCCCGCGCCACGCTCGATGACGGTCGGTCGCGGTATTTCGCATTCGATGTCGCCGTAGAAGAAATCGCGCGGGATGTTGAGCTGCGTCGGTCCCATCTCCAAGAGCGCCCGATCGAACGCGCGGCCGGTCATTTCCGCCATCCGCGCTTTGTTGTTCACATGCGCTTGGAACTTGGTGATCTTCGAGAAAATAGGGAGCTGCTCTGTTTCCTGAAAGCCGCCCAATCCCAGCGTCATCGAGCCGGTCTCGGGAGTGATGCAGACGACCGGCGAATGCGCCCAATACGCGGCTGCCACCGACGTGACGAAATTGGTGATTCCGGGCCCGTTTTGCGCAATGCAGACGCCGTGGCGCCCTGACACACGCGAATAACCGTCGGCCATATGGCCGCCGCCCTGTTCGTGCGCCACCGAAATAAAGCGAATGCCCGCGAGCGGGAACAGGTCGAGCGCATCCATGTATGCCGACCCGACGATGCCGAACACATCAGTTACGCCGTTGGCCACCAGCGTTTCGACAAACGCCTCCGACGGCGTCATCCGCTGTTTGCCCGTGATCGCTAAATTCTTCGTGTCGGTCATCGTATTCATGCGGTCTCCTTCGCCGATTGGCTCTTACTTTTTCCGAACTGCGAGTCTTCCACAGTCGCCGGAGCGTTTCAAGCAAGCTGAGCGCTTCGGCAGGTGACTCGTAAGGCCGGCTGCACCGTACTCCGACTCGCCCGCTCTCACTCGGGCGAGCAACGCCTGCATGGTCGGGTGTACCAGCAAGGCTACGGCCTTTATGCGGATTCTTTCAGGGCGTAGCCATACGCCAGGTTGGTGCGCCCGGCGCCGTGCTGCTCGTAGAGGTCCTTGTAATGCGCGAGCTGGTCGTTCTCGATTTCGGCGCGCTGCTGTGGCTTGTAGTTGTATAGGCGCGCATTGTTGCCGCCGAAGATCGCGGTCTTGACTGGCCCGTCCGCGGGCCCCAGCGGCTTCAGGCTGTACTGCCTCTGCAGGTCATCGGGGATCTCGATTCGTCGCAGCGCTTCGATCTGCCATTGCGGCGAGCCGGTCCAGATGGCGTCCGTGCCCCAGCACACATGATCCACGCCGAGGCCCCTGACGAGCTGGCCCATCATCACCGCGGACACGCGCGGATCGGCGATCGTCGATTGCGCGAACAGCTGGCCGACGTCCGCGTACACGTTCCTGACGCCGTACTTCGCCGGAATTTCGGACAGGTCCGTGACCCACTCGATGCGCCCGGTCTGCGCGAGCTGGGACCACGCATCCTCCACCGTGCCGCCGCCCGGCCACCGATAGCCGCCGTGATAAATGATGAAGTTGAGGTCCGGCCAGTCCTTCGCCGCCTTGCCCACGTCGCGGACGTCGGAGTACTCGAGCAAGTGCGGGAACTGCTTTTCCACGGACGGGGGAAACAGCCCCTTGTGGATGCAAACGTTCTTGAGCCCCGCCTTCAGGAACTTCTCGTAGGCGGGATAGACGAGCTTCTCGTCGTCGAGGCGCCACGGGTGCTTCGAAAGGTTCTTGTTGGTGTTGTCCCCGATGGTGTAGCCCTTCATGGAATCGGGCTTCAAGTCGTGGATCGCGTGGTCGATCTGGTCCATCCAGCCGTCGTATCCCGGTGTGAAAATGGCATGGGCCAACATTCGCCTGCTGCGTGCAAGGCCGTTCACGTCGGCGCGCGCCTGCGCCTTCATTTCGTTGGTCAGAAACCAGTCCTCGGGAATTTCCGAAGGTGCGCCGCTGATGCAGGCGACCTTGGTGTCGCTGTCGAGATAAATCTCCTTCAAATAGTTCAGGAACATCAGATCGTCGATCGTCTGCTCCTTGGTCCCGAGCCCCGGATTCCACCCCGCCTTGCCGACAGCCTTGCGCTGGTTCACGAAGGTCATGATCCGGGTGCCGGGGCGCAGGAAGTGGGTGTGCATGTCCATGATGAACTGCCCGGAAAGATTCTTCGCACGCTCGTTCGCCCGCTCCGGGGTCTGCGCCTCGGCGCGCGATACACCGAAGATCGGTCCGTAGGTGTCGTTCATCGCGAGGAACGCCGTGGCCATGCCGGCCGCGGTCTGGAAGAAGCTGCGACGGCTCATGCCGAGTCTTTTCGCCAAGTGCGCGCCCATCTCTTTCACGCGCGCTTCGAACTCGCGCTGCCCGCGCGTCTGCGGCCCCGGCATGAATTCGTCGCTCGATACCGATTGCACCGGGATGGGCGACGGAAACAGCGCCTCGGCGGAGCAAAGTTTTTCGAGCTCTCCCGGGGAAAGCATGCTCATGGTTTCTTCCTTGATGGAATGCGCGGCCTGGCGCGCGAGCTATTTTGGCACAGCGCCGGAAGCGCGCAGGGTGAGTGGGCGCCAGAGCGCTGTAGTAACGGTGGTCGCAGCCTGAGAGAAGACAAGGCATCCTGCCGCTGTACTAGGACATGCCGATCAAGTCGCCAAGTTTCTTGCGCAGGGCGATGAATCCCGGATGCGCGAAATCCCGCGGCCGGGGAAGGTCGACGGCAAAGTCTCCGACAGCAGGAGAAACAGCAACAGAACAACGGCGTTGGTGATCCAGATGCGTGCACGTCACCTGAGATGACCGCTAACCGAACGGGTTCGCGAGTCTCGCCGTGGCGGCGCCTCGGCAAGACTCGCGGAAGCATGCTGTGCGAGCACGCTGCCTTTAATTCCGCCCTTCAATGCGAATGCGACCGCGACTCGTGCGAGGACGCTACGGACCGTTCGTACCGATGGATTGACCTGCGCATAGGGCACCCAGGCCTTGGATCAGCGCATGCGATGGTGCGTTCACGATGCCCAGGGCCAACTACGCCGCCAAGGATGCCTTCATGCCCCAACCATACCGACTTCCGGGTCCGGATTCCCATCGATCGGCGTCGGCCGGCCAAGCAAGTCGTCTGGGCCGAGAGAAGCGACTACGTCCTTGCCGGCGCAGCAGCCGGCACCGGTCTGCCCGTCCGCGTCGCGGTCCACGTCGCCGAGCCGCCGTTGCCCAAGCCTTCAATACGGTTGCCATTCACGCGGCCGGAGTAATCGACGCCGTCGGCGTTGAATGTCAGCTGATCGCCGCGCACACGGCCGCTCGTAATCGGCGTCCGTTTGTCGCCCACGCTCAGCTGCCCGCTCAGCATCTGAAATTCCTGTTTGAGCGTGAGCACTCCCTGCGGCAACTTCCATGTTCCCGCGGCTTTCGCCGGAACGATCCACAGATACGCGACGCAGTAAGACTGGCAGCCTTCTTTTTCATCGGCGTTCACGCTTTCGTCCGACGACCATTCGCCCATCGTGAACGTGTTCGAAACGATACGGGTCCCGGGTTTGAGGTCGAGGATTTTGGGACGCAGCTTAAGATTGATATCGGGAAGCAGGAACATCGTGATCACGGTGGCTTTCGAAAAATCGCTCTTGAAGAGGTCCGCCTTGACGAACGTCGCTCGATCGCTCACGCCTTCCTTCTGCGCATGGTGTTTCGAGAGCTCGACCATGTCGGGGTTGTACTCGATGCCTAGCGCGCGCACGCCGCGCTTCGCCGCGGTAATAACCGTGCGGCCGTCGCCCGAGCCAAGGTCGATCACATAGTCATTCGGCGCGACTTTGGCCATGGTGAGCATTTTGTCGACGAGCGCCTGCGGCGTGGGAACCCAGATGACGTCTTTGCCCACTTGACCGACCGAGGGCTCGTATGTCGATGGCGCGGGCTGCGCCTGCGCAAGCGCACCACCTGCGCAAAGCGAAAGCAAAAGCGCGAGCAGCGAGCGGCGGGTGCGCAATAGTGCGTGCATAAGATTCTCCGGTAAGGTAATCGGTGGCTGCGAAAGCCGGTAAATGAAATCAACCGCGCGGCAATGCAGCTGGTTTGGCTTTACTATGCGCGACGCCGTGAAACTATCAGGTATCGAAACTCGAGCCGTTCATCGCGCGTTCCAACGTTTCGCCGTTGACGGATAGGACTTCAAACGTAACACATGGTCAGGCCCGATGGCGAGAGGGGGTGCCGGATTCGTCTCTTGGGGCAGTTGCAAGCGCTCCTGCGCCTCGGCGTTGGCGTTCGCATCGAGTTCGGTGGCGGCACGGAAGATGACGACGCGTAGGCCGGCGAGGCCGCGACTGACACGTCACGTTGCAATGCGCCGTTCATCATGACACCAGCGAATACACCGACACTTCGCTCGAAGAGCTGGAGTGCGAATTCGGACCTACGCCGGACACTCGACGACATCGCCAATGCGGACGTCGTTCTCCCATGTCTCCAGTCTCACGGCAAAACCCCACAACCGGCGCAGGTGGGCGACGACCTGGGTCGTCGCCTCCGTCAGCGGTCGCCCGCGATGGCGCAGATGACGCAGCGTTAGCGCACGATCGCCGTCACGGTCGAAGCGGATGACTTGCACGTCCGGAACGCGGATTTCCTGGGCGTGCTGCTCCGCCAGCAGCTTGCGCACGCGCCGATAACCGTGCTCGTCATGAATGCTGTCGACCCGCAGCGCGTCCTGGTCCGTATGATCCGCGATCGCGAACAGGTGAAACTCCCGCATCAGCCGCGGCGACAGATATTGGGCAATGAACGAATCGTCCTTGAAATTGCGCATCGCAAGTCGAGAGTGACGCGCCAGTCGCTGCCGGCAAGCTGCGGGAACCACTCCCGATCCTCGGCGTCCGGCCGCTCGCAAATGCGCCGCAAGTCAGCGAACATCGCGAATCCGAGCGCGTAGGGATTGAACCCGCTGTACACGGGCGAGTCGAACGCCGGCTGGCCCGTGACGTTGGTGTGACTTTTCAGGAATTCGAGCATGAATCCGTCGTTGACCAGACCCTGCTCGTGCAACCGGTTGAGGATCGTGTAGTGCCAGAACGTCGCCCAGCCTTCATTCATCACTTTGGTCTGGGCCTGCGGATAAAAATACTGCGCCAGCTTGCGCACGATGCGCACCAGCTCGCGCTGCCACGGCTCGAGTTTCGGCGAATATTTTTCCAGGAAATAGAGAATGTTTTCCTGCGGCTCGGCTGGAAAGCACGCGGCAGGCGTCGCGATTTCCGGTGATCTTTCCGGCAACGTGCGCCACAGATCGTTGAAGTGCCGCTCGCGATGAGCCTCGCGCTCGGCCAGCCGCACTGTCTCCGCCTTGAGCGACAACGCGGCGGGGCGCCGGTAGCGATCGACACCGTGCGGCATCAGCGCGTGGCAGGCGTCGAGCACCTCCTCCACCGCCGCGGTACCGCGTCGCTCCTCGCACTCCATCACATAGCGGCGCGCAAAGACCAGGTAATCCAGGATGGCGGCGGCGGTCCACTGCCGAAACAGGTGATTGCCCTTGAAAAAGGGATCGGCAATCCGGCCAAAGCCTTAAGGTAGCTCCACACGTCTCCTGCATATGCCGTGCCAGCCCCGCCCAATCGAGGCCCTAATCGGCGGCTTGCCCTCGATCCCGGGCCCCGGTGTCTGACACCAAACACATTGCGACCGCTGGCTCGATCGTCTGGTTTATTGCGACGCACATGGCGTACGTGGCAACCCAACATCACGCACAGCCTGCGGCAGCCGGCGCGCGTCTTACACGGATCGGGATTGACAGACGCTCTTGCCACCGGCCAAGCATGTGCAATTCGGTCGATGCTTCCGCTGAAAATGCAAAACGACCTGCCCATCTACGTACGGTGGGTGCCGCTCGGGGTGATGCGATTGACTGCGCAATAACCTTGCTTGGTAAGCGTGCGCCAATCCCGGAGCAACATGCTTGAGCGCCGGACGGGGCCCGTCGGGCCAGCGTCACGCACTCGCACGAGATGCTTAGATCGCCGCCGCGTCCTCGCGAATCATGTCGCTTGCCTTCTCCGCGATCATCACCACCGGCGCATTGGTGTTGCCGGAGACGAGTGTGGGCATGATCGAGCAATCGACGACGCGCAAGCCGCCGAGGCCGTGCACGCGCAGACGCGCATCGACGACGGCCATCGGATCGTTGCCCATTTTGCACGTGCCCGACGGGTGGAAGATCGTCGCACCGCTACTGCGCGCGAACGCGAGAAGATCATCATCCGTTTGCGCGGCCAAACCGGGGCGATATTCGGTTGCGACAAACGGGGAGACTGCGCGCGTCGCCGCGAGCCTTCGCGCAAAGCGCACGCCGGCTACTGCGCACCGCCGGTCTGCGTCGGTCGACAGATAACGCGGCTGCAGCGATGGCGCAGCGAACGGATCGGTCGATTTCAAGCGCACGACGCCGCGCGACGTCGGCCGCAACTGGCAGACGCTGAAAGTAAAGCCCGAAAAGGGATGCGGTTTGGCCCCCGCCTGATCCGCGGACAGCGTCGCGAAGTGAAACTGGATATCGGGTGTCGTAGATTCGGGGAGCGCTCGGGTAAATAGCCCGGCCTGGTTAATTCCGACGGCGAGCGGTCCGCTACGTCTAAGCAGCCACTGAAGGCCAATCCGCGCCGAACGCCACCACGAATTCAAGTCATCGTTGGTCGTAATCGGTTTGGTACAGCGATAAATCAAACGCAATTGCAAATGGTCCTGCAAATTTTCGCCGACACCAGGCAAATCGTGCACGACCGGAATGCCGAAGCTCTGGAGCAGCGCTCCCGGCCCCACGCCCGACAACTGCAGCAACTGCGGCGTCTGCAGGGCGCCTGCGGCGAGAATCACCTCGCGCGCCGCGCGCACGATGTGTCGCGCACTACCGCGCCGGTACTCGATACCCACCGCACAGCGTCCGTCGAACACGACACGGCTCGCTTGGGCGCCGGTCGTCACGACCAGGTTTCGCCTCTGGCGGACCGGCTTTAAATATCCGGTCGCCGTGCTGCAGCGCCAACCTTTGCGGGTAAAGAGCTGGTAATAGCCGACACCCTCCTGCGCCATGCCGTTGAAATCGTCGTTGCGCGGCACCGAAAGCTCACCCGCGCCGGCAATGATCGCCTCGATCAGTTCGTGGCGCTCGCCGATATCCGAACACGCCTGCGGCCCGCCGGTGCCGTGGTACTCGCTTGCGCCGCGCGAATTGTCTTCGCTGCGAATGAAATAGGGCAGCACGTCGCGCCACGACCAGCCGCGGTTGCCAAGTGCTGCCCAGTGATCGTAATCAGCGGGCTGCCCGCGCACATAGATCAAACCGTTGATCGACGACGACCCGCCCAGCCCCCGACCGCGCGGCCAGTAGATCCGCCGCCCGTTCATCGTCGGTTCCGGATCGGTGTAGAAGCCCCAGTTGTAAACCGGGTGAAACATTGTCTTGCCGTACCCGATCGGGATGTGTAGCCAGAGATAATCGTCGCGGGGTCCGGCCTCGAGCAGCAACACCCGGACGCTGTCGTTCGCCGACAAGCGATTGGCGAGCACGCACCCGGCGCTGCCGGCACCGACGATGACATAGTCGAAATCGTTCACGCGCGGGGTTGCGCCTGTGAACAGCGGGGGACACGGAACGTCGCTGGCACGCCTAACCGACGATGTATGAAGCCATCCTAGTGTTCTCTTATTATCGATTTATGAAACGCGGTTTTCCATTTGCTCGAAAATAGTATTGCCAACCGCAGCACGACTGTCTACATTGGCGACACGCGAGTTCACCGGAAATCGCGCTTTAGCCGCATCCGCTCTTTCACGGAAAAAACTAGGAATCCAAGGAGGAAACATGAAGCGCATGTTGATCAAAGCGTGTGTTGCAGGACTTGCCGCGACGGTCTTTGCCGGTGGTGCCGCGCAGGCGCAACCGACCGCGCAACCCTTGAAGGCGCGCATCCAGACCGCCGTGCCTGCCGCGAGCATCTATTTCGAATTGCTCAAACGATTTGCCGATCGTGTCGATCGAATGTCCGCCGGACGACTCAAAATGGAGATCCTTCCCGACGGCGCAATCGTTCCCGCCTTCGAGATTCTTGACGCCGTCGACAAGGGCATCGTCGAAGGCGGGTATGCCTGGACCCATTACTGGTCCGGCAAGCATCCGGCGGCGGGCCTCTTTTCCAATCCAATGGCAGGCGCGGGTGTGGGGCTTGATCAGATGTCCCACGTCGCGTGGTTGTTCGAGGGCGGCGGTTACGACCTCTACCGCAAGCTCTACTCGGATGTGCTGAAGGTCAACGTCGAGCCGTTGATGATCCAGCCGATGGGGCCCGATCCGTTGGGTTGGTTCAAACGACCGATCCAGAATACTGCCGATTTCAAGAAGATGAAATACCGCTCGCCGCCGGGAATCACCGGTGAAATTTTCAAGGAAATGGGTGTTTCCGCGGTCGCCCTGCCCGGCGGCGAAATCGTGCCGGCGGCGCAGCGTGGTGTCATCGACGCGGCGGAGTGGATCGGACCGGCCGACGACTTGAACCTGGGCTTGCATACCGTTTGGAAGAATTATTACTTGCAAGGGCTGCACCAGTCTACCGACATCGGCGAAGTGCTATTCAACAAGACATGGTGGTCGAAGCTGTCGCCGGACCTGCAGGAAATCGTCCGCGTCGCCGCGATGGCAAGCATGACCGAGACCTACACATTCAATGTTTATCGCAACGCGCAGGCGATCGTGAAATTGCGCGAAGAGCACAAGGTGCAGATCCTGGACACGCCCAAGGACTTCTACCCGGAGTTCGTGCGCGCTACGAACGTCGTCCTGGATCGCTATTCGCAAAAGGACGCGTTTTTCAAACAGGTACTCGACTCGCAGCGTAACTTCGCCAAGGTCGTCGTTCCGTACTGGACGAAAATCCTCGATCTGTACTCCAATCTAGGCAACGCCGCGCTGCAGAAAAAGTAGTCGCTCGTCTGGCGCGGCAACGCCAGCAGCGTCCGCGAGCCACATGAAGCAGCGCGCAATGGGCGACTGAGCGCGCAGCCGCGCGGTCCGTCGCATATTTGCAACTGCCGTCCGCGCGGCCTGCGCGGGCAGCGACGTCCTGATGCGCCAGCACTTCGGTCAACGGTCGAGCACTTGCATTTTCCGTCGGCAAAGGGAGACCTCGGTTGACCGCACCTCCTCCGGTTGTTCTCGCCATCATCCGCGCGCTCGACGGTCTATCCGAGTGGTCGGGAAAGCTGTTCGCCTGGCTCATTATCCCGATGGTGCTCGCGCTCACCTACGAGGTCGTAGCGCGCTACTTCTTCGACGCCCCGACCGTCTGGGCCTACGACATGACGTTCATTCTGTATGGCAGCCACTTCATGCTCGGGATCGCCTACACCTTGCAGAAAGGCGGCCACATCCGCACGGATAATTTTTATGGCCAATGGTCCGTGCGCCGTCAGGGCTGGGTCGACACCATTTGCTACGTCGTTTTTTTCTTCCCGTGTCTCATCATTTTCTTCATCGTGACGGTGCAATTCTTTCTCGTCTCCTTCAATCAGGGTGAGCGTGTCGTGACGAGCCCCTGGATGCCCATCATCTGGCCGCTGAAGTTCGTCATTCCGCTCGCCATCGGCCTGCTGCTGCTGCAGGGGGTTTCCGAGCTCATGAAAAGCGTATGGGCAGCGCTCAAGGGAGAGCGCCTGTGAGTGGTGAATGGCTGGGCGTTCTTTCGTTGGGGGCGCTGTTCATCGCGATCTTCATCGGCTTTCCCATCGCGTTCACGCTCATCGCGGTAGCGCTAGTGTTCGGGTACATCGAGTTCGGGGACATCGTCTTCAATCTGATGACGTTGCAGTTCTTCTCGGTCATGAAGGACACAACCCTTGCCGCTGTACCCTTTTTCCTGTTCATGGGATTCCTGCTCGAACAATCCGGCCTCATGGCGCGGCTGTTTCGCGCAACCCAGCTCTTGCTCGCGCCGTTGGCCGGTTCGCTCTATCTCGCGATCATCGGCACGGCGACCATTTTCGGCATGGCGAGTGGGATTGTCGGTTCCTCCGTCACGCTGTTGGGCGTGATGGCGGCGCCGTCGATCCGCAAAAGCGGCTACGACATCCGACTGGCCGCGGGCGCCATCACAGCCGGCGGGACGCTTGGCATTCTCATTCCCCCGAGCGTCATGCTGGTGGTGATGGCGCCAGTCGTCGGCGTGCCCGTGACCGAACTGTTCTCCGCGGCGATCGTTCCGGGGCTCATGCTCTCGTTCCTCTACTGCGCTTACACAACGATTCGCTGCCACCTCAACCCGAAGCTGGGGCCGCCACTGCGTATGGAAGAGCGTCGGCCGTCGACGTACGTCCTGCGCGAACTGGCCGTGGGAGTAGTGCCGATGCTGATCGTGATCTTCGCGACGCTGGGCACGATCATGGCGGGCTTGGCCACGCCGACCGATTGCGCCGCGGTCGGCGCGTTCGTGACCGTACTGATGGTCTTCGCCTACAAGGAGCTCACCTGGCAGCGGCTCAGGTACGCCGTGTTCGCTACGCTCGTGATGTCGAGCATGATCCTGTTCCTGGTTGCCGCATCGAATTTCTTCGGCGCGGTGTTCTCGCGGCTGGGCAGCGCCACGATGATTGCCGAATCGCTGCTCAACTTGAGCCTGCCGCCGATCGTAATGCTGGCCTTGATCCTCGTGATCATCTTTTTGCTCGGATGGCCGCTCGAATGGGTTCCGATCGTGCTTATTGTCGTACCGATCTTGCTGCCCCTCGTGCAAAAGCTGGGAATCAACCTCGTGTGGTTCTGCACGTTGGTCGCCGTCTGCCTGCAAACCGCATGGCTCTCGCCTCCGGTGGCGTTATCGGCGTATTTTTTGAAAGGCGTCGTCCCCGATTGGGACTTAAAGGACATCAACGCCGGGATGATGCAGTTTATGGTTTTGCAGCTCGCAGGTCTGGCGCTGGTGCTGGTCTTCCCGCAACTCGCTCTATGGTTGCCGGCTGCGCTGCGAGACTGACCCGGACCTTCTCGCGCGCGTATTAGTCCGGTCCAGGCGTAGGCGCAGGCGCAGGCGTCCAGTTCAGCGCAGGAACTTGCCCTCGCGCCCGATGACGGTCAAGTCGACGTAGCGCGAACCGTTGTGATCGCTCGGTGTGTACGTGACGTGAAACCCGCCCACGTCGAAATCGCGCATCGTTTCCAGCGACGCTATGAACGAGTCGCGGGTCGGCTGCGCTCCCGCGCGCCGCAACCCTTCGACGAATACTTTGGCGGCGATGTAACCCTCGAGACTCGAAAAGTTGTAATCATCGTTGCCGACGAGCGCGGTCAGATGCTTCTGATAGTCCTTGACGACGGGTGTGGCTAGACTCCACGGAAACGGCACGACCTGCGAGATGCCCACGCCGCGTCCGGCGTCGCCCAATTCGGCGGCTAGCGCCTTGCTGCCGACGAATGACACGTTCATGAACTGCGGATTCGAGTTCGCCTTTTTCATTTCCTTGATGAACGCGCCGCACGACTTATACGCGGAAATCATTACCACCGCCTGCGGGTCGACTTTGGAGATGTCGCGCACGGCGTTGGCGACGTCGACAGTATTGCGCTCGACGGTGCCCAGCGCCGCGATTTTCATGTTGCGCTTTTCCATCGCCTTTTCGACGCCGGTCAAGCCCGCTTTGCCGTACGAATCGTTCTGGTAGAACACCGCGATGCGCGTAAAGCCGAGCCGCGCCAGCAGGTTCACGATCGCCTCGGTCTCGCCGTAGTAGCTCGCACGAACGTTGAAAATGTAGCGATTGAACGGCGAACGGAACAGTTCGGCCCCGGTGAACGCGCCCACGAACGGCACCCGCGCCTCGGTGAAGATCGGTTTCGACGCCTCGGATGTCGGCGTGCCGACGTAACCGAGCAGCGCAAACACCTTCTCTTCGTCGATCAGCTGTTTGGTGTTGGCGGCCGCACGCGTAGCTTCGTAACCATCGTCGAGCGATTTCAACACCAGCCGACGCCCGTTGACGCCACCGGTCTTGTTGACCTGATCGAAGTACGCATTGATCCCTTTACGCATGTCAACGCCGAGCGCCATGGCCGGACCAGAGAAGGCGGCCGATTGGCCGACAGTGATCGAGTTCGCGGTGATGCCGGTTTCAGCATGGATGTGCACGGGGCATGCCGTCGCGAAAAGAGCGGCAAGCCACGCGAAACGTTTGACAATCGTCATGATCTCTCCCAAGGAGCCTATTTCGTTACAAAACTCTAAGCAAACTTCGCGCCGATTAAAAACTTGCCCTAGTCTATTGTTTTTGCACGTCTTTTGTAGGCGTCAGCCCGCGCCGCGAGGCAGCGCCAACGCGGCGGCGACGGATAGTGACGTGGAGTGACTCGGCGCTCACCCTCGCCCTCCTTGCACCCGGCAGCTAGGCCGTGGCCATTGCGCGTCGGGCTCTGCTCGGTCGCGCGGCGACGCGCCCTCCGGGCCTGGCCGCGGCCTAACGGCCTCGGCCGCCGCGCTCACTCGCCCCCTCCTTGCACCCGGCAGCTAGGCCGTGGCCATTGCGCGTCGGGCTCTGCTCGGTCGCGCGGCGACGCGCCCTCCGGGCCTGGCCGCGGCCTAACGGCCTCGGCCGCCGCGCTCACTCGCCCCCTCCTTGCACCCGGCAGCTAGGCCGTGGCCATTGCGCGTCGGGCTCTGCTCGGTCGCGCGGCGACGCGCCCTCCGGGCCTGGCCGCGGCCTAACGGCCTCGGCCGCCGCGCTCACTCGCCCCCTCCTTGCACCCGGCAGCTAGGCCGTGGCCATTGCGCGTCGGGCTCTGCTCGGTCGCGCGGCGACGCGCCCTCCGGGCCTGGCCGCGGCCTAACGGCCTCGGCCGCCGCGCTCACTCGCCCCCTCCTTGCACCCGGCAGCTAGGCCGTGGCCATTGCGCGTCGGGCTCTGCTCGGTCGCGCGGCGACGCGCCCTTCGGGCCTGGCCGCGGCCTGACGGCCTCGGCCGCCGCGCTCACTCTCGCTCTCCTGGGACCCGGCTGCCAGGCCGTGACCGTTGCGCGTCGGGCTCTGCTCGGTCGCGCGGCGACGGGCCCTTCGGGCCTGGCCGCGGCCTAACGGCCTCGGCCGCCGCGCTCACTCGCCGACAGGTTTATCATCGCGGCTCCCGGAACGCATTTTCAAGAGCGCTCCGCGCCTACGAGGAGATCAAGAATGGGCCATGCCGAACTCAAAATCCACGACCAGCTTTCGACCAAGCGCCTGTCGCTCGACGAATACTGGATGCCGTTCACCCCGAACCGCGATTTCAAGAGCGACCCGAAGATGGTCGTACGCGCCGAGGGAATGTATTACTGGAACGACCGCGGCGAGCAGATTATCGACGCGTCGTCGGGTCTGTTTTGCTCTGCGGCTGGACACGGGCGCAAAGAGATCGCGGACGCCGTCGCCGCCCAATTGCGCGAGCTAGACTTCGTTGCGCCATTCACTCGCGGACACCCGCGGCAGTTCGAGCTCGCGACGCGCGTTGCCGAGTTGACCCCGGGTGATCTCAATCGCATCTTTTTCACGAATTCCGGCTCCGAAGCGGTCGACACGGCGATGAAGGTGGCACTCGCCTACCACCAGGCGCGCGGCCAGGGGGGCCGCAACGTGTTCATCTCGCGCGAGCGGGCCTACCACGGCGTCAATTTCGGTGGCGTCGCACTTTCCGGGCTCGTCAACAATCGGCGCAAATACGGGCCGGGGTTGCCGGGAATCGCCCACATGCGTCACACGCATGTGCCGGAGAATTTTTTCACGCCGGGCGAAGGTGCGCACGGCGTTGAGCTGGCCGAGGATCTAACGCGTTTCGTCAACCTCTATGGCGCCGAGACTATTGCGGCGTGTTTTGTTGAGCCGATAGCGGGCTCGACCGGCTGCCTGGTGCCGCCAAAGGGTTACCTGCAACGCTTGCGCGAAATCTGCGACGCGCACGGCATCCTGCTCGTATTCGACGAAGTCATCACCGGTTTCGGCCGCACGGGTCAGGCATTCGCCGCGCAAAGCTTTGGCGTCACGCCGGACTTGATGACGATGGCCAAGGGCATCACCAACGGCGCAGTGCCGATGGGTGCCGTTGCGATCAGCGAGCGCATCCACGACACGATCATGGGCGCCGCACCCGAAGGGGCCATCGAATTCTTTCACGGGTACACGTATTCAGGCCATCCGGTGCCGTGCGCGGCGGGCATCGCCACGCTCGACATCTACCAGAAGGATGGGCTCTTCGAGCGTGGGCGCGCGCTATCACCGTACTTCCTCGACGCAATGTTCTCGCTGAAGGACCTGCCGGTCGTTGCGGACATCCGCGGTTACGGGATGCTTGCCGGGATCGATGTGCATCCGCAGGGAGGCCCAGGCAAGCGCGGCCATCTGTTGCAGAAAAAACTGTTCGACAACGGATTGCACCTCAAGGCCACTGGCGATTGCGCAATCATCGCACCTCCGTTCATTGCCGAAAAGTCGCACATCGATACGATTACCAGCATTTTGCGCAAGACGTTGGCCGGTATTTAACATCCGCATTTGACATTGACACGCGTCTTCTATTGCTTGTTCAAACCGTTCGGAGGCACGTATGAGAAAGTGGTTCACGACATTGAGTATCGGGTTCGCGAGCATCGTCGCGCTGAGCGCGCCGGTGCTGGCGCAGCAAAAGGAAGTGACCATCGGCTACCAGGACATGGTCGTACCGTATCGCACAGCGCAGGAGACCAAGGAACTCGAGAAGGTAACCGGGTACAAGGTCAACTGGAAGCAGTTCGGCGGCGGCGGCGAAGTGATCAAGGCGATGGCCTCCGGTGCCGTCCAGATTGGCGAAGTCGGATCGGCGGGAATTTCGGCGGCGGTGTCGCGCGGAGAGCCGCTGGAGCTCTTCTGGATTCTCGATGACATCGGCGACGCCGAAGCGTTGGTTGTGAAGAACGGCTCGGGGATCAATTCGGTCGCCGATCTGAAGGGCAAGAAAATCGCGATGCCTTTCAACTCGACGACGCATTTCCACACGATGGTCGCGCTCGAACAGGCGAAAGTGAATCCGGCCGACGTGCAGATTCTCAACATGCGGCCCCCGGAAGTGCGTGCGGCGTGGCAGCGCGGCGACATCCAGGCGACGTTCATGTGGGACCCCGTTCTGGCCGAAGCAAAAAAAGACGGCAAGGTCATCATCACGTCGGGCCAGATTTCCCAGCAAACGGGAAAGGCCACGTTTGACGGTTACGTCGTCAATAAGGACTGGGCGCGCGCCCACCGCGATTTCATGGTCAAGTTCGTGAAAATTCTCGCGGCGTCCGACGATAACTACCGCAAGAATCAGGCGAAGTGGAACGCAGGATCCGCCGAGGTCAAGGCCGTGGCGAAATGGTCGGGTGCCAAACCAGAGGACGTGCCGGCCGGCATGGCGCTGTACCGTTTCCCGACGGCGCAAGAGCAGGCGAGCAAGTGGCTGGGAGGCGGGGCGAATAGCGTTGCCGCTAAAGCGCTCGCCGCAACGGCTGCGTTCCAGCTCTCACAAAAGCAGATCGAAAAGGCCCTGCCTGACTACTCGGTTGCCGTCAACGCGAGCTACGCGGCCGACGCGGCCAAATGATGTTATTGCGTCGCGGCTGCGCCACGACGCAATAACTCGGCGTGTTGGAGCGTCGCGACACGACGCTCAACACGCCGGGGACGCATGGCCCGGCTCCGCGAGCGCAACGCGGCCAGGACCGTTGTGACGGTTCTTCAATCTCGCATAGCGCCTTCTCGTCGATCCCCATGAGTAAACTCGAAATCCGCGGCCTCAGTGTCAACTACGCCGGCTCGGGCAGCGGCTCGACATTGGCGCTTTCGCAGGTCGACCTGGCGCTCGATCCCGGCGACTTCGTCGTCGCGCTGGGCGCGTCGGGTTGCGGTAAGACAACGCTCTTGTCCTGCATCGCCGGCTTCATGGAACCTTCCTCCGGCGAGATCGTCCTGGACGGCCGGCGCGTTACGGGGCCAGGAGCCGATCGCGGCGTCGTGTTCCAGAAACACGCGCTATTACCGTGGCTTAACGTAATCAAAAACGTGGAGTTTGGCCTGCGGATGCGCGGGATGCCGAAGGCGGCGCGGCACAAGATCGCTCTCGCGAAACTGCGCCAAGTGGGCTTGGAGCAGTTCGCGAACGTGCCGGTGTACGAAATCTCGGGCGGCATGCAACAGCGCGTCGGGCTGGCGCGCGCGCTTGCCAGCGATCCCGAGGTCATGTTGATGGACGAACCGTTGGGAGCGCTCGACGCTCTGACGCGCGAGCAGATCCAGGAGCTGATTCTGCAGCTCTGGTGGCAGACGCGAAAAATGTTCTTCTTTATCACCCACAGTGTCGAGGAAGCCTTGTTCCTTGCCACGGAACTCGTCGTGATGACGCCCTCCCCCGGACGGATCGCGCACCGCTACAAGCTGGACTTCGGCAAACGGTATATCGAATGCCAGGACGCGCGCGCGGTCAAAGCCGATCCTGCCTTCATAGCGTTGCGCGAAGACGTACTGCAAATGATTCACGCAGGATCGAACACCTTGCGGATCGCGGCGTGAAAATGACCGACGCCTTAGCGCCCGGCACGGCCGCCGATCCAGTACCGCCACCCGCCGCGCCGCCGCCGGTGCGCACAGTCAAGGGATACAGCGTTCCCGGCGAAGGATCGAGCACGCTGATCAGCGTCGTAACGATCGTTGCGTTGTTCGCGTTCTGGTGGATTGCGACACACTTGGGTTGGATCAAGGACTTGTTTCTGCCCACCCCAGAGCGCGTGCTCGCGAGCTTCGCCGAGGCCTGGAAAGGCGATATCCAGGGCGGCAAGCCGCTGTCCGAGCATTTCTGGTGGAGCCTCGTTCGAGTGTTCGCGGCGTTCGTATTCGCGTGCGTCACCGCCATTCCTGCCGGCATCGCGATGGGCGTGTCGCGGATCGCGCGTGGAATTTTCGATCCGCCGATTGAATTCTATCGGCCGCTGCCGCCGCTTGCGTACCTGCCGCTGATCGTGATCTGGTTCGGAATCGACGAGACCGCGAAAATAGTCCTGATCTTTCTTGCCTGCTTCGCCCCGCTCGCGATGGCTGCGCGCGCCGGCGTGCGCGGCGTGTCGATCGAACAGATTAACGCCGCTTATTCAATGGGTGCGTCGCGCTGGCAGGTGATCTGGCACGTCGTGATCCCTGCCGCGATGCCGGAGATCTTGACCGGGATGCGGATCGCTATCGGCTTTGGCTGGACGACGCTCGTCGCCGCAGAAATGGTGGCGGCGACAGCGGGACTGGGCCAGATGGTATTGAACGCGTCGAATTTCCTGCGCACGGACGTCGTGATCATGGGCATCATCGTGATCGGCGTGGTCGCGTATTTGTTCGACCTGTTGATGCGCTACGTCGAGCGCTGGGTCGTACCGTGGAAGGGCCGGGTCTAAATACGTCGACAATAGTGCAACCCGCCACCGAACATGCGGCCGCGAGCGCCACTTGTCGGACCCGTTTGACAAGGTTGTGACGGCTTGCCACGCTCCGGTGCATGCCTGCCCATCCACATTTCCAAAAACTTGTCGAACAGGTTCGCTTGCTGCCGCCGCTCGTGCCGGCCATCGTCTATCCGTGCGATCGAGATTCGCTGCAACTCGCGATGTCAGGCGCCTTCGCCGGTTATCTCGCGCCGGTGCTGGTGGGGCCCGAAGCACGCATCCGCGACGTTGCCGACAAATCGGGTCTCGACATCTCTCGGCTTCAAGTCGTCGACACCGCCGACCGACCGCGCGCCGCAGGCATCCGCGCAGCCGAACTCGCGCGCGAAGGCAGCGTCTCGGCGTTGATCAAAGGTAGCTTGGGCAACGAGGATCTGCTCGCACCTGTGGCAGCGATCAAATCGGGTTTGCGGACGGAAACGCGACTATCGCACGCGTATTTCCTCGACATGCCGGGATGCGATCGAGGATTTTTGCTCGCCGACGCCCAGTTGAACGTCACTCCTAACCTTGCGGCCAAGCGCGATATCGTGCACAACACAATCGAGCTCGCGCACGCGATCGGTCTTACCGCGCCGCACGTCGCACTGCTCGCTGCACTCGATGGTCCAGCGTCGGCGTTTCCGTCCACGACCGACGCCGCAGCGCTCAAGGAGATGGCAATGAAGGGCGTGTTCCAGCGTGCCGTAATCGACGGGCCCTTGACGCCGGACAGCGCAATGTCGACCCAGGCGGCGCACGCAAACGGCACCAAATCGGAAGTCGCCGGACGAGCCGATGCGCTGATCGCGCCCACGATGGAAGCTGCGATCATGGTGCTGCGCACACTGATCGCATTCAACCGCAGTCTGGTCGCGGGAATCGTGCTCGGAGCCAAGGTGCCCATCGTCGCACCGGCGCGTCAGGACTCGATGGAGACGCGAATGGCGTCCTGCGTGCTGGCGGCGTTGCTCGTGCGGGCAGCAGGCGACAACGCGACCAAGGACGCGAGCTCGTTGCATGGCGCCGCTCCCGCGCCCAACGCTCTTGTGGCGGCATAGCGCGCATTTGTTCTAAGCTCGTCTTAGCGCGAGTTGCGAAGCCACCGGCAAGGCTGCATCATCGCAGCTAGCAGGCTTGATTCCCGCATTTGCCTCGCGCCCGGATTGCCATGCCTACGCTAGCGCTCAAGCTTCTTCCCTTTCTGCGCTGGCGCCACCGCGTGACACCGGCCAACCTGCGCGCCGATGCAATCGCCGGTTTGCTGGGTGCTTTGATCGTGCTGCCGCAGGGGGTCGCATACGCAACGCTCGCCGGGTTGCCGCCACAGTACGGACTTTACTGCGCGATGCTGCCGGCCATCGTCGCCGCGCTGTGGGGATCGTCCTGGCACCAGATCTCCGGGCCCACCAATGCATTGTCGCTTGTCATATTCGCGACGATCGCACCCTTGGCGGTTCCGCAGACCCCCGACTACATCACGCTGGTGCTCACGCTGGCGCTTCTCGTCGGATTCATGCAATTCGCGCTGGGCGTCGCGCGGCTGGGCACGCTCGTGAATTTCATCTCGCAAACGGTCATCGTCGGCTTTACGGCAGGCGCCGGCTTGCTGATCATCGCCGCGCAACTCAAGAATTTTTTCGGCGTCGACGTGCCAGCGGGCGCGAACTTCTTTGCCAGCGTGCGGACCTTCGGTAGCGAAATCGCGAGCATCAACCCCGCCGTCACCGCCACCGGCGCGACAACTCTCTTGACCGCCCTCGCCGCAAAGCGCTTGCTGCCGCGCATTCCCTACATGATCGTCGGCATGGTCGCCGGTAGCGTGTTTGGCTACGCACTGACACGTTTCACAACTGCGCAGATCCCGACGGTCGGAGCATTGCCGTCGGGTCTGCCGCAACTGTCGTTCCCGTCCGTGGATCCGGAAGTCTGGCGCCAACTGATTCCTGCGGCACTGGCGCTGACCGTGCTCGGTTTGACTGAAGCCGTATCCATTGCCCGTGCGATCGCCGTCAAGTCGGGGCAGCGGATCGACGGTAATCAGGAGTTCATCGGCCAGGGATTGTCGAACCTGGTCGGCGCGTTCAGCTCCGCGTATCCGTCGTCGGGGTCGTTCAATCGTAGCGGCGTCAACTTCGCGGCGGGTGCGAAAACCCCGCTGGCGGCGGTGCTTTCCGCAGTGTTCCTGATCGTTGTGCTGCTGGCGGTCGCGCCACTCGCCGCATTCCTGCCCCTCGCCGTGATGGCCGCGCTGCTGTTCATCGTCGCGTGGAGCCTAATCGATTTTTCCGAGATGCGCCGGATCGCCCGCACCCATCGCGGTGACTTGCTAGTGCTGGCGGTGACGTTCGCGGCGACGCTGACGATCGCCCTGGAGTTCGCCATTTTTGTCGGCGTGCTGGCGTCGTTACTCGTCTACCTGCAGCGTACGACGCACCCCCGCGTGATCCGGGTGTTGCCCGAGGCGGAAACGCCGCAGCGACGGTTCGTGCCTGTCGCCGAAGGTGCCGCGCTCTGTCCGCAGCTCGATATCCTGCGCGTTGAAGGGTCGCTCTTTTTCGGAGCCGTCGAGCACGTGCGCAATGAGCTGGCCGTTAATCGTGCGCTGCGGCCCGCGGTGCGGCACTGCCTGCTGGTGTGTAGCGGCGTCAACTTCATCGACGTTGCCGGCTGCGAACTTCTGGCGCAGGAAGCCAAGCTTGCGCGCGATGCGGGAGGCGCACTTTATCTGTGTAATGTGCGGTTGGCCGTGCGCGACACGCTGAAGCGTGGCGGCTTCGATGCCACGATCGGCCGCGACCGGATGTTCGCCACCAAGGACGCAGCCATGCGCGCGATCTATGCGCAACTCGAGGTCTCGACCTGCGCGGCATGCACGGCGAGGGTATTCGTCGAGTGCAATCTCGCGTTGCCCGACGGAACGCCGCGCATGAGTTAAAAGCAGCGGGGCCCGATTGCCGCAACGGTCATCGCAACACCAGCTTGCGTGATCGGGCCGCGTCAGGGCTTCAAGTCCATGACCAGCCGAATATAGTCGCCGCGATAGGTGACTTCGGCGAGATAGATCACCGTACCGTCGGCCGCATTGAACACGCGCCGTACCTCGGCAACCGGAGCATTGACCGGAATTTTGAGGTGTTCGGCCACCTCGACCTCGGCGGTCGAGATCGTGAGCGTCTGATGTGCTCGTGCGATGGTTACGCCGGGTAGCGTCACAAGAATCGGGATCACCACTTCCTTGCGAAAGCGCCGGGGTGCGCGACGGAACACGCGATGGTCGATGTAGATCGATATGACACAGTAGGGAATGGCGTCGCGAAAATGCACTCGCCGCATGTAGAAGTATTTTGGCGCGGGGTTGCCGTCGTCGGCAGTTAGTGTCGGCACCGCCAACGATTCGACAATGTTCAGAATTTGCGGCTTGTCACCGCGGTACATCTCGACCAAGTCGTGCAGCGTCGTCTCCACGCGGAGTCGCCGGTCGGTTCCGGGGTGGCCGGTAATGAAGGTCCCGCGTCCCTGCTGTGGGGACACCAACTTCTCGCGCGCCAGAACGTCCATGGCTTGGCGCACAGTCACCCGGGCAACGCCGAACTCGCGGACCAGGACGTCCAGCGAAGGCAGCCGTTGTCCCGATTGCCATACCCCCCTGGCGATGCGATGACGAAACAGGTCCGCGAGCTGGATATAGCGCGGAATCGGGCTTTCCCGAAAGATCGGATGCGCAGACGCGGGGCTGTGCGCAAGCACCTTCAAATGCGCTTCCATTGTGCTAAATGTATGGTTGATAGTACCATTAGATCATGTACGAATATGGGAACCTGATCTCGGGCCAATGGGTACCCGGCGGCGGGAGTGAATTCCTGACACACAATCCTGCCAGGCCCGAGGAATCCGTCGGCCGTTACACCGCTGCATCGGAAGCGCAACTGGCCGCAGCATGCAAGGCCGCGGCCGAAGCACAGCGCGACTGGCGCAGTATCGCTTCGGTCGAACGGGGAGCGATTTACGGTCGGGTAGTTTCAGCGGTGGAGAGCCGGGCAGAGGAGATCGCGCGCAGCATCACGCTCGAACAGGGCAAACCGCTGGCAGAGGCGCGCGGGGAAGTGGCGAAATCGTGCGCTGAAGCGCGCTTCATGATCGGCGAGGCCTCGCGCGGACACAGTGACGTATTGCCCTCCGCACGACCCGGCATCAAGAACATGGTCGTGCGAAGACCTCGCGGCGTCATTGCGGCGATTACGCCATGGAATTTTCCCATTCTGACGCCGATGCGCAAAATCTCGCCGGCCATTGTGTTTGGCAACGCGATCATCCTGAAACCTTCGGAGTTCACACCGGCAACCGCGTGCCTTATTGCCGACTGCGCCCGCGGCATCCTTCCCGACGGACTGGTGCAGATCGTTCACGGAGACGGTAGCGTCGGCGCCGCGCTGGTGGGTCATCCGGGAGTGTTTGGCGTTACCTTCACGGGATCGGTTGCGACCGGAAGGAAGATCTACGCGATTGCCGCGCAGCATCTGGCGGCGATTTCGCTCGAGTTGGGCGGCAAGAATGCCGCGGTCGTGAACGACACCGACGACCTCGGCGCCTGCCTCGACCAGATTGCGACCGCGGCGTACATGTGTGCGGGCCAGCGCTGCACCGCGGTCAGCCGCGTGATCGCCAAACGACCGTTGCTCGGCGACGTCATCGGCGGATTGGTCGAGCGCTGCAAGAAGTTCGTACTTGGCGATGGTTTGCTGCCCGGCGTCACCATGGGTCCGCTCACGAATGCCACCCAACTCGCTCGAGTGAACGCGATGGTCAGGAAGGGTGTCGGTGAAGGCGCGCGCGCCGTCGTAGGCGCGGCGCCCGCGCAGATCACCGGGCTTGCAGGCGGGTATTTCTACGCGCCGACCGTGCTGGCGGACGTCACGCCAGAAATGAGTGTCGCAAAGGAGGAGATTTTCGGCCCGGTAATAGTTGTGCTTGCCTACGACTCCCTAGACGAGGCAATGGCCGTCGTCAACGGTGTTGCATACGGCTTGACGTCCGCGCTGTTCTCGAACGATAACCGCGTCATTCAGCACTTCGTGGATGAAAGCGAGAACGGCATGATTCATGTTAACCACGGTACGATCCCCGACAACCACATGCCGTTCGGCGGAGTAAAGAGCTCGGGGGTCGGCGCCTACTCGGTGGGCTCTTCAGCCGTCAATTTCTACACAACCGAGCATTCGGTGTACATCAAGCATCGCTAGAGAAGCGCGCCTCTTCAATCCGCGCACGAGCACATTTAAAGCATGCATCCTCGAATCCTGCGCCGGTGCGCGCTGGTGTTCGCGCCGTGGCTGGTGATCGTTCTGGTCTGGTACGCCATCCACTTCAGCGGCCTCGTCAATCCTGCGCTCTTGCCGACGCCGCACGCCGTCGCGGCCAGATTTTGGGAACTGCTCACGCAGCAGCGCCTGCCGCGCGATATCTGGATGTCCACGCAACGGGTGTTTCTGGGCCTGACGTTCGGCATTCTGCTCGCCGTTCCGGTGGGCTTCATACTCGGCTGGTACCGCGAGATTCGCAGCTTCATCGACCCGCTGATCAACTTCTTCCGCGCGCTGCCGCCGATCGCGCTGATCCCTCTGGTGATCGTGTACTTCGGGGTGGACGAACTGGCGAAAGTCGTGATCCTGTTCTATGCCTCGTTCTTTGCCGGGGTCATCGTGATGTACGAGGGAATCGCGCAGATCAGTCCGATCTACGTCCGAGTCGCACGCACACTGGGCGCGACCGATCGCGAGATTTTTGCCAAGGTCATCGTGCCGCTGACCGTGCCCCATATGCTGACGGCGGTGCGCGTCGCGCTCGGCGTCGCTTGGGCGACGTTGGTCGCATCGGAGCTGATCGCCGCCCAGCAAGGATTAGGGGCGCTGATCCAGAATGCGTCGTCGTTCTTCCAGCTCGACATTATCTATGTCGGCATCATTTGCATCGGCTTCATCGCGCTGGCGATGGACCTCGCGTTGCGCGCCGTCGCGCGGCGGCTGGTCGCCTGGCAGGAGCGCATCGCATGAACCAGCCGCCGGTGCGCATTTCGTTCGACCGCGTAACGGTCGAGTTCCAGACCGCTGGCGGGCCGCTCAAGGTAATAGATGATGTTTCGTGCGACATTCGCAACTGCGAGTTCGTTTCGATCATCGGTCCCTCGGGGTGCGGCAAGACCACGATGATGAACATGGTTGCCGGCTTTGTGAAGCCGAGCGGGGGTACGGTGCTGCTGGACGGCAAGGATGTCGGCGGTCCCGGTCCCGAGCGCGGCGTCATCTTTCAGGAATACGGAGTGTTTCCGTGGCTTACCGTGCGCGAGAACATCGGCTTCGGGCTCAAGCTCGCGGCCAACCGCGCGCTCTATTCCGAGCGTGAGGAAATCTGTGAGCGCTACATGCGGCTGATGGGGCTCATTGATTTCGCGCAAGCCTACCCCAAGACGCTCTCGGGCGGTATGCGGCAGCGCCTGGCGATCGCACGAGCTTACGCGGTCAAGTCTGAGTTCCTGCTGATGGACGAGCCTTTCGGCGCGCTCGACGCACAGACGCGCTCGAACATGCAGGATCTGCTGCTCGAGGTGCTCGCCGCCGAGCGCAAGACCGTGATGCTGATCACGCACTCGGTGGAAGAGGCGATCTATCTATCGTCGAGGATCGTCGTGGTGACCGCGCGACCGGCGCGCATCCGCGAGATTGTCGACGTTCCCTTCCCGTATCCGCGCGACGCATCGTTGCACGAGCAGCCGGAGTTCGGCGAGCTTCGCTCGCACCTCCGCGATCTGGTGATGCAGGAGTACGCGGCGCAGCAACGGCAGGCTCGCGCCGCGCCGATTTCTTGAAGTGGCCCGAACAGGAGGAATAACCATGAGTGTGAATCGCAGAAATTTTCTCGGTACGGCCGGCGCCGGCGTCGCCGCAATCGGCCTTTCAGCAATAGGAGTGCCGGCGATCGCGCAAACCCCGGCCAAGGTACGGGTCGGATATCTGCATACCCTTGCCGTGGACGGACAGCTATGGCTCGCTCAGCACACCGGTGCCTTCGCCAGGCACGGCATCGAACCCGAGTTCAAGCAATTCACCACTGGCCTCGAGCTATTCCAGGCGATGGTAGGCGGCAGCCTCGACATGCTTACGACCGGCGCGGTGATCTCGAACTTTCCCGCGCGCGGCCAGGGCAAGATGTTCCTCGTCAACTGCGTCGAGTTCGCCACCGCGCAGCTCTGGGTGCGCGACGACCAGGGCGTGAAAACCTTTGCCGACTTGAAGGGCAAGCGCATCGCCACGACGACCGGCACGACGGCACATGTGTTCCTGGACACCGCGCTGCGTGCGAACAACATCGATCCGAAGGACGTCGAAATCGTGAACCAGCGGATGGCCGAGGCGGTAACTTCGTTCATTTCCGGCGCGGTGCCCGCGGTGGCACTCTGGGTGCCGTTCAACATCCCGGTGCGCGACAAGGTGCCCGGCGCGAAGAAGCTGGTCGACGCTTCCACCTACTACCCCCAGGCCGCGATTGTCTCGGGCTGGGCCGCGCGCAACGACTATTACGACAAGAACCGCGACGTGCTGGCGCGGGTGGTTCGGGCGTGGACCGAAGGTAACGATATGCTGGTCCAGCATTCCGCCGAGGCGCTCGAGATCCTGCAGAAAAACTACTACCAGCAGGTGCCGCTGCCGGATCTTAAGGAGCAACTCGGGGCGCAGAAAACCTTCACCACGGCGGAATGGCGCAAGCTCTACGCCGACGGCACGGTGACCAAGTGGCTGCAGCAGGTCACCGACTTCTTCGTCAAGTTCGCCAATATTCCGAACGCGGTGCCCGCGTCGCAGTACTTCGATCCGAAGATCTATCTCGAGAGCGTCAAGGCTTAACGCCGGGACCAGGACGTGGAAGGCAAGAAGTGAGTGGCGAGGGGTATGACTTCATTATCATCGGCGCCGGTTCGGCGGGCTGCGTGCTCGCTAACCGGTTATCGGCCGATCCTCGTGCGCGTGTGTTGTTGCTCGAATCGGGCGGTCGCGATCGCAACTTCTGGATCCGCCTTCCGGTCGGGTATTTCAAAACCATCTACGACGAACGCTTTTCGCGGCTGTTCGACACCGAGCCCAGCGAAGGGACCGCGGGGCGCGGCATCGTCTGGCCACGCGGCCGCATCCTGGGCGGCTCAAGTTCGATCAATGGTCTCATCTACGTCCGCGGTCAACAGCAGGATTACGACAATTGGGCGGGCCTCGGCGCCGCGGGCTGGGACTACGCGTCGGTCTTGCCGTTTTTCAAACGCTCCGAATGTTACGAGGGCGGCGCCAGCAAATTTCATGGGGACGCAGGCGAGCTCGGCGTGTCCGATCTCAAGAACGACCATCCGTATTGTCGGGCGTGGGTCCTAGCGGCGCAACAGTTCGGCCTGCCGTACAACCCGGACTTCAACGCGGCGACCGACTACGGCGTTGGCGCATACCAGCTCTCGATCAAGAACGGCTGGCGCTCGAGCGCATCGGTCGCGTTTTTGAGCCCTATACGGCGTCGCGCCAACCTCAGTGTTCTGACCGGCGCGCATCTGACGCGCGTTCTGTTCGACGGGACGTCGGCGACCGGCGTCGAGTGGGTCGAGCAAGGCACGACACGGACCGCGCGAGCAGAGCGCGAGGTGATCCTCGCAGCGGGCGCGGTACAGTCGCCGCAAATCCTGCAGTTGTCGGGCATCGGGCCCGTCTCGCTGCTCGAGCACCACGGCATTCGCGTCCGCGTCGATGCTCCGGAGGTCGGTGAGAATCTACAGGATCACTACCAGGCGCGGACCATCGTAAGACTCAAGAAGCGTATGTCGCTCAACGACGATGTCGCCAACCCGATCAAACTGGCTGCAATGAGTTTGGAATGGCTGTTCCGGCGTCGCGGCCCGCTGACCGTTGGCGCCGGGCAAGTCGGCGGATTCGCGACGACCGAGTTCGCGGAGGGTGGCCGGGCCGACATGCAGTTCAACGTCATGCCGCTCTCAGTGGACAAGCCTGGCGACCCGCTGCACGACTACTCGGGCTTCACCGCGTCCGCCTGCCAGTGCCGGCCGGTATCGCGTGGGCGTCTGCAGATTCGGTCCGCCGATCCGTTTACAGCGCCGCGCATCGAAGCCAATTATCTCGCCGAAGAGGTGGACCGCAGAACATTGGTCGCCGGAGTCAAAATGCTTCGTGACATCTATGCCCAGCCGGCGTTTTGCGGTCTCGTCGACACCGAGGTGTTACCCGGGAACGGCGCACGGGGCGACCGCGAAATTCTCGAATTCGTGCGCAGGAACGGGAGCACCGTGTTCCACCCGACCAGCACGTGCCGCATGGGTAGCGACCAACGCGCGGTCGTGGACGCGCAACTGCGCGTGCGAGGCGTCGAGCGGCTCCGTGTCATCGATGCGTCCGTGATGCCTGCGATAATCTCCGCTAACACCAATGCCGCGTCGATCATGATCGGAGAAAAGGGTGCGGCGCTCGTTCTCGACGGGTGAGCCGTGTCGCTATTTTCCTTCAGTTCCGGCAATGGGTCGGCGGGATCCCGCCACAGGCCGCGAGTCCCCACTCAAATCCTGGTTTGGAACGCAGTACACTAACCGTGTTTTCGGCCCGCTATATTCTCCGCAGAGCAGTTGCGCTCGATACGTCGCATGACATTCCTGTGGCCCCAGATGCTCTGGCTGCTCGCCGCCGTGCCGGTCCTGGCGGGTGGATACGTGCTGCTTTTGCGGCGCCGGAAGAAATTCGCCGTCCGGTATTCGGATCTGGCGATGGTGCGCGAGGCGCTGGGGCCTGGGCAGCGCCTGCGCCGCCACCTGCCCCCCTTGCTTTTCCTGATAGCGATGGCGCTCGCGATCTTCGGGATCGCGCGGCCCACCGCGGTCGTGACGCTGCCCTCCGAGCAGCGGCAGATCATCCTCGCAATCGACGTCTCGCTCAGCATGCGCGCGTCCGATGTCCAGCCCAGCCGCCTCGCCGCCGCGCAAGCAGCCGCGAAAGCATTCGTGCAGGAGCAGCCGGCCGACGTGCGCATCGGCATCGTATCGTTCGCCGGCACAGCCGCGCTCGTCCATCCGCCCACCAGAGACCGCGACGACCTCATCGCCGCGATCGACCGCTTTGAGCTGCAACGCCACACGGCAATCGGCAGCGGCATCATTGTCGCGCTCGCAACACTGTTTCCCGACGAGCAAATCGAAGTCGAATCGTCTGGGTTCGGGGGCTTCTCGTCCGAGCGCGGGAGGAGCAAATCGCTTGACCAACCGAGCAAAGAGCCGAAGAATCCAGTAAAAGTCGTTCCGCCTGGTTCCTTCCCCAATGGCGCGATCATCCTCTTGACCGACGGGAGAAGAACAATGGGACCCGACCCGATCAAAGCAGCGCGAATGGCGGCCGATCATGGAGTGCGCATCTATACGGTGGGCTTCGGCACCGCCGGTGGCGCGCACGCCGACGTCGACGGCATGTCGATATTCATGCGCTTCGATGAGGAAACGCTCAAAGCCATTGCCGAGGTCACGCAGGGCCAATATTTCCACGCCGGATCGGCCGACGACCTGCGCAAGGTCTACGAGATGCTCAACGCGCGCTTCGTGCTCGAGAAGAAGGAAACCGAGATCACTGCGCTGACGACTGCATTGGCCTCGCTACTACTGATCGCCGCGGCGACATTGTCGCTGCTCTGGACCAGCCGAATCGCTTGAATCCCCGCGGCGCTACTCGTCACTCGTGCCTTTGCGGCGATCGAGCTCTCGCTCACGCGCCTTAAGATAAGCTGGCCAGATGCGCGCTATCCTTGCCGCACGCAATCCATGTAATAGCGAACACGGCCGCTATCTTGCTCGCCGATGAGGCCATGGATATCGGTGTCGAAACCGGGAAAGCGCTCGTTGAAGCTCCGCGCGAACTTCAAGTACTCGACAATCGTGCGATTGAAGCGCTCGCCGGGAATGAGCAGCGGGATGCCCGGAGGATAGGGCGTCAACAGCACGCTCGTGACGCGGCCCTCGAGATGGTCGATCTCCACGCGATCGATCTCGCGATGCGCCATGCACGCAAACGCATCGGATGGCTTCATCGCGGGCTGCATATCGGACAGATACATCACCGTGGTCACGCGCGCGACATCGTTGGCCTTGTACATATCGTGGATTTGCTGGCACAAATCGCGCAGGCCGACACGCTCGTAGCGCGGCTGCCCCGCGCAGAATTCGGGCAGGATCCGCCACAGTGGCTGATTCTTGTCGTAGTCGTCCTTGAATTGCTGCAGGGCGGTCACCAGCGTGTTCCAGCGTCCTTTCGTGATGCCGATCGTGAACATGATGAAGAACGAGTAAAGCCCCGTCTTCTCGACAATCACGCCGTGCTCGGCCAGATAACGCGTCACGATCGACGCGGGAATGCCCGTCTTCGCGAACTTGCCGGACACATCGAGACCCGGCGTGATGATCGTCGCCTTGATGGGGTCGAGGATAGTGAATCCGGTCGCGAGGTTGCCGAAGCCGTGCCATTTTTCGTTGGCGCGCAGCAGCCAATCCTCGCGCTTGATCCCCTCCGATACCAACCGCTCCGGACCCCAGACCTTGAACCACCAGTCCTTCCCCCACTCTTCGTCGACCTTGCGCATCGCGCGCCGGAAGTCGAGCGCCTCGATGATCGATTCCTCGACCAGCGCGGTGCCGCCGGGTGGTTCCATCATCGCCGCCGATACATCGCACGACGCGATGATCGCGTACTGCGGCGACGTCGACGTGTGCATCAGGTACGCCTCGTTGAAGATGTGCCGGTCAAGCTTGCGCGTTTCAGACTCCTGCACAATGATTTGCGACGCCTGCGAAATGCCGGCGAGCAGCTTGTGCGTCGAGTGCGTGGCGAAGATCAACGCCTCCTTGCTGCGCGGGCGGTCGCGACCGATCGCGTGCATGTCGCGGTAAAACTCGTGAAACGCCGCATGCGGCAGCCAGGCTTCGTCGAAGTGCAGTGTGTCGATGCTGTTGTTCAACGTCTGCTTCAGCATCTCGACGTTGTACGCGATGCCGTCGTAGGTGCTTTGTGTCAAGGTCAGGATTCGCGGCTTCTTGTTCTTCGCCTCGCGCGCGAACGGGTTCGCGGCGATCCGCCGCTGGATGCTTTCCGGCCGGAACTCGTCCAAAGGAATGGGCCCGATGATGCCCAGGTGATTGCGCGTCGGTGGTAAGAAGACCGGGATCGTGCCGGTCATCGTGATCGCGTGCAGGACCGAGACATGACAGTTACGGTCGACGACTACGATGTCACCGGGCGCGACGTTGGCGTGCCACACCATCTTGTTCGACGTCGACGTGCCGTTGGTGACGAAGAAGCAGTGGTCGGCATTGAAGATGCGCGCGGCGTTGCGCTCGGCATCAGCCACGGGCCCGGTGTGGTCGAGCAATTGCCCCAGCTCGTCGACGGCGTTGCACACATCCGCGCGCAGCATGTTTTCGCCGAAGAATTGGTGAAACATTTGCCCGACCGGGCTTTTCAGAAACGCTACTCCGCCCGAATGCCCGGGGCAATGCCATGAGTACGAGCCGTCCTGCGCGTAGTGCACCAGCGCGCGGAAGAACGGCGGCGCGAGCGAATCGAGATAGCTGCGCGTTTCGCGAATGATGTGCCGCGCGACGAATTCCGGCGTGTCCTCGAACATGTGAATAAAGCCGTGCAGCTCGCGCAGGACATCGTTCGGAATGTGCCGTGATGTGCGCGTTTCTCCATACAGGTAAATCGGGATCTCCGCGTTCTTGAAGCGGATTTCCTGCACGAACGCACGCAGGTTTTTCAACGCTGCGTGCGTCTCGTCGGCGGAGCCCGCGCCGAACTCCTCGTCGTCGATCGACAGGATGAACGCCGAAGCGCGGGATTGCTGCTGCGCGAACTGCGACAGGTCGACGTAGCTCGTGACGCCGAGCACCTCCATGCCCTCCTTCTCGATGGCGTCGGCAAGCGCGCGTATGCCCAACCCCGAGGTGTTCTCGGACCGGAAGTCTTCGTCGATGATGACGATGGGAAAACGGAATTTCATGGATTTCTTTAGTCCTAATCAGAAAACTAGCTAGGGCGCGTCCACACTTTCACTCGCGCTCTTTCCTGACGTTCTGCCGAAAATCGTGTGGCTTTGCCACCGATTTTCGGGAAGCCTCCCCGGCCGAAAGTAGGTTTCACTTTCGGCCGTTTTAACTAAATCTTGGGCAGCGTGACGCCCTGCTGGCCCTGATACTTCCCCCCGCGGTCCTTGTAAGAGGTTTCGCAGACTTCGTCGGACTCGAAAAAAATCACCTGTGCCACACCTTCGTTTGCGTAGATCTTCGCCGGCAACGGGGTCGTATTCGAAAACTCGAGCGTCACGAACCCTTCCCACTCCGGCTCGAGCGGCGTCACGTTGACGATGATGCCGCAGCGTGCGTAGGTACTTTTCCCCAAGCAGATGGTGAGTACGTTGCGTGGGATGCGAAAATACTCGACGGTCCGCGCCAGCGCAAACGAATTCGGCGGAATAATGCACACATCGCCAGCAAAATCGACAAACGACTTCTCGTCGAACGCCTTCGGATCGACGATCGTGGAATTGATGTTGGTGAAAATCTTGAAATCGTTCGAGCAGCGGATGTCGTAGCCGTAACTCGACGTTCCATAGGAGACGATCTTGCGCCCATCGAGGGCGCGGACCTGGCCGGGTTCGAATGGCTCGATCATGCCGCGCTCGCCCGCCATGCGGCGGATCCAGCGATCGGACTTGATGCTCATCAGGTGTTCTGAACGACGATGCTCGGAAACTTCGCGGAGAAGTCGGAGGCCTTTTGCGCGATCGAAATGGCCACCTTGCGAGCAATTTCCTTATAGATCTGCGCCACCTTGCCGTCGGGATCGGCGACGACGGTCGGCCGCCCCGAATCCGCCTGCTCGCGGATCTTGATGTCCAGCGGCAAGCCACCCAGGAACGGCACACCGAAGTCGCGACACATTTTCTGCGCTCCGCCCTCGCCGAAAATCGCCTCGGTGTGGCCGCAGCTCGCGCAGACGTGAATGCTCATGTTCTCGACGACCCCCACGATGGGCACGCCGACCTTCTCGAACATCTTCAAGCCCTTGCGGGCATCGATCAGCGCGATATCCTGCGGTGTCGTCACGATCACCGCACCGGTTACCGGCACCTTTTGCGCGAGCGTGAGCTGAATATCGCCGGTGCCGGGTGGCATATCGACGATCAGATAGTCGAGCTCGCGCCAGTTGGTATCCTTTAGCAGTTGCTCGAGCGCCTGCGTCACCATCGGGCCGCGCCACACCATCGGCGTATCGGCGTCGATCAAAAAACCGATCGACATCGCCTGCACGCCGTACGCCTCCATCGGCTCGAGCGTCTTGCCATCGTTGGATTCCGGGCGCCCGGCGATGCCGAGCATCGTCGGTTGCGACGGCCCATAGATGTCAGCGTCGAGCACGCCCACTTGCGCGCCCTCCGCGGCGAGCGCCAGAGCAAGATTCGCGGCGGTTGTCGATTTACCGACACCTCCTTTGCCGCTGGCAATTGCGACGATATTCTTGACGCTGGGAACCAGTTTTACACCGCGCTGCACCGCGTGCGTGACAATCTTGGTGCCGATCGTCACGGTGACGCGGCCAGCGCCTGGCAATGCCGCAACCGCCTGCTGGACGATCTTTTTCAACGTTTCGTGCTGGCTTTTCGCGGGGTACGGGAGTGCCAAGTCGATCGTCGCCTCGGCTCCCGTGACGGTGATCTTTTTGACTGCCTTGCCCGTAACGAAATCCTTTCCCGTATTGGGGTCGACGAGCTTTTTCAGGCAAGCCTGCACGTCGCCTTCGGTCAACGCCATCAGATGCTCCGGGAATAGCCCATAGAAGAAGTGAACCTGAAATTCTAGCCGATTTCGCCTGCACATGAGGCTAAACGTGCACCCCGTTTGCTAGAATCGTCGCGTCATCCCGCGAGCAACTCAAGGTTTACTGAAGGTTTCCTCGATGTCCGGCCCTGCAAGCGCTGTTTCACGTCGGAAGCTGTTCGTCACGACGGCTTTGCCGTACGCGAACGGGCCATTTCATATCGGCCACATCATGGAGTATATCCAGGCGGATATCTGGGTGCGCTTCCAAAGAATGCAAGGGCACGAGGTCCATTTCGTCTGCGCGGATGATACACACGGTGCGCCGATCATGCTCAAAGCGGAAGCGGAGGGGGTGACGCCTGAGCAGTTGATCGCGCAGGTGGGTGAGCTACACAAGCAGGATTGGGCGCGGTATCACATCAGTTTCGACGACACGCACTCGACGCATTCGCCGGAGAACGTCGCGCTCGCGCAATCCATTTACGGCGCGTTGAAAACGCGCGGCCTCATCGCGTCCAAAGCGGTCGAGCAG
This sequence comes from Casimicrobiaceae bacterium, assembly GCA_037719965.1. Classification (GTDB taxonomy): domain Bacteria; phylum Pseudomonadota; class Gammaproteobacteria; order Burkholderiales; family Casimicrobiaceae; genus VBCG01. The sequence continues at coordinate 25,971 of JBBJMT010000004.1, read as the reverse complement.
TTCTACGATCCGGTCAAGGGAATGTTTCTGCCCGACCGGTACATCAAGGGGCAGTGCCCCAAATGCGGCGCCAACGAGCAATTCGGCGATGCGTGCGAAGTGTGCGGCTCGACCTACGCTCCAACCGACCTTATCGAACCCTACTCCGCGCTGACCGGGGCGAAGCCGCAACTGCGGGAGTCGCAGCACTTGTTCTTCCGGCTTTCCGCACCGGAGGTCGTGGCGTTCCTGACGCAATGGACGCAGCGGACGCCGCTGCAACCGGAGGTTTACAACAAGATCAAGGAATGGCTCGGCAGCGGGGAGACCGCGGGGACTACCGGGCTCAACGACTGGGACATTTCGCGTGATGCTCCTTATTTCGGCATCGAGATTCCCGATGCGCCGGGCAAGTATTTCTATGTCTGGCTCGATGCCCCGATCGGCTATCTCGCCGCGCTGAAAAAGCACTTCGACTCGGGCAACGCGCGCGCGGCGGTTGGCAATACGCAGACATTCGAGGAGTTCCTGCGCGACGCAGCAACCGAGCAGTACCACTTCATCGGCAAGGACATCGTGTATTTCCACACGCTGTTCTGGCCCGCGATGCTCGAATTCTCAGGACGCAAGACTCCCACCAATGTGTTCGTGCACGGCTTCCTTACGTTCACCGGCGAGAAGATGTCGAAGTCACGCGGCGCCGGCATCAGCCCGCAAGATTACATCGAGCGCGGATTGAATCCGGAGTGGCTGCGGTATTACATTGCCGCCAAGCTGAACGCTCGCGTTGAAGACCTCGATTTCAACCCGGACGACTTTGTCGCGCGCGTCAACAGCGACTTGATCGGAAAGTACGTCAACATCGCGAGCCGGGCCGCCAGTTTCATCACCAAGCATTTCGACGGGAGCTGCGGCACGCCCAGCGAGAGCGACCAGGCCCGCGTGCAACGCTTGAGTTTGGCGCGCAACACCGCCGATGAGGCCGCGAAGTTGTACGACGCGCGCGAATACGGACGGGTGCTGCGGGACGTCATGCGGATCGCGGACGGAATCAACGAAGCATTCGACGCTGCGCAACCGTGGATGCTGGCCAAGGATCCGGATAAACGCGATGCGCTACAAACGGTCTGTTCGCAGACTCTGCAAGGCTTTCAGTTGCTCACCGTGATGCTGGCGCCGGTGCTGCCGAAGGTGGCGTCGCGCGTCGCCCGCGAAATGTTTGGGCGCGACCGCGATTTTATATGGACTGACGCCTGGACCGAGCCGCTGGCAATCAAGCCCTATCGGCACCTCTTGTCGCGCATCGATCCGAAGCAGATCGACGCGCTGCTCGAAGGGCGAGGCGCCGGGGTCCCAACGTTTCCGCAAGCCGCTCCTGCGACTCAGGATGTCGATGAGCAAGTTGCCAGTGCGCCGGCGAGCGCGGCTGCCGATCCCGCAGCCAACGGCACGATCACGATCGACGATTTCGCCAAAATCGACCTGCGCATCGCGAAAATCGTCAACGCCGAACATGTCGACGGCGCCGCAAAGCTCTTAAAGCTCACGCTCGACGTCGGCGAAGCCGGCCAGCGCACCGTCTTCGCCGGGATCAAGTCCGCTTACGATCCGGCGCAACTGATCGGTCGTCTCACACCGATGGTCTTGAACCTCGCGCCGCGCAAAATGAAGTTCGGCCTATCGGAGGGCATGGTGCTCGCTGCATCGGGCGAAGACGCGGGCATCTTCATTCTCTCCCCCGACGCCGGGGCAAAGCCGGGAATGCGCGTCAAATGAGCGCCGAGGAATTCTAGCGTGCTCGAACAGACCGCCCGCTGACCGAAGCGGAGCACGATGCAACCGGCCCGCTCGATCTCGTCATCGCCGCGATCGCGGCATGGCTCGCAATCGGTGCGCTCGGGCTCTTACGCCCTCGATCACTGATCTACATCAGCCGCGGACTGTTTCCGATCGGGGCTGCGATCGCGCTGGCGCTCGGCGTCGTCGCCTTCGTCGCAATCCCGTTGCCCGCGCAAACGACGGTACTGCCGTTGGGGCTGCCCGACCTGCCTTTTCATCTGCGCCTCGATTCGCTCTCCGCGTTCTTCCTACTGCTGCTGGGTGCCGCGGGCGCCGCGATTTCGTGGTTCGCCGCCGGCTACTTTCGCGCAAGCGAGGGTACGGCGCCGGGACTTATCTGCCTGCAGTATCACGCGTTTCTGGCCGCCGCGATGGCGCTGGTCCTGATCGCCGACGACGCCTACGTGTTCATGGTTGCGTGGGAGACGATGGCGCTGGCGTCGTTTTTCCTGGTGACGACCGAGCACCGCATCCCGGAAATCCACCGCGCTGGATTTTTGTACTTGCTGATCGCGCACTTCGGTGCGCTTGCGATCCTGCTCTGCTTCGGAGTGCTGCAAGGCGGCAGCGGCGATTACACGTTCGATTCGATGCGGTCGATGGTCTTGACCGGTGCATGGCCCACTGCCGCGTTTTTTTTCTCGCGCTTTTTGGCTTCGGCGCGAAGGCCGGCCTGCTGCCAATGCATATCTGGCTGCCCGAGGCGCATCCCGCTGCGCCATCGCCCGTCTCCGCGTTGATGAGCGGCGTGATGTTGAAGACCGCCATCTACGGCTTGCTGCGCGTCACTTTCGACTTGCTCGATGGGCAACTCTGGTGGTGGGGCGTGGTCACGTTGGCGCTGGGTGTTGCTACGGCGCTCTTCGGCGTGATCTTCGCATGCGTGCAATCGGACATGAAGCGCCTGCTCGCGTACTCCTCCATCGAGAACATCGGCATCATTGTTGCGGGTATTGGCCTCACCATCCTGTTCAAGGCGTACGGCAAACCATTGCTCGCGCTGATCGCGCTTACCGCAGTGCTGTATCACTGCTTGAACCACGCGTTCCTCAAGAGTCTCTTGTTTCTCGCGACGGGCTCGGTGCTGCATGCAACGCACGAGCGCAGCTTGGGCAAGCTCGGCGGCCTTATCCACCCGATGCCATGGGTCGCCTGGCTGGCGCTAGTCGGTGTGTTGCGATCGCCGGGCTGCCGCCGCTGAACGGATTCGTCTCCGAATGGCTGCTGCTCCAGGCCTTTCTCTTCACTCCGACGCTGCCCCAATCGTTCGTCAACATGCTGGTGCCGCTCGCCGCCGCCGCCCTCGTGCTCGCCGCAGCGCTCGGCGCGTACGTCATGGTCAGTTCTACGGTGTGATTTTCCTGGGCCGACCGCGTGAGGCGAATCTCGCCTACGCGCGGGACGCGGGCGAGTTCGAGCGCGTGGTCCTGCTTGCGCTCGCGGCGGGATGCATCCTCCTCGGACTTTTTCCGGTCAATGTGATCGCGATGCTCGAGCCGGTCAACACACTGCTGATCGGCGCGACCGACGGCCGTGCGGTCGCAGACAACTGGCTGCTGCTGGCGCCGATCACGGCGGACCGGTCGAGCTATAGCCCGCTCATCATGCTGGTCGTGATCGTCGTCGTCGTGTTGCTCACCATGCAGATCGTCCACCGTCATTATCACGGGCGAATTCGCAAGGCCCCGCCATGGGACTGCGGCTTCCCGCTGCAAACGCCCCGGATGCAGGACACCGCAGAGGGCTTCGGGCAGCCGATCCGTCAGGTGTTCGAACCATTCTTTCGCATTCGCCGCAGCCTGCCTTCCCCGTTCGACGCCGCACCCAAGTACGCGGTCACAATTGACGATCACTTCTGGTCGTGGCTGTACATGCCGGTCATGCGCGCCACCGCTTTCCTGGCGCGGCTCATCGGCTTCATCCAGCAAGGACGGATCTCCGTGTGTACTTGATGTACAGCTTTTTCACCTTGTTGGCGCTCTTGTTTTTTGTGCGATGACCCTCGCCGGCTTTTTGTCGCAGCTACTGCAATTGGCACTTGCCTTGCTGCTCGCTCCATTACTCGTCGGCTGGGTGAATCAATGCCTGCGCCTGGCTTGCCAACCGAAGCGCGCCGCCGCTGCTGCTGCCGTACCGGACGATCCGCAAGCTCTTCTTGAAGGATGCGGTGGTTGCCGAGAACGCCTCGCCGGTGTTCAGGTTGACCCCGTACATTGTGTTCGGCGCGATGTGCTGCGCCGCGGCGATCGTACCGACGCTGGCGACCGACCTGCCGTTCGCGCGCGCGGCAGATGCGATCGCATTGGTCGGCCTATTCGCGCTGGCCCGCGTCTTCCTCGCACTGGCCGCGATGGATATTGGCACGGCATTCGGATCGATGGGCGCACGCCGCGAAATGTTCGTCGGCTTTCTGGCCGAACCCGCGCTCTTGATGGTTCTGTTCACGGCGTCGCTGATCTCGGGTTCGACGTCGCTGCCGACCATCGTCGACACGATCGCGCGCCGCGAGATCGGGATTTTTCCGAGCCTCGCTCTCGCCGGAGTTGCCTTCACGATGGTGTCGCTCGCCGAAAACGCGCGAGTTCCCGTCGACAATCCCGCAACTCACCTCGAGCTGACGATGATCCACGAGGCGATGATCCTCGAGTACTCGGCGCGGCATCTGGCGCTGATCGAATGGGCGTCGGCGCTCAAACTGTTCAACTACGCATGTATCGGACTGGCTCTCTTCCTGCCGTTCGGTATCGCCGCCGGCAGGGCTGACTGGTTGGCGATTGTCGGCGCCGCCCCGGTATTGATTGCGAAGCTCGCGGTCGGCGGTTTCGCGCTCGCAGTGATCGAAACATTGTCGGCAAAGATGCGCATCTTCCGCGCCCCCGAGTTTCTGGGCACCGCGTTTCTGTTCGCCGTCCTGGCTCTGCTGGTCAATCTTCTCCTCGGAAGTTGAAGGTCTCGTGAGCGTTCCGCTTTACGCCCAGATCATCAACCTGCTCGCGGCGCTGCTGCTGCTGCTGGCCTTCGCCATGCTGGCGCAACGCCGCGTGCGCTCGCTCATCAATTTGTTCGCATTACAGGGATTGGCGTAGGCCACCTCGACGGGCGTGGTGGCGTACGGCACCGGGCAGCAGCACCTTTATTGGTCGGCCGGCCTTACGTTGCTCCTCAAGGTCGGTCTGCTGCCGTGGTGCTGCATCGACTGATCCGGCGGCTCGATGTGAAGTGGGACATCGAGAGCCTCATCAACATCCCGACGACGATGCTGATCGGCATCGTACTGGTCGTCTTCTCTTTCAACTTGGCGCTGCCGATTGCGCAGCTCGCGAGCACGGTCACCCGCGCCACACTCGACATCGCGATGGCGATGGTCATGCTGTCGTTCCTGATGATGATCACCCGCCGCAAGGCGATTCCGCAGGTGATCGGCTTTCTGTCGATGGAGAATGGCCTGTTCTTCGCCGCGACCAGCGCGACCTACGGCATGCCGATGGTCGTCGAGCTTGGCATCGCGCTCGATGTGCTCGTCGGCGTGCTGATCCTCGGCGTGTTCTTCTTCCAGATCCGCGAGCAGTTCGATAGCCTGGACTTGAAGCACCTGGAAAACTTAAAGGAAGGCGAGTGATCGAAGTGATCGCGGTCCTGCTGCTGCCGCTCATCGGCGGCGCGCTGCTCGCCCTCGTCGGCGAACGCGATGTAGCGCCCATGTTCAATATCGCCGCGAGCTTCGCCACCTTCGTCGCCGCCGCGGTATTGACCGTCCGCGTGATTTCCGACGGTCCGTTGCTCGTCCTCGATCGGCAGTTCTTCGTCGATCCGTTCAACGTGTTTCTGGTGGCGCTAACAGCCTTCGTCGGATTCACCACGTCGATCTTTTCCCGCCGGTACATGCGAATCGAACAGGCGCACGGGCAGCTCTCGCCGGCGCGGCTCCGCCTCTATCACAGCATGTATCAACTCTTCAATTTCACGATGTTGACGGCGCTCCTGACCAACAACATGGGGATTCTGTGGGTGGCGATGGAAGCGGCCACCTTGACCACCGTGTTGCTGGTGTCGCTCTACCGGACGCCGGCGAGCCTCGAAGCGGCGTGGAAGTACTTCATTCTGTGCGGTGTGGGCATCGCGCAGGCGCTGTTTGGCACGATCCTGCTTTACTTTGCCGCGGAAAAATTGCTCGGCGGAGCGGGCAGCGCCTTACTCTGGACCGAGCTCGACGGCGTCAAGCGCCAGCTCGAGCCAACGGTGCTGTCGCTGGCGTTCGTATTCCTGCTCGTCGGCTATGGCACCAAGGTCGGGCTAGTGCCACTGCACAACTGGCTGCCCGATGCGCATGCCGAAGGGCCAACGCCGGTGTCCGCTGTACTGTCGGGTCTGCTGCCCAACGTCGCGCTGTATGCGATCGTCCGCTTAAAGGTGCTGGTCGACGGGTCGCTGCACACGGCGTTCGCCAAAGAGCTGCTGATTGGATTCGGCCTCTTATCTGTCGTCGTGGCGGCCTTCCTGCTGGCGCGGCAGAAGGACATCAAGCGGCTGTTCGCTTACTCGTCGATCGAGCACATGGGCATCATCGCATTCGCATTCGGCATCGGCGGGCCGGTCGCCAATTTCGCGGGCTTGTTGCACATGACCGTCCATTCGCTGACCAAGTCGGCGATCTTTTTTGCCGTCGGCCACGCCGCACAGACCACCGGCACGCAAATCATGGACGACATCCGCGGGCTGATCATGATCAGCCCAATGGTTGGGTGGGGACTCGTGCTGGGCACGCTCGCGATTCTCGGAATGCCGCCGTTCGGCGTGTTCGCCAGCGAATTCCTGATCCTGACCACCGCAATGCGCGAACAACCGTGGGCGACGCCTTTCCTGCTGGTTGCCCTCGGCGTCGCGTTCGCATCGGTGTTCTCGAAAGTTCAGCCGATGGTGTTCGGCGAAACGACCGCCAAGCGGCTGCCGCAACGTCCCGCAATGATTCCGGTGTTCGCGCATCTGGCGATCGTGCTGATGCTGGGCCTATGGATTCCGCCGTTTCTGGCCGACTGGTATCGCCAGGCGGCGCGACTGATTGGCTAGGGCCTGTGAACAGGCTCTAATATGGATCTCGCCGCTCGGACTCACTGCTGCCGCGCTGCCCTCGCTCGTACCGGCGCGGCGCCGCCAGGTGACTGCCTCCGAGTTGTTGACCGCCTGCCAGGTTGCGAGGGAAGAGAACGCAGAACTGGTGGCACTGTGGGCGAGCGACGAGCGCGATCGCCACCGCGGATTTTGTATTCGCGTCCTGCTGCTCGACCGCGATGGGTTGACCTTGCTCGAGCACACCTTGCCCGATGAAACCGCGCAGTTCCCGGATCTCGCGCCGATCTTCCCCGCCGCAAACCGCATGCAGCGCGCCGCGTTCGATCTCGTCGGTGTTAGCTTCGACGCCGACGATCAACGGCCTTGGCTCTGGCAGGCGAGCTGGCCGATCGATCGCTATCCATTGCGGCGCGACTTCGACGCACAAGCCAAATGGGAACCGGGGCAAGAAGCGTACGCGTTCGTCAAGGTCGAAGGCAATGGCGTGCACGAGATTCCGGTGGGCCCGGTGCACGCCGGCATCATTGAACCCGGGCATTTCCGATTCCAGGTCGTCGGGGAAAAAGTTTTGCGGTTGGAGGAGCGCCTGGGCTACGTCCACAAGGGCATCGAAAAACTCTTCGAGACGCTGCCGCCCGGGGAAGGCGCAAAGCTCGCCGGTCGCATTTCCGGCGACAGCACGGTCGCCTTCGCCTGGGCGTATGCGCAGGCAGTGGAGGCAATCGCCAATATCACCGTGCCGGCGCGGGCGATATGGTTGCGCGCGTTGTGCCTCGAGCGCGAGCGCATCGCCAATCATCTGGGGGACTTGGGCTACTTAGGAAACGACGGCGGCTTCGCATTCGGTCTCTCGCAGTTCTCACGTTTGAAAGAGAACCTGCTGCGCACCAACCATGCCGCCTTCGGCCACCGCATGCTCATGGATATCGTCGTCCCGGGCGGCATTGCTTGCGACCTCGCGCCGCAGCATACCCGTGCAATGCGCGCCGAATGCACAGTGCTGGAACGCGAAATCGGCATCCTGCGTGGTATTTACGACGAGCATGCGGGACTGCAGGACCGCTTCCGCAACTGTGGTCGCGTGTCGCCGGAGCTGGCCGCACAACTTGGGCTCACCGGGATGGCCGCCCGCGCGAGCGGTCAGGCGCGCGATCTGCGCTGCGATCTTCCGACTCCGCCATACGACGCGCTGGCAGTGCGCAAGGTGACGGTGCCGGCGGGCGACGTTGCCGCCAGAGTCGAAGTCCGTTTCGGTGAATTGGGCGAATCACTGCGGCTCTTGCGCGCGATCATCGATGCGCTGCCCGGGGGTGAGATTGCCGCGCCACTGCGTGAAGCTCCGCCGTTCCAAATGGGCCTGGGCCTCATCGAAGCATGGCGCGGACTCGTGCTGGTTGCGCTCACCAGCGGCCCCGACGGAACGATTCGGCGCTGCCACGCGCACGACCCATCGTGGGCGAACTGGCCGGTGCTCGAGCACGCGGCCATCGGCAACAGCGTTCCGGACTTTCCGCTCATCAACAAGTCGTTCAACCTGTCGTACAGCGGCCACGACCTTTGAGAGAAAAACAGTGCGGCACATCCTCCACCAGATCGCCAGGACCGGGATCAAGACCGAACCGGCGCCCGCGCCCGATCCCGCAATGGTCGTGGTTGCGCGGCTGCAGGCGTCGATCCTGCGAACTTTGGGACGTGCTCTGGCGATCCGCCACGTCGATGCCGGCTCGTGCAACGGCTGCGAGCTGGAAATCCACGCGCTGGTCAATCCGTACTACAACATCGAGGGCCTCGGCATCAGGTTCGTGGCGACTCCACGCCATGCGGATATGTTGCTGGTGACGGGGCCGGTGTCCAAGCACATGGCCATCGCATTGCAGCGAACGTACGATGCAACCCCCGATCCGAAGCTGGTCGTCGCCGTTGGTGACTGCGGCTGCACTGGCGGTATTTTCGGCGAGAGTTATGCAAGCCTCGGCCGCATTGCCAACGTCATTCCCGTCGACGTCACGATTCCCGGCTGCCCGCCTTCACCGACTGCGTTATTGCAAGGCATTCTGGCCGCGATTACGGTTCATGCTCCCGCCCCTTCGGCGGATGGGGCACCGTAATCGTCAACAACGCTCGATCAGCGCGCGAACGCCCGGCCTCCCAAACCGCACGTACGAGAAAGAATGGATTGATGTCCACGTTTTATTCGTTTAAGCTATTTGCATCACTCTGATTAATTTAGATTGCCCGCATGGATACCCGCGTCGTCACCGCCCATCTTCCCGCCGATCTCGCCAAGAAATTGGACGGCTTGGCAGAGCGCCTGGACCGCCCGAAAGGCTGGATCGTGAAGGAAGCTATCGCATCTTTCATATCTCTGGAGGAGAAACGATTCCAGCTTACGCTCGAAGCGTTGGCGGACGTCGATTCGAAACGCACAGTAGACCACGCCGAAGTTGACGCCTGGGCTGGAGGACTCCGCACAGCGAAACCACGTGCTCGTCGGTAGTCGTGGCCCTCAAGTGGACAAGCAGTGCCCGCTCGGACCTTGTTCGCCTTTACAACTTTTTGCATTCCGTTAACGTCCCCGCCGCAGTTCGCGTCGTTCGCCAGTTAGTCGCGGGCACGAAACGAATTCCCGCTTACCCGCGTCTGAGCGCTCGGCTGGCGGAATTCGAGCTTCGCGAAGTACGCCGATTTCTGCTGGGAGACTATGAAATTCGCTACGAAGTCACCGACACCGATATCTTCATCCTCAGAATCTTCCACGTGCGAGAAGATCGGTAACCTCCCTCAAGAGACGCTTCGAACTCGCGCTTCTTTGTGCGTCAACTGGTAGTTCTCAGCGGCGGCGGTTTCTCGATGGAAAAAAATCGCGCGCTCGACCGCTATTTTCTCGCTGCCACCGGTAAGGCGACACCCCGCATATGTTTCGTCGGCACAGCGAGCGGGGATGCCGAAAGCTACCGCTACAAATTCTACGAGGCAATGAGCGCGCTTGACTGCCGCGCCACCCACCTTTCACTCATTCAGCCGCCAAGCGCAGACCTTGGAGCATTCGTTTTCGCGCAAGACGTGATCTTTGTCGGTGGCGGGAACACACGTTCGTTGCTGGCGCTTTGGCGCGAATGGGGACTCGATGCAATCTTGCGCGAAGCTTACGAGCGGGGCATTGTGCTCGCGCGCGGCCGGAGGCGCGGGCGTATCGGGTCGAACGCAGGGACGTCGACGTGCTGGAGACGTCGCTATCACCTCATCTGCTCGATTGAGCTCCGGCCAAGAGCCGTCTTAAGCCAGTCTGCCCCAAAGCGGACCTTCAGTGACCCTATCGGCGCAAAGCGAACATTCAGACGATAGCGCCGACGGCGACTGTCGGCAGTCTCGCTGATAACCGACCCGTCACAATCGTCATCTGGACTATCTCTGCAGCTGCTTTATCGCTCGTTCGGCAGCGGCCGATGACCGCCCATTGCTACGACCTTATGCAGTGCCCTGTAATGATCGTCGGTGAGTTGCGAACGACCCGGGTCCATTGCATGTCCGATCTCAGGCGGCAACGGACACACTAGGCGGGTCGGCAACAATTAGCATCCTGTTGCTTGGGCGGGCAGCTAACGGAGCCGTAGCTAAAAAACACGCAGCAATCCCCGGGCGCAGAAGCGTATCGCAGGCAGTACATTCGTAGAAGAATTGGCAGGCGTCGGTGGGCATCGTTTCCTGCTTCGCAACCCGCGCAGTGCGGGCAGCTCACAACCGATCCAAGAACGAAGGAGCTCATGGCGCGATCACCGGTGCGGCGTCGAAGGAAAGCCCGCGTTGGTCGTCGCCTTTACCAGCGCGGCGACACTGGTCCTGTCGGGATCGAACTTCACCGTAGCGGTGTTTGTGACCAAGTCGATCTTGGTATCCGCGACGCCGGGCACTTTCCCCAATGCCTTCTTGACCGTGATCGGGCATAGCTCGCAAGTCATGTTCTGAACATCGAGGACGATTGTTTGCGCCGTCGCCCCGAGCGCAGCGAGCGGTGCGGTGAGCAGGGCGGCAAGAAGTAGCTTACGCATAGCGATTTCCTTTCAGTAGAAGAGCGGCGCGAGTGGCGGCACAGCCAGCAGGCCCAGCAGCAGCACCGCGACCACCCAGAAGGTCAGTCGCTGCCGTCGCCTGGTCGTAGGGTCGGCGCATGGCTCGCCGGGCGCGCAGATCTGCGGTACGAGATAGAGCTTGCGAAAGGCGAGGCCGAGGAACAGCAGGGTTAGGCCGATGAAGAGCGGCCGGTACGGTTCCAGCGCGGTGAGGTTGCCGACCCACGCGCCTCCGATGCCGAGGGCGAGCAGCACCAGCGGTCCCACACAGCACACCGAGGCACCGATACCCGCGAGCACGCCCGCCGCCAGCGAGCCTTTCGCTTCCAATGCAGCCATACCGGCACTCCGAAAAGACCACGTCTGGCGTACCATACATCCCGTACCTTGGTACGGAGTCAATGGGTCACCGATGAACGATCAACTTACGATTGGTGGGCTGGCGCAGGCGGCGGGAGTGAACGTCGAGACCATCCGCTACTATCAGCGGCGTGGTCTCTTGGACGAGCCCGCCAAGCCTCTTGGCGGACAACGCCGGTACGCCTGTGCGGCCGCGACCCGCGTACGGTTTATCAAGCGGGCGCAGCAGCTCGGGTTCACGCTAGAAGAGGTCAAGGGCCTGCTGCTACTAGAAGACGGCCAAAGCTGCCGGGAGACGCGACTGCTCGCCGAGCACAAGCTGGCTCTGATCGAGGCGCGCATCGCCGATCTCACGCGCATGCGCCGACTGCTCAGGGGACTGATCGCGGAATGCGCCGAGGGCAGGAGACCGCGCTCTTGTCCCATCATCTTCACGCTCTCGGCCACACCCTAGCTTGCTTCGTCTTCGAGCCCCAGCACGTTCATCAAAGCCGCGTCGGTAGGCAACGAACGACCGCTATTTTGCGCTCGCGGCCCATGGTCTCGAGCGCATTTTGACCAAAACCTCGTATAACCGCATCCCGTGAATTCTGCTTGGGGGTCGCACGCAGACGTTAATCGTTTGCGGCAAACACTAACAACTCCGCGTCCGACGTAGCCCGTACGAGAAACGCCCTACTTCCTACGACGCGGATTTAGCGCGCGAGAATCCTCTGTGCCCGACACCGGGCACTTTGCCGCCCGTCCGCAATGAGGATCAGCGGCGGATTAGGGGGACCGCAGCCCCGCCATTCTTCTTCTGCTGTTTGACCGCCTTCTTCTCTTTCGGAGTCAGCAGGGGCTTCTTCTTTTCTTGCTTCGGGGGCTGATGGGACATTGTGTTTGCTCCTGATGGATCGATGACACGTCGTGGGGCAGTCTTAACTATAGGCCCGGGGCGGGCCAAATGTAAGCTGCCAAGTAGCGTGATACTCGGGCGGAACGCCGGCGATCCACCAGGAGCAAGCCTCGCTCCGTATACCCCCGCCACCTTCACTGCAATGCACGACTGGCCGTTTGTGGACACCTGAATGTTGCCGTATCGGTCAGCGGTCATTTCGGCCGTCGCGCCGTTACCCTCGACGAGAGCTAAGGATCAGGACCGCGCCCGCGCGAAGACGGGCCCGAAACGAACGCATGGCGCTTCCCGGGGTGGCGGGTCGCGCCAAGGGACCCGCCCGGTAGCTCAAGCGGTACGACGTCGGCGCAGCGGCGCGGCGCACTCGCAATTCGGAGCGTCGGTCCACTGGCACACGCGGAGTGTTACAGACCGTGCGGCATTCCGGTTTGCTCGTTAATCCGTCCGCATCTGAGTGTAAGTCATGGCCACCCCGCTGTTCGCCGCGACGACCGTGATCTGGGCTGCTGCCGGTTCGGTGGACACCGACCTAAGCTTCTTGCGCTTTCTCGAACGCTATCGGACTGATGTAGCCGAGTGTCGAATGGCGGCGAGTCGGATTGTAGAACCGCTCGATGTAATCGAACACCTCGGCGCGCGCCTGTTCTCGCGTCCGCAACACCTTCCGGGTCGTGCGCTCGATCTTTAATGAGCTGAAGAAGCTTTCCATCGCCGAGTTGTCCCATACGTCACCGGCACGGCTCATGCTGCACGTGATGCCCTGTTCCTTGAGCAGTTCCTGGAAGTGCTCACTGGTGTACTGGCTGCCCTGGTCCGAGTGATGCAACAACTCGATTGGTTGACCACGCCGCCAGACCGCCATCATCAAGGCATCGGCCACGAGCTGCGAGGTCATGCTCGACTGCATCGACCAGCCAACGACGCGACGCGAGTACAGGTCGAGCACCACGGCCACGTACAGCCAGCCTTCGGCAGTCCAGAGGTAGGTGAAGTCGGCCACCCACTTCTGGTTTGGTGCGTCTGCCTGGAACTGGCGGTCGAGCACGTTGCCTGCGACGGCGCCGCGCTCGCCCCGGTCGGCCGGGAGCCCACGACGCCGTGGTCGGGCGCGCAGCGCTTGCGCCCGCATGAGTCGCTCGATACGGTGCAAGCCGCAGCGGTGACCCAGTGCCAGTACGTCATGCCAGACGCGGCGCGCGCCGTAGGTACGGTCGCTGCCCAGAAAACTGTGATGGACTTGACCGCCCATGACCTCGTCGTCGAGACTGCGCTGGCTTCGGGGCCGGTTCAACCATGCATAGAAACCACTTCGCGAGACACCGAGTGCCTCGCACATGAGCAGTACCGGCCAGGCCCCTCGGTGTTTCGTCACGAAGCCGAACTTCACATCGACTCCTTGGCGAAATAGGCCGCGGCTTTTTTCAGGATATCGCGCTCCATCCTGAGCTTGGCGACTTCCTTCTTCAGCCGCTCAATCTCCGCCTGCTCGGGCTTCATTACGCCCTTGCCGGGGAACGCCTGCTGTGGGTCGACCGCCTTCTCGCGGACCCACTTGCGCAGCACGTTCTCATGCACGTCCAGGTCGCGCGCGGCTTGCGCCGCCGTCACACCGCGTTCCTTAACCAACCTCACCGCCTCAAGCTTGAACTCCCGGCTGAACTGCCTTCTCGTTCCCATGAACCACCTCCGGTTTCGGATTCCACCCTAACATGGTGTCCTCGAAACCGGCAGCAGCCCAATCAGTGAGAAGCTGATCAATGCGTGCCTAACGACCTATCTCGCTAACCTCGCAGCTCCACAAGCGGCGAGCGCCGGCCCTCCCACCGGACTATCAGTCGGTGATCGAGGCGCTGCTGTCGGACCCGTCGGTCGCGCCGGCGCTGACCGCCGCGCTGCACGCCCTGTCCGCAGGTGGGATCCTCCCCGCGACGACAGCGATGATTCCGGCGTCATACGACATCGACATGCCACGGCTGCTGCAGCCGGACCAACAATGGTTCAGCGTACACGTCCCGGTGTCGCAGCTACTCTTTCGCGTCGGCAATCGCCTGATCGCCGCGGGGGTGAACGTCGCCCCGTTCACGTCGGCGACGATCAACGACCTTCCGCTCTCCCTTCCCGTCGACGAAGACGACCGGCGCAACACGCTCGATGTCGAGACCGTCGCCAACCTGCAGTTCGTCGAAGACTTCCTGAACACGCGCGTCTTCCCCCTCATGCGCAACTCGTTCGTGTTCAATCAGCTGCGGATCAACGCGGTCAGCGGCTTCACGTTCAAGACGATCGGCACGCGGAGAGGCTTTCAGGAAGGTATCGAGGTCACAATCGACCTCACGCACTTCACCGACAACTTCATTCACTTCGTCTTCGCCGGTACGACCGCCGTCGACGCCCATGTCACGCTGCACGCCTATCCGTACCTCCAGTACGGCCGTCTGAAGTCGAGCTGAACGATGTGAGCATCGAGCTGCCCGCGTGGGTCAAGGCGGCGAGCCGTGCCGAGCGCGGGGCGCGACGTACGGCTCCGCGAACAGAACGCCAAGGAGTTGCGCGTGCTGCCGATTCTCTTCACCAACCCGAACAAGAGTGATCAGGACCTGTCCATCACCTGCCGGCTGTACCGCCAGCTCGGCACCTCATCCGATGATTTCCTCAATCAACGCATCAGCGTCTTCAGCGTGGACCCCCGACCGGATGAGCTTAAGCCGTACGTCAAGTGGGGTCACTGGGTGAAGGTCTGGAACGGGTACAAGCGGTCGACGCGCTTTCGCGACAGCAATATCCACAAGATTCCGGGGAAGGGGGGCTGTAAGTTCAGCAACCAGTACCTGAACGCCGGCCTTCGGAGCAACCTCAAGTTCGGATACTCGCCACATGGTCGATCTTCCGTTCGATAAGGAGGAGCTCGAGGCGAATCGTGATCTCGTGTGTCCGTACTGCTTCTTCGGCGGGCCGGACAAGCACGCGGCCAACGCCCTGCTGCAGACGGTGGAACTCGCCTCACGCTGGGCCGGCCGCGGAATATTCGGACCATAACGCGCTACATTGCATGCTTCGCCTTCTGGAAGGAGGGCTCAACCGGGGTCCGGCGCTTCAACAACATTGCGGCGAGCGCCGGCAGCAAAAACACCGCGCCCAGCATGTTGACCAGGAACATGAACGCGAGCAGCAGCCCCATATCGGCCTGGAACTTGAGCGCGGAGAACGCCCAGGTGCCCACGCCGATCGCCATAGTCACCGCCGTGAACACCGCCGCCGTACCACGTTGTCGCAGCGCCTGATAGAACGCCTCGGGCAGATCCCGCCCCTGGTCAAGCTGGTTCTGCATGCGCTCGTACAGATAAATCCCATAATCGACACCAACCCCCACGCCGAGCGCAATGACCGGGAGTGTGGAAACCTTGAGCCCGATCCCCAGCAGCGCCATCAGTGCGTTGCCGAGTACGGACACCATCGCGAGCGGCAGCACGATGCACAGCGTCGCGCGCCACGAGCGGAATTCGATCAAACACAACAGGCCGATCGCGGCGAACAGGACGCTTAGCATCGTCACCTCGGCTGCGTCGACGGCTTCGTTGGTCGCTGCCATCACGCCGACATTGCCGCTCGCGAGCAAGAATTCGATTCGGTCGGTCTTGTTCGCGGCGTTGAATCGCTTCACCTCGTCGACGATATGCGCAATCGTCGTGCCCTGATGATCGCGCGTGAAAATGAGGATCTGCATCGCGCTGCAATCGGTGTTGAGCAAACCGGTGCTGGTGTCGATCGGGGTCACCGCTTGGGCAAGCACGTCCGGGTTGCGCGACAGAATTCGCCAACGCGGATTCCCTTCGTTCCAGCCGGCGTTGACGATTTTCGCGGCGCCGGGCAACGAAAGCACGCTCTGAACGCCGTAGACATTCTTCATCGTGTTCTCGAAGCGGTCGATCGTGTCCATGATCTCGTAGGTCGTGCACGCTCCTTGGACGTTGCGCGTCTGCGCGATGACCGAAAGGACGTCGACACCGATTGCAAACGAGTCCACGATCGCCGCGATGTCACGGTTGTAGCGCGAATCATCGCGCAGCTCCGGCAAGCCGCGCCCCAAGTCGCCAGTGCGCAGCTCGCGCGCCTGCCACGCCCCTGCTCCCAGCAGCAAGGTCGCGAGCAGGAGAACCGCGAGCGCGCCGCGCGGTTCGGCGAAGCGCTTGAAACGGGCCCAGAGCCAGTCATCGCGGCCTTCCTTGCTACGAACTTTCTTCACGTCGTTGCCGCTTAAAGTCATATAGGAAAGCATAGCCGTGAGCAGCATTTTGTTGGTGACGACCATGAGCGCGACGCCGAGGCTCGCCGTTATGGCCAGCTCGCGGACGATATCGATCTTGATGTGTAACATGACGAGAAAACCAAGCGCGTTCGCGAGCAATGCCATCGCGCCGGGAATAAACAGTTTGCGAAACGAATTCCGAGCGGCGTTAAGCCCGTCCGCGCCGTGCACTACTTCGATCTTCCATGCGTTGGTCATCTGCACCGCGTGCGAGACGCCGATGGAGAATATGAGGAACGGAACAAGGATCGACAGGGGGTCGATCCCGTACCCCAGGATCGGGAGCAAACCGAGCAGCCAGACGACGGGCACCAATGCGCACACCAACGCGACGACGGTGAGCTTGAGCGAGCCCGAGTACCAGAACAGGAGCACCGCGGTAACGACGAACGCCACGGCGAAGAAGCCGATAACGCCGCGTGCGCCGTCGGCGATGTCGCCGATGGCCTTCGCGAATCCGATGATGTGGATGCGCAAGTCGTCGGTCGCGAATTTTTCGCGAATCTGCTCCAACTGTTGCGCGACTTTCTGATAATCGAGGCGCTTCCCCGTTCCGGGATCGAGCTCCAGCAGCTCCGCGCTAACAAGCGCGCCTTGGTAATCGTTGGCGACGAGCCGGCCCACTCGTCCGGACTTCTGCACGTTCTTGCGCACCTGCTCCAACTCCTCGGGCGATCCCTTAAAGCCGGACGGGATCACGTTGCCGCCGGCGAAGCCGTCCTCGACCACTTCGATGAAGCGCACGTTGGGCGTGAACAGCGAGGTGACGGTCGGACGGTCGACGCCGGGAAGGAAAAACACGGCGTCGGTCACTTGCTTCAATTGCGCGAAGAAATTCGCGTTGTAGATGTCCCCTTCCTTTTGGCGTAACGCCACGAGCACCCGATTGATTCCGCCGAACGTCTTTTCATAGGCCGTGTACGTTTGCATATACGGATGCTCGAGCGGAATCATCTTCCGAATGCCCGCGTCGACGCCGAGCCTGAGGGACGAAACCGCGAGAATCACGGTGATCGCGATGAACCCGGCCAGCCACACCCGCCGCCGCGCAAAGAGCACGCGCGACATCGCTTCGACGCACCGGGTCATCCAGGCCGTACCAGCCGCATCAGCCAGAAGAGGGTCAGTCATCAGCGACTGGGAACCTATTTGATCGCAGGCGCATGCCGAGTGACGCCACGCTCGCCGAGCAATAACCAGTCGCCGGCCGTATTAACCAGCATGGCGTTGTAAGAGTCGCTCGTGCCGGTCTTCCGCAGCTCGAACGTGCGGCCATGATCGCGGCTCGCGAGCACAATTCCGTCTTGGCCGACGAGGACTAGCATGCCGTCCGACAATACCCGGCCGCCGAGCAACGGCACTTGGCTGCCGTTTACGACTGGCGCCCAGGTGACGCCGTTGTCTTGCGAACGGAAAATCTGGCCGCGCATGCCGAACGCCACGATCCCGCCGTCCTTCGCACCAAGCACGCCAAAAAAGGACCCGCGATACGGCGCTTCGAGCGCCTCCCACGTCTCGCCGCCGTCGGGCGATCGCAACAACGTTCCCGCCTCACCGGCGATGAACAACGTGCCGTCCACCCCGCGCGCGATCGCGTTCAAGTGCTTGTCATCATCGGTGATCTTCCGCGGCTGCCAGCTTTCTCCTCCGTCCGCACTGTGCAGGAAACTTCCGTATGCGCCGACCGCATAGCCTTTGCTCCCGTCGGCGAACCAGACATCAAAGAGGGGCTTTTCATCATCGGGGGCACTGTAGACCTGTTGCCAGTTCGTCCCGCCGTCCTGGGTACGCATGATCAGCGAGTCGTGGCCCACCGCCCAGCCGCGCTGGTCGTCGAGAAAGAAGACGCCGGTCAACCCGGTTCGCGACGGTGCGTTCGCAGCCTGCCAACGCGCACCGCCATCGTCGGAGACAAATACCGCGCCGTACTCACCGACGGTTACCAGACGCGAGCCGGCCGTCTCGCCGTCGAGTAGAAGAAGCGATCCAATGAGCGTGACCGTGGCCGGAAACTCGGGCCCCTGCCGCGGCGCGAACGCGTAGACGGCGGCGACAACGACGAAGAGCGCGAATCCAATTCCCGCGAGGCGACTCATCACGGCGCGTTTGGGTAGCCGCGCTGCGCGTCCGGGCGATGCTGGTCCGCGAGCCGTGCGCCGGCGGGGGCCCGCCCGACGCTTTGCGTCATGTTGAATTGCGGCGCTTCGCCTAACGCGTTCCGATGCCGCGCAGACCCGCGGGCGTGAAATCGCCCTCACTGCGCTTGACCTTTTCGTAAACCTTAGGCTCTTCGTTGCGCAGGCCCATCGCGATATAACGGCCAGACTGGAGGTCGTGATGCACTTCCAGCGCTGGGTAGGTCATCGGAATGTCGTAGTAATTGATCGCGTGCTGCTCGGAGACGCGCCACAGCTCGTCGCGGTTGTCGTATTTGTCGCTGACTACGATCATCCAAGTGTCCTCATCAATGTAGAACACCCGTTTTTTGTAAAGGTGGCTCGCGCCTTCCTTCAACGTCGCCTCGACGACCCACACGCGGTGCAATTCGTAGCGCGCGAGATCGGGATTCACATGTCCGGGCCGCAGCACATCTGCTACTTTGACCGAGTTGCCTACCAGCTTGTACGAGTTGTACGGGACGTACAGCTCCTGCTTGCCAACGAGCTTCCAGTTGTAGCGATCGGTGGCGCCGTTGTACATCAAGAAATCGTCGTTGGTACGCACACCGTCCGCCGCCGTTCCCGGATTGTCGTAGCCGACATTGGGCGCAAGCCGTACCCGGCGCTGCCCCGGGTTGTACGTCCACGCCTGACGCGGCTGCTTCACCTGATCCGTATATTCGTGGACCAACAGTATCCCGCCGGCTAGACGCGCCGGACCGGTTATCGCCTGGAGAAAATTGAACAGCTTGTTTTCCTCACGGTCCTTGTCCGACTTGCTCAAGTTGCCGTAGTGAAAGTCGTACTCGTAATCAAAGCGAACCAGCGTGAAGCTGCCGTCGCGGGTGACCGGCGCTTGGCTCCAGGAGGTCGTGTAGGTGTCGCCGCGATAACGCGTCAGATGGTTCCAGATCACTTCGAGCCCGTTCTGGGGGATCGGAAAAGGAATGCCGCCCTTGGTTCCGACGATGCCGTTGCCGTTTTCGGCGAGCTTGACCTTGGCCGCGTTGGCAAGTGTCTCTTGGTAATGTCCCTTCGGAAAAGACGCGCTACGGCGGGTGGGATACACGTTCATCTTCCACGTCGGATACCTTTTCAGCATCGCCATCTGACCGGGACTCAGATTGGCCTTGTACCGATCCAAGTTGGCCGCATCGATCGTGAACAGCACTTTGTCGGCCGCGAATGGATCGGGGTAATGGCCTCCCGCCTGGTAACCCGCAGGCGAGCTCGTGATGCCGCCATCCCACACCGGTATCGTGCCGCCGGGGTTCCCCGCTATTTCCGCACCGAGCGGAGTGAGCGCGGAACCGAGTTTCGCGGCGTCCGCCGCGGTGACCGCGGCCTGGCCAGGAAGCGCGAACGCCAGCGCGCACATTGCGCTGAACAGGCAGATTACTGGCTTCGACCGCATGCGTATCTCCTCCAAAATTTTCTGCACACGCTTTTAGAACGAGTAGCTCACGCTGGCGGCGATGAAGTCGCGGTCTTTCAGCGGATTGGCGCCGGACGCGAAAGCCCGGCTTTGGCCGGGCGGGATCGCTCCGGCGTCGGTTCCCGAGAAAGTTCTTCCGCCGAAAAAGTTGGTATAGGCGATGTCGGCCTGCCAATTCTGCCGTAAATTGAAATTGAATCCTAAGGTGACCGCCTTGGTGCCATGATTGAACGTCGGGCTCACGCCACGGACATCGTGCGCGAACGCGAGGCGTGGCGACACGGTAACCGCGCCGATGGCGTCGAAATAATCGAGCCGCCCGACCAGCCGGTAACCCCACGAACTTTCGGTCGCAAAACCGTCGCCGCCCGGCTGCACCGAGCCCGCGGAAGCTCCGGCGAACGAACCCGGCGCCGGCAACTGCACCCCCGGCCCGGAGAACAGCAAGCCGCTCGGCAAGTCGAGGTTGGTGTAGCCGACTTCGCCGACGACCACCAATTGCTCGGCGCCCCATTGCGGGCCGAATACTTTGGTCGCGGTCAACTGCGCCTGGTGCATTTTCACGCGGCGATAACCCTGTATCTCCGTGCCGACGGGAATCACCTGGGTACCAGTGACGTTGTTCGGGAACCCCAACGTTGCGAGCAGCACCTCGATCGCCGCAAGCTGCAACGGCTGGTTCGGCCGATACGAGTATTCGCCTTGCAACGCGATGCCGTACGGCGCGCCCGTGCTGAAGCTCAAGCCCCAGAGGCGAATGTCCTCGGGGTACTCGATGAAATAGCGTGCGCTGCCGCCGCCGGCCGGCAAGTTGGCAAGGTTGGTCGTCGTGCCCCGAATCGTGCTTACCAACGGTAGGCGGCTGTGATAATTCAAGTAGTAGACGCCGATTTCCGAATTGTTCAGCGCCTCGAGAAAAAAGCGCGCCGCGAGACCGTACTGACCTTGCTCGTCGGGGTCGCGGTCGGCGCCCCGCTGCACCCAGACCTGCGCCGTTGCGGCGGTCGGTCCAACTGGCGGCACAAGCGCGGAACGGTCATCCAGACGGCGGCCGAAACCGATGAAGGCGCGACCGCCGCCATCGGAAATGAAATCATTCGCGCTGAAATAGGTGCCGCGCGGATCGATCTCGGTTCTCGACCAGTTCGTCTGGTAATAGCCCTCCAAGGTGACTCGCTCGGTCAACTCCTGCGTGATCCACAGGATGCCGCTCGGCAGCAACGCCTCCTTGATTTCCGCGCCGGGCGTACGCAGCCGCGCCACGTCGACCGGGTTGATGACATTGATGCCGTTCGGAATGAATGTGCTCTCGCCCCAGCTCACCACTTGCCTACCGGCGCGGACCGTGAGATTGCGGCCACCGATATCGAATTGGCCACGAAAGAAGACGTCCAGGAACTCGAAATCGGAGCCGATCCGCGACTTGGCAATCGATGAGAGTTCGTCCTTGCGTTCGACCGCGTGGTCGTAGAAGTAGAGCAGCCGCGTGAAAAAGCCGAAGTTGCGGTATTTAAGATCTAGCTCGTGGGTGACTTTGAAGAGCGTGGAAAACACATCGCCGCGGTCATAATTGAGATCGCCGTCGTCATCGTTGACCGAGCGCGAAGTGCCGCCGTTCGTGATGCCGATCAATGCTGGATCGCGCCGCTCTACGCGCCACGCCGCGCCCAACGAAAGGGTCGTATCGAAGCTGCCCTTGACGTCGCCTCGCTGGAACTCGACGGCCTCCGCCCGCCCCGCACCATACAACGCCATCGCGGCAGCGATGGCCAGCGCCTGTCGCGGAAGTCGGACGTTTCGCGTCATCGTGCCTCTCCTTGAACGATAGGTAACGCAAGCGGGATGCGATCGCTACGATCTCTCGATTCCAGCCAGCACGTTTTCTTTTTGTTCTCGCGCCCCGCAATGGTGCTGCCTGCCGAGCTCGTTGTCTACAGCAACGCACGATTGGCGCACACAAGGTTCGCTGGCTTGGCACAAATCTACAACGAGAATGACCAGGATATCGTCGGGAGGCCCGCGCTACCACCCGCCCAACCAGGCGAATCCGCATTGATTCCGCAGTCGTTCTCACCCCAACAAATCGCTGGACACTTTGCGTCCGCGCGCTACTCGCGGCTGAGCTTCGATCACGCCTTTGCCACGGCGTTTCGCCTCCGCGTCCAGCACGGGTTTTAAGTACGCGCCAGTGAAACTCGCGGCAACCGCGGCTATGTGCTCGGGTGGACCTTCCGCGACGATCGTGCCGCCGCCGGCGCCACCCTCGGGGCCCAGATCGATCACCCAATCGGCGGTCTTGATCACATCCAGGTTGTGCTCGATAACGACGACGGTATTGCCATGGTCGCGCAGTCGATGCAAAACGGTGAGCAACATCTCGATGTCGTGGAAATGCAGGCCGGTCGTCGGCTCGTCGAGAATGTAGAGTGTGCGACCGGTGTCGCGCTTGGAGAGCTCGAGCGCCAACTTCACTCGCTGTGCCTCACCGCCGGACAGCGTGGTCGCCGATTGGCCGAGCGTGATGTAACCCAGTCCAACGTCGAGCAGCGTCTGCAGCTTGCGCGCCACGGACGGCACCGGCTCGAAGAACGCGAACGCGTCTTCGACCGTCATCGCCAGCACATCGTGAATGTTCTTGCCCTTGTAGCGGATTTCCAGCGTCTCGCGGTTGTACCGCTGACCGTGACACACGTCGCACGACACGTAGACGTCGGGCAAGAAGTGCATCTCGACTTTGATGAGGCCGTCGCCCTGGCACGCTTCGCAGCGTCCGCCCTTGACATTGAATGAAAATCGCCCGGGCCCATAGCCGCGCTCGCGCGCGTCCCGCACTTGCGAGAAGAGATCGCGAATCGGCGTGAACAGGCCGGTGTAGGTTGCCGGATTCGAGCGTGGCGTACGGCCGATCGGTCCCTGATCGACACTGACGACTTTGTCGAAATGGTCGAGCCCTTCGATCTCGGCAAACGGGGCAGGCTCTTCCGCGCTGTCGTACAGATGACGCGCGACAGCGTGATACAGCGTGTCAGTGATGAGTGTGGATTTACCCGAGCCCGACACTCCGGTCACGCAAACAAAGAGGCCGACCGGCAGTTCCAAGGTCACACCTTGCAAATTATTCCCTGACGCATGGGTCACGGTGAGACGGCGTTCGGGATCGCTGCGATGCCGCCGCGCAGGAATCGGAATCTGCCGGTGACCCGCCAGATACTGTCCGGTTAGCGAATGCGCGGCGCGCCGGATGTCCGCCGGTGTTCCTTGCGCCACAACCTGCCCGCCGTGCTCGCCGGCGCCAGGACCCATGTCCAGGACGTGATCGGCCGTATTGATGGCTTCCTCATCGTGTTCGACGACGATCACGCTGTTCCCCAGATCACGCAGATGCCGGAGCGTGCCGAGCAGGCGCTCGTTGTCGCGCTGATGCAGTCCGATCGATGGCTCGTCGAGGACATACATCACGCCCGTCAGTCCCGAGCCGATCTGGCTCGCCAGGCGAATGCGCTGCGCCTCGCCGCCGGAGAGCGTTTCCGCCGACCGGTCGAGCGAAAGGTAATCAAGACCGACGTTGTTTAGGAACTGCAGCCGACTGCCGATTTCCTTGACGATCTTGTCGGCGATCGCCGCCTTCTGGCCCTCGAGCCGCAACTGGCTGAAAAACGCTATCGTTTCCTTGAGCGGCCACGCGGAAACTTCGAAGATCGCGCGCGCCTGCCCACGGTTGCCGACTTTCACATGGCGCGCCTCGCGCTTCAAGCGCGTGCCGTGGCATTCGGGGCAAGGCTTGTTGTTCAGGTACTTGGCCAGCTCCTCGCGTACCAGGACCGAATCGGTCTCGCGATATCGTCGTTCCAGATTCGGAACGATGCCCTCGAATGCGTGCTCGCGCACCAGCGGCTTGCCGCGCTCGGAGAGATACGTGAACGGAATTTTTTCGGTGCCGGAACCGTACAGAATCAGTTCCTGGATGCGTTCGGGCAGTTTGGCGAAAGGGCGATCGACATCGAACCCGATGTGCTTCGCCAAACTTTGCAAGAGCTGGAAATAGAACTGATTACGGCGATCCCAGCCCCTGATCGCGCCGGACGCAAGCGAGAGCTCGGGGAACGCGACGACCCGCTTGGGATCGAAAAAAGTGATCGAGCCCAGACCATCGCACCGCGGACACGCGCCTAACGGGCTGTTGAACGAGAACAGCCGCGGCTCCAATTCCGCCAGCGAGTAATTGCAGATCGGGCATGCGAACTTCGCCGAGAACAGATGCTCGCGGCCGCTGTCGATCTCGACCGCGAGCGCGCGCCCGTCGCCATGCCGCAGCGCAGTCTCGAACGACTCCGCCAGCCGCTGCTTGAACTCGGCACGCACCTTCAAGCGGTCGACGACAACTTCGATTGTGTGCTTCGTATTCTTGTTGAGCTTCGGCGCGGCATCGATTTCATACACCGTGCCGTCGACGCGTACCCGCACGAAGCCTTTCGCGCGCAGCTCCACGAACAGCTCGGCATGCTCGCCTTTGCGATTGACGACGACCGGCGCCATGATCATCAGCTTCGTGCCGTCAGGATCAACGGCTTCAAGCTCGAGGGTGGCGTCGACCATCTGCGAGATGGTCATCGCCGAAAGCGGTTGATCCGGGTGATCGGGACAGTACGGGTCACCGACCCGTGCGTACAAAAGCCGCAGATAGTCGTGAATCTCGGTCACCGTGCCGACGGTCGAGCGCGGATTGTGCGACGTCGCCTTCTGCTCGATCGAAATCGCCGGCGACAGTCCCTCGATCAGGTCGACATCCGGTTTTTCCATCAACTGCAGAAACTGCCGTGCGTACGCCGACAGCGATTCGACGTAGCGGCGCTGGCCTTCCGCATACAGCGTGTCGAACGCGAGCGAACTCTTGCCGGATCCCGACAGTCCGGTGATTACGATCAGCCGGTGGCGCGGCAAATCGAGGTTTAGGTTCTTCAGGTTGTGCGTGCGCGCACCGCGAATGCGGATCAGATCCATGCGATCTTCTAAGTTATTGCAATGGGCTGTTTTGTCTACGCCCAGAGGCTTAAGGACCGAAGCCCAACCTGCTAGTATATTGCGTTTAAGTTTCCCGAGTCCGATGCTTGGGTCAAGGGATGGGAAACGCGAAGGAACCACGGAGAAATGACATGGCTTCGGTCAACAAGGTGATCCTGATCGGCAATCTGGGTCGCGATCCGGAAACACGGTACACGACGGGCGGAGACGCCGTCACCAACTTGCGCATCGCGACGACGGAAACGTGGAAAGACAAAGGCGGCGAGAAGCAGGAAAAAACGGAATGGCACACCGTCGTCCTCTTCGGTCGGCAGGCAGAGATTGCCGGGGAGTACTTAAAGAAAGGACGCCCCGTCTACATCGAAGGCCGGCTGCAGACGCGTAAGTGGACCGACAAGGAAGGGGTCGAGAAGTACTCGACCGAAGTCGTCGGCGACCGCATGCAGCTTCTGGGGAGCCGCGACGGCGGCGGCGGAAGCGGCGATGTGGAGTTTGCCGGCAGCGGCGGCCCCAGCTCGCAAAAACCTGCCCGCGAAGGCACCGGCGCCGCGCGCAGCCCCGCCGCTGCTAGCAGCGGCGCCGGAGGCAAAAAAGGCGTCGACGACTTCGACGACGATATTCCGTTTTGAGGGGCGAGTGAGAGAGCCGGCCGCAGGCAAAGGCCCGTAGGGCCCGTCGGCTCTCGACCGAGCAGAGCCCGACGCGCAACGGTCACGGGCCTGGCAGCCGCGTCCAAGGGGGGAGTGAGCGCGGCGGCCGAGGCCGTCAGGCCGAGGCAAGGCCCGAAGGGCCCGTCGCCGCGCGACCGAGCAGAGCCCGACGCGCAACGGTCA
>JBBJMT010000017.1:0-64548 GCA_037719965.1 Casimicrobiaceae bacterium | reverse complement strand
ATCAGGAGATCAAGGAAGGCCGCGGCTGCGGTCCGGATAAGGACTACGTGCTGCTGAAGCTCGACCACCTCGGGCCCGACGTGATCACCAAAAGGCTGCCGTCGATTCGCGAGATCGCCATCAAGTTCGCGAACGTCGATCCGGTCAAGGAGCCGATTCCGGTCGTGCCGACGATCCACTACCAGATGGGCGGTATTCCGTCGAACATTCACGGACAGGTTGTCGCACCGCGGAACGGCGACCCCAACGCTCCCGTCAATGGCTACTATGCGGTTGGCGAGTGCGCGTGCGTGTCGGTGCACGGCGCAAACCGCTTGGGAACCAACTCGCTGCTGGACTTGATCGTATTCGGCCGCGCCGCAGCTAATTTCATCATCGACCAGAATCTAAGGGCGCACCCGCACAAGCCGCTGCCGGCGGACGCTTCGGAGCGATCGCAACAGCGACTCGCGCGACTCGATAGCGCCAAGTCCGGCGAATCGGTTGCCGAGGTCGGCAACACGCTGCGCAAGACGATGCAAGCGCACTGCGGAGTCTTCCGCAACGCGCAGTTGCTGGCCGCCGGGGCGGCCAAAGTAGAAGAGCTCGAGCAGCGGGTCGCGCGCACGGCGATCGGCGACCAGAGCCGCACATTCAATACTGCCCGCGTCGAGGCGCTCGAGCTCGACAACCTGCTCGAGACCGCCAAGGCAACCATCGCCTCGGCCGCCGCGCGGCTTGAATCACGCGGCGCGCAAGCGCGAAGCGATTATCCCGAGCGCGATGACGCGCGCTGGCTCAAGCACACGCTGTGGTATCGCGAGGGCAATCGCCTCGAGTACAAGCCGGTCAATTTGAAGCCGCTTTCGGTGGAGGCGTTTCCGCCAAAGGCGCGGACGTATTGACGCGCACCGCGTATTGAAGTGCGCCAATTTCGCCACAGCGCCCTCCCTTTGGGAACAAACGAATGAAGTTTCGCATCTACCGCTACAACCCCGAGCTGGACGCGAAACCGCGCTACCAGGAGTACGACGTCACCCTCGAAGCGACCGACCGCATGCTGCTGGACGCGCTGATACGCGTCAAGGCGCACGACGACACATTGTCGTTCCGACGGAGCTGCCGCGAAGGTGTCTGCGGATCGGATGCGATGAACATCAACGGCAAGAATGGCCTTGCCTGCGTCACCAACGTCAAGGACCTGCGCGAGCCCGTCGAGCTGCGTCCGCTCCCGGGTCTGCCCGTGATTCGTGACCTGATTGTCGACATGAGCCAGTTTTTCAAACAGTACCACTCGATCAAGCCGTATCTCGTCAACGATACGCCGCCGCCCGAGCGCGAACGGTTGCAATCGCCCGCCGATCGCGAGGAGCTCGACGGCCTCTACGAATGTATTCTGTGCGCGTGCTGTTCGACGGCGTGCCCGTCGTTCTGGTGGAATCCGGATAAGTTCGTCGGACCCGCCGGGTTGCTTCAGGCGTACCGCTTCATCGCCGATAGCCGCGATCTTGCGACCAACGAGCGCTTGGACGACCTCGAAGATCCCTATCGCCTATTCCGCTGCCACACGATCATGAACTGCGTCGATGTTTGTCCCAAGAATCTGAATCCGTCGCTCGCCATCGGCAAGATCAAGGACATCATGGTCAGACGAGCCGTCTAGGGTGAGAAATGAGGAATGAGCGATGACGCCTGAGCGAATAGGCCGTATCAGGTGGCGTTGCCGCCGCGGCATGCTCGAAAACGACCTGATCCTGGCACGCTATCTGGACGCTCATGCCGACACGTTGACCGAAGCCGAATTGGCAGTGCTGGATCGATTGCTGGACCTTCCCGACAACGAACTGTGGGATTTGATCGCTGGTCGCGGCGCGCCGCCCGACGCTGGCATTGCCGAGTTTGTCGCCCAATTGCGCGCCGCTTGAAGCGGTGCCGGGCAAATGTGGTAAATGAGTGGTAAATGCGACTATAAATGGTCGTCCCGCATGGAAACCTTGGACGATTTCACGTTCGGCCGCGTAGTCGTTTTCAGGGAGCCGCTGCAATGACAGACCGTACCGCCACGCTGACCTTCTCCGACGGGTCACCTTCGATTACTTTGCCGGTGCTGAACGGTTCGGTCGGCCCCGATGTGATCGACATTCGCGCGTTGTATGGCAAGACGGGGGAGTTCACGTTCGACCCGGGATTCATGTCGACCGCGGCGTGCACTTCCGCCATCACCTACATCGACGGAGATAAGGGCGAACTTCTGTACCGCGGCTATCCGATCGAGGAACTGGCCGTCAAGTGCGATTTCCTCGAGACCTGTTATCTGCTGCTGTATGGCGAGTTGCCGGATACCGCGCAAAAGGAAAATTTCGTCGCACTCGTCACCAATCACACGATGGTCAACGAGCAGATGCAGTTCTTCATGCGCGGCTTCCGCCGCGACGCGCACCCGATGGCAGTGATGACCGGCCTGGTGGGGGGACTCTCGGCGTTCTATCCTGACTCGATGAATCTGCACGATGGCAGGCAGCGCGATATTTCGGCGATTCGGCTGATCGCCAAAATGCCGACGATGGTCGCGATGGCTTATAAGTATTCGGTCGGCCAGCCATACATGTACCCGCGCAACAATCTTGGCTACGCAGCGAATTTCATGCGGATGATGTTCGCGACCCCATGCGAGGAATACCAGGTCAACGACGTGCTGGTGCGCGCGCTTGACCGAATCTTCATACTGCACGCCGATCACGAGCAGAACGCGTCGACCTCGACGGTGCGCCTGTGCGCGTCGTCCGGGACCAATCCGTTTGCGGCGATCGCCGCGGGGGTTGCCTGTCTGTGGGGTCCCGCGCACGGCGGCGCCAACGAAGCGGCGCTCAACATGCTCTACGAGATTCAGCAAATGGGGGGAGTCGGGAAGATCGGGGAATTCATTGCGAAGGTGAAGGACAAGAATTCCAACGCCCGCCTGATGGGCTTCGGTCATCGTGTCTACAAGAATTACGACCCGCGGGCAAAGTTGATGCGCGAGACCTGTCACGAAGTTCTGGGTGAGCTCGGGCTGCACGACGACCCGCTGTTCGGTCTCGCGCTGGCGCTGGAGAAAATTGCGCTGGAAGACGATTATTTCGTGCAGCGCAAGCTCTATCCGAATGTCGATTTTTATTCGGGCATCGTGCAAAAGGCCATCGGCATTCCCGTGCCCCTCTTCACCGCGGTCTTTGCGCTCGCGCGCACCGCGGGCTGGATTGCCCAGTTGAACGAGATGATCGCCGAACCCGATTACAAGATCGGCCGGCCGCGCCAGCTTTATGTCGGGGCGAAGCGGCGGCAGGTTCCGCCGATCGCGGAACGCGGGTGAAGGGTTGCGCGTGCAATCGAAGGACTGCGCCCGTGACGCAGAGTTCTTTTTTGCCCAACTTGTGGGGAAACGGTGAGGTGACGCAATGGGCAGCATGACCGAATCGGTATCGTCGAGCACATTGTTCGGGGGCAACGTTCCGTTTCTCGAGGAGCAGTACGAGAGTTACCTCGCGAATCCCGGCTCGGTCGCCGCCGACTGGCGTGTGTATTTTGACAGCCTGCGCGGAGATGCGAGCGACATCTCGCATGCGCCGGTTATCGCATCGTTTATCGAGCTGGCGAAAGACCGTAGGGTCGCGGGCGCGATGGTCGATGCAACGACTATGCATAAGCAGGTCGTCGTACTGCGGCTCATCAGCAAGTTCCGCACGCTCGGCATGTTCCACGCCGATGTCGACCCGTTGAAGCGGCAGGACCCGCGGTACATTCCCGATCTCGACCTCGCCAGCTATCGCTTTACCGACGCCGATCTCGATACCGAGTTCGATGTCGGCTCATTCAAGGCCGGCGCGCCGCGGATGCGCTTGCGCGACATCATCGAAGCGCTGCAGCAGACGTATACCCGCACCTTGGGCGCCGAGTACATGTATATCTCGGATACGCCGACCAAGCGGTTTCTACAGGAACGGTTGGAACCGATCCGCTCCAAGCCGACGTATTCGGCCGAGGAGAGGAAGCACATTCTCGAGCAACTGACGGCGGCAGAGACGCTCGAGCGCTATCTGCACACTAAATATGTCGGCCAAAAACGTTTTTCCGGCGAGGGTAACGACTCGTTGATCCCGATGCTCGACCGCTTGATCCAGCGCGCCGGCGCCACCGGCGTGCAGGAAGTCGTGATGGGCATGGCGCACCGGGGCCGGTTGAGCGTCCTGGTCAATACGATGGGCAAGATGCCGGCTGACCTATTCTCCGAATTCGAAGGCAAGGCGCCGCAAGATCTGCCGGCCGGCGACGTCAAGTATCACCAGGGGTTTTCGTCCGACGTTTCCACTCCGGGCAATCCGGTGCATTTGACCCTCGCGTTCAACCCGTCGCACCTGGAAATCGTCGACCCGGTCGTCGAAGGCAGCGTGCGCGCACGCCAGCACCGGCGCGATGATGTCGAAGGTGACCAAGTGTTGCCGGTGCTGATGCATGGCGACGCAGCGATCGCGGGTCAGGGCGTCATGCAGGAATGTCTGAACATGGCGAGAACCCGCGGCTACTACACGGGCGGCACGATCCATATCGTCATCAACAATCAGATCGGTTTCACGACGTCCGACCCGCGCGACGCGCGCGGCACGCTGTATTGCACCGACGTCGCGAAGATGGTCGAGTCGCCGATTCTGCATGTCAATGGCGATGACCCCGAGGTGTGCCTGCTCGCCATCGATCTGGCGCTCGAATATCGCCAGCAATTCCATCGCGATGTGTTTATCGATCTCGTTTGCTTCCGCCGGCAAGGCCACAACGAGGCCGACGAGCCGATGATCACGCAGCCGCTGATGTACAAGAAGATCGCCCAGCACCCCGGTACGCGCAAGCTCTACGCCGATCAACTGATCGCGGCCGGCGTTGTCACGGCGGAAGAGGCCGATGAAATGGTTGCAGCGTTTCGCGCCGCGATGGACAAGGGCCTCCACACGAACAAAACGGTGCTGGCAAACTACAAGCCGCCGTTCACCATCGACTGGACGCCGTACAAGAACCGGCACTGGACCGACTCCGCGGATACGTCGGTGCCGCTCGCGCGACTGCAGTCGCTCGCCCAAACGCTTACGGCGATCCCGGACGGATTCAAGCTGCACTCTCGCGTCGAAAAAGTGAACGCCGATCGCCGCGCGATGGGTGAGGGTAAGCAGCCGCTGGACTGGGGCATGGCCGAGACGCTCGCGTATGCGACGTTGCTGGACGAAGGTTACGGCGTACGCCTGACCGGCGAAGACACCGCTCGCGGGACGTTTTCGCATCGTCACGCGGTCCTGCATGACCAGAACCGGGAAAAGTGGGATTCGGGAACGTGGATTCCGTTGCAGCACGTGAAAGAGGGACAACCGACGTTCGAGGTCATCGATTCGGTGCTGACCGAGCAGGCAGTCGTCGCTTTCGAATACGGCTACTCGACGTCGGACCCGACGCGCCTCGTCGTATGGGAGGCGCAGTTCGGCGATTTCGTCAACGGTGCGCAGGTGGTCATCGATCAGTTCATCAGCGCCGGGGAAGTGAAGTGGGGACGCATCTGCGGTCTGGTTCTGCTGCTGCCGCACGGCTACGAAGGCCAAGGCCCCGAGCATTCGTCGGCGCGTCCGGAGCGGTTCCTGCAACTGTGCGCGCAACACAACATGCAGGTCTGCGTGCCTTCGACACCGGCGCAGGTATTCCACATGCTGCGCCGGCAGATGATCCGCAAATTCCGTACGCCGCTGATCGTCATGAGCCCCAAGAGCCTCTTGCGGCACAAGGAAGCCGTGTCGTCGCTCAAGGAGCTTGCGCACGGCCCGTTTCAGGCGGTCATCGGCGAAACGGATAAGCTCCCGGCGAAAACGGTGCGCCGCGTCCTCGCGTGTTCGGGCAAAGCGTATTACGAGCTTCTGGCGTTTCGGAGGGAGAACAAGATCAACGACATCGCGATTGTCAGGCTCGAGCAGCAATATCCGTTTCCGCACGAGGAATTTCGCACCGAGGCCGCCAAGTTTCCCAAAGCGAAAGAGGTTGTCTGGGTGCAAGAAGAGCCGCAGAACCAGGGCGCATGGTACCGGCTGCGCGCGTATTTGCGCGGTGACATTCTCGACGCACAGGTGCTGGCGTATGCCGGCCGACCGATATCCGCGTCCCCCGCGGTTGGATACGCGGCCAAACACCACGCGGAACAAAAGCAAATCATCGAGGATGCGTTCGCGCCGCAATTGAGAGCCGGTGAAATGGTCGTCGCGCACTAGCCGGTCGGAAGCGTGAATCATGCGAATCGAAGTGAAAGTTCCGCAACTGCCCGAATCCGTGGCGGAAGCAACACTCGTCGCGTGGCACAAGAAGCCCGGCGACGCGATCAAGCGCGACGAAAACTTGATCGACGTGGAAACCGACAAGGTCGTGCTCGAATTGCCCGCGCCTGGCGATGGCGTGCTCGTCGAGACGCGAAAAGCGGACGGCTCGTCAGTGACGTCGAATGAAGTGATCGCAATCATCGACACCGAGGCGAAGGGTGCTGCGGCAACAGCCGCACCGACGAAGCAACCCGCGAAGGTGGCTGCAGCACCGGCCGCTGCAGCGGAACCGGTTAAGACGCAACCGGCGAAAAACGAGGGCACGAAATCGCTAGCGGCCGCGGCGAGCCCGGTCACGGCATTGCCAGCGGCGCGCAAGATACTCGCCGAGCAGGGTATTGACCCAGTGGATATTGCGGGGACGGGACGCGGCGGCCGCATTACCAAGGGTGACGTGCTCGGCGCGGCGGAGGCCAAAGCTTCCACTCCACCTGCGGTTGTGCAGGCACCCCCGCAGCCTAGTGCGGAGGCCAAAGCTTCCCCTCCACCTGCGGTTGCGAAGGTACCTCCGGCACCCGCCATCCGCTTGCCCGCAACGCTTGGTTCGCGCCCCGAGCAGCGCGTCCCGATGTCCCGGCTGCGCCAGCGCGTCGCGGAGCGCCTCGTGCAATCGCAAGCTACGGCGGCGAGCCTGACCACGTTCAACGAGGTCAACATGCAGCCGGTGCTCGATTTGCGCAATCGTTACAAGGAGAAGTTCGAAAAAGAGCACGGCGTCAAGCTTGGTTTCATGAGTTTTTTCGTCAAAGCCGCGGTGCACGCACTCAAGAAATTCCCGGTCGTCAATGCGTCGATCGACGCCCAGGACATCGTCTATCACGGCTACTTCGATATCGGCATCGCTGTCGGCAGCCCGCGCGGGCTGGTCGTGCCGATCCTGCGCGACGCTGACCAGATGTCAATCGCCGACATCGAAAAGCAGGTTGCCGAATTCGGTAAGCGCGCCCAGGACGGCAAGCTGACGGTCGAGGAGCTCACCGGAGGGACGTTCACGATCTCCAACGGCGGCGTGTTCGGGTCGATGTTGTCCACACCCATCATCAATCCGCCGCAATCCGCGATATTAGGGGTGCATGCCACCAGAGAGCGCGCCGTCGTGGAAAACGGGCAAGTGGTCGTGCGGCCGATCAATTATCTGGCATTGTCGTACGACCACCGGATTATCGACGGGCGTGAGGCGGTGCTGGCACTGGTCGCAATGAAGGAAGCGCTCGAAGATCCGGCACGGATTCTCCTCGACCTATAGCCTGCACGAGCAGTCAGAGCCGCTGTCAGACATCTACGGTAGACGCTCGCTTTAGTCACCCTCCGAACGCCGCCCCATACCGCCCGCTCGTCTCGCTTCAAGCGCACCGGAACTATGGCTGAACAATTCGACGTAATTGTCATCGGCGGTGGTCCGGGCGGGTACATTGCCGCGATTCGTGCCGCGCAACTGGGTTTCAAGACGGCGTGCATCGACGACTGGTCGCGTGCGGACAGCAAACCGGCGCCGGGTGGCACGTGCACAAACGTCGGGTGCATCCCGTCGAAGGCGCTCTTGCAATCTTCCGAAAACTACGATCACGCGGGACACGCGTTTGCGGACCATGGCATCGAGGTCACGGGGCTGGGCTTGAACCTCGCCAAGATGCTCGCACGCAAGGACAAAGTGGTCGCGCAGAATAACGACGGCATCCTCTACCTGTTCAAGAAAAACAAGGTGATGTTCTTCCACGGCCTGGGTGCATTCAAGTCCAGAAACGGCGACTCGTGGACGGTAGCAGTCAGCGGAGCCGGAGCGGAAGGGACCGAATTGAGCGGCAGGCATGTGATCGTCGCGACGGGGTCGCAGCCGCGCGCGCTGCCGCAGGTCGCCATCGACAACCGACTCGTGCTCGACAATGAAGGCGCGCTCGCTATTCCCCAAGTGCCGAAGAAGCTGGGCGTCGTCGGCGCAGGGGTCATCGGGCTCGAGCTGGGCAGCGTGTGGCGGCGTCTAGGCGCGGAGGTCACGCTTCTCGAAGCGCTGCCGGCGTTTCTGGGTGCGGCGGACGCGGCGGTCGCGAAGGAAGCGCTGCGGCTCTTCACGAAGCAGGGCCTCGCAATTCACCTGGGTGTGGCAATCACCGATGTGCAACTCGGCAAGAACGACGTCGCCATTTCGTATACCGATGCGTCCGGCAAGGCGCAACGCGCGACGTTCGATCGCCTTATCGTATCGATTGGCCGCGTGCCGCACACCGAAGGGCTTAACGGGAAGGCCGTGGGACTCGCGCTCGACGAACGCGGGTTCGTCGTTGTCGACAGCGACTGCAAGACCAACCTACCCAATGTGTGGGCGATCGGCGATGTCGTACGCGGTCCGATGCTCGCGCATAGAGCCGAAGAAGAGGGGGTGGCGGTCGCCGAGCGCATCGCCGGTCAACACGGTCACGTCGATTTCAATACCGTACCGTGGGTGATTTACACAGCGCCGGAGATTGCGTGGGTGGGCAAGAACGAACAGCAACTGAAAGCCGAAGGCGTCGACTATCGCACTGGCACGTTTCCGTTCACGGCCAACGGCCGCGCCCGCGCGCTAGGTGATACGGCGGGATTCGTCAAGATTCTCGCTGATCGGAAGACCGACCGCATCCTGGGGATGCACGTTATCGGTCCCTGGGCGTCCGAGCTGATCGCCGAAGGTGTGGTCGCGATGGAATTCGGCGCCGCGAGTGAAGATCTCGCGCGGATCTGCCACGCGCACCCGTCGCTCGCTGAGGCTACGAAGGAAGCGGCGTTGGCTGTTGACGGGCGGGCACGCAACCTTTGATCGCCGCGCGCTACCTTTCGCGAATAGGCGCGACGTGAACGACATCGCCGTTGATGGCCACATCGCGCGCCGCGAAGGCGCGCTCATTGCATATCTTGCACCTGAACTCGTCCGGCGCAACGCGATACTCGACCATGCGCAGGCTGCGGCGCTGGACCGCTTGCAGCAACTCGCGGACGAGCTCAAGGAATTTCGCACGGCGCGGCAATCGGCGTTGCGGCGTTTGTTCGCCGCACCGGACGTGCCGCGGGGCTTGTACCTGTGGGGAGGAGTGGGTCGCGGCAAGACGTTCCTCATGGATAGCTTTTTCGCGGCGGTTCCGCTGCGCCGCAAGACGCGCGTCCACTTCCACGCCTTCATGCGGGACGTGCACGAAGAGTTGAAACGGCTCAAGCGGAAAGAAGACCCGCTGGTCCGTGTGGCGGAACATATCGGGAAGCGCTGGCGGCTGATCTGCTTCGACGAGTTCCACGTCGCGGACATCGCCGACGCGATGATCCTCGGGCGGCTCCTCGCCGCGTTGTTCGATCAGGGTGTCGTGTTGGTCGTGACGTCGAACTACCCACCGGACGGTTTGTATCCGGATGGTCTGCAGCGGGAAAATTTCCTGCCGACGGTCGCGCTCTTGCAACAATGGCTTGACGTCATTCACATTGACGCGGGAGTCGACTATCGGCTGCGCGCGTTAGAGCGGGCGGAGAGTTTTCACGTCCCCGGGGGGCCACAAGCCGACGCGGCGCTTGCGCAGGCGTTCGAGGCGATGCGTTCAGGGTCGGACGAGAATCCGCGCCTCGAAATCGAAGGCCGGACACTCAGCGCCACGCGCCGTGCCGGCAGCGCGATCTGGTTCAACTTCGCCAACTTGTGCGACGGTCCGCGCTCGCAGCGCGATTACCTGGAGCTCGCGCGCCGATTCGCGGTGATGATCGTCTCCGACATTCCGGTTATGTCGCAGCAACAGGGCGATGTAGCGCGCCGATTTACGTGGCTCATCGACATTCTCTACGACCATCGCGTGAAGCTGCTCGCCTCCGCGGCAGCGCCGCCGGAGGAGTTGTATCGAAGCGGCCCCAACGTCCAGGATTTCCCGCGGACCGTGAGTCGGCTCGCGGAGATGCGTACGCGGGAATATATGGCGCGGCCGCACGAGAGCGGTGAGGGTGTGGCCGGATAGCTTTTGCGGGGGGCCGCTCGTCAACGAACACCCGGTGTCATTGCTGCCATGTTCGGCTAACATCTTTTACTTCTTCGATCTGTAAGCCCCAAGGAGCCACCCGTGCAGACATTCAAGGCCTACCGCACCTTCGAGAAAGATAAAGCCGTGTCGAGCCGCTTCGTCGATCTGACTTTAGATGAGCTCGACGCCGGTGACGTCGTCGTCAAGACCAAATACTCGACGATCAATTACAAGGACGCGCTGTCATACAACGGCACCGGCCGGATCATGCGCAAGTATCCGACTGTCGCCGGCATCGACATGGCGGGGACGGTGGAAGAAAGCGCCGACGCGCGCTGGAAGCGCGGCGACAAGGTCATCGTACATGGCTACGACATGGGAGTCGCGCACGACGGCGGGTATGCGGAGCGCGTGCGCGTGCCGGCAGACTGGGTCGTGCGGCGGCCCGAGAGCATGACGGCGTTCGACGCGATGACCTTGGGT
This sequence comes from Casimicrobiaceae bacterium, assembly GCA_037719965.1. GTDB lineage: Bacteria > Pseudomonadota > Gammaproteobacteria > Burkholderiales > Casimicrobiaceae > VBCG01. The sequence goes on along the minus strand of JBBJMT010000017.1, from coordinate 53,732 downwards.
ACCGCCGGGTTCACTGCGGCGCAGGCGGTGCTGCTGATGGAGCATAACGGGCTCAAGCCCGATGGCGGCCCGGTGGCGGTCACCGGCGCCACCGGTGGCGTGGGATCGGTGGCGGTGGAGATTCTCGCCAAATCGGGCTATCACGTCGTGGCGATCACCGGGAAGGCAAAGGAAGCAGACTATCTGAAGGGCGTTGGCGCGAAGGAAGTGCTGCTGCGCGACGCAATCGATCTCACCAAGATACGGCCGCTGGACAAGGCGACGTGGGCGGGCGCCATTGATAATCTGGGAGGCGACCTGCTGGCGTGGCTGCTGGCGACGATGAAGATCGGCGGCACGGTCGCTTCTGTCGGTCTTGCCGCCGACGTGAAACTCCATACGACGGTGATGCCATTCATTTTGCGCGGCGTGCAGTTGTTAGGTGTCGATAGTGTCAACTGCCCAATGGCGCAGCGGCAGAAGATCTGGAACAAGCTTGCGGTCGAATGGCGGCCCGATAGCGTGCATGACCAGGTGCGCACGATCGATTTCGACGAGCTGCCGACGCACTTCGATGCTTATATCAAAGGTCTGGTGCGCGGACGCACCGTGGTGCGTATCGCGCCGGATACGCACGGCGGCTGACCTAAGCGACCGGCCGAGAAAAGAACAGGGGAAGGATGGCAGGACATGACGACCTATCGGGATTTTCATCGCAGGTCGTTGACCGAGCGCGATGCGTTCTGGCGCAAAGAAGCTGCGCTCATCGACTGGCAAACGCCATTTGGCACGGTTCTCGATTACGAGCGACCGCCGTTTGCGAAATGGTTCGTTGGCGGGCGCACGAACCTCTGCCATAACGCGCTCGATCGGCATCTCTCCGCGCGGGGCAGCCAGGCCGCACTGATCTACATTTCCACCGAGACCGGAGCCAAGGTTCAGTACACGTTCTCGGAAGTTCACGCCGAGGTGAACCGCTGTGCGGCGATTCTGCAGAGTCTCAGTGTAGGTCGCGGCGACCGCGTCTTGATCTACATGCCGATGATCCCCGAGGCGCTGTTCGCGATGCTGGCGTGCGTGCGCATCGGCGCCGTGCACTCGGTCGTGTTCGGCGGTTTCGCGGCGGCGAGCCTGGCCACGCGCATCGACGACGCCACGCCGAAGGTGCTGATCACCGCTGATGCCGGCATGCGTGGGGGCAAATCCGTGCCGTACAAGCCTCTGGTCGACGAGGCTCTGCAGATCGCGCGGCGCCCGCCGGCGGCAGTGCTGATCGTCGACCGCAGCATCGACATGACGATGGCGCGCACCGCGGGACGCGACTTCGATTACGCGACGTTGCGCGAAAAGCATCTGGACGCGAGCGTCCCATGCGCATGGCTCGAGTCAAGCGAGCCGTCGTACATCCTGTACACGTCGGGGACCACCGGCAAGCCCAAGGGCGTGCAGCGCGATACCGGCGGCTACGCAGTTGCGCTCGCATCATCGATGCGCCGCATCTTCTGTGTTGCGCCGGGCGAGACGATGTTCACGACGAGCGACATCGGCTGGGTCGTCGGGCACTCGTACATCATCTACGCGCCGCTCATCAACGGCTCGACGACGATCATGTACGAAGGCTTGCCAATCCGGCCCGACCCGTCGATCTGGTGGCAGATCGTCGCCGAGCACAACGTGAAAACGATGTTCAGCTCGCCGACGGCGATCCGCGTTCTGAAAAAACAGGATGTCGCGCACATGCGACGGCACGACATCTCTTCGTTGCGCTATCTCTTTCTGGCCGGCGAGCCGCTAGACGAGCCGACTGCGCGCTGGGCTTCCGACTCGCTGGGGGTCCCGATCATCGATCATTACTGGCAGACTGAAAGCGGTTGGCCGATTCTGTCGGCGCAGCCTGATGTCGAGGAGTTGCCGCGCAAATTCGGCAGTCCGTCGTTTGCCGTGTATGGTTATGACGTCGCACTGTTGCATGAAATCACCGGCGAGGAGGTCGGCACCGATGAAAAAGGCGTGTTGACCATCGCGCCGCCGTTGCCCCCGGGTTGCATGACGACGGTGTGGGGTGACGACGAGCGTTTCGTGCAAACGTATTTCGCGACGATCCCGGGCAAGCTCGTATATTCGACGTTCGATTGGGCGACGCGCGATGCCGACGGCTACTATTTCGTGCTCGGCCGCACCGACGATGTCATCAACGTCGCCGGCCATCGGTTGGGCACGCGCGAAATCGAGGAAGCGGTGCAAGCGCACGCGGGCATCGCCGAAGTTGCCGTCGTCGGTGTTGCGGATTCGCTGAAGGGACAAATACCTGTCGCCTTCGCCGTCGTGAAGGACCCTGCCACGGTGGCCACCGCCGCGGGCGCAGCGGAAATGCGTCGCGAAGTCATGGCCGCCGTCGACCGCGAATTGGGCGCCATTGCCCGGCCCGGCCATGTGCATTTCGTCACGCTCTTGCCGAAGACCCGTTCGGGCAAATTGCTGCGCCGCTCGATGCAGGCGCTCGCCGAAGGACGCGACCCAGGTGACCTGACGACGATCGAAGATCCGAGTGCTCTCGAGCAGATCAAAGTCGCGCTCGCTGCGAAGTAACGATTCGGCTTGGAATGCGGGGCGAGGCGCCTATTCGCTGACCGTTGCCTTTGCCTGAATGCCATGCCGGGCGATTCCTCCCAAGCTCCGATCATTGTCATCGGCGCCGGCATCATCGGTGTCTGCGTCACGGCCTATCTGCAGCGCGATGGCTATGAAGTGACGCTCATCGATCACGGCGAGCCGGGCTCGGGCGCATCATCGGGCAACGGAGGAATCCTTTCGGGCTCGTCCATCATTCCGGTGGGCATGCCCGGCGTGGCGGCGAAGGTCCCTGGCTGGTTGCTCGACGCCGAAGGGCCGTTCACGTTACGCTGGAGCTATCTGCCCCACGTCGCTCCCTGGCTCTTGCGCTTCCTTAGGGGAGCCACCCGCGCAAAAGTCGAGGTGCAGGCCAGCGCGCTGCGCACCCTGCTCAAGCCTTCGCTCGAGAATTACGCACCCCTCGTGCGCGACGCAAGCGCGACACATCTCGTGCATCAGCACGGCCAGCTTTATCTGTACGCCAACGAGCAAAGCTTTAGCAACGATGCGCGCAACACCGACATCCGGCGCAGGAACGGAGTTGCGATCGAGGATGTTATCGGTCCGGACTTGCACGATCTCGAACCGGACCTGGGCAAGAGCTTCACGCATGCGCGCCTGGTGCGCGCCAACGGCCACGTGTCGGATCCGCGTGCGCTGGTGCAGGCGCTCGCTGCGCACGCGACGGCCCGCGGCGCCACGCTGCTTCGCGGAAGGGTGACAGGCTTCGAATGCAACGGCGCGCAAGTTACCGCCGTCGTGACCGAGGAGCGCAGGCATGCCGCAAGCCGCGTGGTGGTTGCCTGCGGCGCTTGGTCCAAGCCGCTCGCCGAACAGCTGGGCGATCGCGTACCGCTCGATACCGAACGCGGATATAACGTCGTCGTCAAGGGCCCGGAAAAGGGACCGCGCACGCCGACGCTGTACGTCGATGGCAGCTTCGGCGCCACGCCGATGGACATGGGGCTGCGTCTGGTCGGCACGGTGGAACTCGCCGGACTCGATGCACCGCCCAACTGGAAGCGCGCCGACGTGCTGTTGAAGCAGGGGCGGGCGCTGTATCCGGGCCTCGCGCCTGAGGACGATGCGAGCCGCATCACTCGCTGGCTGGGCTTTCGCCCGAGCCTGCCCGATTCATTGCCGGTCATCGGACCTTCGTCGCGCTTCGCCAACGCTTACTACGCGTTCGGCCATGGCCACGTCGGCATGTGCGGCGGCTCCACCACCGGCCGCGTTATCGCCGACCTCATCGCCGGCCGCGCGCCCTGTGTGCCCATCGAGCCGTTCAGTCCCAAGCGATTTTGAACTCATGAACCGTCGTCTGCCGATCTTCATCGTTGTGTTCCTCGTCCTGTGCGCAGCCGGGTTGAGCTACACCTATTCGATCGCGCCAACATTCGTCGCCACCGCCAAGATTCAGGTTGACCCTGGTACCAGCTTCGATCGTGCACAGGGAGGCGCCGCATTCGTGGCCAATGAAGCGCAGGCCTTGAACAGCAACGAAATGTTCCAATCGGTACTCAATGCGCTGACCGAGAAGCGTCCGGCGTTATTACGGACCTTCGGTAGTGTGGCGCAGTTGCGCGAAGTCCTCGCGGCCATAGCCTCAACGGGCGCTAACGTGATCGAGTTGCAGGCACGCGGGAGCGAGCGCGAGCAGCTCGCGGAACTGCTGGACATGTGGGCGGCGGCGTATCTCCAGAGCCGAGGCACACGCCGCACGATCGACCGTGACGCGAGCATCGATGAAGCCCGCGGCACGGTAGTGTCGATCGAAGGACGGGTTACACGGAAGCGGCGCCAGCTCGATGAGTTTCGGCGCCGCTACAACATTGTCTCGCCTGAGCGCGAAGAAAACCCAGTCGCTGCCGAGATCAGGAGCTTGACCGGCGCGCTAAACGAGGCCAGGCGAAAGGCGATCGAAGCGGAATCACGGTTGAGCACGGCAAGGGCGGGCGCTGCGGACAACAAACCCGTGTTTCGCGCGCAAGACAAGGCTGCTATCGCCCAGCTGGAGCAGCGCGCGCTCGAGTTGCGCCAGCAGCTCAAGGATCTCGATCTCAATTTCACGCCACAGTATCTGGCGATCGACCCGAGGGTGAAGGGGATGCGCGCAAACCTGCAGCAGATCGAGCAGCAGATTGAAGCCACGCGTCGCAGCAGCCAGCAGGAAACGCTGAGCGAGGCGGCACAGGACGTCCTGACGTTACAGGAGAATGTGGCGCGCCTCGAAGCTCAGGTTGGCGGGCGCAGCAAGGACGCGTTAGCCTTCACTTCCCGCTTCGCGGAGCTCAAGACCCAGACGACTGAGCTCGCACAGCTCGAAGCGGAGTTGGGTCAGGCAAAGCAGCGGCTCGCGCTGCTCGAGCGCAGCGAGCGCGCGCGCGAGCCGCAGTATGAGCTGCTCGGCCGGGCAGCCGTACCGGAGAAACCGGTGTATCCGGACTATGTGCGATATGCGGGTTTCAGCGTCGGCGGCGCGCTTGCAGCCGCACTGCTTGCGGTGCTGCTGGTCGACTTTCTGAATCCCCGACCCAAGCGAGACCCGCCTGCGTATCCCCAGCCGATCATTCAGATCGCCTACCCGACCCTTGCGGCTGGAACCGGCGGCGGTCCGCTGCGCCTTGCCGGCGGAATGACAGCGCTGCCTGCTGCGAACCACGCGCCGCAGGCGGCCCTCGCGGCGCCGCCGCGCGAGCTTACCGTGCCGGAAGTCTATGCGCTTTGGGACGCGGCGACCCGCGACGGGCGTCTTGCCGTCGCAGCGTTGTTCTCCGGATTGACACTCGCTGAGCTCGCGACGCTCACGTGGGACAGCGTCGAGGTGGAAGCCGGCTGCCTGAAGCTGCCAGATGCGACGCAAGGCATCCGCCCGCTCACGGCGCCGCTTGCTCAGGAATTACAGGCGAGAGCGCCGGGACGAACCAGCACTGAGCCAGTTGCGGCGACGCGCGCGGGTACCGCGCTGTCGATTTCCGATCTCGCCGGCCTTGTTGCCGCAGCCGCTCATGACGCCGGGCTGGAGCACGCCGAGACCATCGATGACGATACGCTGCGGCATACGTATGTGAGCTTCCTCGTCCGACAGGGGGCACGGCTATCGGAGCTGGAACAGGCGGTGGGAACGGTGCCGCCGGCATCATTCCTGCAGTACCGGAGCCTCTCGCCGCGCGGTCCTGGCTTGCCGATGCCGGCAATCGACCGCGTTTTCCCCGCCTTCAGGGTTACCTGAGACCGTCCAAGCGTGATCCGCACTGCTCTGGGTGCGCCGCGCCGTTGTGCGTGGTGCGGACATAACGAGAAGCTGCCTTTACAAAGGATGCGCTGCTGCGCCGAGCGCAACCGCCCTCCGGCGACGCGATGATCATGCGCGCCAGAGCACCTGCCGGTCAGCCGTGCCGCCGTCTCACAGCATCTTCGAGTTCTCAAGGAGGCGCGGCTCGTCTCCGAGACTGCCATGGGCACGAAACATATCTACCGCGCCGAGCCAGAAGGTCTGGCGGAGTTGAGGCGATATTTGGAGAGCTTCTGGGGTCAGGTGTTGTTCGCCTATGCCGAAGAAGCCGACCGACGGTCCTCGAAGAAACTCAAGCGCTCAAAGGATAGGAAGAAGAAGCCATGAACGAAATCCCGCCCATCGAGATATCCATCACTGTTCGATGCGGAGTCGACGACGCCTTCAGGCTTTTCACCGAAGGCATCGGCACGTGGTGGCCGATGCGAATGCACTCGATCGGTGAAGACCGAACGGTCGACGTCGTGATCGAGGGCCGCAACGGTGGAGCGGTCTACGAGCTGACCAGCGACGGCGAAAGGCACGTCTGGGCACTGTCTTTCTCTGCCAGCCGCCAAACCGAGTCGGTTTCACCTGGCATCCCGGGCGCGGCGCAGAGGACACAACGGAAGTGGACCTGCAGTTTCAAACTGCCGGTGACCTCACCGAGGTGTCATTGAAGCATCGTGGGTGGGAGAAGTTGCGCGAGAAGGCCGAAGAGACGCGCGTCGGTTATCTGACCGGCTGGGGAGATGTCCTCGGTCGAATCTACAAGGAAGCTGCCGATCGGGAACCCGAAACAAGCTGACCCGGAAATGCTGTTCAATCCCGAGGCGCCCGAAGGCAGTCGGGGCGGCGAAGGCTGCATCATTCTGGCGGTTCAGCCGGAGAAGATGGTCGCCTTCAAGGCTTAAGACAACGTACAGACCGCGGCGGTCAGGGCATGAGCTGGATGGAATGTAGCCGCCCGGTGTTGCCGTCGGCCGTGCCGGCGATAGTGGAGCCGCTCACCACGTAGAAACGACCGCTCAAGCCTGCGCCAGCCACGCCGTGCACGGCGAGGGGCAGGTTTGGGCCCATGCGCCAGACGTCGGAGCCGGCAGTCAATACTTCCGTCGTCGGCTCGACTCGAAACGTCGTGCCCAGCACCTCGCCGCCGCCGATGACGATCTGGTCGTCGACCACCGCCGCCGCGAAACCGCCGCGCGCCCGGTTGATGGATGGGCCGTTGCGCCAGCGCTCGGTCACGGGGTCGTAGATGGCGACGGTTGTGGTCTCGGGCACGCGGCCGGCGATCATCCAGATCTCGCCCAGGAACGCCACCACCTGCGAGTGATCGCGATTGCGGTCGGGTGTTGCGCGGGCGATGACGCGCGAGCTGCGCTGCACCGGATCGTATTCCTGCAGGGTGCCGTTGGCGTTGCCGATGTAGGCGCGACCATTCAGCACCGCGGCGTGGCTGCCGAAATTGAACAGCAGCTCGGGCCGCGGGTCCCAGCGGTCGGCCGCCACGTCGTAGCGGTAGGCGGCAATGGTGTCGCCACTGCTTGCGTGCGACGAGCCGCCAACGAAGTAAACGCCGCCGTCGCTGGCGAATGCCGCAAGGTGGTCGCGGCCCGCCGGCATCGGTGTCAGCACCGTCCAGGTGTTGGTGCCAGGATCATAGCGCTTGAACCCCTGTGGATCGCCAAAGCCGCCCAGCGCGTAGATCTTGCCGTCGAGCACCGTGGCAGCGTGTTCCGATTGCGCAGGCAGTGGCATGGCGGCCGCTTCGCTCCAGGCGCCGTTGATGCGCGGCTCTGGCGTGCCATCGATGCAGGCCGTGCTGGCGAGCGCGGCCAGCCGCACGCCGCTGCGCGTGCCTCTGCCGTAGCCCGCAACACTCGAGGCGTAGCGCACGTCAACGTTACCGCAGTTGCTGAAGGTGAACGAAAGCGTGCCCCACGGCACCTGCTGCACGTTGGCGGCGGTGAACCCGGGGCCGAAGTTGGTGCCGCGCGTCAGCACGTTGCCGGCGATGTCGATGCGATTGCCGTCGCGCGTGCCGATGCCGATGGTCCACGCCTGCCGGCCCTGTGGGTCGTAGGTGAACCAGTACACCACCGACCGACCATCCGGCAGCTCCTCGATCATCCAGCCCTCGCCGGAGCGTGAGGGCACGAACCACGCGCCGCTTCTTGCGCGCAGGCCGGACAGCGCGCGCGCACCGGTGGTGGTGAGCGCCTTGGTGCCGTTACATTCGAGCTGGTCGAGCGCGGTGAGCCGCGTCAGGTTGCGTGTGCCGCTGCCGAACGCGGCAGGGCCCGTGTAGCGCAGCGTCGCGGTGTTGCAGTCGCGAAACTCCAATTCCAGCGTGCCCCATACCGTATTCGTGATGGCCGTGGGGTTAAAGGCTTCGCCGAACACGCCTCCTTGCGGCTGGTAAACGGTGTTGAATTTGAGCTTGCTGCCTTCGACGTTGCCCAGGTCAGTGATCAACCAAGCCTGCTCACCGGCGGCGCCTGCCGGCGGATAGGTGAACCACACCACGAGCGCACGGCCGTCGGGAAGGTATTGCACGATAAGCCCCTCGCCGCTGCGGGTGGGGTCGTACCACGAGCCGCTGACGGCCGGTCCCGGCCAGTACGGGCCGCTGGTGGCGACTTGTGCCGCAGCCGGCAGAGCCCCGGCGAGAGCAGCGATCGCGAAGATAATTCGACGAAATACCTGTTGCGAAAACATCGTTTGGCTCCTGTGATGACGAGATTCACCGACTTACCGTCGCGCGCGAGGAATAACGCTAGCGCTGGCGAGATGGTGAAATTGTTTGAGTTCCTTCGACGTGAGGTAAAGCGTGGTCCCGTATTGGGCCGCGGACGCGCGGCAGCCAATCAGGACCGCGCAACGGCGACGGCCGCGCCGGCCATCACGGTCGCGCTGCCACGATTAACCAGACGGACTGCGCGCGGGCTTTGCAACAGTCGCCGCGCGCGCACCGCCGCCAGCACGTAGGCGCCGAGCACCAACGGTAACACGACCGAGATCGCACCCGCGATCCCGAGAGATCCCGCCAGCGACAGCGTTTCAAGCTGCACCACGGTCGGCAGCAGCGCGAAGAAAAACACCATCGTCTTGGGGTTACCCATCGTTAGCGCGAGGCTGCCGAGGAAGAGGCGTGAGGGTTTCTGCGACGGTTCCATATTCTGGCCGTTCAGTTCCCGCGCGGGCGCCGTCCACATGCGCCAAGCAAGATAGAGAAGATAGGCGGCGCCTGCGTACTTAACGGCGGCAAACACCGTGTAGGCGGTTTGCGCGAGCGCGGCCAACCCAGTCGCCGCGACCGTGAACCAAACGAGATCGCCAACGAGAAAACCGGCGATGAAAGCCAGCGCGCCTTGGGTGCCCCGCGCGAGCGAGCGCGCAACGACCGCCGCCACGCCGGGACCGGGAGAAGCAACGGAAAGGGCATAAACGAGGCAGAACACGGAAATACCGTAGAGCGTCACGATGAGCCTCCGGATTCAGTTTGGCATGACGAGTGAGAGAGCCGGCCGCAGGCAAAGGCGCGTAGCGCCCGTCGGCTCTGGACCGAGCAGAGCCCGACAACTCGACGCAACATATCTCACCGACCCAACGCGGAGGGCGAGTAAGAGAGCCGGCCGCAGGCAAAGGCGCGTAGCGCCCGTCGGCTCTGGACCGAGCAGAGCCCGACAACTCGACGCAACATATCTCACCGACCCAACGCGGAGGGCGAGTAAGAGAGCCGGCCGCAGGCAAAGGCGCGTAGCGCCCGTCGGCTCTCGACCGAGCAGAGCCCGACAACTCGACGCAACATATCTCACAAACCTAACGCGAAGGGCGAGTAAGAGAGCCTGCGGCTGCTTAGGGGCAGGCTGTTGCAACGAAGGGTCGGGGGTTATCTGCGCCACGGGCTATGGCTTGAATGTAGCACCCACCAAGTGTTCCCTGCTGCGTCGATGAAGCCCTCTTGGCGCTCTTGATAGGGCTTGTCCTTGACGGCCGCGAGCAGTCTTGCGCCCAGAGACACACAGGTGGGTCATGCGTTTCGTCGTTGCTCAAAGGCGAGTCTCACGGCCAGCGCAAACAATGCACAACCCATAATATAGCGCCGCGCAGCCAGCCAGACTGATGGCACGAGAACCAAGACGCGATGCGAGCCGCCGACAAGGTGATGAAAAAATTGACCGTGAAGCTCACCGCCATTTGCGTTGCGCAGCTGCTTTTCTGCTTCATCGCGGAAAAAGTGCTGGGCTTACCGAAATCCTACTGATCTCGCCGGCAATTACGTGCGCGCTATGCTTCCACGTACTAACCGACAGGTCGTCCTAAAGTCGCGTCCAAGCGGGATTCCGCAGGCGCAGCACTTCGAACTGCTCAGTACCGCGCTGCCGGAGCTCCTGCCGGGCGAAGTGCTGGTGCGCAACGAGTTTCTTTCGGTCGATCCTGCGATGCGCGGCTGGGTCAACGCTGCGGCCAACTATTCCGATCCCGTTGGTATCGGCGAGGTGATGCGGTCATTCGCCGCGGGACAAGTGATGGCATCACGCCACGCGGGCTATACCGAGGGTGATCGGGTCATGGGTATGCTGGGATGGCAGGAGTATGCCGTGACCGATGGTAAGCAGATCCGTCGCAAGATCGTGGAACCTGACCTGCCGCTGTCATTGTCCTTGGGGGTGCTGGGCCTCAACGGCGTTACGGCGTACTTCGCGCTTACGGAAGTTGGTGAGCCGCGCCCGGAGGACACAGTGGTGGTCTCTGCGGCCGCGGGAGCCGTGGGGTCGGCCGTTGGCCAGATTGCGAAGATAGCCGGCTGCCGCACTGTCGGTATCGCCGGCGGCGAGCAGAAAGTGCGCTTGTGCGTCGACGTATTCGCTACGAAGATGCAGTCGATTACAAGCATGCGGACTTCGAGCACAAGCTCGCGTCGGTATGCGCGACCGGCGTCGATGTCTATTTCGACAACACCTCTGGACGCATTTCTGACTTCGTGCTGCGCCACCTTGCCAAAAGGGCGCGCGTCGTGATCTGCGGCACCGCATCAATGTCAAGTTGGGATCCGTGGCCACAAGGCCCGCGCGTCGAGCGGCACTTCCTGAACAAGTCAGCGCGGATGCAGGGGTTTTTGATTTGGAACTACGAGCACCGCTACAACGAGGCGGTCACGCGGCTCGCATTCTGGATCCGCAGCGGGCAACTGCGCTATCGCGAGGAAATTCTCGAGGGCATCGAGCAGGCACCCGATGCGATCGCGGGCCAATATCGCGGTGAAAATATGGGGAAGCGCGTGATCCGGATATATCACCGCGATTAAAGCCGCGAGCGCAACGCCTGCGGCAGCGCGGTCGGACGTGGTGAGTTCGCGCGTGTGAACGTATTCGCCCGAGCGTCAAATCGTCCGCCTGCTCGAGCATCTCTGCGAGCCGTTTGACGATCTCACGCGAAACGCCCTGCGCGCGGAGCTTTTCGCACAGGGCACCAAGTCGTGCGCGGCCGCTCGGCGCGAACTTTTGTCGGCGTGTAAGGCGACGGTTTGGCGATTCCCGCCAGCTTATCGTAGCGGCGGATGGCGGCATCGAAGCTGCGTTTGCTCAGGAAGCCGATCTGCGCCGGGATGGCCGTCAGGCCGAGAGCGGTTCGTGTCGGCGACGAACGGCCACAGTTCCTTGGGGCGCGACTGAAGCTGTCATTCCCAGCGGTAGTGAAATTCCCGGTAAACCATAGAAGGGCAAGGGGAACAATCAAAGCCAGCGGATACTGACTTCCCCTTCGACCTGCTTGAATTCCTTGTCTCCAGTGACGAGGTCGGATTTGCGGTGCTTCAAAAGCGCCGCGGCAAAGCAATCCGCGTAGGACATTCTATGACGCGCCTTGAATGTTCCCGCCATCCGCGTAAGGGGCCAATCCGCGTCGATCAATTGGATGCCGAGACCTGTCAGATCGGTCATCGCGCTGTCGGCTTGCGCCTCGGAAATTTTCCTGGCGAGGATGTACCAGACCTCTCCCGCGTTGACGATCGACATGTACATCGAAATGCGGTTTTCATGGGCGCTCGTGATCAGGTCGGCGCCCTCCTGACTGGACGCTCCGCCGCCCAAATAGGCCAGCGCCGCCCACGAATCGAGAACCAGAGCCCTTGGTTTGCGCGGCATCACCCAACAAGACGCCAACTGGCTCTTGGCGCTCACGCGCTAGCCCGCTCGACCACTGCGAATCTCAGGTCAACGATTCGCCCGGGTTCGGGAGCACCGGTCAAACGTCGCATCAACAATTCCCCGGCGCGCTGCCCCATCTCGGTGGAACGCACCTGCACCGACGTAAGTGCCGGTTCAATACCTGCTGCAATCGGCAGATCGGCGAAACCCATCACCGCGATCTGACTCGGTACCGGAATACGCCGGCGCTGACACTCGAACAACGCCCCGGCGGCGAGCATGTCGTTGGTACAGAATACGGCGCGCGGTGCACGCGCACCGCGAAGCAATCCCGCCAACGCGCCGCTGCCATCCATCACCGATGACGGCGACGGCAGCAACGCGGCGACGACATCGTCGACGCCGCAGTCTCGGGCACCGGCGCGAAATCCCTCGAGCCGTGTCACCGACCGGTCATCGTGACCGCCAATAAAGGCGAGCGATCGGTAGCCTTTGCCGGCAAGATAGTGAGCAACCGCATGTCCCGCCGCGTGGTTGGAGAAGCCGACCACCATGTCGATCGGACGCGACGTCAGGTCCCACGTCTCGACCACCGGGATGCCAGCTCGTTGCAGCCTTGTGCGAACACCACGTGCGTGCTTCACGCCGGTGAGCACCAGGCCATCGACCCGGCGGCCGAGAAACGCATCGACCAGTTCGGCCTCTTCCGCCGCCCGATACTGCGTCTGCCCAAGCAGTAGTTGATAGCGATGTTGCGCCAGAGCCTTGGCGAGTCCGTCGATGGTGTCCGAGAAGATCGAATTGGCGATCGTCGGCACGATTGCGGCGACGATTCGCGTGCGATTGGAGGCGAGGCTGCCTGCCGTCAGGTTAGGAACGTAGCGCAATCGCTCGATCGTCGCCCGCACTACGGCGAGAGTTGCTGGGGCCAATTTTTCCGGCATGTTGAGGGAGCGCGACACGGTGACCATCGAAACGCCCGCAGCGCGCGCGACGTCTTCCATGCGGACAGCGGGAGCCGTCGGAAGACGGGATCGGGGGTTGGCAGGCATCGCGCAGTGTAGTGGTGGGAATGGGACGCTTGACAGCGACAAGGCTATCGTTGACCATATAATGGTAGCGCTTCCATCAGAACACGCCAAGGCAAAAAGCGAGGCGCTTGCGCGAAGGAGGAACACATGGCCGCTCTCGACCGCGACACGATCGAACGCTATCGCCGCGACGGCGTCGTCGTCGTCGAAAGATTGCTGGATGACGTCAACCGCCAGCGGATGAAACAGGTGCTTGCGGATCTGATCGCGCGGGCCCGCAACGTCTCGACGCACGACGACGTCTACGACCTCGAACCCACGCATTCGGCAGCCGAGCCGCGCGTGCGCCGGATCAAGAAGCCGCATCTTGTGCATTCGGTGTTCGCCGAGTTCTTGCGTTCACCTCGCCTGCTCAAGGTGTTGTCGGCACTGCTCGGCCCTAGCGGCGTTCGCCTGCATGGCTCGAAGCTCAATCTGAAATCACCGGAATACGGTTCTCCAGTGGAGTGGCACCAGGATTGGGCTTTTTATCCTCATACCAACGACGACCTGTTGGCTGTCGGCGTGCTCCTCGACGACGCAACCGAGGAAAACGGCCCGTTGCTGGTCCTGCCGGCTAGCCACCGGGGCCCGACCTTCGATCACCACGGCCCTGACGGTCATTTCTCTGGTGCATTGGACCCATCGCGCGATCGTCTAGAGTTCGCGGCCGCGCTGCCATTGATCGCGCCAGCAGGATCATGTTCCTTTCATCACGTGCGGGCCGTGCACGGCTCTGCGCAGAATCGCTCGCCGCAATCGCGCAACTTGTTGCTCTACGAGTTTGCCGCAGCCGACGCGTTTCCGCTGCTGGGCATCCCCGATTGGGACGAGTTCAACGGGCGATTGCTGGTCGGCACGCCCACCGTCGTGCCGCGCACGGTGGACTGTCCAATTCGCATGCCGTTGCCGCCCGCCAAAAATCAAGGCTCGATTTACGAGAACCAGACGGCGCTCGAGCGTCGCTACTTTGACCAGCAGGCTGCATCGCCCCAAGCGCTGCAGACCTGACCCGACATCCCAAGGAGACCACATGATCGAAACAACGACGGGCACGACGCTGCTCACCGCATGGCTGTTGCTTGCGGCGCCGGCGCACGCGCAAACCACACTCACGTTGGGCGGATCAGATGCGCTCGGCTCCATTCTCGATCGGCAGAACCTGCGGTTCACCGCTTGCGTGAACGACAAGGCGGGAGGCAAGGTCAAGGTGAACTTCGTGCAGGGCGAGCAGCTCGGCAACGATGTGCAGGTGATCGAGCAGATGATGCAGGGCTCGGTGCAAGTCTACGGCGACGTGCTCGACTGGTACGCCAACTGGGTGAAGGACTACGCGATCCTCGCCTGGGGCTTCACTTTTCGCGACGCTGACCACATGCAGAAGTTCCTGGACAGCCCGACCTACGCGGCGATGGCGGAAAAGCTGCGCAAGGAGCAGGGGCTGCGCATTCTCGCGGCGGCGCCGACACAGCCGCGCATCCTGTTTTCCAAGAAGCCGATCGGTTCCTTGAGCGACCTCAATGGCGTCAAAATGCGCGTGCCCGAGATTAAGACCTATCTCACGCTGTGGGAGACGCTCGGCACGCGGCCGTCGCGGCTGGCCTGGGGAGAGATCTACCTGGGACTCAAGACGGGCGTCGTCGAGGCGGCGGAAGGGCCGATCTCGTCGGCGTATTCGGCCAAGTTCCACGAGGCTGCCACCAATGTGATCCGCACCGACCATCTGATGTCGTCAGCGCACATCACCGTGAACGACAAGGCATATTCGGCGCTGCCGGCCGACATGCAGAAGCTCGTGGCCGAATGCGCGACCGAGGCCGTGCAGAACACCCGCAAGACGGCGCAGCAGGAAACGGAGGACGTCGTGCGCAAGATGGCGGCCGAGGGCGCCAAGGTGACGGCCATCGACAAGGCGCCGATCCAGCAGCGCGCCAAGGACGGCGTGGCGAAGATGGAGAAGGACGGCGCGTGGACGCCGGGCCTGTGGGACCAGATTCAGAAGCTCTGACCGATGCTCGCCGTTTACAAGCGGGTGCTTGACCGCATTGGTGCGGTTGAGCAGGGACTCGGCGTGGCCCTGATCTTGCTGATCGTCACCGCGATCACCGTGCAGGTTTTTACCCGGTATGTACTGGGGCGGCCGATCGCGTGGGTGGAGGAGTCGGCCACTTATGCCTTCATCTGGATGGTGTTCGTTGGCGCGAGCCTCGGCCTGAAACAGGGCAGGCACATCCTGATCGCCACGTTCGGCAGCCACCTGCCGTCCCGCATCGCGGCGGCCATGCGGATGCTGGTATGGGGACTGGTGCTCGTCATGCTCGTAGTGATGGTCGACCAGGGAATGAAGGTCATGGGTATCGAAGGCCGTTCGAAGACCATTTCGCTGCCGATCGAGCTTCCCCGCAGCTGGTTCTATTCGCTACCCCTGACACTGTCGGCCGCATCGATGACGTTGACGGCCATCTACCTGTTCCTGCAAGAACTGTCGATGCTGATGCGCCGTCCCGCACCCGCTGCGACTTAAGACAGTGTCCCTATGACCTTGTTGATGCTGTTCGGGGTATTCGCAGTACTGGTCGTCATCGAGGTACCTGTAGCGTTCGCGATGGGCCTCGCCTCGATTTTCACCATTGCATTCACGCAACCGATCCCATTGTCGATCGTCGTGCAGCGCATGGGGACCGGTCTCGACAGCTTCGTGCTGATCGCGATCCCGTTGTTCGTGCTGGCCGGTCATCTGCTCAATCGCGCCGGCATTGCCGATCGCATCTTCGAGTTCGCCGCCGCGCTGGTGGGGCACATCCGCGGCGGCCTCGCACACGTCAACGTCGTAGCCAGCATGATCTTTGCCGGCATGAGCGGCGTGGCGCAGGCCGACGCCGCCGGTTTAGGCGTGGTCGAGGTCAATGCAATGCGCAAGGAAGGATTCGACCCGGCGTTTGCCGCTGCGGTCAGCGCCGCATCTGCGATCATCGGCCCGATCATTCCACCGTCGGTGATCATGGTGGTATACGCGGTCTTGGTGCAGGCGTCCGTCGCCGACCTGTTCCTCGCCGGATTTCTCCCGGGCATCCTGATGGGCGGCGCGCTGATGGCGCTGATCTACTGGATGGTGCGCACTGGGCGCGTCGTTGCGCCGCCCACGCAACCGATGTCCTATCCGCTGCTTGGCCGCACGTTCGTGCGGGCGCTGCCCGCGCTGGCCGCGCCCATTCTGCTGACGGTCGGACTGCTGGCGGGTGTAGCGACACCCACCGAGCTGGGCGCACTCACCGTGGTTTACGCCGCAGCGCTGGGTTTCATCCAGCGCGAGCTCACGATCAAGGACGCGCTCGAGGCCACGCGCGAGACTCTCGTCACCTGCGGCGTGCTGGTATTCATCATCGCCTGCGCGGTGCCGTTCGGCTGGATCGTCGCCACGTCGCAGGCGCCGATGAAGCTTGCGCAGTTCATGATGTCGATCTCGGACAACAAATTCGTGATCCTCGCGATCATCAACATCGCGCTGCTGATCATCGGTTGTTTCATGGAAACCACGGCAATACTGCTGATCGCAACCCCGACGCTCTTCCCGACGATCGTCGCGCTTGGCATCGACCCGGTACATTTCGGCATCATCCTGGTGGTGAACCTGCTGATCGGCACGCTGACGCCGCCGTTCGGCGTGATCCTATTCATCATGATGGATATCGCCAAGATCAGCCTCGCGCAGATTTCGCGTGCCGTGCTGCCGTTCTACGTGCCGTTATTCTTCACGCTGCTCGTCATCACCTACTGGGCCGACTTCGTGCTCGCCGTGCCGCGCTTTTTCGGCAAACCAGGCTGACCATTCAGTTGAGGGATGGTCAGAAGCGTCCTCATGCACGCGGTCATGGCGAGCTTGAACGGCTCTCCGGCTTTGGTCAGGCGTTCATACTTGCTGGAGACGGTCACCTATGAAAATCCCGATGCAAGCGGCGTCCAGCAGGATGCGCGCATCGAGAATCGCAACACCGCGCGCATAGGCGCGCACGGGGTTCAAGTCGAGCTCGGCGATTTCCGGAAACGCTGTGCACAACTCGGAAATCATCAGCATCAAATTGACCAACGCGTCCTTATCGACCGGCGGCGCGCCGCGCACGCCGGCGAGGATCGCTTTCGCTTTGATCTCATCGAGCATGGTTCTCGCGTCCGCTTCGGATAGCGGCAGCGCGCGAAAGACGACATCCTTCAACACCTCGACCTGAATGCCGCCGAGGCCGAACATCATCACCGGGCCATAGGAAGGATCGCGCACGACGCCGATGATGACCTCGACACCTCCGTTCGCGGCCATCGGCGTCACCAGAATTCCGGTGACGTCCGCATTCGCAATCGCGTTCGCGGCGTTCTTGGTGATCTCCGCGAAAGCGGCAGCGACACCGTCGTCGTAGCGAAGATTGAGTGCGACGCCGCCCACGTCCGATTTGTGGATGATGTCGCGCGATACGACTTTTAACGCGACCGGCACGCGGCCCAATTCGTTGAATGCGGCAACGGCCCCCGCTGCATTGCGCGCGAGCAACGACGGCGCCAACGCGATGCCTGCGGCAGCGAGTGCGCTTCGCGCTTCGTGCTCTAGTACAACCGTGCGCCCCTCATTGCGGCAAGTCGCCAGCACGCGCGCGAACTCCGCCTGACGTTGTCTTGACGCAGCGACGCGTTCGCCTTCAGGCTTGCCGCGTGCTTCACCGAACTCCGCCAGAGCCAACAAACAGCGCACGGCGAGTTCCAAGGACCCATACACGGGAATCCCGGCGCCGCGCAGACGCGACAGCGGAGCCGGTAACAAATCCGCGTACAGGTTGGAGTAGAGGCTGTACACGAGGACGGGCTTGCCAAGCTCGCGCGACAGTTGCGCGATGCGTTCGGATGTGGCGAGCTCGCTCTCGGTGAGACTCTGCGCGAAGCGCACGCCGTAACCGCCATAGAGCCCGGCGATCAACAGGCCATCGACGGCATCGTCTTCCAGCAGAATGCGCGTGCATTCGCCGAACACGGTTGGGTCGGCGTCGGTGCCGCCGGCCACGTCGACCGGATTCGCCACCGCCGCGGCCGGCGGTAGCTCGGCGGCGAGCCTCTGTTGCGTGCGGTGATGCAACGGCGCGAGCATGAGTCCGTGCTCGGTCAACGTGTCGGAAGCGATCGTCGCGTGGCCGCCGCCGTCGGCCAGCACCGCGACGCGGCGCGATGCCAGCGGTTTTTGCAGCGACAGCGTCTCGGCCACCGCCAGAATCTGATCGGACTGGCGTACGAGAATCGCACCGGCCTGGCGCAGTACCCCTTCGCTCACCGCGTAGTCGCCGGCGAGCGCGCCGGTGTGCGATTTCGCGGACGTCCGTCCCGCGGTGGTCCGCCCGGACTTGAAGACCACCACGGGTTTGCGGTGCGAAACGCGGCGCAGCGTGTCGAGGAAAGCGCGGCCTTGTTGTAGCCCCTCGATGTAAACGATGACGACGTTGGTGTTCTCGTCGTCGGCAAAATACTCGAGATACTCGTGAAACTGAATATCCGCTTCGTTGCCGATGCCAATGTAGGTGGAAAAGCCGATGTTGCCCTTAGCCTGCGCCTCGGTCACCAGCGATAACGCTATGTTGCCGGATTGGGACAGTAGCCCGACGCCGCCTTTTTTTAGATGGGCGAAGCCCGCGATGTTGCACGCCTGGTGGGTGTTGAACATGCCCGACGTGTTGGGGCCGATGATGCGGACACCTTTCGCGCGAGCCGTCGCAACCATTTGCTCTTGCAGTCTCCTGCCGGCATCGCCCGCTTCGGCGAAACCGCCGGCCAGCACGACCGCGCCCTTGACTCCGTGTTCGCCGCACAACTCGATTACCGCGGGGAGCGTGTGGGCCGGCGTGCACACCAACACCAGGCCGATCGGCCCGGGAACATCGGCGATGCTCGCGTAGCATTTAACCCCGCGGATTTCCGTTTCCTTAGGATTGACCGGATAGATCGCGCCGGAGTAGTGATCGTCCTGCAACTGGCGCAGCGCGCGAAATCCACGTTTCGTGGGGTCCTTGGAGGCGCCGATGATCGCGACGGACTGCGGATACAGTACGTCCCGGAGAGGGGACGCGTGAGAAAAGCCGAGCGGCATGATTACTCTCCGCGAAATACGGGAGCGCGTTTCTTGGCGAACGCGGCGATACCTTCCTGCCAATCCTTGGTCGTCGCGCAGAACGCCATGCCTTCGAGCTCGGCCACGAGGACGCTCGCGAAATCGCGGTTGGCCGACGCATTCAACTGCTCCTTGGCGAGCGCCATCGACACCGGGGCTTTGCCGGCCAGACGCTCGGCGAATGCGCGCGCATCGGCCCGGAAGCTCGCGTCGGGAAAGGTGCGCACGGCAAGACCGATACGGTGCGCTTCCTTCCCGTTGATCCGCTCGCCAAGGAATACGAGTTCGCGCGCCTTGGCGAGGCCAACCAGTTGCGGCAGCAGCTTGGTGACACCGCCGCCAAGAAAGGCGCCGACACTGGTCTCGGGCAGCCCGATTTGCGCGCTCTCCGCCATCACGATGAAATCCGCCGCGACCGCCATCTCCGCGCCGGCGCCGAGCGCATAGCCGTTGACGGCCGCGACGACAGGTTTCGCAAGCAGGTAGATGCGCTTGCACACCTGCTGCTCGCGCTGCAGGTACTGGCGGCGCGCAAACGCCGTGCGTTCGCCCTTGCCGTGTTCCTTCAAGTCGGCGCCGACGCAGAATGCGCGTCCTTCCCCGGTGATGATGATGACACGCACGCGGCGATCGGCCTCTGCGTCCACCAGGGCGAGTAGCACCTCGTCGTAGAGCTCTTCGATGACGGCATTGAGCCGATGCGGGCGGTTGAAGCGGATCTCGGCGATGCCGCCGGATTTCGCGTAGACGACGGTTTGGAGCAACATATGGGCTATCCTTGTGTGCCGTCGATCCATCGAATCGGATCGGCAACAGATGTTGCAGCCGACGCCATATTAAGATACAAATGTTACCGCGCGCAAGCGTGACTCGCGCACGTCATCACCCATGCTTCGTGCGCGACGGCGTCGAGCCGGTCGGTAGCGCCCCCGAGCAGTCTGCCGATCATATCCGCCGCGAACGCATCAAGTGGGCGACAGTGGATTCCTCGCACATGCTGATGATGGAGAAGAACAACCTGCAGATTGCCGATTTGATCCAGGGATGGCTCGAGAGACAGGATCTTTATCGTTAGCGACGAACAGTTCCCGCTCTCGCGTGAACGTTGGCGTAGCGGAACTGGCGCAGCACCCGCTTGATCATGCGCGCAATGGCAGAAAAGAGAATGAGCCATCCATAGCGATGGGCGCCATCGATCTGCGGTTTCAGGCCGAAGCACGGGCTACGCGCGATGTGCCTGCACGCGCGAGTACGGCGTGCAGCAGGACGTTCGCGCCCGCTTCGAGGTGCTCGGGCCGGGCGTCCTCGATCTCGTTGTGGCTGATGCCGTCCTTGCAGGGCACGAAGATCATGGAGGTCGGCGCAACGCGCCCGAGATAGATCGCATCGTGGCCCGCGCCGCTCACCATTTCGCGATGCGGATATCCGAGGTCCTGTGTCGCGGTTCGCACCGCATCGACGCAAGCGGCGTCGAAACGCGACGCCTCGAATTGGTCGACCTGCCGCAATTCGCATTCAAGCCGCAGCTCGTGAGCGATTGCGGCGCAGGCAGCGCGAAGCTCGCTGTCCATCGCCGCGAGCGCGTCGTCGTCGGGATGGCGCATATCGACGGTCATCGTGACGCGCCCGGGAATGACATTGCGCGAATTCGGGCTGACCTGCATGATCCCCACTGTGGCGCGACCGTCGGGCGCATGGCGTAGCGCCAGCGCGTGGACCGCCTCGACAAGTTGCGCCGCGCCGCGCAGCGCGTCGTGGCGCGCTTCCATCGGTGTCGGGCCGGCATGCGCGTCCTGCCCCGTCCACACGCAGTCGTACCAGCGCAGGCCCAGCGCGCCGGTCACCACGCCGATGGTCTTGTCCTCGCGCTCGAGAACCGGCCCCTGCTCGATGTGCGCCTCGAAATACGCGTCGAGCGCGCGTTTGCCGACCGGTGCGCCGCCGGCATAACCGATGCGGTCGAGGGCTTCGCCAAATGAAACGCCATCGGCGTCGCGCTGCCGCAGCAGGTGTTCGAGCGTGAACACGCCGGCGAAGGCGCCGGAGCCGCCCATCACCGGAACGAAGCGGCTTCCTTCCTCGTTGGTCCATATCGCGACGCCGACCGGTTTGTCGGTCGCGACATTCGCATCGTTGAGCGTGCGCAGCACCTCCAATCCCGCGAGCACGCCGTAGTTGCCGTCGAATTTGCCGCCGGAAGGTTGCGTATCGATGTGGCTTCCCGTCAGCACGACACGCGCCGCAGGATCGCTGCCGGGGCGCGTCGCGAGGATGTTGCCTGCGCCGTCGATCTCGATGCAGCTGCCGGTTGCGCGCAGCCACCCGACAACGAGATCGCGCCCCTGCCGGTCGACATCGGTTAGTGCAAGACGGCGAACGCCTCCCTTGGGCGTGGCGCCGATCTCGGCCAGCTCCATCAGCGATCGCCACAGGCGTTCGCCATCGACTCGAAGCGAGTCCGTCGCGCTCTCCGGGGAATAAAGCACATCGGTTGGTGTCGTCATCGCTTGCTCTCTATCAAACTTTTCCTAAAAAGGTCGTCCCCGGCGACGGCGGGACCCAACTTGCCTTCACTGCAAAACAAACTATTGGACCCCCGGCCTCGCTTAAGCTCGCCCGGGACGACGCGTAATGATGTCCCTCGCGGGGAAAATGATCACGCATTTGCGCAATCTTCAATTGTTTATGCTCGCTCGGCTCCACCGAGCCGCGCGTGTATCCATTCTGCAGCCAGCAGCGTCGCACGATCGGTGCTGACGGCGCCCACGACGGTGACGCCCACAGGCAATCCGTGCGGCCCACGAGCGACAGGCACATGCACCACGGGCACGTGCAGCAGCGTCCATATCCGGTTGAACAGCGGATCGCCGGTGGCAGCGATCCCTGCAGGCGCCTCGCCTTTGGTGCTGGGCGCGAGCAGCACGTCAAATTTGTTGAAAACCTCTGGAAGCATCGCATGGCACGTTCGAGTCACGGACCGCGCGGCGTCGTATTGTTGCGGCGAAACCGTGAGGCCCGCGTCGATCATTCTGGTCATCTCCGCGCTCAAGTTTTTGCGGTGCACGAGATTTTCGTGCGACAAGGATTTCGCGACTTCGGATACCATGATCGCCGTCTGCGCCTCCACCAAGCCCGCAAACGGCAGCGGCAGCGTCACGTCCCGAACGCTCGCACCAGCGGCACGCAGCCGCTCCCCCGCGTCTTCGAACGCAGCGACCGTTTCGGGTTGCGCGCGATTCCATTCGTAGGTCCTGCACATGCCAATTCGCGGAACGACAGCCGTCGGCCGGTCGATCAGGAGCTCGTGCCGGTCGGTGAGCGCGGCCACGAATAGCGCGGCGTCGGGCACGCCGCGGGCGAGCACGCCGATGGTGTCCAGCGTATCGGAAATCATCTTGACGCCGACGCGGGATACCATGCCGAAGGTCGGCTTATATCCGACTACGCCGCAATACGCCGCAGGACGCACGATCGACCCCGCCGTCTGCGAGCCGAACGCGAGCGGAACCATCCAGTCGGCGACGGCGGCAGCGGAACCCGACGACGAACCTCCGGGCGTGTGCTGCAAGTTGCGCGGATTGCGCGTCGGCCCGGGATGGAACGTCGCGAACTCCGTCGTGACGGTCTTGCCGACGACGATCGCGCCCGCCGCTCGCGCAACCGCGACGCATGCGGCGTCCCACGCGGGACGATGGTTGGCATAGATCGGCGACCCGTAGGAGGACGGCATGTCGGAGGTGTCGAACAAGTCCTTCACCGCGATCGGAAGGCCGTGCAAGAGCCCGGATGTGCTTTGCGAATCGAGCGTACGCGCGCGCCGCATCGCCGCGTCGGTATCGAGAAAAGTCCACGCGCAAACGTCCGCTTCCCGCTCGGCGATGCGCTCGATGCAATCCACGAGCAGGGCTTCGGCGGTGATCTCGCGGGCCGCGAGCTTGCGTGCCGCAGAAGTCGCGCTTAAGAGGTTGAGGCCGCTCATCGCACAGATTCGGTTCGCGGATCAGTGATGCACAGAACTATCGGTGACAGCAGGAGCATCGCGCAAGTGGCACGCGGCGAAATGGCCGGGGATCACTTCCTTGAGCAACGGTTCCTCGACGCGGCACCGATCGAATGCATACGGGCAACGCGTGTGAAAGCGGCAACCTTTGGGTAGCTCAATCGGACTCGGCACATCGCCGGCAAGAATGATGCGCTTTCTCTGCACGGTAGGGTCCGGCACCGGCACCGCCGACAGGAGCGCCTCGGTGTACGGGTGCTGCGGATTCTGGAACAGCGCGCGCGTCGCTGCGCGCTCCACGATCCTGCCGAGATACATCACGGCGACGCGGTGGCTGATGTGCTCGACCACAGCAAGATCGTGCGCGACGAAAAGATACGACAGGCCGAACTCGCGCTGGAGATCGACGAGCAGGTTGATGACCTGAGCCTGCACCGAGACATCGAGGGCCGACACCGGCTCGTCGCAAACGATGAGCTTCGGCCGAGGTGCTAACGCACGCGCGATCCCGAGACGCTGGCGCTGTCCGCCGGAGAATTCGTAGGGATATCGAGGCATCTGGTCGGGGCGCAAGCCGACTTTTTCGAAAAGCGACACCACGCGGTCGCGGATTTCCGATGCAGAAATTTCCTCGAAGTTGCGGATCGGCTCCGCGACGATATCCGCTGCGCGCATGCGCGGATTGAGCGACGCATAGGGATCCTGGAACACCGCCTGCAACTCGCGCCGGTAAGGCCGCATGGCCCGGCCCTGAAGCTCATCGATGCGCTGCCCGCGCCAACCGATCGTACCGGCCGTCGGCTCGACCAGCCTGAGCACTGTCTTGCCGATGGTCGACTTGCCGCAGCCGGACTCACCGACCAGGCCGAGCGTCTCGCCCTCGGCAATCGCGAAGCTCACGTCGTCCACCGCATGCACACTTCCTCGCGCTCGACCGAAAACTCCGCCGCGCATGGGGTAATGCTTGGTCAGGTGCTCGACCTCGAGAAGTGCCGGCGACGGTGCGACAGCCATGTCCTCGTCGGCCGCGTTCATGCCGCAGCCACCGCTGCCGCCGCTTCTGCCACCTCATTTGCCAACATTCGCTCCGACTCCCAGCAGGCGGCCCAATGGCCGCGCAACTTCTCTTCGAGGGGCGGATTTTCGGTCTGGCAGCGCAGCGTCGCATACGCGCAGCGAGGCGCGAACGCACAGCCGACGATGGGCTCGGAAAGCGACGGCACGGTGCCTGCGATTTCGGCGAGTCGCCCGCCTGCGACGCCCCCGCTTGCCCTGCTCGCGGCGCCGAGCTTCGGAATGGAGTCGAGTAGGCCGCGTGTGTAAGGATGACGGGGACGCGCGAACAAGTCGACGACCGAGGCTTCCTCGACCTTGCGTCCCGCGTACATCACGATCACGCGCTGCGCCATTTCCGCGACCACACCGAGATCGTGGGTGATCAGCATGATGGCGGCGCCTGTCCTGGTCTTGAGCTCGCGCATCAGATCGAGGATTTGCGCCTGGATCGTGACGTCGAGCGCGGTGGTCGGCTCATCGGCAATCAGGAGCCGCGGCTCGCAGGCGAGCGCCATCGCGATCATCACCCGCTGCCGCATCCCGCCGGAAAGCTGGTGCGGGTATTGGAGGACGCGACGTTCCGGCTCAGGCATCCGAACCAACCGCAGCATCTCGATCGCGCGAACGCCCGCATCGTCGCGCGAAAGACCTCGGTGCAAAACGAGCGCTTCAGCGATCTGATGGCCGATGGTCAGCACCGGATTCAACGATGTCATCGGCTCCTGGAAGATCATGGAGATGGCGTCGCCGCGAATCTTGCGCATCTCCGGCTCCGGCAACGCCAGCAGATCGCGTCCTTCGAACAGCACGCGGCCGGCCACCGTTCGCCCGGGAGGCGACGCGATCAAGCGCAGAATCGACAGCGACGTGACGCTCTTGCCGCAGCCGGACTCTCCGACGATGGCGAGCGTCTCGCCGCGTCCCACCGAAAACGACACGCCGTCGACGGCACGCACTACGCCGTCGCGCGTGAAGAAGTACGTCGTCAGGCCTTGCACGTCGAGCAGCGCCGGGGGGGAGTCGGGAATCGCACTCATCGCATCACATGCGCCGCGCAAGGCGCGGGTCGAGCGCATCGCGCATGCCATCACCGAGCAGGTTCACCGCAAGCACCGTGAGCGACAGGCAGATGCCGGGAAAAAGAATGAGGTAGCCCGCGATCTGGATCAGGCTCCGCGCTTCGGCCATGATGTTGCCCCAACTCGGGATGTTGGGCGGCGTGCCGGCGCCGATAAACGAAAGAATCGCCTCGGTGATCATCGCCGACCCGCAGACGTACGTTCCCTGCACGAGCAGCGGCGCGACGATGTTGGGCAGGATATGGCGCACGAGGATGCGCGGCAACGTCGTGCCGGCCGCGATCGCCGCTTCGACGTAGGGCTGCTCGCGCAAGCTGAGCACCAGGCTGCGAACGAGGCGCACCACCCGTGGAACCTCCGCCAGCGTGATGGCGACGATCACGTTGCCGATGCTCGCCCTGGTGAGCGCCATCAACGCGATGGCGAGCAGCACCGAGGGGATCGACATGAGGCCATCCATGACGCGCATCACGATGGCATCCAGCCGGCGGACGTAGCCGGTGACGAGCCCGATCGCCAGCCCGAGTAACGTCGAAAGCGCCGCGACCGCAAGGCCGACGATCAGCGATACCCGCGCGCCGTAAACGACGCGGCTGTAGACGTCGCGGCCGAGCATGTCGGTGCCGAACCAGAAGTCCGCCGATGGCGACTTCAGGCGCTTGGCCGGCGAGACCGCCTGCGGGTCGATCGTTCCCATCCACGGCGCAAGGATCGCGATGGCGACCATGCACACAAGAATGACGCCGCCGACAAGCGCAGTGGGATGACGCCTGAATGCGTCGCGAAAGCGCCGCCATGTCGGCGACACCGATCGAGCCGAGGCGACCGGTGGCGCGGCAAGGGTCGTCGAGCTCATATTAATAGCGTATCCGCGGATCGAACACCACGTATGAGAGATCAACCGCCAAATTAACCAACACGTAGACCGCAGAAAAAATCAGGATCACTCCTTGGATGATCGGATAGTCCCGTCGCAGGATCGCGTCGACGGTGAGCCGCCCGATCCCGGGCAGCGCGAACACCGTTTCGGTGACGATGGCGCCGCTGATCAGCAACGTAACGCCCACACCGATGATCGTCATCACGGGAATCGCTGCGTTCTTGAGCGCATGGCCGATCAGCACCTGCTCGGGCGCAAGTCCTTTCGCCTCCGCGGTGCGGATGTAGTCCTGCGCGAGCACGTCGAGCATGCTGGCACGCGTCATGCGCGTGATCAGCGCGACGTAGACCGTGCCCAGGGCAATGCTTGGCAGGATCAGGTGACGCAACCATTCCCACACACCATCGCGAAAGTTGCGGTAGCCCTGCACCGGCAGCCAGTCGAGCTGAACGGAGAACGTGAGGATCAGAATGTAGGCGAGCACGAACACGGGAACAGAGAACCCCAGGACCGAAAACGACATCACCGCGCGATCGAGCCACGTGCCCGCTTTGGCGGCAGCGACGACGCCCAACGGAACCGCAATCAGGATCGCCAGCAGGAGTGTGCAAAGCGTCAGCGACACGGTCGGCTCGATGCGCTGACCGATGAGCTGCGTGACCGGAAGATTGCTGAAGATCGAGGTGCCCAGATCGCCGTGCGCCAGCGACCACACCCAGCGGCCGAATTGCACCAGGAAGGGGTCGTCGAGACCGAGCCGGGCGTGAATGCGCCGGATGTCCTCGTCGGTCGCAATGTCTCCGGCGATGACAGCGGCCGGGTCGCCCGGAGTCAGATAGAGAAGCGAAAACACAAAGAACGCAACCATCGCCATCACGATGATGGTCGAGAACAGGCGCCGTACGATGTACGCGATCATCCGCCGCCTGGCAGGTTGGACGTAACGAAGGACTTCGCTATTTCTTCTCGACGTTCCACATGAGCGTGATCGGCGCGATGATCACGCCACTCAGATTCGTGCGATACGCGGTGGGCAGAATGAACTGCGCGGTCGGAACGTACGGAACGAATTCGAAGGCGCGCATCTGCACCGCATCCGCGGCTTTTTTCGAGCCGGCCGGGTCCGTCGCCGCAAACCACGCGTCGCGCAGTTCCTCGATCTTGGCGTCCTCCGGCCAACCAAACCATGCTTTTTGACCCGAGCCGCGAACCGCGAAATTGACCGCGGGCGACGTCACGTCGGGACCAACCAGCCAGGTATGAAAGATCGACCAGCCACCTTTGTCGACGGTCTCTTTCGACGTCCGGCGCGTGATCAGCGTACCCCAATCGCCTGCCTGCAAGTCGACGTTCAGGCCGAGCTTGCGCAGCGTCTCCGCGGTCAGCAGCGATTGCGCGTGAACGATGGGTTGATCGGTCGCCGAGATGATGACGATCTTCTCGCCCTTGTACCCCGCCTCCTTGATCAGCTGCTTCGCCTTTTCGAAGTCGCGCTTGCCCTTCAGCGGTTCCGCGCCGACCTCGCTCGCAAGCGGAGTGCCACAGGTGAAATAGGAATAACAGGGGTGGCCGTTTTTTGCGTTGCCGGCAATGCCGAGCACATAGTCGTTCTGGTCGATCGCGTAGAGGATCGCCTGGCGCATCTTCTGATTGTTGAATGGCGGATACATGAAATTGAAGCGGAGCAAACCCATCGAGCCCAACGGATCGATGTTTTCGACCTTGATGCTCTTGTTCTTGGCGAGCACCGGAATCAGATCGGGGGGCATCTGCTCCCACCAGTCGACTTCGCCTGCGTTGATCGCTGCCGCGGCGGTGGCCGAATCCGGAATGTAGATCCACTCGACGCGGTCGACCTTGACCACCTTGCCGCCGGCCGCCCACGAGGGCGCCTCCTTGCGTGGGGCGTAGTCGGTGTTCTTGACGTACACCACCTTGCTGCCGGGCACCCACTCCTCTTTGACGAACTTGAAGGGACCGGAGCCGATCGGCTCGGTGATGTTGGTCGATGCGTCGGTCTTGGCGATGCGCTCGGGCATGACGAACGGCACGTTCGACGATGGCTTCGCCAGCGCTTCGAGCGCGAGAGGAAACGGCCGCTTGAGCTTCAGCGAGAAGGTCTTATCGTTGACGGCCTTCCACGATTCGGTCGCTTCGGCCATCTTCTGCCCCAGCGCGTCGCGCTGCGACCACCGGTCGATCGACGCGATGCAATCAGCCGAGCGCACCGGCTGGCCGTCGTGGAACTTGAGTCCGTCGCGCAGCGTGAACGTGTAGGTCAGCTGATCCTTGCTGATCTCGACCTTGTCCACCATCTGCGGCTGCACCTGGAACTTGGCGTCGGTGGCGAACAACGTGTCGTAGATCATGTACCCATGGTTGCGGGTGATGTACGCCGTCGTGGTGATCGGATCGAGAATGCGCAGGTCCGCCTGGGGGATGAACTTCAGCACTTTCTGACCTTGCGCCAACACCAAAGGAGTACACAGCAACGCCAGGGTGACGGCGCCGATCAAGGCGGTTACGGAACGAAACGAGGCGGCACGTTGGTTCATTGCGGGGTCTCCTGAACGACAGCGGACGATGCGGCGAAATCGGTGGTACGTAACGCTTGCAAATCATGCCTCGTTGATCGAGTTCTTGAAATGGCAGCGTGGTAGCCATTCTAATCCTGCTGGGAATCTGTGGTCAGCCTCGCGGCTCCTGGAGCTTGGCAAGTGCCGACTAGCCTACCAAGGGAGCGCAACTATCACGTAGTTTTCATTCGGTGATCTCACGACCATCGCAGACCTTGCCGTCCTGGAGGACAGCAAAGTTGCGTTGACGGCGCAGAGCTTCATCGGCTGCGCTTGTGGCTGCGGAACCTCGATGGCCGCAAGCCCGTCATGCGTTTGAAGGTATTCGAAAAGGCGAACGGGTTCTGGTAACCAACAGCGCTTGAGATCGCCTCGATCTTGGCGTCCGTGGACGCGAGAAGATGGGCGGCTTGCTGGATGCGCAAATCCTTGAGCTGCTGGATGGGGCTCCGACCAAGACTTGCTTGGCACAAACGGCGCAGATGTTCGCTACTGATGCGTGCGATGGCGGCGAGTTGGTCGAGGGTCCACGGTCGCGCCAAGTCCCGCTGCACCACATCCCAGACGGTGAAGAGACGCTCCTCACCGCGCCATGGTTCGGCGAAGCGGGAGACGTAGCGTTCGATCAGATCAACCCACAAGGCACAGCTTCCCGCGTCACCCGCGCTGCGCATCTCCTTGTCAAGACCCAGGATGGCATGGCTCAGCGGGCCCGGATCGAAACGTGCCATCACCGGCGCCATCGTGCCGGTTTTCGATCGGGGCGATGAAGGCATGTAGCGCACCCAGCAGATCTGCCATCGCTGCGAAGGAATGGCGTGAAACGCATGCAGCACATGCGCTGGGGCAAGCGACGTCATCTCTGGCCCGTGCGCGCGCCAGCGGCCGTCGAGCAGCATCCGGCCCTCCCCGCCAAGACAGCCGTGAAGGTAGGCGCCGGTCAGGCGCGTGCGCACAATCTGGTACGGCACCGCGGCGTCTCCAACACCGACATGCGCGATGTGGCGCTGAACCAGAGCGGGACACTCCTCCGCGCGCACGATCGTTAGGCGCGTGTCGTCTCCGATGATGTGGGTTTCGGATAGGTTTTCGTGGGGCTCAGGCATGGCTCACTGGCTTCATTATCTAGTAGCGTGCATATCGGTCAAGAGTTTCGTTCAAGAGAAACCACGCGAGCGCATCCGCCGTCGCTCGCGCGAGCACCCCAGCGTTGACGCCCCGCAGGGGCTTGCGCTGTTCTGCTACAGGGGCCGTGTCTGACCCGCCGGACCAATGCGACGCTCTGTCGGCAATCGAACGTGACCATCGGGCCCGGCAAGACAACGAAAGCGCAAGATGCCGCGATTTGAGCGCAAAGCTCTTCTGGAAAAATTCCAAGACATGGTGCTTCGGCGCATTCCGATTATCGGCGGAGGCGCTGGAACTGGACTCTCGGCCAAGTGCGAGGAAGCGGGCGGGATCGATCTCATCATCGTCTACAACTCCGGCCGCTACCGGATGGCGGGCCGAGCTTCGGCGGCTGGGCTGCTCGCCTATGGCAACGCCAATCAGATCGTCAAGGAGATGGCAGTCGAAGTCCTGCCCGTCTGCAAGCGCACGCCGGTGATCGCCGGCGTCAACGGCACCGATCCGTTCGTGATCATGCCAGTGTTGCTTAAGGAACTGAAAGAGCTTGGCTTCTCGGGAGTCCAGAACTTTCCGACCATCGGCATCATCGACGGCACCTTCCGTGTCAGCCTCGAGGAGACCGGGATCAACTTCACGTCCGAGATCGACATGATCCGGCAGGCGCACGAACTTGATTTCCTGACGACGCCTTATGTCTTCAGCGCCGATGAAGCGGTCGAGATGACCAAAGCCGGGGCCGACTTCGTCGTCCCCCACATGGGGACGACCGTCGGCGGAACGATCGGAGCGTCGACCTCGATAACGCTGGACGAATCGGTAAAGCTGATCGACGAATGGGCTGAGGCTGCGCGCCGAGTCCGCAAGGATGTGATCGTCATCGCTCACGGCGGGCCGATCGCGTCGCCGGAGGACGCTGCCTATGTGCTCAAGCACTCCAGGCATTGCAACGGCTTCTACGGCGCGAGCAGCATGGAGCGGTTGCCGACTGAGGTCGCGATGACCAAGCACATCGAAACTTTCAAACGCCTCACTCACTGAAGGTCGAGGCAGGATGACCATAGAGCGGGTTCGGATATCCTGCTTGGCAGGCGAAGAGCGACGCATCGGTCACGACAACGGCTAAAACGGGGATGAGCGATCGCATGTCGACCACTCGAGGCGCCGCTTACGTTGTGGGTACGTTCGATACCAAGGGCGAAGAGCTGCGCTACGTGGCGCGCCTCCTCCGTGAGGCAGGCCTGCCTGTGATCACGGTCGATGTCGGCACGCGGAGCCAGGCGCGCGACGTCGACGTGACGGCCGAGACCGTGGCCATGCATCATCCCTCAGGGGCCGACGCCGTGTTTGCCACCAGCGACCGCGGGGTCGCCGTCACGGCCATGACCGAAGCCCTGACGCGCTGCATCACCGCGCGCGGCGATGTCGGGGGCATGATCGGGTTGGGCGGTTCCGGCGGCACGGTGATCATCACGCCGGCCATGCGCACGCTCCCAATCGGTGTGCCGAAGGTCATGGTCTCGACTCTCGCTTCCGGCAATGTCGCGCCTTACGTCGACGTCTACGACATCACGATGATGTACCCGGTGACCGATGTCGCCGGCCTGAACCGGGTTTCGCGCGTCGTACTCGGCAACGCGGCCCATGCGTTGGCCGGCATGATGCTGCGCCCGATCCTCGACAGCGGTGACGAGAAGCCTTCGCTCGGCATCACGATGTTCGGCGTCACGACACCGTGCGTGCAACAGATCACCGCCGCGCTTGGCGACCGCTTCGACTGTCAGGTCTTTGCGGCTCACGGAACAGGCGGGCGCGCGATGGAGGCGCTCGTGGCCGCAAGAATGTTGGGCGGTGTCGTCGACGTTACGACCACGGAGGTCGCGGATCTTCTGGTGGGCGGAGTCTGCAGTGCCGGTCCCGGCCGCTTCGATGCCATCGTCGGCACGGGAGTGCCATGGGTCGGCTCGCTGGGGGCTCTCGACATAGTGAACTTCTGGGCGCCCGAGACGATTCCCGAGCGTTATCGCGGCCGGCATTTCCATGTTCATAACGCCAACGTCACACTGATGCGCACGACGGCCGAGGAGCTCCGGCAGATCGGCGCCTGGATCACCGAGAAGCTCAACCGATCGCCGGGCCCGGTGCGCCTCCTCATTCCGGAGGGCGGCCTGTCGATGCTCGACGCGCCGGACCAGCCATTCCATGACCCCGCGGCGGATGAGGCGCTGTTCGACGCCCTCGAGCGCGCCTTCGAGACGTCGCAGAGCCACCGGATCGTTCGGCTGCCGCACCATATCAACGATGCAGCATTCGCCGAAGCCGTCGTGGTGCATGTGCGCGAGGTGATGGCCAAGAAGAACGAAGTGGCTTAAGCGATGAGCCTTGCGAGCTTCGCCATCCTCACCCTGAATGGGCTGACCCTCGCGGCGCTCCTCTTCATTATGGCGAGCGGCCTGACGTTGGCCTTTGGGCTGATGCGCGTCGTCAACCTCGCGCACGGCGCGTTTTACATGCTCGGTGGCTATGTCGGGGTTGCGGCTGCCGAATGGACGGGTTCGCTTGTCGCGGGCGTCGCCGCTGGCGCGGCGTCGGGCCTTGTTGCCGGGATCCTCCTTGAGCGCGTGCTGCTGTCCCGAGTGCGTGGAATCGAACTGTCCGAGGCCATCCTCACGATCGCCATCAGCATGATCATCGCCGATGCTCTGCTCGCCGCATTCGGCGGCCACCCGCAAACGCTTGCGGTGCCTGCAGAGCTGCGTGGCCGGGCCGACCTTGGGCTTGTCCAATACCCGATCTTTCGCCTCGGCATTCTCGGAACTGCGGTCGTGCTCGGAGGAGCGCTAGGCCTCGTCCTGACGCGTACTGCGCTTGGCGCCGCGATTCGCGCCGGCGTCGATGATCGTGAAACGGCCGAGTCGCAAGGCATCAATGTCGGCGCGCTGTTCGCCGTCGTCTTTGCCTTCGCGAGCGTGCTCGCAGGGGTCGCCGGCGTGATCGGCACGAGCTATCTGTCGCTTGCCCAGGACACCGGAGTGCGCGTGCTGATGCTGTCGCTCGTGGTGATCATCACCGGCGGCTTGGGCTCGCTCATCGGGGCCGCGGTCGGCGCGGTGATCACCGGCCTGATCACCAGCTTCGCCAACGCCTTCGTGCCGCAATTTGCGCTGTTCTTCCTGTTCGCGCCACTCGCCGCGGTGCTCGCGGTACGACCACAGGGTCTGTTCGGGCGGGCGCAGAGATGAACGGGCCGTTCATCGCGCGTCTCGCGCTCGCCGCCGGGCTCGTGGTCTTTCCTTTTGTAGCGAGCGATTACCTGATGGTCCTCGCGCTCAGGGTGCTGATGTACAGCCTGATCGTGCTGAGCTTCAGCTTGCTGGTCAGCCAGCTCGGTCTTGTCTCTCTGTTGCAGACCACCTTTGCCGGCCTTGGCGGCTATGCGGTTGCCATCCTCGCCGTGCTGTATGGCTGGAGTTTGCCGTCGACGCTCTTGGCGAGCTTGGGCCTCGTGCTTGCGAGCGCGCTGCTCTTTGGGCTGATCTCGCTACGAGCGTCGGGCATCGGCTTCATGATGCTCACCATCGCGCTGGGGCAGATGGTCTGGGCCCTATCCTTCCAGTGGATCGACTTGACCAAAGGCATGGACGGGATCAGCGGGGTCGCCGCGCCGATCGTCGCCGGCCTGGACCTGCGCGACGCACGTCAGATGTACGTTGTCACGGTGATCATCGTCGCCGCAGCTTTCACAGCATCCAGTGTGCTCGTCTCCTCGCACTTCGGCCTTCTGCTGCGCGGTATTCAGGACAACGAACCCCGGATGCGGGCCCTCGGGCATCCGGTGCTGCGGGCGCGCTTCATTCTATTCGTGATCGCGAGCCTGTTTGCCGGAATCGGCGGCATGCTCCTCACTTGGGAAACCCGGGTGATTACGCCGGTGTCGCTTGACCTCTCCCGAGCCGTCTGGGTGCTTACCGCCGCCGTGGTCGGCGGCACCCGATCTCTGCTAGGCGTACCGCTCGGCGTCATCCTGATGGTGACGCTCGAAGCGGTTCTATCGCAATACACCGACCGGCACTTGATGATCTTCGGGGCGGTGCTCGTCTTCTCGATCCTTCTACTGCCCAATGGGATCGCTGCCTTTGCAGCGGACCTCTGGGCACGATTCCACGGCCCGACGCGCGCAACCGTGGTGCAGCAATGAAGCGCGCATCAAGGAGTGAAAACCATGCGACGATATTTGCGATTCCAGACCTTCGGCCTGTTGTGTGCCGCGGCCTTCATGACCATGCCGATCCAGGCGCAGGAGGAACTGCGCGTCGGCGTCATCGGTAACCTATCAGGTGTATTTGCGAGTTCCGGCACGACCATGGTCAACGGCGTGCGCATGGCGGTCGACGAGGCCGGTGGCAAGGCCGGCAGTCTGCCGATCCGGCTGTTCGTCGTCGATGACGAGGGCAATCCGGAACTCGCGGTCACCCGCCTGAAGGCAATGGATACGCGCGACAAGGTCGACGTTATCGTCGGCCCAGTGTCGGGGAACATCGGCATGGCGGCAGTGGACTGGGCGAAGGAGTCGGGCGTGCCAGTCGTGGTGGCCTATTCGGCACCCGAAGACATCACGATGCGCAAGGCGGTCAAGAACGTGGTGCGCGCGGGCTGGAGCGGCGCGCAGCCGATGTTCGCGTTCGGCGAATACGTCGCGAAAAAGGGTTGGAAGCGAATCGTGATGGTCGGACAGGACTACGTCTTCCCATACAATCAGATCGGAGGCTTCTTGAAAACCTTCTGCCGCAATGGCGGCGAGGAGGTCATCAAGGTTTGGCATCCGCTCAACACCACCGACTTCAGCTCGATCCTCGCGGTTCTGCCCCAAGCCGATGCGATCATGTACAACGGCGCCGGCGGCGATGCTGTCGCCTTCTACAAGCAGCTCGAGGAATTCGGGCTGCGCGGGAAGAACCCGCTGCTCGGCGGGTCGAATTTCTTTGCTGTCGGCAGCCTGCCCGCCATGGGCAAGGGCACGGTCGGCGGCCTCTCGGCGCTGCAATACTCCGATAGCCTCGACACTCCGCAATTCAAGAAGTTTCGGGATGCCTATGTCAAGAAGTACAACGAGCCACCGATGGCGACCGCCGAGCATGGCTACGTCGCCATGAACATGGTGATCAATGCAGTGAAAGCAGTGGGCGGCAAGGACCGCGCGAAGCTCATCGAGCAATTGCGTAAGACCAACATGCCCGACGCGCCGCGCGGACCAGTCCGTCTCGACGACTACGGCAATCCGATCCAGAACATCTACATCAACGAAGTCAGGGAGGTTGGCGGCAAGCTCTTGAACGTCGCAATCGCCA
The DNA here is from genome assembly GCA_037719965.1 of Casimicrobiaceae bacterium. Taxonomy (GTDB): domain Bacteria; phylum Pseudomonadota; class Gammaproteobacteria; order Burkholderiales; family Casimicrobiaceae; genus VBCG01. The sequence goes on along the minus strand of JBBJMT010000017.1, from coordinate 18,435 downwards.
AGATCGAGAACGTGAGCCAGTTTGGCCCCTATGACGCCAAGACTTACCTCGCTGATCCGCCGGACTCGCGCGACTTCCCGCCCGGAAAGTGCTCAGACCCGTATTACAAGAAGAAGTGAGCCCGATCAGGGCCGCGGCTAATGGTCGACGCGGGATGCCTCGAGGTCATCGAGCTGCGCAAGGCATTCGGAACCGCGCTTGTGCTCGACGGCGTGAGTTTCACCGTCGCCCCGAGCCAACGGCATGGCCTCATCGGCGTGAACGGGGCCGGCAAGACGACTCTGTTCAATCTCATCACTGGTGATCTCGCCGCCGATGGCGGCGAGATTCGCCTGGATGGGCAAGCGCTCACAGGGCTGTCCATCCAGGCGCGGGTGCTCAAAGGACTCGGCCGAACCTATCAGGTATCCAGCCTCGCACCGTCGCTCAGCGTGCGCGCACATCTCGTGCTCGCCAAGGGAGACGGGCGTCTGCCGTCGCTGCTGCAATCTTGGCGGGCGAGAGGCGACGAAGCGGGGCTCCTTGCGAATGCAGAGCGGTTCGGGCTGTCCGACGTGCTCGATGAGCTCGTATCAGCTCTCTCCCACGGGGCGCAACGCCAGCTCGAGCTGGCCATGGTGCTGTACCGCCGACCGCGCGTGCTCCTCCTCGACGAGCCGGCGGCAGGGCTGTCTCCGAGCGAGCGCATGCTGTTCTCGCGCGTGATCCGCGACTTGCCGCGCGAGGTGAGCCTGTTGATGATCGAACACGACATGGACCTTATCCTCGGTCTTAGCGACTGGATCACGGTACTTCACCACGGGCGTGTCTTGGCGGCGGGAAAGCCAGCGGAGATTGCACGAGATCAAGCCGTGCGCGACGTCTATCTAGGCTATGCCCATGCCTGAGGCGTTGCTGTCGACGAACGCGCTCAACGCGTTCTACGGTCAGGCCCATGTGGTGCAGGACGTCTCGCTCTGTCTAGGGCCTGAATGCGTTGCAGTGATGGGCCGCAACGGCGCGGGCAAGACGACGCTCGTGCGCGCGATCATGGGACTGATGCCGCCAAGGGCCACCGGCAGTGTCAGTCTTGAAGGCCGGCAGATCTTGGGCCGTGCCCCGCACCAAATAAGCCGGCTCGGCATCGGCTATGTGCCGCAGGGGCGACGGCTTTTCCCCTCGCTCACCGTCACCGAGCACCTCACCCTTGCGGCTCGCATGCACACCGAACGCGCGCCGTGGACGGTGGCGCGGGTCTTCGAACTGTTTCCTTCGCTCGGGCAACGCCGCGCTGCTTTTGCCGACCAGATCTCTGGCGGTGAGCGCTCGATGCTCGCCATCGGCCGCGCCTTGATGACCAACCCCCAGTGCCTGCTTCTGGACGAGCCGACGGAGGGCCTCGCGCCTACGATCGTGGAGCGCGTCGCGCATGCCGTTCGTGGCCTTGTCGCGGAGGGCGTGTCGGTTCTGCTGATCGAGCAGAGCCTCAAGCCCGTCGAACTCGCCTCGGACCGCGTCTACCTGATGAGCGTGGGAAAAATCGTGCACGAAGAACCGACGCATGCACTCGTTGCCAACCGCGCAACCTTCGATCGTCATCTCGGCGTTGCGGTTGACGACGGGACAGGCAGTGCGGCATTGGATAGCATGAGAAGAGCATGAAGGCCCTGACTCCGCCGCTGTGGCAACCATCACCGCGTGACTTATCCGACTCCAGCCTTGCGAAATTCGCCCGTTCCTGCGGCTTCGAGCCGTCGCAATACGAAGAGCTGCACCGTTGGTCGATAAGCGACCTGGAGGGATTCTGGAACGCGTTATGGGACTTCTCAGGCGTGATCGGCGAGCGCGGAGAGACGGTCCTTGAGCGCAAGAGCGACGGCGAGATGTTTGGTGCCCGGTGGTATCCGCAGGCGGCGATCAACTTCGCCGAGAACCTGCTGTGCGGCCCCGACGCCAGGCTCGCCATTATCGAGATGGACGAGAGCGGGCGCCGCAACGACGTCTCGATGGGGCAGCTACGGCGCCGCGTCTCTCAAGCGCAGCAGGGGCTGCAACGGCTCGGCATCCAGCCAGGCGACACGATCGGCGCCATCCTCCCCAACAATCTGGACGCGTTGGTCGCTCTGCTTGCCTCAGCGTCTATAGGCGCCGTATGGGCCTCCTGCTCGCCGGACTTCGGAGCGCCTGGGATCATCGACCGGATCGGGCAGGTACTCCCCAAGGTTCTATTTGCCGTACGTGCCTATGTCTACAACGGTAGACAGTACGACATCGATGAGAACGTCGCCGCCGTCCTGGCTGGCATGAAAGACTTGCAGCACTTGGTTGTCATGGGGGAGCGTCTCGCCTTGCCCGAGATCCCGCGAACGCATTGCCTAGGTTGGGACGAGCTGTGCCAAGCGCCCCCCGCGCCGCTGACGTTCCAGAGGGTGCCCTTCAGCCACCCGCTCTACGTCATGTTCACGTCGGGAACGACCGGCCCGCCCAAGGGCATCGTACATACCACTGGCGGGACGCTTCTGCAGCATCGCAAGGAACACGTCCTGCATTGCGACGTGCGGCCTGGCGATGTGATGAGTTGGTACACCAACACGGCCTGGATGATGTACCACTGGGTCATCTCCGGGCTCGCGAGCCACGCCGCCGTCGTGCTTTACGAGGGTGCAGCCATCATAAAGCGGACGGAGAAGAATGACGTCGGCATCCTATGGCGCATGGCCGAAGAAGCAGGTGTGACCCACTTCGGGACCAGTCCCCGCTACCTTGCTGCGCTGATAGAAGTGGGGTATGACCCAGGACGTCAACACGACTTGAGCGCACTGCGTAGCGTGCTTTCCGCCGGGGCCCCCGTATCGCCGGAGCAATATGACTGGCTCTACAGCGCGATCAAGCGCGACATGATTTTCGCATCCATATCCGGCGGTACGGAAATCATAGGGTGCTTCGTGCTTGGATCGCCGCTGCATCCGGTTCGGCGCGGAGAGATTACCTGCAAGGGACTCGGCATGGCAGTCGATGTACTCGATGACCGCGGCGCATCGATCATTGGTCGCAAGGGCGATCTCGTCTGCACTGAGCCGTTCCCCAGTGCGCCGCTCACCTTCTGGGGCGATAACGGAGACGCGCGTTATCACGCTGCGTATTTCGAAGCGCGTCCTGGAATCTGGACTCACGGAGATCTCGCCGAACAAACCATTCACAACACGGTCATCATCTATGGTCGCAGCGACACCACACTCAAGCCGGGTGGCGTACGGATCGGCACTGCCGAGATCTATCGAGTCATCGAGGCGCAACCGGAAATCCGGGACTCCATTGTCTTCGGGTATCCAGTGGATGGAGACGAGGACATCGTGCTGTGCGTGGTGATGAAGGACGGGATGCCGATGAACGAGCCGCTGATCAAGCGTATCCGCACGGAGATTCGGCAGAAAGCTTCACCTCGTCACGTACCGCAACGCATTTTCCAAGTCGGCGCCGTGCCGTACACGCTCAACGGAAAGAGAGTTGAAGGGGCGGCCAAGTCAATGGCCATGGGTAAACCCGTGAAGAATCTTGGATCGATCATCAACCCAGAGTGTCTTGGCGAGTACGCCGCGCTCATGCAAGGGAGCTGACAGTGGCCGGCCGTTCATTGGGCGCCATTGCGGGCATCGGCGAACTAAAACCGGTTCGCCGCACCCAGGGCGCAACGACGCTTGGCCTCATCGCCGAGACGATTCGGCTGGCCGTCGAGGACGCCGGCCTGGAGAAGGATGCCATTGACGGCCTGCTGGTGGGGCCGCAGGTCGGCGAAACGCCGCAACATGTGCCGGCAACCGTCGCGGAATACCTTGGCATTCAGCCACGCATGGCCAACGTCGTCGACCTCGGTGGCGCCTCGGGTGCCGGCATGGTGTGGCGCGCGGCAGCGGCCATTTCCGCGGGGATGTGCGACGCAGTGGTCTGCGTCCTGGCCAACACCCGCGAAGACGAGGTGTCGCGATCTCCCAACCGCAACCCGATTCGGGAATTCGATGTACCGTTCGGCGCGTCCGGAGCGAATATCTCGTACGCTCTGCCGATGCAGCGGCATATGGCGGAGTACGGGTCCACGCCCGAGCAGTTTGCCCGCATTGCGGCAGCGGCAAGACACAACGCGCAGTTCAATCCTCTGGCGATCTTTCATGGGCATCCCGCGTCGGTCCAGGACATCTTGGCGTCGCCCATCATCGCAAGTCCACTGCACTTGTACGAAATCGTCATGCCAGTAGCGGGGGGCGAGGCCGTGGTGGTGGTCAGCCCGGAACGGGCGCGCGGCCTCAAGCACCCGCCGGTGCATCTGCTGGGTGCGGGCGAGAAGGTGACCCACCGGGCGATCAGCCAAGCACCATCATTGACCTCGGGCCCGCTGAAGCCGGCGATGCAGCAAGCGCTTGCCCGTGCCGGCGCCAACGCCGGCGCGATGAGCCTGCTGGCGCTCTATGACTGCTACACGGTGATGGTCGCACTGACCATCGAAGACGCTGGCCTGTGCCCGGCCGGTGGTTTCGGCCGCTGGGTCGAAGATCACGGTCTGGGCTACGACGGCGACTTCCCGCTCAATACCCACGGGGGTCAGCTCGGCTTCGGCCAACCCGACTTGGCGGGTGGAATGACTCACGTCGTGGAGACGGTGCGGCAGTTGCGCCACGAAGCAGGTGTTCGACAGATCAGGAACGCGCAACTCGCGCTGGTTACCGGCAACGGCGCCACAATCAGTGAAGCCACCGCCTTGGTGTTGGGAGCCGACTCATGACTGAATTCGAATCGCTTGCCGTACCAGGGCCGATTCCGACCAATGTAAGTCGCCCGTTCTGGGACGCAGCCAGGGAGGGCCTGTTCACGTTGCAACGCTGCGACGCCTGCGGCAATTGGGTCTTCTATCCCCGCAGTCATTGCCCGCATTGCTGGAACCCTCGGCTGTCTTGGCATCAGGCTAGCGGCCGCGGCACGGTGAAGAGCTTTTCCGCGATCCATCGACCGGGGCATCCCGCCTGGACTGCCGCGGTGCCATACGTCATTGCGCTGATCGAACTGGCTGAAGGCCCGACGATGCTGAGCACGCTCGTGGATGTCGCGCTCGACTCGGTCCGCGTCAGCATGCGCGTGGGCGTGCGCTTCGTGCTCGTTGGGAAGTTTGCGCTTCCAATGTTTGCACCGCTTCAGCAACCTAGTAAGGAGGCCGATAGTGTCCATTCAACCCAATGACTCTTTCCTGCTGGACGGCGTGCGCACGCCCTTCGGCAAGTACCGGGGTGCGCTCGGCGCGTTGTCCTCGCTCGATCTCGGACAACACGCCATCGAAGCGTTGATTCGGCGCCAACCATTGGCAGCCAAGCCAAGCGCCGCGCTGCTGGGCGTCGTCGTGCAAGCCGGTCTCGGTCAGAACCCGGCACGAATCGCCGCCTTGCGTGCCGGCGTCGAATCGACGACCCCCGCGCTCACTTTGAACAGCGTCTGCCTGGCCAGCCTCGAAGCGGTATGCGACGCCACACGGCGTATACGGTCTGGAGAAGGAAGTCACTACTTGGTGGGCGGTTTCGACTCCATGACACGGGCGCCGCGCCTCCTCGCGAGCGAATTCGAAGCAGCGTTCGACGAGCCGCGTAGCGCCTTGCACAGCGACGGTCTCAGTTGTGCGCTCGCCGGCGTATCGATGGGCGCATTGTCCGATCGCTATAACCGCGAGTTGGAAATTTCGAGGGTGGAGCAGGACGAGTGGGCCTGCATGTCGCAAGACCGCGCCGCCACCGCCGCAGCGGTGCTGCAACACGACGAAATCGCAGCGGTCGAGTGCGACGACCATTGGGTGTCCGCTGACCAATGCATCCGCTCCGGTGCCAATCTCGCCGCTCTCGGCAAGCTGCCGCCAGCGTTCGATGCGGAGGGGACTATCACCGCGGGCAATGCCTCGCAGCTGGCCGATGGCGCCAGTGCGGGCCTCATCATCAGCGGCGCAATGTTGGGCCAGGTCGAGCGCCCTCCTTTGGCCCGAATCGTCGACTGGGGCTGGGTCGCGGGACCGGACCCGACGCTGCATCTGAAGCCCGCGGCGGCGACACAACTGATTCTTGAGCGACAAGGACTCAAACCGTCGGACATCGACCTGTACGAAATCAACGAGGCTTTCGCCGGCGTGGCGATCGCCTCCACCCGGGCGCTGGGCGTGAGCGCAGACGTCGTCAACGTCAATGGCGGCGCGATCGCATTGGGGCACCCGCTCGGTGCGACCGGATTTCGTCTGCTTCTGACCCTCGCGTTGGAGCTCCGTCGGCGCGGCGCTCGGCGCGGAATCGCTTGCCTGTGCGGCGGAGGCGGCCAAGGTCTGGCGGTGCTGATTGAAAACACCAGCTTCCACTGAATCGAAAGGAATCGAAATGGGCGAAATGACAAAAGGATGGAGCGGCACGATTCGCGGCATACCGACTGTCGGAGTCAGCGCGGAGAGATCCAAGACGGTGCGCGTGCGCGACATCGAGCTGTATACGGAGATTACCGGGGACCGCAATCCTCTTCACTACGACGAGAACGCAGCACGCGAATCTCTGTTTGGCGGTCTGATCGTGCAGGGAGGCGTGACATCCGGAATGCTTAATGCCATCGTCGCAGAGGACCTGCCCGGCCCGGGAACCGTGTTTCTTAGCATGGAGCTGAAGTTCGTCAAGGCGGTGTATGTCGGAGACACAATTACCGGCCGCGTCGAGCTTACCAACGTGCGCCCGGACAAACCCATCTGCACGATTGCGGTATCCGTACGCAATCAGAAAGGCGATGTCTGCCTGAGCGGTGTGGCAACGACTTACACGGCCCCGCTCAAGAAGAGTTGATCGCCGCTTTGTCACGCGCCAACCCGGTCGCAACCATCGCGCTGGCGCAGCTATTCGGTACGTCGCTGTGGTTCAGCGCGAACAGCGCGGCCGACGATTTGATGCGGGCTTGGGGTGCAACCACCTCGGACATCGGGCTTCTGACCAACTCGGTCCAGCTGGGGTTCATTCTCGGAACATTGGCCTTTGCGTTAAGCGGGCTAGCCGATCGGTACGCTGCTAGCCGCATCTTCGTTTGCTGTGCGTTGCTCGGCGCACTGTTCAACGCGTGCTTTGCTTGGTTGTCCACTGACATCACGAGCGCTGTGGTGTTTCGATTCTTGGTGGGTGTGTGCCTGGCGGGGATCTACCCGCTTGGGATGAAGCTGATCGTCAGCTGGACGCCCGAACGCGCTGGCGCTGCCTTGGGCTTACTGGTCGGTATGCTCACACTGGGCACGGCGCTTCCGCACGGCATGCGTCTTATCGGGGCGGCATGGGGTTGGCGAGACGTCATCGTAACCTCCTCGGGCTTAGCTCTTGTGGCTGCGGTCCTCGTCCTTTTCTTAGGAGATGGTCCTTATCTCAAAGAGCACCGAAGAGGGTACGGCAAGCGCATCGGCGATGTTCTTGTCGCGTTCAAGTCCGCAGAGTTTCGCGCGGCGGCGCTTGGCTACTTCGGGCATATGTGGGAGTTGTACGCATTCTGGACCCTCGTTCCGATGCTGGTCGTTCGTGCCTCGCTGGATCAGCAGATTCACCTGGGTGGCGTTCCCGGGCTCGCCTTCGGGATCATTGGAGTCGGTGCCATCGGTTGCATATTGGGCGGTGCATTCAGCCGCAGCGTGGGTAGTGCACGTGTTGCCGCTGCCGCGCTTGCACTTTCAGGACTGTGCTGCCTGATTTTCGCTTTGGGCTGGAGCGTGCTGCCTCCGATCGCTTTGTTGGCCCTGCTGCTCGTATGGGGCGCGGCTGTCGTCGCGGACTCGCCGCAGTTCTCGGCCATATCGGCTAAAGCGTGCCCGCCTCATCTTGTAGGGAGCGCTTTGGCAATTCAGAACTCAATCGGTTTTGCCATCACGGTCATTTCCATAGCAGTTGCAACGACCCTCTTCGATCGCTGGGGGCTGGAAGTTGCATGGGTGCTGCTGCCAGGGCCGGTACTGGGGCTTATCGGCTTCTACCCCCTATGGCGGAAGGGACGTGTTTAGTTTGGCGGTTTCATCCCGGAAGCGGGGTTTGATAGCAGGTGTCTTTCGAGTGCGTTTTCGACATATGCGCTATCCTTCCCAAGTTGCCGGCCGAGCGCGTGAGCGGGTGAACTCAGTGTGGTCCCAGTGCGGAAACGAATGTTGCAACCCGGGTCATAATAAGATACAAATGTTGCCGCGCGCAAGCGCGGCTCTTTGCTCGTCATTCATCATAAGCTTGGAGGAACCATGAAATTCGCGACGTTGTTGTTTCGAACGGCTGCCATTGCGGCGGCGGTAGTCCTGGTCGGGCCTGCGCCGGCGGCGGCGCAGCAGCAGAAATTCATCACGATCGGCACCGGCGGCGTCACCGGCGTCTACTACGCCGCGGGCGGCGCGATCTGCCGTCTAGTCAACAAGGATCGCAAAGCGCACGGCATCCGCTGTTCGGTCGAATCCACCGGCGGCTCAGTCTTCAACATCAATACGATCAAGGCCGGCGAGCTCGACATGGGGGTTGCGCAATCCGACGTTCATTACAACGCGGTCAAGGGCTTGAGCCAGTTCAAGGATGGCGCGCATGGCGATATGCGCGCGGTGTTCTCGCTGCACCCGGAACCGTTCACCGTCCTGGCGCGCAAGGAGGCCAACGTCACCAAGTTCGAGGACTTCAAGGGCAAGCGCTTCAACGTCGGCAACCCCGGCTCCGGGACGCGCTCATCGATGGAGGAATTACTGGCGGCGATGAATTGGAAACTCGGCGATTTTGGTCTTGCCTCGGAACTCAAGGCAGACGAGCACGGCCAGGCGTTGTGCGACGGCAAAATCGACGGCTTTTTCTATGGCGTCGGACACCCCTCGGCGAATATCCAGGACCCGACCACGAGCTGCGGAGCAAAGCTCGTATCGCTAACCGGTCCCGCGGTGGACAAGCTGGTCAAGGAGAAGCCGTATTACGCGTACGCGACGATCCCGGCAGGCCTTTATCCGAACAACCCACAAGAAGCCAAGACCTTCGGTGTGCTAGCGACGATGGTTGCCTCTTCTAAGGTGCCCAGCGATACGGTGTACGCCGTCGTCAAGGCAGTATTCGACAACTTCGACGAGTTCAAGAAGCTGCATCCGGCGCTTGCCAATTTGAAGCCGGAGGCGATGGTGCAGGACGGCTTGTCGGCGCCGTTGCATGAAGGTGCGGCCCGGTACTACAAAGAAAAGGGCTGGCTCAAGTAACACCGAGGGAGGGCACCGGCGGTCTCGTGTTACGCGCGAAGCCGGTGATTCCATTGCCAGGAGCGTAGATGGACATCGCGCCGACCGCGCAAATCCCCGCCGCCGACTTGCAGCAAATCGTCGCGGAGGCTGATTTTGGCGGACGCGAACCGGCGGGTGTGGTCGGCGGTTTTTTAGCGTTCGTCGCCGCGGCCTGGTCGCTGTTTCAGGTGTGGTACGCATCGCCGTTGCCGTTCGTTGTCGGCTTCGCTATATTCAACGACACGGAAGCGCGCGCGATCCATCTTGCGTTTGCCGTGTTCCTCGCGTTCGCGGCGTTCCCTGCATTCAAATCCTCATCGCGCAAGACCGTGCCGGTGGCCGACTGGCTGCTTGCCGCCATCGGCGCGTTCTGCGCTGCCTACCTGTACCTGTTCTATAACGAGCTCGCCACGCGCCCGGGGACGCCGACGACGTTCGACCTCGTCGTTGGTCTCACCGGTGTTGTGATCATGCTCGAAGCAACTCGCCGCGCGATGGGCATGGGGATGCTGGTCACGGCCGGGCTGTTTCTCCTCTATGTCTTTGCCGGACCGTTGATGCCTGAAGTGATCCAGCACAAGGGCGCCTCGCTGCAGCGCTTCGTCTCGCACATGTGGCTGACAACGGAAGGCGTCTACGGTGTCGCTCTCGGTGTGTCAGTGCAGTTCATTTTTCTGTTCGTGCTGTTCGGAACCTTGCTCGACATCGCCGGGGCCGGCAACTACATGATGCAGATCTCCTTTGCGCTGCTCGGCCATCTGCGTGGCGGGCCGGCCAAGGTTGCGGTCGTATCGTCCGCATTGAACGGCATGGTGTCGGGTTCTTCGGTTTCGAACGTCGTTTCCGGGGGAATTTTTACGATTCCGATGATGAAGCGCACTGGTTATTCGGCCGTCAAGGCGGGCGCGATCGAAGCGGCGTCGTCGATCAACGGTCAGATCATGCCGCCGGTCATGGGAGCGGCGGCGTTTCTCATGGTCGAGTACGTCGGCATCCCGTATTCGGAAATCATCAAACACGCCGCGCTGCCAGCGGTCATTTCCTATATCGCGCTCTTCTACATGGTGCATCTGGAAGCGCTGAAGTACGATTTGAAGGCGATTCCGCGCGGATATCAGCACACGCTATCGCGCCGCGCACTCGGGTGGGCGCTGGGCGTGAGCGGAACGCTCGTTGCGCTCGCCGCGATTTACTACGTGATCACCGCCGTGCGCTGGATGTTCGGCGATTCCGCCAGTTGGGGGCTCGCCGCTCTGACGCTCGTCGCCTATGTTGCGCTGCTGGGCTACTCGGCACGCTACCCCGATCTGCCGCAGGACGACGTCAACGCGCCCGTCGTGCATCTGCCCGAACCGTGGCCGACGGTGCGCGCGGGCCTGCATTTCTTCATTCCGATCGTGGTCCTGCTGTGGTGTTTGATGGTCGAGGAGCTGTCCCCCGCGACTTCGGCGTTCTGGGCGACGGCTACGGCGATGGCGATGGTGGTCGTGCAGCCGACGCTGCTGGGGCTGTTTCGCCGCACCGGCGCCGCGTCCGCGGGATTGCGCAAAGGTCTTGCCGATGTATGGCACGCACTGGTGGTGGGCGCACGCAGCATGATCGGGATCGCCGTCGCGTGTGCCAGCGCCGGCCTCATCGTCGGCGCTATCACCTTGACCGGCATGGGTCTAATGATGACCGATTTCGTCGAGCTCGTGTCCGCGGGAAATGTGCTCATCATGCTGCTGCTGACGGCGGTCATTTGCCTGCTGCTCGGCGCCGGTGTGCCGACGACGGCTAACTACATTCTGGTGGCGACCCTGATGGCTCCCGTGATCGTCGAGCTCGGCGCGCGCAGCGAACTCGTAATCCCGCTGATCGCCGTGCACTTGTTCGTGTTTTATTTCGGCATCATGGCCGATGTCACGCCGCCGGTAGGATTGGCGTCGTACGCCGCGGCCGCGATTTCGGGCGCCGACCCGAACGCAACGGGGTTGCAGGCGACCTGGTATTCGTTCCGCACCGCGGTGCTGCCATTCGTGTTCATCTTCAACCCGCAACTGCTGTTTATCGGCGTCGGGTCATGGTGGGAAGTTGTCGTGGTGAGCGTCACCGGGACGGTCGCCTCACTTTTGTTTGCAGCGGCGACGATGGGCTACTTTCGCGCTCGGTGTAATTGGCTTGAAATCGGACTGCTGCTGATCGCAACATTCCTGTTCTTTCGGCCGGACTGGGTCGTCAATCAGTTCTATCCGAAATACATGACCGCCCCGGCGCAGGATATCTACAAGGCCGCCGACACACTGGAAAAAGACGAATGGCTGGTTCTTGGCATTAAAGGCGAATCGATCGAAGGCGAGGCACTGACCAAAACCGTCGCGTTACCGATGGGTGAAGGGACGAACGGACGCGAACGCATTCGCAATGCCGGCGTCACGGTGGCGCAACTCGGTGACGAGCTCCAGATTGCCAACGTCAAGTTTGGCAGCCGGGCGCGCAAACTCGGGATTGAGCAGGGCTACGTTATCTCCGAGATCAAGCTGCCTAACCCCAACCGTCCCAGCGCGTATTGGGTGTTCATTCCCGCCGCGCTGCTGGCGGCCTTTATCTGGTTTCTGCAGCGTATGCGGGCACCGGTGCTTTCCCCCGGCCGAATCGGTTAAGTTTGGCGAGTCGCACGGCTGACGCTCGCTTTCGGGCCCGACCGCGGGCGCGGGTTCTTGCCGAGACGCTTTCTGGCCGGAACGCGCGCCGATTGCTCGTATGCACCGGCATCAAAGAGTTGCTTCTCCGCCGCCGCGATCCGCCGCACCGCATCCTTTCCGCCGTGCGCAACCAGGATCTCAAGCAAGCTTTCGGCTGCGGCAATCCCGCCGACGATGGACGGCAAGAATGAGGGGCTTGTCACCGAAAACAGGATCGTTTCGTCCGCAAGCAGCGCGATGGGTGCTACCGCGCTGTCGGTCATGGCGATGACCCGGCTACCCGCAGCGCGCGCCGCCCGCGCGACGATGCGGGCTTCGCGCGAATACGGCGCGAAGCTGACGACGATGGTCGTGTCTCCTTCCGCGATCCCGCGCAACTGCATTTCCAAAGTACCGCCATCGCCGTTGAGCAACACGACTGACGTGCGAAATAATCGGTACACGTATAAAAAAGCGAGCGCGATCGGATAGCACGCGCGGAAACCCGCAACAAAGACGATGCGCGCGTCCTCCAAGAGCCTCGCAGCGCGCGGAAGCGCATCGCGATTCTGCGCCTCGGTGTGATCGAGATTCGCCCGTTGCGCCTGGAAGAGTTCCGACATCATCTCGTGCGTCTGGCCACGCTGGACAAGGCTCTTCGCGCGCGTTGCATAAGGTCCCACTCCGAAGCGCAGTCGCGCAATGAAGGGCTGCCGCAGCTCAGGCCATCCGCCGAATCCGAGCGATTGCGCCAGACGCACGAGCGTCGGCGGCTGCACGCCGGCCCGCGCAGCGAAGGCTCGCATCGACGATACCGCCACTTCGTCGGAATGATTGAGCAAAAAGTGCGACGCCGCCTGAAACTGCGGGCTCATCGCAGGAAACTTTCGCCGGATCAGATCCGCGGTTTGTTCGAACGATGCGGCGGCTTTGCTGGAAGTTTTGGGCACGGGCGCTCGCTGTTCGCTGCAACACATGTTACAACGGGTGAGCGAAGGCGCAATGTTGCGACCGGCGGCCATGGGAGCGACGGCGATTGTAGGGGAAGCCCTTTAGGTCCCGCAAGGCGTGTGCGGATCAGACATTAGCTCGTTGGGATTCGCCTACAATCGCGATTTCTTTGCTGTCTCCCTTTAGAAATGTTCTCCGTCCCCACGGCAGCTTTGCCGCAGGCCCCGCTTACCGTCGTTACCCGCGGCGATGCGATCGAGAGCACGCATTTCGGGTCGGTGGCCGTGGTCGATCGGGAGGGAACGCTGCTCTACGCCGCGGGCGATCCCTTCACCTTGACGTTCACGCGCAGCGCGCTCAAACCGTTGCAGGCGCTGCCGTTCGTGGCGGCAGATGGACACGCGCGTTTCGGTTTTACGCAGCCGGAGTTGGCACTGCTCTGCGCGAGCCATTCCGGCGAGCAGCACCATGTCGAGGCCGCCGCGGCGATCTTGGCCAAGGCCGGGAAAGCCCCCGCAGATCTGCAATGCGGCGCGCATCCGCCGCTCACGTTCGAGGCGCGCGGAGTGCCGCCGCCGCCGCCGCCGTATTCGCCACTGGCGCACAACTGCTCGGGCAAGCACGGCGGCATGCTGGCATGCTGCGTCCATTGGGGTCATGCGACCGGCGACTATCTGGTCTTCGATCACCCGCTGCAGCAGGCGATACGCCGCGCAGTCGCCCGTTTTACGGTGCTCCCCGAGGAGGACTTGATCTCCGGCGTGGATGGGTGTTCGGCGCCGAATTATGCGATGCCCCTTGCGCATCTTGCGCTCGCCTACGCAAAGCTCGTGAGCCCTGAGCCAGACGCCGACTTTGGACGTGCGCCAAAAATACTCGCGGATGCCATGACTGCGCATCCGGAAATGGTCTCCGGAGACGCGCGCAGCGATCTCGCGTTGGCGCGGGCAGGGCGAGGCGATTGGGTCGCGAAAATCGGCGCCGAGGGCGTCCAAGCGGTGGCGATCAAAAGCCGCGGCTGGGGTATTGCGGTCAAGGTTGCCGATGGCAGCGCGCGCGGATTGCATCCGGCGACGGTGGCAGTGCTCGTCCAATTGGACTTGCTGGATGGCGCGGGGGCGTCCGGACTTGCCAAGTGGTCCTCCCCGACTTTCAGAAACCATCGTGGAATCGTCACGGGGAAGGGGCGCGGCGTCGTATCGCTCGACAGGCATGACGGGGCGATCAACGTTGCAAATAACGAGGTACGCAAGTGAACTTTAGCCGGGGGCGGTAGTCTCTTATGGCAAGCGTGCGCCGCGAGTCCGTCCGTTACCAGGGTGATGGCCCGGTCGTCAAAAAATATGCCGGCCACGCACCTGCTGTCGGTGGGCATAATAATTATTGAATCAGGGAACACCCACGGATGGGCGATCGCGAAGTCGATCAGCAGCTCGTAGAGCGTGCGCAACGAGGCGACAAGCACGCGTTCGAGTTGCTGGTCCTGAAATACCAGCGCAAGCTGGCGCGGCTCCTGTCGCGATTCGTGCGCGATCCGGCGGAGGTCGAGGACGTGGCGCAGGAAGCATTCATCAAGGCGTATCGGGCATTACCGACATTTCGGGGCGACAGTGCGTTTTACACCTGGCTTTATCGCATCGCCATCAACACGGCCAAGAATTATCTGGTCGCGCTTGGCCGACGGGCCCCCACTTCGACCGGGTTCGACAACGAGGACGCCGAGAACTTCGAGGACGCCGAACAGTTACGCGACAATGCGACACCCGAGACCGAGCTCTTGGGAAAGCAGATTGGGGAGACGGTCAACCGCGCGATGGACGCGTTGCCGGAAGATTTGCGCACAGCGATCACCCTGCGCGAAATCGAAGGTTTGAGCTACGAGGAAATTGCTAGCGCCATGAACTGTCCAATCGGCACCGTGCGTTCGCGGATCTTCCGCGCGCGGGAGGCGATTGCCGCCGAGCTGCGCCCGTTGCTCGGCACAGATGAAAACCGGAGATGGTGATGAACGAAGACATTTCGCGCCTGATGGACGGCGAACTCGAAGATGCTGCGCTCGAGCGGGTGTTCAAGGCGACGCGTCGGCCGCCGCAAGCGGACATCGCACCGGACGCTCTCGCGACGTGGGTGTGCTACCACGCGATTGGCGATAGTCTGCGCGGCACCCGCGCTGTGATTCCCGGATTTTCGGCTCGCTTCGCACGCGCGTTGGCCTTCGAGCCGACGGTACTCGCGCCAGCGCCGCGCCGTTCGGGCATCGTCCAGCCGGGAACGTGGGCGTGGGGAATAGCCGCGACCTTGGCCGCGGTCACCGTCGTCGGGTGGACGGCGCTATCGATGCTCGACACGCCACCGGCGACGGTCGCCAAGGTCCGCGAAGCCGTCTCGGTGCGCGCTGCGCAGGTCAAGGCGCCCGCAAACGTGCCAGCCGATTATCTGCTCGCGCATCACGAATACTCGCCGGCGCCGGCGATCCAGAGCGTCGGCACCTATCTGCGGGCGGTCGTCACGCAGGAGAGCGAGCCCCGTCCATGAGCGGCGCTGCGCAATGATCGGATTGTCCTGGCCGCCGGGCTCGACGCGGCGGCTCCGTGTTACTGCCGTGATCGTCGCGACACTCGCGGCGGGCCCGGTCGCTCTGGCACAGGATGCGGCCGCCTGGCTCGCGCGCGCGGCCCAGGCGGCACGCACCCTCAACTACACGGGGACGATGGTCTACCATCACGGCGGCAACGTCGAGACGTCGCGGCTGGTCCATCTAGCCGAAGGTGGGCAGGAATACGAAAAGCTCACGAGTCTCGACGGTCCGGCGCGGGAAGTGATCCGCAGCAAGGAGGAGGTGCGCTGCTACTTCCCGGACGCGAAAATCGTGCGCATCGATCCGCGCACGTTCCGCAACGCGTTTCCTGCGCTGACCCTCGAACAGCAGCAGACGCTGTCGCGGTACTACGAGTTCAAACGCGTGAAGGGCGAGCGAGTTGCGGGCCTCGCCGCGGAGGTCGTCCGCTTTGAACCCAAGGACGGAATGCGCTATGGACACATGTTCTGGTCCGACGCCGCCACGGGATTAATGCTGAAAGCGCGGCTCTTAAGCGAGAAGGGCGACGTTGTCGAACAAATCGCGTTCACCGACCTCAACCTCAACGCGAAAATCGACCGGGAGATGGTGAAGCCGTCGTGGACGGCTGCGCCGCCCGATTGGCAGATCAAGCATGTCGCCGCAACCGAGGTGGTACGCCACGAGACCGGCTGGTCCGCGTCCAAGCTGCCGCCTGGGTTTATGAAAATCATGGAAGGCTATCGGACCCTGCGGGACAAGCGCTATCCGGTCGCGCATCTTGTATTTTCCGATGGCCTCGTCGCCGTCAGCGTCTTTATCGAACCGCTGTCCGCAACGCCAGTCGAAACAGGATCTTCGCAACAAGGCGGCCTGAACGTCTACAGTATGAAGACCGATGAGTTTCTGGTGACCGTTTTGGGTGAAGCGCCGCCTGCCACCGTGCGCCAGATCGCCCAGTCGGTGGGCAAGCGTTAGTTCCTCCTCTCCCTCTATTTGTTTCCTGACCTACGGATGGCAGATGGGTTGATGCGATAAAATGTTCGTGCTTGCATCGCTTTAGGTACGACTCCCGTCTCCCTAGGAAAACCATGTTGAAGCGCTCGTCCGCACTTGCGTCGGTCTTGTTTTGCGCTGGCCTTGCCTTGTTTCCCGCCAGTCTCGCTTGGTCCCAAGGTCGGCCCGGTCTGCTCCCCGACTTCACCGAGCTGTACGAAAAGATGGGCCCGGCGGTGGTCTCGATCGATGTAACCCAGAAGACCCGGCGCGGCCGTCCCATGCCGGAACTCTCGGAAGACGACCCTTTCTACGAATTTTTCCGGCGTTTCGGCCAAGTGCCTCCGCGGCGCGGTCCGGAGCGGATTCCTGATCCGCAGTCGGTGGGCTCCGGCTTCGTACTGGGAAGCGATGGCTATGTCATCACGAATGCGCACGTCGTCGACGACGCGGAGGAAGTCACCGTCAAACTCTCCGACCGGCGCGAGTTCAAGGCCAAGGTCTTGGGCTTCGACAAACGCACCGACGTCGCTTTGCTCAAGATCGAGGCGAAGGACCTGCCACGCGTGACCATCGGCGACCCCGAGAAACTGCGCGTCGGCGAGTGGGTCGCGGCGATCGGCAAACCGTTCGGTCTGGAAAACACGATCACCGCGGGCATCGTCAGCGCCAAGGGACGCGATTTGCCGCAGGAAAACCTGGTGCCCTTCATTCAGACCGACGTCGCCATCAATCCGGGCAACTCGGGTGGGCCGCTGTTCAACATGCGCGGCGAAGTCGTCGGCATCAATTCGCTCATCTATTCGCGCACCGGCGGTTACATGGGCCTCGCGTTCGCGATCCCGATCGACGTCGCGATGAATACGGTAAACCAGTTGAAAGAGAAGGGCAAAGTGACGCGCGGCCGCATCGGCGTGCAAATCCAGCCCGTGACGCGCGAAGACGCTGAAGCCTTCGGCCTGGGCGCTGCGCGAGGCGCATTGGTGAACGGCGTGGAGAAAGACGGCCCGGCAGCGAAAGCCGGAATCGAAGTCGGCGACATCATCGTCAAAGTGGATGGTCGCGACGTCCGGAATTCCAACGACTTGCCGCGGATTATCACGGTCGTGCGGCCGGGCACGCGGGTGAGCGTGTCCGTTTGGCGCAAGGGCGCGCAGCGCGACCTCGCGGTCACCATCGCCGAAATGAAGGAGGATAGCGTCGTTGCGCGCGCGCCGCGCAATCAGCCGGCACCCAAGGACAAAGCACGCCCCAATCGAATGGGCCTCGCGCTGGTTGACTTGACCGACGAACAAAAAAAGGAAATGGAGGTGAAAAGCGGCGTGCTGATCGAGGACGTGGCATCGACGGTGCGCGGCAACGTGCAGACCGGCGATGTCATTCTGGCGATCGTCAACCGCGGACAGACGACCGACGCGCGCACCGCTGCTCAGGTCAACGAGCTTCTCGCAAAGTTCGAAAGAGGCGCCTCGGTTACCTTGCAATTGAAGCGCGGCGAGCAGCAGTTTTTCTCGACCTTGCGCATCATCAACGGCGCCGAGTGACCGGCGAAGATAAGCCACCGGTACTTACGCTGCTCACCCGCGCTTATTGTCATCTGTGCGATGAGATGCGCGAGGCGCTAGGCGTCGTCGCTCCCTGTTTCGGCGCAGTAGTAACCGAGCTCGATGTCGATGCCGATCCCGCGCTAGAGGAAGCGTTCGGCGAATGGGTGCCGGTGCTGCTGCTGGGCTCGGTGGCGGACGGCGTCAGGCTGTGCCACTACCGGCTGGACCATGAACGCGTTGCCGCGGCGTTGGCTGCGGACGCAGCTCCTACCTCTTTCCCGGCGCAAACCGCTCGGCCTCTTTGACGGGTTGCAGGAAGTAATCGTCGCGTGTCGGCCTAGAAGCAGCGATTCGCGATTGCTCGCCGCCCGGCAAGCCGGGGCCTCGCCGCTCACGCGGCGCGGCCGGGGTGTACGGTGGGGCGGTGTGTTTGTGGAGTGTCGGCCTCCGGCCGCGCGTAGCGCGGGCTCGCCG
>JBBJMT010000003.1:0-333206 GCA_037719965.1 Casimicrobiaceae bacterium | reverse complement strand
GTCTAACCAGACCGCGTGATGGTCCGACGCTGCCGTTCGCGAACTGGGGACCGTATCGAACGCCTTCCATGTCCTGGGCGCGTGGTGACCCCGGCGCTCAATCCCTGCATGCTTCGCTGACGCCGACACCGCCGGCGACATCAGCACGTAGTCGATCTGCTGCTTTCCGGTTTCGTAGGTCCCCAAACGCTTGCCCGTCGAGTCGATCGTGGCCGCGAATTGCTTGACTGCGTCGGTGAGCTGTGGATCCGTCATCAGGGGCGCCAAGCCTTGCGATCCCGGGGTATCGTTCAAATCACCCGCGACGACAATGTGCGTGAAGCCCTGCTGGGTGCGGTCAGCGACAATCTTCTTGACCTGGGTCGCCTGCGGTAGGCGCCGCTTGAGGCCGCTGGGATCGCTGCCTTTGCTATTGAAGTGGTTTGCCATCACGATGAATGGCTTGCCGATCCCAGGGACCTGGACGAAGTATTCGGCGCAGTCCCGTGCAAAGATGGGCGGCGCACCCGGCACGTCAAAGATGTGGGTCGTGATGTCGATAATCGGATGCCGCGACAAGATGGCGACGTCAATGTCCCGTGGGTCGTTACCGTCGATCAGTAGGATGTACGGGTAGCTCTTCCGACCGGTCGTCGTGAGGATGGGCTCCAAGAGCGCGTCGTGGAATTGCTTCAGCGACGGCCGATCTTCAATTTCGCCCAACACCTGGACGTCGGCGTCGACTGCCGCGATGACTCGCGCTGTGTTGAGGATTGCCTGATCATTGATCTGCTGGGTCTTCAATTCAATCCAGCCCACCCAATCGGCTCGGCCATTGGCCACCACTGTTGTGTTGTTGCCTTGCTTCTTGAGCAGCTGGCCCCGGATTTTCCGAAACTCGAGAAACCTGTTCTGCGGCCGGGTTGCAGTCAGGCCGTACTTGATCATCAGTTGCAGGATGCGGGCCTTGTCCTGCGCGGAGTACGTCGGCTTCTCGAATATGGAGTTCAGCTCGTGAAAGGCGTCGATGTAGGGCTGGCCCTTGGCGTTGTCATCGAGGTTCATCGCGATCGGCCGGGCAAACAGGTTCTCGCAGTTAAACGTCGCGATGCGAAGATGGGTCGGATTCTTGCGCGGCACAACGTCGGCGGCATAGTCGGGCTTCTTGGGCATTGCGCCTCCAGCTGGAGTTAGTACGCTGATAGTTTGCCGACTTTATGGAAAGAGTGTTACGTGATTATTCTGCCTCGAAGCTCGGATCGGGGCGCTGGCCGATGGTCCGTGGGTTCTCGGAATAAACGGTCTCGAGCACTTGAGCCGAAACCAGCACAGTGGCGATAAGGAGCGACGCTGGCATGCGCGCCAACAGACGCAACGACCTGAACGCCGACATGGGAGCTGCGAACACCGGCGCGCAATCGTTGCAAGCGGCAAGCATGAAGCTGCCGGCAGAGTTATCGGCGTCACTCGTTGCCGAACGATATCGAAGCTGCAGAGAGTCGCTAAAGTGGTCTGGTCGGCACTGTCCAATCAATTGGACGGAATGCGCCTGTGATGGAGCGAACGGGGCACCGATGACCGGCTGCAATCGGCCACAGCAGACGTTCGCTGATTGGTTAAACAGCCGCGTTCCGAGTAGCGAACGTGCGCAGCGAGAGCGGAGGCGTAAGCGGGGTCGGGACCCGCTCGGTAAGCAGGATTACTCGATTATGTCGTCGGCGCGAAGCGTTACCGATTGCGGGATGGTGATACCGAGCGCCTTGGCGGTTTTCATGTTGACCACCAACTCGAACTTGGTTGGCTGTTGGACTGGAATATCGCCGGGTTTCGCGCCATGGGCCACTTTGCTGATATAGGAGGCGGCATTATGGTAGGCAGTCCGTAGGTTTTCCCCATAGCTCATCAGGCCGCCGTCATCCACGAATTCTCTCGCGCCGTAAAAAGCAGGCAGGCGGTGCTTGGCCGCCAGTGCCACGATATCCGCGCGCCTGGTGAGAAACAGCGGTTCGTCGGGCAGCACGAAGATCGCGCCCGCCTTTTCGCGCACCGCCGTCTCGAATGCGGCGGGCAGGTGCACGTCGCTGGGCCTTCCGACGTCGATCCTCACCAATTTTATTTTCAGCGTTTGCGCGACCGGGCCGAGCGCTTGCCACATGCGTGGGTGCACGGCGCTTCCCGTGTCGGCGAGCACTGCGACCGTAGTTGGTCTGGGCAGGATGCTGGCGAACTGCTCCAGCATCTTGGGCATGATGTCCTCGGCCTGACTGGAGAGCCCGGTGAGATTGGCGCCCGGACGAGCGAGGCTCGCGATTAAATTCTGTCCGACGGGGTCGGCGACGGCCGCCATGATAATGGGCATCGAGCCGACCGCCTGCTGCGCAGCGCGAGTCGTAGGCGTGCAGGTGGTGACCACCGCATCGAGCTTCATCGCCGCCAGCTCGCGCGCAAACTCCGGCGTCCGGTCGACGCGGCCGTTGGCGTAGCGGCGCTCGAGGACGAGGTTCTTGCCCTCGACATAGCCCTGCTCGCGCAGGCCCTGCAAGAGCGCCTGTTCCAGATGGCCGCGCTGCGCCAGGCTGCCGCCGACCAGGATGCCGATATGGGCCTTTTTTTCCGGTGATTGCGCGACGCCCGCAGGCGGTGCGGTCAGCAGCAGAGCACCGGCGGCGATCGCAGCAATGCGTTGAATGTTCACGCGCATGGTCGAGTTCCTCTTAGTATCGAACGCAATTCGAACCATCCTGTTGGGGCTAACGATTGTCGATGGCACAATGATACCGGGTAATGTAGTCGTTTTTTGCTGCAGGGTCGACGTGACCTAATTCACGATTGTTTTCGTCCGGCCCGGCGGCGAAGAGCAACGTATTGGGCGGTTGAGCTGCGCCAATGGCTGCTTCGGGTCGATAGTGCCGTTTGCGGAGTCGCGATTGCATGACCGCTTTGGTGTTTGGCTGACAGTTCAATCACATCGAACGGTGCCCGTCAGGTCAGATACCGAGCATGACAACTAACGCTCATCCTCTTGTTTAGCCTAGCAGTGCCTGCAGCGTTCGGAGGATCATTCGTACCTGTCGCCGTTCGGCAATAGCTCGCTTGGTGCATCGGCCATGCGTGGGCTTCCGCCCTGCCTTGCCTCCATGCATGCGGCAGCGTTTATTCGGCATTGCAGGGGGACCGGCAAGGATTGCCCGTGGTCCGCGCGTGAGCGCCACAGCGCGGAGCGTTCCATAGCTGCATGGGATTCCCGCTATTTCGCATGATCGCCCCCGCCGTCTTGGACCCCCGCCCTCACGTTGCCGATAACGGCTTGCGCACCCGCTGCAACGTTCACATGCTGCACGGTCACAGTCTGATTCCCGCCGGTGCGCAGTTTTTGCAGGGTCAGCAAGCCGTCTTGAAATACGCTCATTAGACGCGCCGCCGCGTTTGCAAGCCGGCACGCTTCAACGGAATCTCCTTCCCGCATCGCCCGCCCGCCGGCCTCATAACTCAACGCCCGATCCATCGCTAGGCATCGTCCTACCGCGTCCGCGCCGCGATGCCGTGCCAGGTCGTTGAAGTCGGTCGCGCTGTCGGGCCGGTTGTCGCCGAAGTCAGGCACCGCCACAAGCCCGCCGATTGCGCGCGCTGCGCTCGTCGCTTTTTGGATCCCCGGATTGTTGGCCGTTCGGTAATCGTCATCGGCGCAAACGATGATGCGAACGTCAGGCAACTTGGCGCGCAACGCGACCGCGACCGGCTCGAGATTGCCGGCATTGAACGCGACCGCGACCGCATGACCAGTTGCTTCATGGATGCTCGCGCCGGTTGCGAAACCTTCGGCAATGCAGAGCACGCCGTCCGGTTTGCCGATGCCGAAATAACAACCATGCACTTGCCCCCCGTAGAGAAACCGCTTCCCGCCGTTGGGCGTAATTGCCTGCAGCGAACTCAGTTCGCCGCTTGTATCGCGCATCGGGACAAGCAGCTCGTCCCCCTCTTGTCGAATGCCCTGCGGCTTTACGCCTTTGGCGACCAAGTACGGATGATTGGGGCGGGCCGGTGTTGCCGCTTGCCAGCGCACCGATGCGATGCGCGCGGCTTGCGCGTGTTCCGCTTGGCGCTTTGCCTCGGCCTCCGCCTTTGCTTCTTCAACCTTCCGCCGGAAAGCTTCGCGTTCGGCCGGTGTCTGGGAATGCGGGCGTTCCGCTTGCCAGCTATCGACCAGGCCGGTTGCGAAGTCGCCGAAGATGCCGCCGCGTTCATCGTCGAACAGCTTGCACCATCCGGCCATGTTGCCGTTGCGTTTTCCGCCGCCGGGGAAGCGATGGAACCGGCCCGGCTCGATTTGGTCCCGGGGGCGCCAGCCCGGCCGCGCGGATCGCGTCACGGAATTGATCGGTTGCGTTCATCGCGACCACCGTTCCAGCGCGAGACAACCGCATAGCGCAGCAGCGCGGGCGCTCGCCGTGTCGCCATCGCGCGCGCAGATCGCCGCGTCTAGGAACCAGTTTTGCTCCGACCGATGCAGAGGGGTAGGATGCTCCCACGATTGCCGTCTGTGGAGTGCCCGCGAACCCCGCCCGCCAGCGGGGTTTCGCACGTTACGGGGCCTCATTACGCCACCTTGGCGGCCGCAACCTTCGCGGCAATCCACGCCTCGAGTTCGTCGCTGTTCCAAGCGCTCGCGCGTTCGCCAATCTTGATGGGCCGCGGAAACTCGCGGCGCGAGATGCGCCAGTAAACGGACGATTTAGGGACGCCCGTCATCCGCACAACCTCGGGCAGTTTGATAAGCCGCATTTTTACCTCCAGTGAAAGCCAGCAACCGTTGCTGGCATTTGGAGGCATTTAAGGAGGGGACTTGCGCAGAAAAAAGGGAAAGGGATTTCCCGTTAAGGGTGTCACCCTTCCGAAACCCGCGCCAAGGCCGGCGCTGCGGGGTTCGCTATTTCTCGGGCTTGCGCCCGGTTACTGCCCATTCCGGGCGGATGATCGTCGCCGCTTTGTTGGCTAAGGATTCAGAAAACCCGCGCTCTATTAGCCATTTCACAACGTCCCGATTGTTGGGATGGTGTCGCGCTCTTCACGGTTTACGTTGCCCCAAAATTTGCGCGCCGTCTGATTAAGCGTTGCCAGCCGTTCCGAAACGTGCGCCTCGGTCGCCGTGACCGGTGAGGGAGCAGCGGGGGCGGCCACACGCAACGGTTCCGGCAATTCAAATCGTCGGCGCCCCGCCCAGGCCAGAAACTCGCTTGTCAGAACGCGTGTGTTACCGATCAACCCAGTGCGCGATGCTTCAACTTCGGTGAACCCTTCCCGCTTGCGGGCACGTTCGGTGCCGGTCGCGGATTTCAGCTCGCGGTACACGACTTCTATTCGCTTTCGCTGCGGCGCGTCTAAAACAGTTTCGACTAGCTTATTCGGTCTGTCGTCTCTGACGGGCTCGACCCCAGCAGCCAGCGCCGCAGCCTCAGCTAACGTCCATTGCGAGTGCATTAGCCATTCGCTGTAATCCGGTGTGGCCATAGCGTCCCTCTTGCGCTAACCCTAGATGCGGAAGCCGCGCCAGCCGGGCAAGGGTTTCCCGGTTTTCGCCGTCGGGGATCAGCCGACCGCTAGGCGCGGCATTGACTTGCTTCGCTGCGTTGCTTCCGTTTGAGCGTGGCCGCCGGCTACCTCCGGCCGCGCCGGGCGCGCCGCTCGCCGATGTGCGCGACGTTATCGGCCGGCGCCGTTTGCAGGTGTTTAGCCCATGCGGCGAGCGCCGCGGCTTTCTCCGGCATGTAATCGTGGCGGTCATAGTGTCGGGCTTGAATGCCGCCAAGTCCGCGCGACTGGATTTGCGCTCGCACATCCTTGGATACGCCCATGCGCGCCAGCGCGGTTTCGCAGGTGCGCCGAATGTCGCGCAGTTGGAAAGCTTCGCGCACGATGCGCTGCGCCTTCGGCTTCGCTACCAGCGCCGCGGCAATCTCGCGCGTTGCCTCGGTGAGTGTTTCCGGGCGCAACGGCGCCTTGCCGTGTGTCGAGAATAGCCATGCGCCTTTCTGCGCCTCGGCCCGCACCATGCAGCGCTTTACTACCTCCACGGCCATTTCGGACAGCGGGAGCGTATGCACGCGCGGTTGCGTTCGCTTGCCCTTGGGATCGTGCAGCCGCAGCGTTTTCGCGTGCAGGTCAACATCGGCAACCGTCGCGCGCGCCAATTGCGCCGGCCGTTGTCCGCCAAGTAACAGCAGCAGGAGCGCCGCATCGCGTGCCGGGGAGTCCGTTGCCATCTGTAGCGCGGCCCAATACTCGCGCAGCTCAGGATCGCTTAGCGCGCGGTCAAGGGCGCGGTTGTATTGCGCCAGCGCGGCGGTTGCCTGTACCGGGTTCCCTTCGACGTTGAACGGCAGAAACGCGGCCGGCGCGTCGCTGTCGAGCGCGGCCCGCGCGGCGAGCGCATACGCGGCCCGCAGGTAGGACCGCAGCTTGCCGGCGGTGCGGCCCTTGCCGATTTCGGTGAGCGCGCGGAGTATGGCGACAACATCGCGTGCGGTAACGACATTGGCGGGCAGCGCGACCGTTACCGGATGCGCCTCGGCCACATGTAGCTTGAACATGTTTTCCGCCGCGCCAGCGCTCGACTTGCCCTGTTTCCGCAGGTGCGCGACATAGGTAGCGAACAGCCTTTCGAACGTGTGCTCGCCGGCCGCGGCTTCGGCCGCGAGCGCGGCCCGTTGCGCCCGTTCGGCCGCTTCCTTTTCCGCCGCGATCCGCGCATCCTCGCGGTCCAGGTGCGCCCGCACGTCGCGGGTTTCCTTGTTTTGGTAGAGCGCTACCTTGCGTGTCACTTCGGCGCGGGCCTCGGTGAGCGTGAGCGCGTTTTTTTTCTTTTCCGCGGTGAATACTCCGAGCGCGATGCGTGCCTTCGTGCCGTCCGGCCGCGTATAGCGCCAATACCAACGCGGGGCGCCGTTCGGATGCGCGAACAATTGCAGCCCGCCGTGCGTCTTTGGGATCGCGCCGTCCGATTTCCAAACCGGGCGGCCGGTTTTTTTTGCCTTCGCCAGCGCCGCCCGAATGCCAGCATCGCTAAGTATTGTCCGCGTTGCCATGAGCGCCCTTTCTAATCCCTTGGTTCGGTCCGTTTGCCACACGTTTGCCACACGTTTGCCACCTGTTTGCCACTTGGCGGCCCCGTTTGGCTAGACTTTACCATGCCTTATTGGCCTTGGGATAGTCAAAGCATCATGTTTTTTTGATGATTTTCTAGACGGTCGAAATCTGGCGAAGTCTAACCAAACCCAAAAATTGGGACTCATAATCCCTTGGTCTATGGTTCGATTCCAGCCAGGCCCACCATTAAATAGACGGTTCGCCAGTTTGTAACCGCTAACGCTCGCGATGGATCGTTTGCAATTGCTTGGTCACTTTTGCCATCGAAGTCTGTTGGGACCGCTCACCGCGGCGGGTCATGGCTTTTGGTATGGGTGATTGCGCCGTGCTACCGACTGCCGATTTCGCCGATCCGTACACGATATTTGACGTCAAGGGTAAGAGCTACCGACTGATCGCGATCATCCACTAGCAGTACAAGCGCGTGTATATCCGGCATTTCATGACCCACGCCGAGTACAATCAGTGGAGCGAAGATCGGAAGCGGAGCAATCGAAAATGAGCGTCGAGGCCTACGAAGTGGAATATCACCAGAACCCGGAAGCAACGCCGGCGGAAGCGCTGCGCTACCTCATGGAAGAGCACGATCTCAAGCAATCGGATCTGGCCGACGAGCTGGGCGGACAGAGCATCGTGTCCTCCATCCTGAACGGCAAGCGCGAACTCAACGCACGCCAAGTGAAGGCGCTGGCCAAACGATTCAACGTGTCGCCGGCAGGGTTTCTCTGATTCTGGAGAAAAGCGGGGATAGAGATGCGCATTCAAGACCTCGCCGCGGCGTTCCTGCTGACCGCCACGCTGCTTGCTAGCCCTCCGCCAGCCGCCCAAACGGCGCCCGCGCAAGTCGGAGCGCCTGCGCGCACACCCGACGTTCCTTACGAACCGACGCCACCGGACGTCGTCAAGACGATGCTCGATCTCGCGCAAGTCGCTCCCAATGACCTGGTCTACGATCTCGGCTCGGGCGACGGACGCATCGTGATCATGGCGGCGAAGGAGTATGGTGCGCGCGGCGTCGGCATCGATATCGACCCGCAGCGCATCACGGAATCAAATGCGAACGCCCGTCGTGTGGGAATGACCGACCGCGTGCGGTTCATCGAAGACGACCTCTTCAGCACCGATTTTTCTCCAGCGACCGTGGTCACTCTGTTCCTGTGGCCGAACGTCAACATGCAGCTGCGGCCGGTGCTGCGCGCGCTCAAGCCGGGGACGCGCATCGTCTCCTACGTTCACGATCTCGGCGACTGGCAAGCCGACAAGGTCGTCAAAGTGCAAAGCAAGCATGGCGAGCGCACTGTCTATTTGTGGGTCGTGCCCGCCAGCCGGGCCGGCGAGCGCGTGCACTGACCACACGTGCTGCGCGCCAAGAGCGCGCGCGGTGGTCAGCAGCATCGACTCACTCGTCTCGCTTTCGCCTCCTGCCGCCGTTGCCGGTGCAACGTTGTTTGATTCGGGCGCGCCTACCCTTCGTCACCCGAACACTGCCGCGCACTCGCGCATCGTGTTGTCGTGAATGTCCAGAACGTTGCGCAGAGGGGTTTGATAGCCGCCGGCAAGATTCCACGCGATCGGCACACCCACCCTTGCGCCGTTCTCGAACACCAGCCGATCTCGTTCACGCAACTGCTCAGCGTGAGCCACCCGCCAAGCGGGTCATCGACGTGCGGATCGGCGCCGGCCTGATACAGGATTACGCCGCAGTCCGCCATCGACTCGACCAGCTGCGGAATGGCATCGAGGAATCGCGTTGCCTGCTTCGGAGAATCCCACTCCGCCCCAGCGCTGTAATGCCGGACCCAATCCGCACCAAGTTGCCGCAGGATATCGTCGGTACCATTTCCCCAATGCTGATCGAAATCCAGAATCCCCACTCGGCTGGCGACCACCTCGACTCGCAATGCACAGGCTGTCACCATCAGGCCATTGAACGTGCAGAATCCTTGGACGGTATCGTAGGTCGCATGGTGAAAGCCCGAGCACGGAGCGACGGCAACTCGCCCGTTGCGGACCGCTTCGCGTGCGGCGGCCAACATCGATCCCGATGTATACGGCAATGACGCCGCGACCGCAGCGGATCGATTGCCAAAGCCGTTGGCCCTCCGACAAGCAAGGACATCCTCTACAAACCGCCGGTCGTGCGCCAGCGCGAACTGCTCGACGGTAACCGGCTCCGGCGCAACGATTTCCAGCGGTATACCCAGCGCCTGCCAGGATTGGACGACCTCACGTGGCTTATGCGCGCTCGGCGAGAAACTTTCCGAATCGGCCACCATGAGATCCGTGTAGAAGATTTTCATGAGCCGCGATTGTGCATGAATGACCGCTCGGCCTCCCATTTTCAGCGCACGCAACGCATTCGCATCGCAGGACCGCCTCTCGTCGCGTAACATAATAGGCGACGCCACGCTCTTCGACTGACACCCCAACCACTGGAGACACGACGATGAAACGACTCGCCACTCTGTTGCTGGCCACTCTCACCGCGTTCGGCGTCCATGCACAGCAGAAGCCCGCGGAGCTCAAGATCGGCATCACCACGTTCACGTCGGGCGCCGCGTCGGTCTTCGGCGTGCCGGGCAAGGCTGCGGCCGAGCTCCTGATCGAGGAGATCAATGCCGCCGGCGGCATCGGCGGCGTGAAGATCGTGCCGACCTTCGTCGACGAAGGCATCGGTGGCGACAAGCTGCTGTCGGAGTATCGCCGCCTCGTGCAAGAGCAAAGCGTCACGACGATGCTGGCGTCGATCTCGAGCGGCAATTGCAACGTGATCGCTCCGGTCGCCGAGGACTTAAAGGTGCTCGACATCATGTGGGACTGCGCGACCGAGAAGATCCTCGAGGACCGCCGCTACAAGTACGTCGTGCGCACCCAGGGCAATGCCACGCAGGAGATGGTAGGCACAGTGATCTACCTCTTGAAGACGCGGCCGAACTTCAAGACCGTGGCCGTCGTCAACCAAGATTACGCGTGGGGCCGCGACTCCTGGGAAATCTTTCGCAACACGCTGCAGGCGCTGAAACCGGACATCCAGATCGTCGCCGAAATGTTCCCTAAGCTTGGCGCCACGGACTACTCGACCGAGATCAGCCGGCTGCAGGCGCTGAAGCCCGACGTCATTCTCTCGACGACCTGGGGCGGCGACCTTGACACCTTCGTACGCCAGGCCGCGCAGCGGGGATTGTTCACACAGGGGTCGACGATGGTGCTGCCGCTGGCCGAGAGCTCGCTCGAGCGGCTCGGCGCCGTCTTGCCCGATGGGGTAATCATCGGCGCCCGGGGCGACCATTACTGGCTGCACCCGGAGACCAAGGACGATCCGGCGCACAAGGCGTTCATCCAGAAGTTCCGCACCAAGACCGGCGCCTACCCGATCTACCCGACCTACCACATGGTGCAGGCGTTGTACGGCCTCAAGGCTGGCTACGAGACGGCCATCAAGAGCAACGGCGGCAAATGGCCGAGCAACGAGCAGGTCGCCGACGCGATCCGTACACTCGAGATCAAGGGTTTTGGACGGCCGGTCCGGATGCGCGAGGATGGACAGGGGCTCGAAGCGCAGCTCCTCGGGGTGACCAAGAAGGTGCCGCAGTATCCGTTCGCGGTGATGGACAAGATGATGATCATTCCGGCCGAACTGACCGCCGCGCCGGTGGGCGAGAAGTCGCCCACCTGGGTGAAGACGATCAAGCCCTCGGTCTTGACGAGCGACACCATCAAGACCTACGACTTCAAGTGACTTAGAGGCGAGCGGGTGCGGTTTTCGCTGCGCCCGCTCGCCGCGTCATGAACGCTCAGCTCTTCGTGCTGGCCGTCCTGGACGGCATTTCTTATGCGGCGCTGCTCTTCCTCGTCGCGCTCGGCCTCACGCTGATCTTCGGCGTGATGCGGATTCTCAACATCGCCCATGGCAGTCTCTACGCCGTCGGCGGCTACACCGCGGCAACGTTCGGGATCGCCATCGCCAAGTATGACCTCCCGTCGTGGCTGTCGCTCCCGGCACTCTTTGCCGCCGCGGTCGTCGTCGGCGTCGTGCTTGGGGCAGCGATGGAGTTCGCCCTGTTGCGCCGCATTCTCGACAAGGATCCGATCCTGCAACTGCTGGTCACGTTCGCCGCGTTCATGATCATCGAAGACCTGCAGCGATTGATCTGGGGCGTGCAACCGTACTTCGTCTCCGAGGTCGTGAACCAGCTTGGCACCGCCAGCGTCGCCGGCATCACCTACACCCGTTATCAGCTGTTCGTGCTGCCGCTGGTCGCGCTCGCAGCACTGTTTCTGCTGCGCTGGTTCCTCGGCCGCACTGCACTTGGCCGGCAGATCAGTGCAGTGACGCACCATCGCGAAGTCGCGACGGCGATGGGCGTCAATGCTGCGAAGGTCTCGCTCCTCACGTTCATCATCGGCGCCGCGCTCGGCGCGTTGGGGGGGGCGCTCGCATCCCCGACGACATCGCTTTTGCCCGGTGTCGGTGCGGAGATGATCGTGCTGTCGTTCGCTGTCGTGGCTACCGCGGGTCTCGGCCAGATCGGCGGCGCGATGATCGCCGCGCTGATGATCGGGCTCGCGCGCTCGTTCGCAGTCTACTTGGCACCCGAGCTCGAAGTGCTCGCGCCGTACTTCATCATGGTCGTCGTCCTGCTCGTCCGCCCGCGAGGCCTGTTCGCGAGTGCCGAAACGAGGTCGATCTGATGACGTTGCCATCGCGCACCACCTTGCTCGTGGTCGCGCTTGTCGTCGTTGCGGTCGCCGCGCCGGTCGTCCTGCCGTGGCTCAAGACGCCGATCATCATGGCGCTCGCCTACGGGTTGGCCGTACTCGGCGTCATCGTTCTCGTTCGCGCCGGGCAGGTGTCGTTCGGGCACGCGATGTTCTTCTGCTTCGCCGGTTACGCGGTTGCATTCGGACACAGGCTGTGGCAATTGGACACGCTCTCGCTGCTGCCCCTTGGCGCCGTCGCCGGCACCGCGTTCGGCGCGTTAATAGGGCTCTTCGTCGTGCGCTATCGCGGCATCTTCTTCGGCATGCTGAACCTTGCGTTCTCGATGATGCTGTTCGCAGTGCTCGGCAAGTTCACCGGCATCACGAATGGCTCCGACGGACTGCGCTTCGACCGGCCGCAGGTCGCCGGGGCCGTGCTCGAGCGCGACGATTTTGAGTCGGTGCTGTTGGCACTTTCGCTCGCGGCCGCCGTCGGCGCCGGTATGCTGGTCATGCGCTACTTCAGGTCGGTGCAAGGCCAGCAGCTCGCGGCGATCAAGACCAACGAAACGCGGCTCGAGTACCTCGGCATCTCGGCGCGACGGGTGTTCTTCGGTGGCTACTTGCTGTCCGCGGCGCTCTGCGGGCTCGGCGGAAGCCTATCGGCGCTGGCGCAGGGGCTGGTCACGCCGGAGAGTGGTTATTGGGTGCGCTCGGGGGAGTTCGTGTTCATCGCCATCCTCGGCGGCGCCGGCCACGCCGTCGGCGCCTTTGTCGGTGCGTTCGTGTTCGAGTTCACCAAGCTGTACTTAGCGGCGTTCCTCACCGGCGCGTGGCAACTCGCGCTGGGGGTGGTTCTGATCGTCATCGTGTTCGCGGCGCCATCGGGTTTGTTCGGGCTCGCGTCGCGCTGGCTGGAGAAGAGGAAGAGGTCCGCGCGCCCGGCGCCGTTGGACGAGAACCGGCCGGCGGCCATCGAGGGTCCGCAATGAGGGCTCCGGAGCTGCTCCGAACCGAGGGCCTCTCGCTCAAGTTCGGTGGCGTGGTCGCGGCCGACGGGATCGACTTTGCGCTGCAAGAGGGCGAGCGGCTCGCGGTCGTCGGCCAGAATGGTGCGGGAAAGACGACGTTCATCAACATCGTCACCGGGTATTTGAAGCCGGACGCGGGCAAGGTCGTGTTCGACGGTCACGACGTGACGCACCACTCGCCGCGCGACATCACCCGGCGCGGGCTCGGCCGCTCGTTCCAGCTGCCGCAGGTATTTCTCGAGCACACAGTCCACGAATGCCTGTTGATCGCGGCCTCGGCGCATCCCACGGGCGGCGGCTTCCTGCGGCCGCTCGAGCGCTCGGTCGACTTGGCCGAGGTCGAGCGCACGTTGGCGCTAAGCGGACTTGCGGCGCGCGCCGAGGCGCCGGCGAGCGCACTGCCCGAAGGTCAACGCAAGCTGCTCGACGTTGCCATGGCGCTGGTGCTGCGACCGAAGCTCCTGATCATGGACGAGCCGACCAGCGGCGTCTCCAGTGACGAGAAGCACGCGTTGATGAACACGCTGATGCGCACACTTGACGAGAAGAACGTCACCGCGATCTTCGTCGAGCACGACATCGAAATCGTGCGCCGCCACGCGACCCGTCTCGCCGCTTGGATTGACGGCCGCATCGCCGCCGACGGGCCGCCCGAAGAGGTGCTCGCGGATCCGGAAGTTCACCGCAGTGTGATCGGCGCATAGGGATGCTCGAGCTCATCAATGTCACGGCGGAGATCGCGGGCGTGCAGGTGTTGCGCGGCGTCAGCGCGACGATCGCAGTCGGCACGACAGTCGCCGTCGTAGGCCGCAACGGCGCCGGCAAGACGACGCTGTTGCGCGCGATCATGGGGCTACTGCCGCTGCGTACCGGCGACGTGACGCTCGACGGCGAAAGCCTGGGCGCGCATCCCCCGCATGACCGCGCCCGGCTCGGCATCGGCTATTCCCCCGAGAACCGCGTGCTGTTCCCAAGCTTTTCCGTCGAGTCCAACTTGCGCTTCCCTTGCGAGGTCAGCGGTCTTCCGCGGGTCGAGGTCACGCGGCGACTCGACGAGGTGCTCGGGATCGTGCCGGAGGTGGCCGACTTGCTCGGCCGTTCGGCTGCAGGGCTGTCAGGCGGCCAAGGCAAGATGGCAGCACTCGGGCGTGCGCTGATGGTGGCGAAAAAGCTGCTGCTGCTCGACGAGCCGTTCCAGGGACTCGCACCGGCGCTGGCGCAACGCTACGCGCAGGCGCTGCAGCGATTGCAGGTGGAGCGACCCGAGCTCGCGGTGATGGTCACCGAATCGAACGCGGCTTTGCTGAAGGATGTGCGGACGCTCCCGCTGCACCTCGAGCGCGGCGCGCTAGCCTTCGCCGCCAAACCACAAGAAACCTACGGAGACCAACCATGAAGCAGCACTTCATCGCCGGCCGCTGGACGCCGGGCACGGGCGGCTATCACATATCGGCGACAATGGACTATTGGCAAGGGGTGGACGACTGAAGGCGGCCCCCGAACTTCGTTGTATGAAACGACCATCGACCTCGCTTTCGCTATGAGACCTTGCTTCTCGACAGCTTCGGCACGGCGACGGTCCCGCGTGCATTTGCATCCACTATCCGTAACGAATCCTTCGCGTGTCGGTTAATTCCGACACGGAGGCGGACAATTTTCCGAATTGGTGTCCTCTGAGAAGGTCGGCGATGATGCAGGTCGAAATCCGGAGCCAGCTCAAGCCCTGACGAGAACCTCCGCAGCCGGGCGCCGGCGGCATCCGAAAGGTTTTCCCCATGGCGATTTTTGACCAACCAAGTTCGTGACCCGCACAGGAGAATCAAAATGGCAAATCCGTTCGTACACGTTGAACTCGCAACCACCGATGTCGCCAAGGCCAAGGATTTCTACGGCAAGCTCTTCAGCTGGAAGATGGAAGACATGCCGATGCCCGAGGGTGCCACCTACACGATTATCAACGTCGGCGAAGGTACCGGTGGGGGCTTAATGAAGAATCCAATGTCCGGCGCGCCATCGATGTGGATGGCCTACGTGAACGTCGACGACGTCAAGGCGGCCACCAAGAAAGCGCAATCGCTCGGAGCCAAGGTGATGAAGGACATCACCGAGGTCAAGGACATGGGCTGGTTCTCGATCATCACCGACCCGACGGGTGCAATGCTCGGACTTTGGCAAGGCAAGTGAGTTAAGAGCGGGGCCTCGACACCTCAAGGGGCGCGGCATTGAGGATCCGCTAGCTCGTCTTCTTGGTGGATTTTTTCGTTGCCGACTTTTTGCCGGATGTTTTCTTCGGCACTTTCGCGCCTTTGCGCCGAGCTTCTGCGAGCCCGATCGCAATCGCCTGTTTCTTGCTCGTTACTTTCTTGCCCGAGCCGCCGCTTTTGAGCGTGCCCTCCTTGCGCTCATGCATTGTCTTCGCGACTTTCTTCGACACAGTCTTTCGATATGTCGCCATCTTGCCCTCCGCTAAAAAACGGTTGATATAAGCAAGTCCGAAAGAGCGCGAACGCGGACTGGTTCCAGATACCAGGCGTCCGGCGCCTTCCGTCCCGGGCGGATAGTGTCGCACCCCTCTGGCCGCAACGAGTCGCGCCGAATTGGATGACGCTTTGCGCTTTCGTCAATGCTGCCGCGGCATGCGGCAAGGGGAGCCCGCGGACGCGCGCTGCCGTCGCCAACACATTGGTGAGATCGACCAGTACCAACGTATCGCTACGCTAATCGGGTCCCGTTCCAATAGCGTGCGGGCCTGCAGCGTGCGCTCCACGGTCAGTAAGAGATACGCCCGAATGTCGCTGTCGACGGCGACCATCGCGTTGGCCTTTTAATCGCGGCCTTCTGCGATCCAGGCTTCGATCTCGCCGATTGTGAGCGGACCGCCTTTGAGCTCGATCGGAGGAACTAACGCACCGAGCAGGTCGTGGAGGCATTGCGCCACGACTTCCGTTGCGCGGTAGAGATCGTCGAGCTTGAGCTTTTCGTCGGCGCGATGGCCGTTGGCCTCCAGCAGTGTGTGCGGACCGGCACCATACACCACCGTCGGAATGCCGGCGGCGGAATAATGACGTGCGTCGGTGTACAGCGGCACGCCGTGCGGCCTGACTTCCTCGCCCATGATGCGCGTAGCATGGCGCGCGATTGCGTCGGCCAGTTTTTCCTGTCCCGGCATCGGCACAAACGGCTTCGCCAGCAGAATCCTGCGCACGCTGGAGGTGATGCCGGGCCACTTGGCGGCCGACTCGTTGATCTGCCGCATGAGTGTTGCTTCGACTTCAGCCGGATTCTCCTCAGGGATGATGCGGCGATCGAGGCGGAACGTGACTTTGTCGGGGACGACGTTGGTGTTGATGCCGCCCGCGATCAGGCCGGCGATCAGCGTTGGGCTGTCGATGCCGGTGACCTGCGACTTCCGCGCGGCGTAGGTCTTGCCGATCGCATAAAGATCCCTGAGCACGCCAGTGGCCGCCTCGAGCGCGTCGACTCCCGTCTCCGGCCGAGCCGCGTGCGCCGACTTGCCGAGTACCTCGACTTCCAGATGCAGGCAGCCGTTGTGGGCCGTGATGATGCCGTAGGCAAAACCCGCGGAAATCACATAGTCTGGCCGGGAAATCCCTTGCTCCAATAGCCACGCCGGACCAATCAAGCCGCCGGTCTCCTCGTCATAGGTAAGGTGTAGCTCAACCGCGCCGTGGAGCTTGGCACCGCTGGCCTTGAGCGCCAGCAGCGCGTAGGCGTAGGTCGCGAAGTCGGACTTCGACACCGCGGCGCCGCGACCGTACATGTAGCCGTCCTTGATCTGCGCGCCGTAAGGGTCGGTGGTCCAGCCGGCCCCCGGCGGCACCACATCGCCGTGCGCGTTCAGGGCGATTGTGGGGCCCGGACCGAAGCGCTCGCGCACTACCAGATTGGTCGCGCTGATCATGCCGTGCACGCGCACCACGTCGGCGGGCACTGGATGCCGTTCGACGATAAAGCCGAGGTCCTCTAGCAGCGCGGCGGCGCGATGCGCGTGCGGCGCGCAGTCCCCCGGTGGATTGTCCGACGGCACCTTTACCAATTCGGCGAGAAACCGCGATTGGTTCGCGCGCTGTTCGCTTAAGTACCGTTGGATCGCGTCGTTGTGCTGATCGGTCATTGTTAGACTCACAAGTTCGGCTCGACTTCTTAGGAGAAAACCGCTTCGAGGTCAATGTCGCCGACTACGGCCTGCCGCAGATCGAGTGAGCTCTCGACGTGGTTTAAGTGTTCGAGCATGAGGGCTGCCGCGCGATCGGCGTCGTGCGCCTCGACGGCGTCGGTGATGTTGCTGTGCTCGTGGTACGGGCACGATGGACCGTTCGGCGCGTCGTACAGAATGATCACGAGGCAAGTCAGCGTTTCGAGCTCGCGCATGGCGCGCGCAAGAAACGAATTGCCCGCCGCTTCGGCAATGATCTGGTGAAACTCGCCCGACAGCCGAATGATCGAGCGTTTGTCTCCCGCGGCTCGCGCCGCCGACTCGAGCGCAACGTGCTCGCGCAGCCGTGCGATCTGCGCCGCGGTCGCCGCGCACGCCACGCGCTCAACAAGGCTCGGTTCGATCAGGCGGCGCGCCTCGAATACCTCACGGGCTTCCTCCACGGTCGGGCTGCTGACGAACGCACCGCGATTGGGAACGACCGTGACGATGCTGTCATGCGCGAGCCGCGCCAGGGCTTGCCGAATTTTGGTCCGGCTGACGCCGAAGACGCTCGCCAGCCGCTCTTCGACCAATTGGGTGCCGGGCGGCAATTGATGCTCAAGGATGGCGCTTAGCACCCGCTGGTAAATGCCATCGATGCTCAAGCGAGGTGTTATGCGCGGCGTTTTCGCGTCCAGGGGACGCTTGCCGTCGTGCACTTCAGCGGCGCTCGTGCGCAAGCGTTTGATCAGCGATGCTGGGCGATCCATAAACAGTGCGAATATTTGTGTACAATGCTGGATACGACTTCTTGATGGTTCGGTATTACTATCTCCTTAATATTACAAGAGTAAAGGTGTGAGTTCGACATAATCAGTCTGATTGTAACGGAAGTTCAGCAAGGTATTTGCCAGATTGGATACAATATGATCGAATTATTGTACGCGATCGACCCGCGGCGGTACGAAGGAGGCGGGTTGCGGACAGCGAGCCCCTGAGAAAATGACGAAACGCACTTTGCTGGGAATGTTGACCCCATCCTCCAACACCACGCTCGAGCCGGTCACGACGGCGATGCTTGCGAGCCTGCCCGAAGCGAGCGCGCACTTTGGACGTTTCCGTGTCACCGAGATCGCGCTGTCCGACCACGCGCTCGGCCAGTTCGACGACAGCGAGATTCTGCGTGCGGCGGAGTTGCTGTCGCATGCGAAAGTGCAGGCCATCGGATGGAACGGAACCTCCGCGGGTTGGCTTGGCTTCGAGGCAGACGAGCGCCTGTGCCGGCGGATCGTTGACGCGACAGGCATCCCGGCGTGTACGTCCGTGCTCGCATTGAACGAGATCTTCCGGCGCACCGGAGTGCAACGATTCGGTCTGGTCACCCCCTACCTCGACGACGTGCAGGCGGCGATCGTGAAGAACTACGCGGCATCCGGATTCGAATGCGTCGCGGAACGGCACCTGTGCCAGCAGGACAACTTCTCGTTTTCGGAGGTCGGTGCCGAAGAAATCGGCCGGATGGTGCGCGAAGTCGCGCGGGAGAAGCCGCAAGCCATCACGATCTTTTGCACGGGCCTGCGCGGCGCGCCGCTGGTCGAGGAACTGGAGTGCGAGCTCGACATCCCGATCTACGACACGATCGCCACTGTGGTGTGGAAGTCGCTCAAGCTTGCCGGCGCGGATCCAAAGCGCGTCAACGGCTGGGGCCGCTTGTTCCGCGAGGTGGAATAAAGAGTCGTCGTCGTGACAACCCGTGTGGGCTCTCACGGGATAAGCGCTATTGAATCGTCAACCAGCGGCCGCGCAAACCGGACGCATTCGAGGAGGTACGAAACGATGCAATCACTGTTGAAGTCGGCAGGCGTCGCGTTAGCTGCGTTGCTGCTGTTCGGCGCTTCGGCTGCCCAGGCGCAGCAGAAGATTCGGCTCGCCGGCAATTTCGCCGTCGAGCATTCGTCGAGCCAGGCGATGGAGGTGTTCAAGACGGAACTCGCCAAGCTTACCAACGGCAAGTTCACCGTCGATGTGTTTCCGGCGCAGCAGCTGGGCGGTGCAGCCGAAAATGTTCAAGCCGTGCGCAACGGCACAATCGAGATGATCTGGGTGGGCATGGCTTTTCTGACCCGCACCGTTCCCGAACTCGAGGCAGTCAGCTTGCCGTTTCAGTATCCGAATCGCGACGTTGCGTTCAAGGTCGTCGACGGCGCGGTGGGCGACGTGTTGGACAAGAAACTCGCCGACAAGGGCATGCTTTCCCTCGGCTACATGGAGCTGGGCGCGCGGCAAGTGACCAACTCAAGGCGTCCGATCAAGACGCTCGATGACTTCAAGGGACTCAAGATCCGGTTGCAGCCAAACGAGACTCATCTCGCCACGTTCCGCGCGCTCGGCGCCAATGCCGTGGCCATGGACATCAAGGAGCTCTATTCGGCGTTGGAGCAGAAGGTGATGGACGGCCAGGAGAACCCGTTTTCCATCATTTGGGTGTCACGCTACTTCGAAGTGCAAAAATACATTTCCGACACCGGACATTTCTTCGACTTCATTTCCATCCTCGCCAATCGCAAGGCGTTCAATTCATTGTCACCGGAGAACCAGCAGGCGATTCGCAAGGCGATGGCGACGGCGATCGCGTTCCAACGCGACCTGGCGAAGAAGCAGGACGCCGAAGCGCTCGAGCAATTGAGAAAGCGCGGGATGCAGTTCGACGCCGTTTCGCCGCAGCTTACCGCTGACATGAGAAAGGCCACAGTCGGCGTCGTGGAGGACGCGAAGAAGCGGGCCGGCGCGGAGCTAGTGAGCCTGGTGGACCAGGAGATCGCCAAGGCGTCCAAATAATTGGCATGGAGCGGCAACGGTTAGGAAAAACTTTCGATGTCGCGCTGGTACGCCGCTTTCCTCGAGCGCTTCGATCAGATTTCACGGATCGTAGTGATTACGTGCATGACGGTCATGATCGTCGTCGTGTCTACGCAGGTCGTGCTGCGCTATTTGTTCAACTCATCTGTCGACTGGGCCGACGAGGTGGCGCGTCTCGCATTCGTGTGGGCGATTTTTCTCGCGATCCCGTTGGGCATACGCCAAGGCGCCCATGTGGGGATTGAACTGCTCGTGGCCCGCCTGCCTTCGGCGCTGCGCACATGGCTGGCGCGCCTCATGAGCTTGCTCGCCGCGGTGTTGATGGCCGTGGTGTTCTATGAAGGCATTCGGGTCGCGGCCGAAACGTGGGACGAGCGACTGCCCACGCTTGACCTCACGTCCAGCACTTTTTTTGTCGCGGTCATCATTAGCGCCGGCCATAGCTTCCTGCACCTGGTGCAGCTCCTCTGGCGCAGCGGCGGCAAATCCGAAGTCAGCGCCGAATGAGCGTGCTGGTCATGCTGGTGTTCTTCGTCGTCGCAGCGTTCGGCATGCCGCTAGCGTTCGCCCTGGGTGTGGGCGCGCTTGCCGGCATCGGATACGCAGGCATCGACTTCAACATGCTGCCGCCGCGACTGATGAACGCGGTGAACTCGTTTCCTCTGATGTCCATCCCGCTTTTCATGGTGACCGGCGAGCTGATGCTGAATGCCGGGATCATGGAACGGCTGGTCGATCTCGCCAATGCCTTCATCGGCCGCGTGCGCGGCGGGCTCGCGCAGGTGACGCTTCTCTCAGGGGCTGGCCTCGCCGCGGTCTCGGGTGCGGCCGTCGCCGATGCCAGTGCGCTTGCTTCGACGCTCACGCCGTCGCTCAAAAAATTGTACGGCCTCGGATTTTCCACCGGCGTCATCGCCGCGGCGGCGAACCTCGGCCCGATCATCCCGCCGTCGGGCGCCATGATCGTGTACGCGTTCATGGCCGGGTCCAGCGTGTCAGTCGGTGGGATGTTCATGGCGGGCGTCGTGCCTGGATTGATTCTCACCGCCATGCTGATGTTTCTGTGCTGGGCCATCGCCCGGCATCGCAACTATCCGCTGAGCGGGGAGCCGGTCAGCGTACGCAATATCGTCCACCAATTGAAGCGATCTCTGGCGGTGTTCATGATGCCGGTTGTGGTCATCGGCGGCATTGTCGGCGGCGCGTTCACCGCGACCGAGGGCGCGGCGATCGGCGTGTGCTACGCACTGATCATCGGCTTTTTCATTACCAAGAAGCTCAAGATCGCCGACCTTCCGCACGTTCTGCTGCAGGCGGCGATGACCTCCGCCATCGTGGGCGCGATGATCGCGTTCGCTTCGGCGGTGACCTTCCTCCTCACCGTCGACCTGCTGCCGGCCCAGTTGTCGCAGATGATCCGCGGCCTGACCTCGGATCCGTTGCTGTTCCTCCTCCTGGTCGCGGTGATGCTGTTCGTCGTCGGCATGTTCCTCGAATCCAACGCCGCGTACATCATGCTGGTGCCGCTGTTCCACCCGATCGCCCTTGCCTATGGCATCGACCCGCTGCACTTCGGCTTCCTCTTCGTCTTGAACCTGGTGATCGGCATGCTGACACCGCCGGTGGGCGTCGTGCTATTCGTCGTCTGCGGCATCACGGGAATCAAGATGGGCGAGCTCGTCAGGCACGCGTGGCCCTTCATCGCAGCGATGTACGCGTTGCTGCTCGTCTGTCTGTTTTTTCCGCCGATCGTCACCTGGCTGCCGCGGGCACTCGGCTATTGAAATCATGGAGAGTCAGATTTTCCCAAACGACAAATCACTGCATGAGCATTTCATGGACCAGGTGCTGTTGCACTGCGAGCACGCACTCGACCGCGGCGATTGCCCAGTCGCGGCGATCATCGTCAGCGATGGACAGGTTGTCGGCACAGGCTCCAATCGCGTGGCCACGATCAAGGATGCCACCGCGCACGCCGAGATCGAAGCCATCCGTGACGCCTGCGCGAGACTCGGCACGAACAGACTCGGCGGGTGCACGCTGTATTCCGCGATGGAGCCCTGTCCGATGTGCTGTTGGGCGATCAAGGAAGCGGGAATCGACGGGGTCGTGCTGGGTGCCCGCCACGCGGCGATGCGGCGTACCGATTATGGCGATTACTCGGTGGAAAAATTGTTGACGCTGACGCATTCGCACCTCGAACTCGTGACGAACATTCGCGAAGCCGAATGCGAGGCCATGCGGCGCTGCTGGAGGCAGTGGGTCGAGCCGTCGCAGTCTCCCGCTATGAAGGGCAACCCATGACGGAATTCGACCTCGTCGTCCGCAACGCGCGAATCGCGACCGCGGCGGACGTGTTCGAGTGCGATATCGGCGTCAACGATGGCTGCATTGCCGCGCTCGCGCGCGGACTCCCAAGTGGCGGGCGGGACCTCGACGCCGCCGGCCGCTGGGTGCTCCCCGGAGGTGTCGACGGCCATTGCCACCTCGATCAACCGATGACCGACGGCTCGAAAATGGCCGATGACTTCCGCACGGGGACGCTGTCCGCGGCGTGCGGCGGCACGACGACTGTGATCCCCTTCGCTTGCCAGCTCAAAGGGCAGTCGCTGCGCGCGGCCGTCGCCGACTATCACCGGCGAGCCGAGGGCAAGGCGGTCATCGATTACGCGTTTCACATGATCGTCTCCGATCCGACCGAAACGGTGCTCAAAGAAGAGCTGCCGCAGCTCATCAATGACGGCTATACGTCGTTCAAGATCTACATGACCTACGACGACCTGAAGCTCAACGACCGGCAGATGCTCGACGTGCTCGCCGTTGCGCGGCGCGAAGGCGCGATGGTCATGATCCACGCGGAGAATACCGACTGCATCGCCTGGCTCACCGAGCAACTGCTCGCTGTCGGCCACACCGCGCCCAAGTTTCACGCGGCGTCGCGGCCGATGCTGGTCGAGCGCGAGGCGACGCATCGCGCGATCGCGTTCGGCGAACTGGTCGATCTGCCGGTGCTGATCGTGCACGTCTCAGGACGCGAGGCGGTCGAGCAGATTCGCTGGGCCCAGGGCCGCGGCTTGCCGGTCTACGGTGAAACGTGTCCGCAGTATCTTTTTCTCGCCGGCGAGGATCTCGATGGAAAAGGCTTCACCGGCGCGAAATGCATCTGCAGCCCACCCCCGCGCGACAAGGCCAACCAGCAAGTGATCTGGGACGGTCTCGCGAACGGTGTCTTTCAGGTGTTCTCGTCCGACCACGCGCCGTTTCGCTACGATGGCCCCTTGGGTAAGAAGATCGGCGGCGAGCATGCGGCCTTCAACCAGGTCCCGAATGGCATTCCAGGACTCGAGACGCGCTTGCCGCTGCTCTTTTCCGAGGGCGTCATGCAGGACCGCATCGACATCAACACTTTCGTCGCGCTGACGTCGACCAACGTCGCCAAGATGTACGGGCTGTATCCGCGCAAGGGCACCATCGCGATCGGCGCCGACGCCGATCTCGTGATCTGGAACCACGACCTCGACCTCACGATCACGAACGCAATGCTCCATCACAACGTCGATTACACGCCGTACGAAGGATTGACGGTCAACGCATGGCCAGCGATCACGGTTTCGCGCGGCGATGTCGTGTGGAGCCAGTCCGAACCGCAAGGCGCCCCGGGTCGTGGACAATTTCTGCGCTGCGACCGGCCGCAGCCGGCAATGCCGAGGCGGCGCCCGAACACCGCCGATTCGGAACCGACGCGCAGGCGATTCATGGCGGCGCCAGGAGCACCCTAAATGATCCGCTCACGCATCGCCGACGCCCCGGCGTCGGCAGGCAAGGTCGAAAAAATCGTGCGCGAGCACGACGGCACCGTGCAATCGCTGCTGCGCGCGATCGCGCTACTCGAGATCCTGGCCGAGGACGACGAAGGTTATCGACTGGTCGACCTAGCCGCGCGCGCCGGTCTGTCCACGTCCACGACGCATCGGCTGCTCACGACACTCGAGCAAAAGCAGTTCGTACAGTTCAGCCGGGACTCGAGCCTTTGGTTCGTCGGCGTCCGCTGTTTTTCGATCGGGTCCGCGTTCGCGCGCCGGCGCAACTTTGCGACGCTGGCGCTCCCGCTCATGCGCAGGCTGCGCGACACCACGGGCGAGACCGTCAATCTGGGGCTCCTCGACCAGAGCCATGTCGTATTTCTCACGCAGGTGGAAAGTCGCGAGCTGATGCGCGCCATCACGCGTCCAGGCGGGCGGTCGCCGCTGCCGTGCACAGCGATGGGCCAGGCGCTGCTCTCCGCGATGAGTGAACAGGAAATCGCCGAGATTCTTAAGCGCCACGGTTTGCCGCGCCGCACGCCAAACTCGATCGCTCGTCCTACGCTGCTGCACCAGGCGCTCACCGCGGCGCGCATGCACGGCTATGCCGTCGACGACGAGGAGAACGCCGTGGGCCTGCGTTGCGTCGCCGCGGTCATTTTCGATGAGTTCCGGCGTCCCTACGCCGCGATCTCCATCGCCGGTTCGACGGTTCGCGTGACGCCGCGTCGGGTTCCAGATCTCGGACAACAAGCCATCGCCGCGGCCCGCGATATCACCTTGGCCACCGGGGGACTCGTCCCTGCGCTGAACGAGGCGGGGCCTCGGCTCGCATCGCGCGTTTCCCACGCGCCGCGTGACCCAAGTTCTTGACTCCATAAACGTTGCCCGATTCTTCCCAGCACGTGGGAAGGTTCGCCTAATCCTTCCACCGCTCCCTACACTTCGCATTTGCCGTCCCTTCGGCAATTCTTGCGACAAAAGGACTAAAGGTCATGACATCACGCAGCGGCCGCCATTTCCTGCAAATACCCGGACCCACCAACGTGCCCGACCGCGTGTTGCGCGCGATCGACCGTCCGACCATCGATCATCGCGGCCAGGAGTTCGCCCGACTTGGCCGTGACGTGCTCGCCGGCATGCAGCGCGTGTTCCAGACGCGCGGCAGCGTGTTCATGTACCCCGCTTCGGGAACTGGTGCATGGGAGGCTGCGCTGGTCAATACGCTCTCGCCGGGCGATCACGTGCTCATGTGCGAGACCGGCCATTTCGCCACGCTCTGGCGCGCGATGGCCACACGCTTCGGCATCGATGTCGACTTCGTGCCGGGCGACTGGCGGCGCGGCGCCGACCCGGAGATCATCGAAGAGCGGCTGACCGCCGATACGCAACATGGGATCAAGGCAGTCATGGTCGTACACAACGAGACGTCGACCGGAGTGGCTAGCCGGATCCCGCTCATCCGCTGCGCGATCGACAACGCGCATCATCCGGCGCTGCTGATGGTGGACACAATTTCCTCCCTCGCTTCTCTGGATTATCGGCACGACGAGTGGGGTGTCGACGTCACGGTGGCCGGCTCGCAAAAAGGGTTGATGTTGCCGCCGGGCTTATCGTTCAACGCCGCGTCGGAGAAGGCGCTCGCCGCCTCGAAACACAACCAGCTTCCACGCTCGTATTGGGACTGGCAGGACATGCAAAAGCACAATCCCGCGGGCTTTTTCCCTTACACGCCCGCGACCAATCTGGTCTTTGGCCTGCGCGAGGCGATCGCGATGCTGGAGGAGGAAGGGTTGCCAAATGTCTTCGCGCGGCATGCGCGGCATGGCGAGGCAACGCGCCGGGCCGTGCGCGGATGGGGGCTCGAAATCCTGTGCGCGAACCCGGAGGAGTACAGCAACTCGTTGACCGCGGTGCTCATGCCCG
Source organism: Casimicrobiaceae bacterium (assembly GCA_037719965.1). Classification (GTDB taxonomy): domain Bacteria; phylum Pseudomonadota; class Gammaproteobacteria; order Burkholderiales; family Casimicrobiaceae; genus VBCG01. The sequence continues at coordinate 307,605 of JBBJMT010000003.1, read as the reverse complement.
CCGGGCACGATGCCGACGCGCTGCGTCGTGTCATCCTCGACCGCTACGACATGTCGCTCGGCGCGGGTCTTACCAAGCTCGCCGGCCGCGTGTTCCGCATCGGGCACCTGGGCGACTTCAACGATCTGATGCTGGCGGGCGCGCTCGCCGGCGTGGAAATGGGACTCGCCGTGGCCAGCGTGCCCCACCAACCGGCCGGCGTCCGAGCCGCCATGGATTTTCTCGCTACAACGCAACGCACAGCCGCCGTTCCGCGCGGCGAACCGCAAGTCACTGCCGCCTAAAACAGCGGAACCCATGTATCGACATCATCGAGGAGGAGACGCATGAAAGCGAAACTCGCAACAGTCCTGGTCGCCACCGCGCTCGCTGCGGGCCCGGCGGTCGCGCAGGAAACGATCACGTTCAAAGTCATTGGACAGCCTCTCGCCACCGGGCTCATCCAGAAGAACAAGGAGCAGCCGTTCTTCGAAACGCTAGCGCAGAAGACGGGACTGCCGATCGTGGTCGAGTACAAGCCCATCGACACGACCGGCATCAAGGACACGGACCAGCTCCGCGTAATGAAATCGGGCCTGTTCGATATCGTGTCGCTGCGCATGTCGCAGAACTCGCGCGACGAGCCGACGATCCTCGGACTGGATCTCGTCGGCCTCAACCCTGATTACAAGACGGGGCGCGCCGTGGCCAACGCGTATTTCAACGAGCTCGACCAACGTCTGCAAAAGCAGTTCAACGTCAAGTTGCTCGGTGTGTGGCCGTTCGGTCCGCAGGTGCTGTTCTGCAAGAAGCCGATCACCAAGCTAGCCGATGTCAAAGGCCTGAAGGTGAGGGTCTACGACCAGAACCTCGCCAAGTTCATCCAGTCTCTGGGGGGTACACCCGTTCCCTTAAGTTTCGCCGAAACCCATCAGAGCCTCTCGCTCGGCGTCGTTGATTGCGCCGTCACCGGACCAAGCTCCGCCAATTCCGCGGGTTGGCCCGAGGTGACGACGCACATGTTGCCGATCGGCTTCCAGATGGCGCTCAATGGTTATGCGATCACGCTGCAGGCATGGAACAAGTTGAAGCCGGACCAGCAGGCGAAGCTCAAGGCGGCATTCGACGCTCAAGTCGACGAGGTCTGGCGTTACTCGGAAGAATTGTTCGTCGATGCATCCAACTGCAATGTCGGCAAGGATCCCTGCACGACGGGCAAGAAGTTCAACCTCGTCAATGTGCCGGTCACCGCCGGCGATCTCGATATCGTGCGCAATGCGGTCCGCGACGTGTCGGTTCCGGTGTGGGCGGAGGTCTGCGACAAGACCAATCCCGACTGTTCCGCGACCTGGAAGAAGCTGGTCGGACCCGTCGTCGGGCTCAAGTAGTGCGTCCCGTGGGGGCTGTTGGCAACAGCCCCACGTATCGCTGTCACGCCGCCGACGCTCTTCAGGAGGTTTGCATGAAGCGGCTCGAGACCATTCTGGCCAATATATTCGGCGTCATTTTTCTGGTCCTCTCGGTCGTGGTGACCATCGAGACCATCGCGCGCAAGGTCTTCAATTTTTCGCTGCAGGGGGCGGACGAACTTGGCGGCTATTCGCTCGCGGTGGGCAGCGTGCTCGCCTTCACGCTGGCGTTGTTGGGACGCAACCACATCCGGGTCGATGTCTTTCACGAACTGTTCCCGCGCGGCGTGCGGGCCGCGATGAACTGGCTGTCGATCGTGCTGCTCGCGGCATTCGCCGTCACGCTCGTTGCGATCTGCGCGAAGGTCCTGCGCGAAACGGTTGAATATGGAAGCACCGCGCAAACGCCATGGGCGACTCCGCTCATCTATCCGCAGAGCGTGTGGTACGCGGGCCTCCTCATATTCATGCTGGCCGCGCTCGTGTTCGCGGGGCGTGCGACCTGGCTGCTGTTAACCGGACGGCTCGATGAGCTGAACGTGGAGTTCCACCCGAAAAGCGCCAAGGAAGAGCTCAAGGAAGAGCTCGAGGATCTGGCGCATCGCAGCTCCACGTCCGGTGCGTTAGCAGGCCCGACTCCGGTCAAATCGGAGGTGCGACCGTGAGCGTTGCCGTTGCGCTCACAGGGTTCGGTTTCATGCTTGCGCTGATGCTCGCAGGCATTCCGATCGCGGTGGCGATGTTCGTCGTGGGTGCCGGCGGTGGCCTGCTTGCTTTCGGAATGCCGTTCCTCGATTCGGCCGCCTCGGTCGTGTGGGGGGTGCAGAACGAAAACCTGCTGACCTCCATCCCGCTCTTCATCCTGCTGGGAGAGCTATTGTTGCGCAGCGGCATTGCCGATCGCATGTATTTCGCATTGTCGGCGTGGCTCGCGCGCCTGCCCGGCGGCCTCCTCCATACCAACATCGGCTGCTGCGCGCTCTTTGCGGCGACGTCCGGGTCTTCGGTTGCGACGGCAGCCACGATTGGCACGGTCGCGCTGCCTTCCCTGCACAGGCGCGGTTACTCGATGCGTGACTCATTGGGAAGCATCGCGGCGGGCGGCACGCTCGGTATCCTGATTCCCCCGAGCGTGAACATGATCGTCTATGGCTCGCTCACCAACAACTCGATCGGCAAGCTGTTCATCGCCGGCATCATTCCCGGGTTGCTGCTGACGCTGTGCTTCATGGCGTTCATCGCCGCGACGAGTATTCTCAGGGGTTCCGCGAAGAAGGAAGAGTTGCCGCCGCTAGCCGAACGCATCCGGCTGCTGGGCAACCTCGTCCCGCCGGTCATCGTGTTCGGCATTGTGATGGGAAGCTTGTACTTCGGCATCGCGACCGCCACCGAGTCGGCGGCGCTGGGTGTCATCACGGCGCTCTTCTTCACTTGGCGCGCCGGCAGGCTGTCATTCGCCCTGCTCAAGAACTGCTTCATGCAGACCGCGCGCATCAGCGGAATGATCTTACTGATCATCGCCGCGGCGTTCGTTCTCAATCTGACCATCAGCCTGACCGGCATTGCCGACGTCATGACGAAATGGGTCACATCGCTCGGCTTGACGGCAACCACGATGTTGTTCGCGCTCATCGTGTTCTATTTGGTTCTCGGCATGTTCATGGACGTGCTTTCGATGCAGGTCGCGACGATCCCGATTACCTATCCTATCGTGACGGCGCTTGGTGTGGATCCTATTTGGTACGGCATTTTCATCGTGCTCATGTGTGAGCTCGGTCTCATCACGCCCCCGGTCGGTATGAACTTGTTTGTGGTTCACGGCATCCGGCCGGACAAGGGCGGCATCGAGGATGCGATCTGGGGCGCTTTGCCCTATGCGGCTATCATGATCCTGTTCACGCTCCTGCTGATGGGGCTCCCCGGGCTCGTCACGTGGCTGCCGTCGAAGATGTAATGGCGGAACTGGCGACGAGTCTCTCTCGGCTCTCCGCCGGAGAGCTGGCGGACGGGTACGCGCGCCATAGCTTCTCACCGGTCGAAGTGATCGAAGCAACGCTCGCGCGCATCGACGAGGTGAATGGAAGCCTAAACGCGATCATCACGCTCGACGCCGCTGGCGCGCGCGCGGCAGCGCGAGCCAGCGAGACGCGCTGGCGCGAGAGGACCGCGCGCGGGCCGCTCGACGGTGTACCCCTCACGGTGAAGGACAACATCAACGTCCGCGGCTTGCGCACGACGTGGGGCAGCCGCTTGTACGCCGACTTCATTCCCACGGTGGATGAACTGCCGGTCGCGCGGGCACGCGCCGCGGGGATGGTGATCCTGGGCAAGACCAACGTTCCGGAATTCACGTTGAGCGGCTACACCGACAACGTGCTCTTCGGCCCGACGCGCAACCCGTGGGATGTTCGTCTCACACCCGGCGGCTCGAGCGGCGGCGCGGTGGCGGGGATCGCCGCGGGACTGGGTCCTCTTGCACTGGGAACCGATGGCGGCGGCTCGATCCGGCGGCCCGCTTCACATACGGGAGTGGTCGGCCTCAAACCTTCGCGCGGAAGAGTCGCCCGCAGCGATGGGCTGCCACAGATCCTGCTCGACTTCGAAGTGGTCGGACCAATGGCGCGGACGACGCGCGATGTCGTGCTCATGATGGCGGTGATCGCCGCACCGCATCCGCGCGATCCCGCCTCGGCTGCGTTCGCGCAACGGCCATGGGCACTCCCGCCGGCGAAGCGGTGCCGCGTTCTGTACGTGCCGCGATTCGACGACAACCCGGTCGATGCTGAGATCGCCGCGAGCATCGAGCGCGCCGCCCAAACGCTGGCCGCTCTCGGCCATGAAGTGACCGAGGCCCCCGCCCCGTTCGCCGTGGACGCCTTCAACGCCGTGTGGCCGGTGATCAGTCAGGCCGGTCTCGCGGCGCTGGTCAATCCAATGCCGCAATGGCGCGAACGGGTCGCGCCGTCATTCGTCGCGATGGCCGAGGCGGGATCGCGTTTGCGCGCAACCGAGCTCTTCGACGCGCTGGCTGAGATCGACCGCATGCGCGAGCGCCTAGGCGAGACCTTTGCGCAATACGATGTCCTGCTCACGCCTTCCGCGGCCGCGCTTCCCTGGCCGGCGCAGGAGGCTTATCCGCCGAAAATCGCGGGGTGCGACGTTGGACCTCGTGGCCATGCCGTATTCACCGCGTTCGCCAATGCGAGCGGCGGCCCGGCGATCTCGTTGCCGTGCACGCCTTCCGTCACGGGATTGCCTATCGGCTTGCAACTCGTGGCCGCGCCGGGTCACGACGAGCGATTGTGCGTATTGGCGCAGGAATACGAGACGGCCGCGCCGTGGGCACATCGGTGGCCGCCGCTATGAGCGCGCAACCAGACGACCGTGCGGATCGGGTAAGTGACGCCGCCAGGATGCTGCTCGAGGTCCGTCGCAGTGGTGTGCGCCTGCATGCATTCCCCGATGCCGTACATCCAACAACCGCCGCCGAAGCGTACGCGATCCAGGACATCGTGATCCAGGAGTTGGGCGCGGTCGGCGGATGGAAGGTCGGCGCCAAATCGCCATCGGCCGAACCGAACTGTGCTCCGCTCCCCGCTCCGCTTATTCTGCGTTCGCCGCAGCATTTTGCCGCGGCGACATTCGCGCTGAATGGCGTGGAGGCCGAGCTCGCGTTTACCCTTGCGCGCGATTTGCCGCCGCGCTCCATGCCCTACCACGAGTCCGAAATGCCCGCGGCAATGGCGAGCATGCATCCAGCCATCGAGGTTGTTGACTCCCGCTTCCTCGACCTCGCGAACACTGATGCGCTGTCCCTGCTTGCGGATTTCCAGAGCAATGGCGCGCTCGTGCTCGGCGCCGGCGTGGCACTGCCGAATTCCTTCAGCTTCGACGCACAGACGGTGCAACTCGACGTTGATGGTGTTCGCGCCATCGAAGCCACAGGGAGCAACGCTGCCGGCAACCTCGCCCGGCTGCTCGCATGGCTCGCCAACCATGCGGCCGCGCGGAGCCGCGGCTTGCGGCGCGGCGACGTGATCACGACCGGCTCATGGACCGGCCTGCGCTTCTGTTCGCCAGGCACGCGCGTGCGCGCGGACTTCCCCGGCATCGGCGGAGTCGACACTGGCTTCTAGCATGCGCGCGGGCGAGCGCTTGCGCATCGAGGTCATTGATTCGACCCGCGACCGCGGCGCCGCGGGCATGCGCGTCGATGTCTTCACGCTAGGCGCCCGCGCCCGCAAGCTCTGCAGCGGCTTCGTCAACGCGGATGGCGCAGTCGATGCTCCGGTGCTCGCGACCGACGCAATTACTCCGGGAGAATTCGAAGTCGTCTTCTACATCGGCGATTATTTCCGTAGCCGCTTGCCGGTGGATAAAGAGAACGAATCTCCGCTGCTCGATACCGTGCCCTTTCGCTTCACGATTACCGGCACGCAGCCCTACCTGCTGCCACTACGCGTAGCCCCTGCGGCATTTTCGCTGGTCCCCGCGCGCGACTTTGTTACCGCGGCTTGAACCGTTAAGCCTGGCCGATTTCGAAGTCGGCGAGTTTTTCCAATGCGCGCACCATCGCTGAGTGATCCCACGCCTTGCCGCCGTGGGCGACGCAGGCGCTGAACAACTGCTGGCAGCTCGCCGTGTTGGGCAGGCTTACGCCTATCGCGCGGGCGGAATCGAGCGCAAGGTTCAAGTCCTTCTGGTGCAGCTCGATGCGAAAGCCCGGATTGAATGTGCGCTTGACCATTCGCTCGCCGTGCACTTCGAGGATGCGTGACGCGGCGAAGCCTCCCATCAGCGCCTGCCGCACCTTGGCGGCATCCGCGCCCGCCTTCGCCGCGAACAGCAGCGCCTCGCCCACCGCTTCGATGGTCAGCGCGACGATGATTTGGTTGGCGACCTTGCAGGTCTGGCCATCGCCATTGCCGCCGACCAAGGTGATGTTCTTGCCCATCAGCTCGAATAGCGGTTTCACTTGTGCAAACGTATCTTCGTTGCCGCCCACCATGATGGTGAGCGAGGCGGCCTTCGCGCCGACTTCGCCACCGGACACGGGAGCGTCCAGATATTCGCAACCCAACGCGTTAATGCGTGCAGCGAAGGCCTTGGTCGCGATGGGCGAAATGGAGCTCATGTCGACGACGATCTTGCCGGCGGAGAGCCCCTCCGCCACCCCGTCGGGTGCGAACAGCACTTTCTCCACGTCGGGCGTATCCGGCACCATCGTGAAGATCACGTCGGCGTTCTGCGCCACCTCGTTGGCGCTCGCGCAGAGCTTGGCGCCCGCGGCCGCGAAGTGCTCCGGCGCTCCGCTGCGGGTGAATACCGCGAGCGAATGACCGCCCGACTGCAGGTGGCCCGCCATCGGCGCCCCCATGATGCCGAGACCGATGAATCCGATTTTGCTCATATGATCCCCCACGCTTGCGGCCGCATTTGCCAATTCGGCCGCTGCGCTGCCCCCCGGGGGGCGGAATTCGCGCCTTGGGACGGCCCTGCAGCGCTTGCATGAGCCCCCTTCGCGCTGCGCGCTGTCCACCCGAGGGGGAGTGAGCCCTCCTTGAGGCGGCTCTTCGGAGCGCTCATTGCCGCGCTCTGGGTTGCTCGGGCTGCGGCGTCCGCTGTTGCAGATGCGGTGCAATCCAGCCAAGACCCTCGGCGGTGGTTGTTTTCGGCTTGTATTCGCAGCCGATCCAGCCGCCGTAGTCGAGGCGGTCGAGGAAGTCGAACAAAAACGGATAGTTGATCTCGCCCGTGCCGGGCTCGTTGCGACCAGGATTGTCGGCGAGCTGGATATGGGCGATGCGCGCCCAGTGCTTCTCGATCGTTGGCGCGAGGTCGCCCTCCATGATCTGCATATGGTAGATGTCGTACTGCACGTAGAGGTTGTCCGAGCCGACCGCCTCGATGATATCGATTGCCTGTTGCGTGTGGTTGAGATAGAAGCCCGGGACGTCGCGGGTGTTGATCGGTTCGATCAGCAACCGGATGCCCGCCGAGCCCAGTTTCTTCGCGGCAAACCGCAGATTGGCGGCGAACGTCTCCAGCACCTTGCCTGCGGCTACACCTTTCGGCGCGATGCCCGCCAGGCAGTTGAGCTGGGTGCAGGAGAGCGCTTGGGCATAGTCGATGGCAAGGCCGATGCTGTCCTGGAATTCACCCACCCTATCCGGCAAGCACGCGATACCACGCTCACCGCTGGTCCAGTCGCCGGCCGGCAGGTTGTGCAGCACTTGCTTCAAACTGTGCTGGTGCAAGCGATCGGCCAACTGCTCCTTCGGGTACGAATAGGGAAAATGATATTCCACACCTCCGAACCCGAACAGCGCGGCGGCCGCGAAGCGGTCCAGGAAGTCGAGTTCGTTGTAAAGCATCGACAGGTTGGCGGCGAATTTGGGCATGGCGGATCTCGTTGATTGTGGCGTCGTGGGTTAGTCCAACAGCCCCACTGCGGTGGGGGCGTCGTCCACACCGGCGGCAAGCTCCTCGAACTCGATGATATTGTCGATCTCGGTTCCCATCGCGATATTGGTGACCCGCTCGAGCATGATCTCGATAACCACGGGAACCCGGTACTCGGCCATCCATTTCTCCGCCTGTTCGATCGCGGGATCGATTTCCTCCTGCTTGTGCACGCGGAGAGCCTTGCAACCCAAGCCCTCGACAACCTTGAGATGATCGACACCGTAGCCGTTGAGCTCCGGCGCATTGATGTTATCGAAGCCGAGTTGCACGCAATAGTCCATCTCGAAGCCGCGCTGGCTTTGACGAATCAGGCCGAGGTAGGAATTGTTCACGACGATATGAAGATAGGGCAGCTTGAACTGCGCGCCCACCGCCAGTTCCTCGATCATAAACTGGAAGTCATAGTCTCCCGATAGCGCGATTACCTTGCGATCGGGATCGGCGACGCGCACGCCAAGCGCCGCGGGCACGGTCCAGCCGAGCGGCCCGGCCTGGCCGCAGTTGATCCAATGGCGGGGCTTGTATACGTGCAGGAACTGCGCCGCCGCGATCTGCGACAGCCCGATGGTGGTGACGTAGCAGGCGTCCTTGCCGAACGCATCGTTCATGCACTGATAGACGCGCTGCGGCTTCATCGGAACATCTTCGAAGTTGGTCTTGCGCAGCATGGTGCGTTTGCGTTCGCGGCACTGCGCCACCCACTCGCTGCGGTCTTTAAGCTTGCCCGCGGCCTGCGCTTCCTGCGCGGCTTGGACGAACAGTTCCAGCGCGGCTCCGGCGTCCGACACGATGCCATAGTCCGGGCCGAACACGCGCCCGATCTGGGTGGGCTCGATGTCGATGTGAACGACCTTGCGGCCCTTCGTGTACACGTCGATCGTGCCGGTGTGCCGATTTGCCCAGCGGTTGCCGATGCCGAGAATGAAGTCGGACGCGAGCAACGTCGCATTGCCGTAGCGTTGGCTGGTCTGGAGGCCAACCATCCCCGCCATCAGCCGGTGATCGTCCGGAATCGCGCCCCAGCCCATGAGCGTGGGGATGACCGGCACTCCGATCAACTCGGCGAATTGCACCAAAAGCGGTGAAGCATCGGCGTTGATGATGCCGCCACCGGCGACAAGCAGCGGACGCTGCGCGTCGTTCAGCATTGCGAGCGCCTTGTCGATTTGCGCGCGGCTCGCTTTGGGCTTGTACACGACCAGCGGTTCGTACGTCTCCGGATCGAACTCGATCTCGCCCATCTGCACGTCGAAGGGCAGATCGATCAGCACCGGACCGGGGCGGCCGGAGCGCATCACATGGAACGCGTGCTGGAACACGCGCGGCACCAACGCCGGCTCCCGCACCGTCACCGCCCATTTGGTGACGGGCTTGGCGATGGACTCGATATCGACCGCCTGAAAATCTTCCTTGTACAGCCGCGCGCGCGGCGCCTGCCCGGTAATGCACAGGATCGGGATCGAATCGGCCTGCGCGGAGTAAAGACCGGTGATCATATCCGTGCCGGCCGGGCCCGACGTACCGATGCAGACGCCGATATTGCCGGCCACCGCCCGCGTATAGCCCTCGGCCATGTGCGACGCGCCTTCGACGTGGCGCGCCAACACATGCGTGATGCTGCCGCGGCGCTTCAACGCCGCGTACAAAGGATTGATGGCAGCGCCTGGAATTCCGAACGCATGCTCGATTCCCTCACGCTCCATCACGTGGACCGCCGCCTCCGCTGCTGTCATTTTCGCCATGAGCTCGTCGCAGAAATGGTGACGGCATAGTATTGCGTATCAAAGCTTCTGTTAATATCCAATGCGGTAGATTGATTCGATACTTCCGATACTGAATGGATCGTTACAAGGAAATTTCGTCGTTCGTCCAAGTCGTCGACCGCGGGAGCTTCGCAGCCGCCGCGTTGGAAGAGAGAGTGACGCCGGTGGTGCTCGGCCGCCGCATCACCGCCTTGGAAAAGCGCCTCGGCGCGCGGCTCTTGCACCGGTCGACGCGCCGCATGTCGCTGACCGAGGACGGCACCGTGTTTCTCGAGCACTGCCGGCGAGTGCTCGCCGACCTCGACGCCGCAGAGCGCGCGATCAGCGCCGGCAAGCACGCCGCGATCGGACACTTGGTCGTTTCCGCGCCGGCCGGGTTTGGCCGCGCCCACGTGGCGCCGCACGGGCCCGGTTTCCAGAGACGGCATCCGCAGGTCAGACTCTCGTTCAATCTGACCGATCGCGTCGTAGACCTCGTGCGCGAGGGCTACGACCTCGGCATTCGCATCGGCGGAGAGATCGACCCAGGCTACGTCGCAATCAAGCTTGCCGCGAATCGTCGCGTGGTATGCGGCACGCCCGCCTACTTCAAGCGGCATGGCAAGCCGAGGACCCTTGAGGATCTGCAGCGCCACAATTGCCTGGCGTTCAATCTGCAGGGCGGTCAACAGCATGGCTGGCTGTTTCAAAAGGGCGGCAAAGCGATCAGTGTCCGCGTTCGCGGCGGGCTCGATTGCAACGACGGGGAATTGCTCCATCGGTGGTCCATCGAGAGCTTGGGGATTGCGTGGCGTTCCACCTGGGAGATCGCCCGCGAGCTGGAGCGTCGCGCTCTGGTCACCGTTCTCGACGACTTCGCGCTTCCGGCGTACGACGTTTTCGCCGTCTATCCGCAGCAGCCGCACGTCCCGGCGCGGGTACGGCTGTTCATCCGGCATCTGAAAACGGTGTATGCGACGCCGAAATACAGGGCCGGTTGAACCGGCGTCCGCTTGAGCATCGGGGCAGATTGGCTTGACTCTTGCTTATTGACTCCTCACCGAAACAAGTACACCCGACATATTCAATGGATATGAACACTCGCGGCATCGGCGTCGCTGCCGCCGGTCGTGTCATCCCCACCGCGCATCGTATCCTGCCATGAAGCCCGACCGATCCGCGCCGCCAGAGGGCTACGCGCGATTGGCCGGCGCATCTAAAATAAACGATGCCGTCCGCGGTCCGGTCCGCACGACCGCTGTTGTTCCCCACGCAACCCACGAAGCGCTGCATCGCAGCGAGATGCGCTTCAAAAACCTGACCGAGCTCTCCGCGGATGCGTATTGGGAGCAGGATCGCGATCACCGTTTCGTCTCCCTCAGCGGCGCGCCATTCCGCGACTACGGCTTCGCCGACATCATCGGCAAAGCGCGCTGGGAGCTGCCCTTCGCAGGAATGGATAAGGCCGCTTGGGAGAAACATCGCGCACAGCTCGATGCTCGGGAGACCTTTCGTGATCTCGAGTTGGCGTGCGTAGTCGCCGACGCCGAGTTGCATTACTTCAGCGTCAATGGTCAGCCTTTTTTCGACGAACAAGGAAATTTTCAGGGGTATCGCGGGACCACGCGCGATATCACCCGGCGCAAGCGTGACGAAATCGCGCGCGACCGGCAGCGAGACGCGACGGAGGCTGCTCTGCGCGACAGCGAAGCGCGCTTCCGCAGCCTGACCGCACTGTCGTCCGACTGGTACTGGGAACAGGACGAAAACCTGCGCTTCACCGCCCACTCCGCTGGCGTCGGGCTTGAACCGCCGTTGCGCCGCGCCGAAGATTTGGGCAAGCAACGCTGGGAACTTCCAATTTTCGGCGTCGGCGACGCGCAATGGGCAGAGCACAAGGCCACACTCGCGGCGCGCAAGCCGTTTGCGGACTTCGAGTGCCAGCGAATGCGCGCTGACGGCTCGATTCGCTCAGTCAGCGTCAGCGGTGAGCCGAAGTTCGACGCGGCAGGCAACTTTGCGGGATATCGCGGCATTGGCAAAGACGTCACCGAGCGCCGGCGCGTCCAACTGTCGGTCGGGTTGGAACATGCGGTCACCCGTTGTCTTAGCGTCGCTGACACGGCGTCATCGGGGCTGCAAGAGGTGATTCGCGTCGTGTGCGAAACCCTGAACTGGGACTGCGGCCGGTACTTTCGCTTGGACGAATCGAGTGGCGAGCTGCGCTTCGCCGAGTTCTGGGGCACGCCGAGCGACGCGGCAGAGCGAGTCCACGCAGCGTCGCGCGAACTGGCCTTCGCTCCAGGAGATGGATTGGTGGGTCGTGCGTGGCGATCCGAGTCGCCGCTGTGGATCGCCGATATGACGCAGGATGCCGGCACACCACAAATGCCGATTGCCGTGCAAGCGCCGATGCATGGAGCGTTCGTGTTTCCCGTCATGGCGAAGAGCAAGCCGATCGGGGTGCTCGCCTTCTCCAGCAGAGAAATCCGCGAGCCGGACCGTTGGCTGCTGCAGGCGGTGCCGGCGATCGGCAGTCAACTCGGCCAGTTCCTGCAGCGCCAGCACGGCGAAGAGCAGTTGCGCGAAAGCGAAGCGCGTTACCGCGCACTGACGGCATTGTCTTCCGACTGGTTCTGGGAGCACGATGAAAACCAGCGCTTTACGCGCATGTCGGACCATGTCCTGGAAAAATCCGGGATCAGCGCCAACGCCATTCTAGGAAAAACTCGCTGGGAAACGGGGATTCGCTACGAGGCCGCCGATCGCGCCGCGCTGGAGGCGGATATCGAGGCCCGGCGCACGTTCCAGGATTTCGAGTTTCGCCGGGTCGATGCCCGAGGTGTCGAGCGCGTCGTGCACATCAGCGGCGTGCCGATGTGGGATGCGTCGGGCCGTTATGTCGGCTATCGCGGTATCGGCCGGGACATCACCGAGCAAAAGCAGGCGGAGCAGGGACTGGCGGACACGCAATCCCGACTCGATGTTGCGCTCGACAACATGCCGGGTGCGCTGGTCTACACGGATAACGATCTGAACATCGTCGTCTGCAACGAACGCTTCAAGGAGATGTATGTCGTGCCGGAGCAGCTGCAGCAACCCGGCCGTCCCTATCTTGAATTGCTGCGCTATCTGGCCGAGAACGGCTACTACGGCGACGGCGACCCGACCGCCCTGGTTGAGCAGCGCGTCGAGAGCCTTCGCAATCCCTCGGACAGCAGCTTCGAGGACCACGCGCCAGACGGTCGCTGGTATCACGTACTCCGGCGCCCGGTGGCGGCAGGCGGCACCGTCACGGTGGCGACGGACATCACTGAGCGCAAGCGGCGCGAAGTAGAGCTGCGCCGCTTTCGCGCAGCGATGGACGTTACGGCCGACGCGATCTACCTGATCGATCCGGTCAACATGCGGTTTATCGACGTGAACGCGACCGCCTGCCGGATGCTGGGTTATACGCGCGAAGAATTACTGGAATTCGGGCCGGCAAGCGTGCTGGACTCGGCGCCCGGCGAACTCGAGATGGCCTATGCGGCGCTGATGCGGAATGACTCCGGAATCATCATCGTCCAAGCATCGCACCGCCGCAAGGACGGATCGTACGTGCCAGTCGAAATCCAGCGGCGAGCGTTGCAATTGGGAGAGAGCTGGATCATCGTCATCGTCGCCCGCGACATCAGCAATCGCATCCGGGCGGCGGAACAACTGAAGGAAAGCGAAGAGAAGTATCGGCTGCTATGGGAAACGACGACCGATGCGATCGTCCTGATGGGTGCCGATAATCGTATCTTGTATGCGAATCCTGCCGTCAAGGACGTCTTCGGATACGCGCCGGACGACCTGGAAGGCAGAGATTTCGGCATCTTGCAGCCCGAACGGCTGCGTCTGGCGCACCGGCACGGCGTCAAGCGCTATCTGGAGACCGGCGCGAAGAAACTTAACTGGCGCGCCATTGAAGTCCCCGGCCTGCACCGCGATGGACACGAGTTTCCCGTCGAAGTCGCGTTCAGCCAGATAACGATGAGCGGCAAGCCGATCTTCGCTGGCTTAATGCGCGACATCAGCGAGCGCAAAAAAGCGGAGGGCGCGATGCGGCATCACGCAGTCCAGCAAGGCCTGATTGCGAAGTTCGGTCAACAGGCCTTGGCGAGCACCGACCTGGACGAACTCATCAATCAGGCTGCGCGGGTCATCGACGAAGGTCTTGACGCAGGGTTCTGCGCGATCCTTCAGCTCGCGCCCGATGGCCATTCGCTGGTCGTCAAATCCGGGTCCGGGTGGAGCGAGGGCTGGATCGGACACCATCTCACCGACACCGGGGCGGACTCGCAAAATGCATTCGTGTTGGAGTCGCGCGATCCGGTCACCTTCAACGAATTACTGCAGGAAGCGCGGTTCACGCCTTCGGCGATGCTTACCGCTCATCGCATCGTCAGTGGCATCGATTTGCGCATTGCCGGCGCCAGCGGACCGTATGGTCTGCTCGGCGCCTATTCGCGCGAGGGCGCCACCTTCACGGCCGCTAGCGTGGACTTTCTGCAAAGCATCGCGAATGTTCTCACGACCGCAATCGATCGCAAGATTGCAGACCAGAAGGTCGCCTATCTCGCCCAGTTCGATTCACTGACGGGGCTTCCCAATCGGAACCTGTTCCGCGACCGGCTTGCACAGACGCTGACACAAGCAGAACGCAACGGCTGGCAAGTCGGCGTTGTGTTTCTCGATCTCGATGACTTCAAGAATGTCAACGACACTTGCGGGCACGCGGCGGGCGACAAGCTGCTGACTCTCGTTGCGCACCGTTTGCAGCAATCGGTGCGCAGCGGCGACACCGTCGGGCGCCTCGGCGGCGACGAGTTCGGAATCGTCTTCTCCAACATCGCCGAGGCGGCGGACGCCAATCTGGTCGCGCAGCAGGTCATCGCTGCGCTGGAGCGGTCGTTCCTTCTCGATGGTGACGAGATACGGATCAGCGCAAGCCTGGGAATTGCGCTCTATCCCGAGGACGGCAAGGGTCCGGAGGTTCTGCTCAAGAACGCGGACACCGCGATGTACCGCGCCAAGGAGCAAGGCCGAAACAATTTCCAGTTCTACACCCAGGAGCTAAACGCACGGGCGACTCGCAGGATGGGATTGGAGCGGGAGCTCCGCCGGGCAATCGAGCGCAGCGAATTCGAGCTTTACTATCAGCCGCAAGTCTCGCTCGATACCGGACGCATCATCGGCGTCGAGGCGCTGATTCGCTGGCGACATCCTGAGCGCGGACTGTTGTTGCCTGCGGAATTCATCGGCGTGGCCGAGGAAACGCGGCTGATTCTGCCCATCGGCCAATGGGTGATCGAAGCCGCTTGCGCACAGGCGGCCGAATGGCACCGGACGAGCGGCGCCAAGCTCTTTGTCGCCGTCAACGTCTCACCCGCAGAGATCAGACGCGGCAGCGTGGTGACGAACATTCGCGAAACGCTGGCGCACACCGGACTGGACCCGCGTTATCTCGAAATCGAAGTGACCGAGACCTTGCTCATGGACGGCGCCGAGCCGTTCATCCACACGCTCCAGGGACTCAAAAAACTCGGCGTCACGATCGCGATCGACGACTTTGGCACCGGTTACTCGAGCTTGAGTTATCTCAAGCGCTTTCCGATCGACAAGGTGAAGATCGATTGCTCGTTCATCCGGGACATCGTGAGCGATCCGGATGACGCCGCCATCGTAAAGGCGGTGGTCGCCATGTCGCATCACCTGAAGCTCAAGGTGGTCGCCGAGGGCGTCGAGACGACGCAACAGGCCGAGTTCCTGCGCCGCACGCACTGCGACATCGTGCAGGGATTCCTGTTCGGCGCGCCGGTCAGCGCCGCGCAGCTCGACCTCCTGCTCGCTAGTGGCGGTGACCAGCGGTTACTGCCTGACCCAAGCGGATCGCCGCGCTCGCTGCTCATCGTCGACGACGAGGAGAACAATCTGCGGGCATTGAAGCGTGTGCTACGCGGACAGGGTTACGACATCCAGACGGCGACTTCGGCGCTGGCCGGACTGGAGTTGCTGGCCAATGGCCAGATCGCGGTCATCGTGTCGGACCAGCGCATGCCCGGGATGAGCGGCACGGAATTTCTCCGGCGCGTGAAGTTGCTCTATCCCGACACTGTGCGGATCGTGCTCTCCGGGTACACCGATCTGGCCGCGGTCACCGCCGCGATCAATGAGGGTGCGATCTACAAGTTCTTGACCAAACCCTGGGAAGACGAAGCGCTGCGCGAAGACATCCGGCAAGCGTTTCGCCTTTACGAGCAAGTGACGGCTCGGCGGCAGACCTTGGAACCCGCGTAGCTGCGCTTTGACAAAGGATCAATGCTTGATCGTTGCGCCGCGCGAGGCATGATGGATCCGCTGCAAATCAGTGGCGAGGAGACCAGGCACCGTGCATAAGGAACAAATGAGCCTGACGGAAGGATCTTCCGTCCACCACCACAACAACTGCACCGCGAATGCGATTGCGGAGATACAACGAATACACATGGACCCAACTGGAGATTATCGTGCGAGATCCGATGGGCACCTCAACGCAACCGTATCTCGGCCGCCCGCGCCCGCGGCGGATTGTATGACTTACCGTACGGACTGCCATAGTAAAACAAGCGTATATGGTAGCTCAGCGGGGCTTTGGTTATTTCTCGGTGGAGTCGGTTTTCTGCCCCACCAAGTTTGCAGCTCGCTGTTGATAGAGAGAGCACGGGTCTCCGTGCGCACGAGATCAACAATCCGATTGGCTACGTCGACTCCAACCTGGCATCGCTGGAACGCTATCTCAACGACCTCTTCGGCGTCATCGGCGCCTACGAGAATGCCGAATTGTTTGTCTCCGATCCGGCCGCGCGCTTGCGCATCGAGCGGGCGATCGTCGTCTTCAACCCAGACACCGGCTTCGTGCCCGATCGGGCTGCCGATTTCGATGCCCAGCAACGTCGTCAGCGATGCGTTGGCCCGCACGATCCGGCCGTCGGCGGCGAGAAGCGCAATCCCCAGTTGCGAATGCGCGAAAGCGTCCTCTACTCCGCTCATGGACTGAGGCGAAACCGGTTGCTCGACTCGAATCGAGGCGGTTTGCGTGGCAATACGCTTGTCAGGCATCGGGGAATTGCCGGGGAGTGTGATAGCGCGAACGCCCAAAATATCGTTACCTAAGCAAGCGGTATGCCAAGGGAAGCATGAGCTACCGGCGAGGGGTCCCCGAAGGGGGATCGACGGTCATAGCGAATGCTTCCAGAGGCCGACACGCGACCTTGCGGCCTTGCGCTGTCGGCACCAGGAGGCCGAGCGCATGAGCTACCGGCGAGGGGTCCCCGAAGGGGGATCGAAGGAGCCTGCGGACGAGCCAAATGAACAACGGCCCGCAGGCCGTTGTTCATTGTTGCCGCCGCGACGTTACCACGGCGAAGAAACCGGGGAGACGTTAAATTCGCCCCATCAATAACAAGATCAATAACACGACCAGCACTACACCCAGAAGCCCGCTCGGCCCGTACCCCCAGCTCTTGCTGTGTGGCCAGGTCGGCAGCGCGCCGACGAGGATCAACACCACGACGATCAGGATGATAGTTCCTATGGACATTCTTTTTCCCCTTCAGTTGGTTGTAATCTCCGATCCCCCGGAATGCTGCGGTTTGCGCTTGCGCGACCCCTGACGACTTGCAGGAGACCCGACCCCGGTCGAAACCCCGGCTTCGAAATTTACTATAAAGCGCGGCGCGCGGGTTGGCGGTCCCCAGCTGGTTGCATCACCTCCCGCTAAACGGCAAGCAACGCAGCTACGTTGTCGGCGTCCATCGTCACGCCGTCGCCGCGCGCGACCACCTCGCCACGCGCAAGTACGACATAGGAATCGGCCAGCGATTTTGCGAATTCGTAATATTGCTCGACCAGCAGAATCGCCATTTCGCCGCCTTGGGTCAGTTTGCGGATTGCCCGCTCGATGTCCTTGATGATCGACGGCTGAATCCCCTCGGTCGGCTCGTCCAGGATGAGCAGCTTGGGGCGTAGCGCCAGTGCGCGGCCGATCGCCAATTGCTGCTGCTGCCCGCCTGAAAGATCGCCGCCGCGCCGGTTCTCCATCTCCTTCAACACCGGGAACATGTCGAAAATGAATCCGGGAACGCCTGTATTTCTCTTTTGCGTTGCAAGCCCCATCTGCAGATTTTCGGCCACGGTCAGACGCGGAAAAATGTCGCGGCCTTGCGGCACGTAACCAAGTCCGAGCCTAGCGCGAGCGTACGGAGGCAACGTGGCGATGCTTTGCGCAGCGAGTTGGATATCGCCCGACCTCATCGGTACCAAACCCATAATGCACTTCAGGAGTGTCGTCTTGCCGACACCGTTGCGTCCGAGCAGCGCCGTACACCTGCCTGCCGGCACGTCGAAGGTCACATCACGCAAGATGTGACTGCCGCCGTAATACTGGTTCAGATGGGCAACGGAGAGCGCCATCAGCGGCCAAGGAAGACTTCGATGACCGATTCATCCTGTTGCACGTGTTGCATCGATCCTTCAGCGAGGACGCGGCCTTCGTGCAGAACGGTCACGCGCTGCGCGATCTTGGCGACAAAGTCCATATCGTGCTCGACGACAATCAGTGTGTAGTCACCCGCCAGCGACACGAACAACTCAGCGCTGCGCATCGTTTCCTCGTCGGTCATTCCCGCGACGGGTTCGTCGAGGAGCAGCAATAGCGGTTCCTGCGCGAGCAGCATGCCGATTTCGAGCCACTGTTTCTGCCCATGCGAGAGAAGACCGGCGAGCCGGCCGGCCTCCGATGTCAGGTGGATCGTGTCGAGAATAGCGAGTATCTGATCGCGCGCCGCTGAATCGAGCTTGGCGTGCCACGTCGGCCAGACACGTTTGTCGGTTTTTTTCGCGAGCTCGATATTCTCGAAGACCGTGTGCTGCTCGAATACCGTCGGCTTCTGGAACTTGCGGCCGATGCCGCGATCGGCGATCTCCGGCTCGGTGAGCCGGGTCAGATCGATCGTCTGCCCAAAAAATGCGCTACCCGAGTCAGGCCGGGTCTTTCCGGTGACGACGTCCATCAGCGTCGTCTTGCCCGCACCGTTCGGACCGATGATGCAGCGCAACTCGCCGGCGTCGACCACCAATGATAAATCGTTCAGCGCCTTGAACCCGTCGAAAGCCACCGAAATCGATTCGAGGTAGAGAATGCCGCCGTGCGTGGTGTCCACACCGGGCATGACCGCATGCCCGTGCGAAACACCGCCGCCACGGATAGCGGTTCCACTGCTAGGGAGGGGCGTAGCAGTTGCGGGCCGAGTCCTCATGACGACTTGCGCGATACGAGTCCCACGATTCCCCGCGGGAGATACAAGGTGACGACGATGAACAGCAGGCCCAGGACGTATAACCAATACTCCGGAAGAGCCACGGTGAACCAGCTCTTGCCAAGGTTGACGACGACCGCGCCGATGATCGGTCCGATCAACGTGCCGCGCCCGCCCACGGCGGTCCAGATGGCGATTTCGATCGAATTCGCGGGCGACATCTCGCTTGGATTGATGATCCCGACTTGCGGCACGTAGAGCGCGCCGGCGATACCGCAAATGACCGCCGAAAGAGTCCAAACGAAAAGCTTGAAGTAGACCGGGTTGTAACCTGAGAACATGACCCGGGTCTCCGCATCGCGAATCGCCGTCAACACGCGCCCCAATTTCGACGAGACGATCGCGCGGCCCAACAGCAGGAAGCCGCCGAGTGCCGCGCCCGTCAGCATGAACAACGCGACGCGCGTCTCCGGTGCCGCAATGGGAAATCCCAGAATCCGTTTGAAGTCGGTGAAGCCGTTGTTACCGCCAAAGCCGGTGTCGTTGCGGAAGAACAGCAGCATGAATGCATAGGTCAGCGCTTGCGTAATGATCGAGAAATAGACACCCTTGATCCGCGAGCGAAAGGCAAAATACCCGAACACGAACGCCAGAACGCCGGGCACCAGCACGACCAGCAGCGCTGCGTACCAGAACTGGTCGGTGAAGCTCCAGTACCACGGGTACGCCTTCCAGTCGAGGAACACCATGAAGTCCGGTAGATCGCTCTGCGACACCCCGTCGCGGCCGATCGAGCGCATCAGGTACATGCCCATCGCGTAGCCGCCCAAGGCGAAGAAAAGCCCGTGGCCGAGTGACAGAATTCCGGTGTATCCCCAGATCAGATCCATCGCCAGTGCGACGATCGCGTAACACATGATCTTGCCGGCGAGCGTCACCGTATAGTCCGAGACGTGGAGCATATGGCCCTGGGGAACGAGCAGATTACCCACCGGTACGACGACAAATAGCGTGAGCGCCGCGACGCCAACCCAGCCCCACATCCCGCCTGACCACCAACGCGCCGCGACGGGAAACGCGGGCAACAAGTGCGCGCGAGTGGGGGATTGAATGAATTCCAGCGCCATTTCAAGCCTCGACCGTCCGGCCTTTGAGCGCAAACAAGCCTTGCGGACGCTTTTGGATAAAAATGATGATGAAGACGAGCACGGCGATCTTCGCCAGCACCGCGCCCTGCCATGCTTCGATCAGCTTGTTGACGAGTCCCAAGCCCAGTGCTGCATAAACGGTCCCGATGAGCTGGCCCACGCCGCCCAACACGACGACCATGAACGAATCGACGATGTAGCTCTGCCCCAGGTCGGGGCCAACGTTGCCGATCTGCGAAAGCGCGCATCCGGCGAGCCCGGCGATGCCTGAGCCCAACCCAAACGCCAGCATGTCGACCCTTGGTGTACGCACGCCCAATGCCCCCGCCATGGCGCGGTTCTGCGTCACCGCACGCATGAACAGGCCGAGCCGCGTCCGCGCCAGCAGCAGCCATAGCGCTACGACGGTGCAAACGGTGAATCCGATGATGACGACGCGGCTCCACGGCAGCACGACGTTGGTCATGATCTCGAAGCCGCCGGACATCCAGCCGGGATTCTCGACCTGCACGTTTTGCGCACCGAAGATCGTGCGCACGGCCTGGATCAGCAACAGACTCAAGCCCCAGGTCGCAAGCAGTGTTTCCAGCGGCCGGCCGTAAAGGTGGCAGATGACCGTGCGTTCGAGCAGCACGCCCACACCGGCGCTCGCCGCAAACGCAATGGGCAGTGCAATGATCGGGTAGAGATCGAACGCGGCGGGCGCATAGAGCCGAAAGAGGTTCTGCACAACATAGGTTGCGTAGGCGCCGATCATGATGAGCTCGCCATGCGCGAGATTGATCACCCCCATCAGACCGTAGGTAATGGCGAGGCCGAGCGCAGCGAGCAGCAGGATCGAGCCAAGTGAGATCCCGGTAAACACACGCGCCAGGATCTCCCCGGTAAGCAGTCGCTGATCCACCGCGCGCAATGACCGCTCGGCTTCAGCACGGATCTCCGGATCGGGCTCGGTGTAAATCGCACCGCGGCGTTCGAGCAAAGCGGTCAGCAGCGTCTTCGTGGCACCGGTATCGCTGGCCGCGAGTGCGCGCACCGCGCCGATGCGTGTCGCACGATCCGGACTCGCGAGCTCGATCGACGCCTGCGTCAGCGCGAGCAGGCCGCGAACTTCGGGGTCGCTCTCCTTCGCCAGCGCACCCGCGATGGCGGGCAAGGCGCCTTCGTCGGCGCTATGTTGCAGTTCTTTCGCCGCCGCCAACCGTACTTCACGCTCTGCGGCGGCGAGCTTGAGCGCGGCGATCCCGGTTGCCACTGCTCGCCGCACCCGGTTATTGACGATGACGTCCTCGCGCCCTTCCGGCAGGGGACTGACGGCAAGCCCGGAACGGGCATCGACAGCCGCGTCATTCTTGACGAGCAGCACACGGTCGGCACCGATTGTCTGCACTTCACCGACGAGCAGCGCCTCCAACAATGGCAGCGCCGACCTGTCGCCGCTACCGACCAGTTCGCCGATTGCGGTGAGCTTATCGTCGCTGTCGCCAAAAGCGATTTGCGCGACAACCTCGGGCGGTAACGCGAAGGCGCCTGCGGCGATGCCCCACGCTGCCAGCCCGAGTACGAACCGACCCAAGAGACCAGGACGAGGGATCACTTCTTTTCAGGCTCGTCTTTCTTGGTTTCGTTGCCCGCGATGTATTGGCTCCACGGTTGCGCGCGCACCGGTCCTTTGGTCTTCCACACGACGTTGAATTGACCGTTGCCCTGTACTTCGCCGATCACGACCGGCTTCCACAAGTGATGGTTCTTCTCGTCCATCTTCGCTTCAAAGCCCGAGGGCCCAGTGAACTTCTGCCCCGCCATCGCTGCAATCACCTTGTCGGTATCGGTCGACTTCGCCTTCTCCACCGCCTGCTTCCACATGTGAATCCCGATATACGTCGCTTCCATCGGGTCGTTGGTGAGCGGCTTGTCGGCGCCGGGCAGCTTTTTCGCCTTTGCGTAGTCGGCCCATTTCTTCTTGAACGCATCGTTCGCGGGGTTCTTGAGCGACATGAAATAGTTCCATGCGGCGAGGTGGCCGACTAGCGGCTTGGTATCGACGCCGCGCAGCTCCTCTTCACCCACCGAGAACGCGACGACCGGCACATCGGTCGCTTTCAATCCCTGGTTGCCGAGCTCCTTGTAGAACGGAACGTTCGAGTCGCCGTTGATCGTGGAAACCACGGCCGTCTTGCCGCCTGCCGCGAACTTCTTGACGTCGGCGACGATCGTCTGGTAATCCGAATGGCCGAACGGCGTGTACTTCTCGTCGATGTCTTTTTCAGCGACGCCCTTCGATTTAAGAAACGCGCGCAGGATTTTGTTCGTCGTGCGCGGATAGACGTAATCGGTCCCGAGCAACACCCAGCGCTTGGCGCCGCCGCCGTCCTTGCTCATCAGGTATTCCACGGCCGGAATCGCCTGCTGATTCGGCGCCGCACCCGTGTAAAAGACGTTCTTCGAAAGCTCTTCGCCTTCGTACTGCACCGGATAGAACAGCAAGCCGTTCGTTTCCTCGAACACCGGCAACACGGACTTGCGCGAGACCGACGTCCAGCACCCGAACACCGCGGCAACCTTGTCCTGGGTGATCAGCTGTCGCGCTTTCTCGGCAAAGAGCGGCCAGTTGGACGCAGGATCCACGACGATGGGCTCGATCTTCTTGCCCAAGACGCCGCCCTTCGCGTTGATCTCTTCGATCGCCATCAGCGCGACGTCTTTCAACACCGTCTCGCTGATTGCCATCGTGCCGGACAGCGAGTGCAGGATGCCGACCTTGATCGTGTCGGCGGCCTGTGCCGTTGCCGCCACCGTGAAGCCGCCCGCTGTCAGCGCTGCGGCAAGTGCGAGGCGCCTGAAAAATTTTCTGCGTTGCATGTGTGCTCCTAAATCGGTTGATCACAAGTAAAGGCGGTCCATGTCGGGGTGAGCGTGATGCATACGCTCGTATTTCAGCATTGGTGCATCGCACAACGTGTGCCAGCAGGGGCACAAACGTAGTCGCGGGGACATTTCTGAATCGAACGAAGAACTTGCACGCGTTTGCTGGTAACGCTGTTGCAGAGTTGGTAACGCGCGGGCATCCCAATTCGGTGCGAACGGAAGCTTCGCTGCACCAAATGTAATCAAGCGCAAAGAAATTCGCGCTTGGCCGCTCGCAAACGGAAGCACGTCGACCAAAAGACGAAGCCCGCGGAAAGGCGGAACCGAAGTCTCAGCGCAGTGGCGCCTCGAGGCGCGCGGGCAACAAGCCGCGCTCCTCGATAAAGTGGATGACCGTGTCGAGTCCGTGTCCCGTCTTGAGGTTGGTAAAAACAAACGGCCGCTCACCGCGCATGCGTTGTGCATCGCTCGCCATGATGTCCAGCGACGCGCCGACCATCGGGGCCAGGTCGATCTTGTTGATGATGAGCAGATCGGAACGCGTGATGCCGGGCCCGCCCTTGCGCGGAATCTTGTCGCCGGCAGCGACGTCGATCACATACAAAGTGAGATCGGACAGCTCTGGGCTGAACGTGGCCGCGAGATTATCTCCGCCGCTTTCGACGAAAACGACGTCGAGGTTGGGCAAGCGTCCGATCAGGCGATCGACCGCTTCGAGATTGATCGACGCATCTTCCCTGATTGCCGTGTGCGGGCAACCGCCGGTTTCCACGCCGATGATGCGCTCCGCCGCCAACGCCTCGTTCCGGACGAGAAACGCGGCGTCCTCTTCGGTGTAGATGTCGTTGGTGACAACGGCAAGCTCGTACTTGTTGCGCAGCGCCCGGCACAGCGCAAGCGTCAGCGCGGTCTTCCCCGAGCCGACGGGGCCGCCAATGCCTATGCGCAAAGGATGACTCGCGTTCAACGATCAGTCTTTCGGATCATCAAGTATGCCGTCCCGGAATGTTGCGGCGCACTACGTTCGATTTGCCTGCCGAGTTGGTGGTGCAGCACAGCTCGACCACCGCTTCGGGTGGATCGTCATGTCAGCAACGGGTCGTGAGCCGTCGGTGGGGGGTGCAAATTCAATTTGATAGTTGCTCACCCGGATTTATCCGTCACGAACGGAACAAGCGCGTGTACTGCGTTTCGTGCCGCGCCGATGCCAATGCGAGACCGGGAGCAAAGCTTGCCATATCGTCGTCGGCAATCCGCTTCGCGTGCGAAGCGGCGGCGGCGAGGCCAGAGCCGAGCGCCAGCAGCATGCGTTGACCGGCGACTTGCCCGAGCGGCACGATCTTGACCGCTGCCAGCACTTGATTGTCGAGCCAGGACCACAGGTAGGCGGTAAGCGCCGTCTCCGGCGCAACGCCGAACCCGCGTGCGGCCAGTGCGAATGCCGCAGGTAAGGTGATCGGGGCGGCAATCTGCGCGACGCCGCGTGCGAACTCGTCAAGACATCCGAGGTCCGCCGTGAGCTTCACGAGTGCGTTTCCCATCTGCTCGGTCTCCGCGCGCAACTCCGAGGTTTCGCGGGAGGCGCGTAGCCACGCATTCCATCCAGCGAACGCGAGCCGATCCTCCGCCATCGCGGCGGCAGACAGGCGCCATAGGACTGCCGCCTCGCCCGGCGCGACAAAATATTCCAGCACATCGCCGATCCAGCGTTGCGCGGTCGCCGCATCGGTCACCGTCCCCGCCGCGACGAGCCACTCGAGACCTTGCGAGTAGCTGTACGCACCGATAGGCAGCGTCGGACTCGCGAGCTGTAAGAGACGCGCGAGGTGTTGCTTATCACTGGTAACTGCGCCGCTCACTTCGTTTGCCCCGCGCGATCGATCATGTCGTGGATGATGCCGCGATGCGCCGCATCCTCCGTCTGGTGGCGGTGCCCGCCCGCATAGGCACCGGCTTCCGGCTCGAACGGTGCGCTCAACTCGTTCACCGAGGCTCCCAAGCCGCGCAACATGCTCGCCAATACGTCGTCGCGGGTGAATCGTACGAAACAGGCCCCCACTTGCACCGGCGTGTGCCGGTTGCCCAAGTGATACGCGCAGCGGGCAAGGTCGTCGGCACTCGCGCAACGTGCTTCCATCAGTGCCTCGTCCGCGGCGACCACGCGCACGATGCGTCCGTCGTCGGCCGCCAGGCAATTCCCGCTGCGCATCACGGTCCCGCGTGGAAGCAGCAGCGCAACCGCTTCGCCCGAAGACAATTGCGTCGCCCAGCGGCTCTTCTGGCGCATTTCGAACGGCAGCACGAGGGTTGCGTCGACGTGGTCAGGCGCGGCAACACATTGGCGCAACGTCAGCATGCGATTGGAACGTTCAGAACAAAAAATAGCGCTGCGCCATCGGAAGGACTTGCGCGGGCTCGCACGTCAACAACTCGCCGTCGGCACGCACTTCGTAGGTCTCCGGGTCGACCTCGATCCTCGGCAGCGCGTCGTTGTGTTTCATGTCGCGCTTGCCGAGCTTGCGGGTGTTCTTGACGGCGACCAGTGGCTTCCCGAGTTTGAGTTTCGCCACTGCGGGATTCTTGAGCCCTGCTTTGGAGACGAACGTGACCGACGTCGCCAGCGCGCGGCCGAACCCGCCGAACATCGGCCGGTAATGGACCGGCTGCGGCGTGGGAATCGACGCGTTCGGATCGCCCATTGCGGCAGCGGCAATCATGCCACCCTTCAAGATCAGCGACGGCTTGACGCCGAAAAAAGCCGGTTTCCACAGGATGAGGTCGGCGAGCTTGCCGGGTTCCACCGACCCGACGACGTGAGCAATGCCCTGCGTGATCGCCGGATTGATCGTGTACTTGGCAAGGTAGCGCTTGACGCGGAAATTGTCGTTGCGCGCGGTATCGGGTCCGAGCGCGCCACGCTGCTGCTTCATCTTGTGCGCCGTCTGCCACGTGCGAATGATGACCTCGCCGACCCGCCCCATCGCCTGGCTGTCGGACGACATCATCGAGAAGGCGCCGATGTCGTGTAAGATATCCTCCGCGGCGATCGTTTCCCGGCGAATCCGCGACTCGGCGAACGCGACATCTTCCGCGATCGCAGGATCGAGATGATGGCAGACCATCAGCATATCGAGATGCTCGTCGATCGTGTTGACGGTATAAGGCATCGTCGGGTTGGTCGATGAAGGAAGAACGTTCAGTTCGCCGCAGGCCTTGATGATGTCGGGCGCGTGACCGCCGCCCGCACCTTCAGTATGGAACGTGCCGATCGTCCGTCCACCGATTGCCGCCAGCGTCGTCTCGACGAACCCCGATTCGTTGATCGTGTCGGTGTGGATCGTCACCTGCACGTCGTAGCGATCCGCCACGCGCAAGCAGTTGTCGATAGCCGCCGGCGTCGTGCCCCAGTCCTCGTGCAGCTTCAGCCCATAGGCGCCGGCCTCGATCTGTTCGGCGAGCGCAGCCGGTGTCGAGCAGTTGCCCTTACCCTGGAAGCCCAGGTTCATCGGGAACGCTTCGGCCGCCTCCAGCATCCGGTGCATGTGCCATGGTCCCGGGGTGCAGGTGGTCGCGAAGGTGCCGGTCGCCGGCCCGGTGCCGCCGCCCAGCATCGTCGTGATGCCGGACGCGAGCGCGTCATCGATCTGTTGCGGACAAATGAAATGGATGTGCATGTCAATGCCGCCGGCGGTGACGATCATTCCTTCGCCGGCAATGATCTCCGTGCCCGCGCCAATCACGATGTCGATGCCCGGTTGCACGTCGGGATTGCCGGCCTTGCCCAGCTTCGCGATCCGCCCGCCCTTGATCGCGACGTCGCACTTGACGATGCCCCACCAGTCGATCACCAGTGCATTGGTGATCACTGTGTCGGCCGAATCCTTCGCCGTCCGCTGACTTTGTCCCATACCGTCGCGAATGACCTTGCCGCCACCGAACTTCACCTCCTCGCCGTAGATGGTGAGGTCGCGCTCTACCTCGACGATGAGGTCGGTATCGGCGAGGCGCACCCGGTCGCCGACGGTCGGCCCGAACATTTCGGCGTACGCGCGACGTCCGATTTTCATTGTCCGCCTCCGGCGTTCCTCTTGCGCGCGCGCGATTTTTTGACGAGCTTGGACGAACGGCGCTGCGCATCGAGCGGTCCCATGACCGCGCCCGTGAATCCGTAGACGATCCGTGCGCCGGAGAGCGCAACGAGCTCGACGGTGCGGATCTGTCCCGGCTCAAAGCGCACGGCCGTACCCGCCGCAATATTCAACCGGAAGCCACGCGCCGCTGCACGATCGAACGCCAACGCGCCGTTGGTTTCGGCGAAGTGATAATGCGAACCGACTTGAATTGGCCGGTCGCCGGTGTTGGCGACCCGCATCGTCACGACTGGTCGCTCGGCGTTGAGCGTCAGTTCGCCGTCGTCGACTAGGATCTCTCCCGGGATCATGGGATCGGATGATGCACGGTGACGAGCTTCGTTCCGTCGGGGAAGGTAGCCTCGACCTGGACCTCGGGGATCATTTCGGGCACGCCGTCCATGACCTGCGCGCGCGTCAGTACCGTGGCGCCGAAGCTCATGAGCTCCGCGACGGTCCGTCCATCGCGCGCCCCTTCCATGATGGCGGCGGTGATGAACGCAACGGCTTCAGGGTAGTTGAGCTTCACGCCACGCGCCAGCCGGCGCTCGGCCACCAGCGCCGCGGTAAACAGCAGCAGCTTATCCTTTTCGCGCGGCGTTAGTTCCATGCTGGGGGTTGCACTAGGTGCGCCAGATCCGCGGGGCAACCGCCGTGCGGCCCGTGACCAGCGGCCGGATGAGCGACCACACCGCCACGAAATAGGCATGCGCAGCTTCGCTCGAATCGCCGCGGTAGCGCGCCACCAGAATGGATGGCAGGCGGGTAACGGTACCGTCGCCTTGCGCGGGCAGTAACGCGCGACACGCATCGAGCGCCGCGCGATCGACGACGGTGTCCACGGCAGAGGACATCGTGACGAAGGTGCCAAAGACCGCGCAGCCGTTCAAGCCCACCGGGGATACGAGCACGCCTTCTCCCGCTTCCAGAGTCGCGCGTTCGTTCCAGACCAGCGCCCCATCGCGCCGGATCTCGAAGCGTTGCCGCCATTGCCCCTGGGTGAAACGTTCGGCCGCAGCCGTCCGGCCCAAACACACCACGTCCCATCCGAAAAAAGCGGCATCGTTCGCGCAATCGAGGCGATACTCGGCATCCGCGAACGCGCCATCGAATACGATCGTACCCTGCGGCAGCCATTCGAGAATCGCGCGCGATGCGATCCGGAACGACGCGCGCGACAAAGCGCGGTTGCCGAGCGACCGATACCATTTGGCGGCGCCCGGCGTGGTGAGTTGCGCGTGCGCGCCCGCGCCAACGTCGACGTCGAGCCGCAATTCATCGCCGCCGGCGATGCCGCCGGGAGGATGCACGATGATGCAATGGCAAACCTCGCGACCCTCGGGGTAGAGCGGCTTCTGAACCCTAAGCGGGCCCTCGTGCGCGCGCCGTGTGAGCGCGGTGCGCGGCCCGTCGCGCATGAAACCGAGCGAGAGCCGCGCCTGCCACTGCGCGGACGCCGGCGCGGCGTGAGTCGCTTCCGGCAACGTGCGTTCGGCATCCGGCATCGTGGGACGACTTCCGCGGTTCAGAGCGCCGTCGCGTCAGGACAAAGCGAAAACGCGCTGCGCGTTGCCGGCGAGAATGCGCGTGCGCGTCCCGGCATCATCGGCAAAGGTTTCCGCCACCAGCTTGCCCGGTTCCTGCTCGCCCAGCGGGAACGGCGCATCGGTGCCCAGCAAGACCCGTTCGGCGCCCATGGTCGCGACCAGCAGACGCAGCGCGGCGACATCGAAGATCGCCGAATCGACGCAGAAGCGGTCGCAGTAGGAGGACGGCACGTTGGGACAATCGGCACGGACGATGTCGCGATTGCGCCAGGCATTGTCGACCCGCCCGAGAAGGTAGGCGAAGCTGCCGCCGCCGTGCGCGAACACGAGCTGCAACGTGCGCGGCAAGCGTTCGAATGCGCCGGAGAGGATGAGGGACAGCATGCCGAGCTGCGTTTCCGCCGGCATCGCGACCAGCCACGGCAGCATCCACTTGTTCATGCGCTCATCGCCCATCATGTCCCACGGATGGACGAAAACGGGCATGGTCTCCGCGGCGCAATGGCGAAGGAAATCGAGGATGCCCGGATCGTTCAGGCTTTTCGCACCCACATGGTTGCCGATCTGCACGCCGACATGACCGCTCGAGCGCGCCCGCGATACTTCGCGGCACGCCGCATCGATATCCTGCAGTGGCACCTGCGCGAGCGCCTTCAAACGCCGCGGATCCGTCGCACAGAACCCAACGGCGAGATCGTTCATGCGCGCCGCCCAGAGTGCGGCGCGCGCTGCGTCCCAGCCATATCCGAACATGACCGGTGTCGCGCACACGAGTTGCACGTCGATGCCGGCGGCGTCCATCCAGCGCAGGCGCGCGTGCGCATCCCAGAGTGATGCCGTCACCGGACGGAAGCGCGCGTCCCCCATCATGATGTAGCCGGCACCGTCCGGCCCTTCCGCCAACCAAGGCGCATGCGAATCGACGGCGGCAGCCTCTTCGCGGCCGATGCGCGGAAACAGATGCGCATGGATGTCGATGCGCCGCGGCGTCATCGGGCAATTGGTACCACTGTCTTGCCCGGATGGACGACACCGCAATTGGGGCATTGGCGCAGCGCTTCGTTGTCATAGAACCGCTGGAATAACGGCGGCAGGTCGCGCACGATGCTTTGCAGTTGCACTTCGGCGCGATGCACCAGCGCGTGGCACGCGAGGCAGTACCACTCGAACGCGTCGCGCACGCCCTCCGGGCGGCGGTACTCGATGACGAGACCGATGCTGCCTGCAGAGCGCTGCGGTGAGTGCCGGACGTGCGGCGGCAGCAGGAAAATGTCGCCCTCGCGGATCGGCAGGTCGTGCGGCTGCCCATTCTCCATCAGGCGCAGCACGATATCGCCCTGCCACTGGAAGAAGAACTCCTCGAGCGGATCGTCGTGGTAGTCGGTGCGCTGGTTCGGCCCGCCGACCACGGTGACGATGAAATCCGCATCCTCCCAGATCTGCGCGTTGCCGACGGGCGGCTTTAAGAGGTCGCGATGCTCGTCGATCCAGCACTGGAAATTGAAGGGGGTACGCATCAACAGCTCCCACTCATCGGTTTATACGCCACGGCCTTGATCTCGATGCGCAGGTGCGGATGCGGAAGCTCCCGCACGGCGACGGTCGTGCGGGTGGGACCGTCGTAGCCAAAGTACTCGCCGTACACCTCGTTGTAGTCATCGAAGTCGCTCATGTCGACCAGGAATACGGAGATCTCGACGATGTCGGCGAGCGACGTGCCGGCGGCCTCTAAAATATCGGCAACGTTCTCGATCGTCGCACGCGTCTGGGCACGGATGTCGAACTGCGTCGTACCGAAAGCGTCGGCACTCGCGCCAGCAATCGTGTTATCGGCGCGTCGCGAGCTCGTGCCGGACACGAAGATGAAGTCGCCCGCGCGCTTGTAATGCGGGTATTTGCCGCGAGGCTTGGCCTTGTGGGGCAGGATGCTAGCGTCGTCGATCATCGTCGTTGCGGTTGTTCGCGCCGCAAGGGGTCAGCGCGTTCGTTTGCTACATTATCAACCCACCGGTCATCGACCAAGTAGGCATGGCGCCAACATCGCAAGATTCCAATGCCGCACCGGTCATCATTATCGGCGGCGGCATCGGCGGCCTCGCTGCGGCGCTGGCGCTCTGCCGCAAGGGCGTTGCCTCTCATGTTCTGGAGCAATCGTCTTCTTTCGGCGAGATCGGCGCCGGGATCCAGCTCGGGCCGAATGCGTTCCAGATGTTCGAAGTCCTGGGCTTGACCGAAGCGATCAATCGCTGCGCCGTATTTCCGGATGCGTTAATTATGCGCGATGGGCTCTCCGGCGACGAAGTCACGCGCATCGGGCTCGGCGCAGCGTTTCGCGAATGGTTCAAGTATCCGTACGCGGTCATCTACCGTGCCGATCTGCATCGCGTGTTGCTGAAGGCATGCCAGGAACAGTCGTCCATTAAGCTGAGCGCGCACCGCAAAGTTACACAGATCCGCGATGATGGCGAGTACGTCATCGTCGACACTCAGGACGGAGCCGCCGTTCACGGAGCGGCGGCCATCGGCGCCGATGGTTTGTGGTCAGCGGTGCGGGCCCGCCTGGTCAATGACGGCAAGCCGCGCGTCTCCGGCCACATCGCGTATCGCGCGGTGCTGCCGATTGGCGAGATTCCCGAAGACCTGCGTTGGAACAGCGTGGTGCTGTGGGCGGGTCCAAGGACGCACCTGGTCCAGTATCCATTGCGTTGTGGCGAACTCTTCAATCTGGTGGCGGTTTTTCACAGCGACCGGTACGAGGAAGGCTGGAATGTCTACGGGGATCCGGCCGAACTGCACGAACGATTCAGCGCCGCGCGGCCCGAAGTCAAGGCGCTGCTCGGCAAGATCGACGCATGGAAGATGTGGGTACTCTGCGATCGCGAGCCAATCAAGGAATGGAGCAAAGGTCGCATCACCCTGCTGGGCGACGCCGCGCATCCGATGCTGCAATACTTGGCGCAGGGAGCCGCCATGGCGATGGAGGACGCGGTCGTTATGGCCGACGCGGTCGACTGCTGCGCCGGCGATTTCGCCACGGCGTTCCAGAAGTATCAGGAAGAGCGTTATCTGCGCACCGCGCGTGTTCAGTTGACCGCGCGTTTCTATGGCGACGTCTACCACGCGGCCGGGGCCACGCGCGATTTGCGCAACGCATTGCTTATGGGACGCGACCCAGAGAAGGCTTACGAAGGAATGGGGTGGCTCTACGACGGCATCCGCTTGTCCGGCTAGGCGGGGCCGGGCGCGCCAAACGCCGCTCGCCCTCCACGCTGGGTCCGCGTGGTGTGTTGCGTCGAGTGGTCGGGTTCTGCTCGGTCGCGCGGCGACGGCCCTCTCGGGTCTTGCCTCGGCCTGACGGCCGTGGCCGCCGCGCTCGCTCGCATTCCGGTAGAATCCACGAGCGAAATTTTCCTCGGGAGGACTCATGCAACGTCTTCAAGTTCTGCTTGCCGCGGCGCTGATCGGCGCCGCTATCGGTGCATCGGCGCAAACCCCTATAAAAATCGGATTCATCGCCGAGCTCTCGGGCCCGCAAGGCGCGCTGGGGCAGGACCAATACGACGCGTTCATGCTGGTCGTCGAGCAAAACGGCGGCAAGCTGGGCGGTGTGCCGGTGCAGGTGATCCGCGAGGACAGCCAACTCAAGCCCGAGGTCGCCACCCAGATCGTCGACAAGCTGATCGAAAAGGAGAACGTCCCGATCATCACCGGCATCACCTTTTCAAACGTCATGATGGCCGTGCATAAGAAGATCACCGACAAGGAAGTGTTCTTGATCGGGTCGAATGCTGGGCCAGCGCCGATCGCAGGCGCGCAATGCTCGCCGTACGCGTTCATAACTTCGTGGCAGAACGACAATCAGGCCGAGGTAGTCGGCAAGTACGCAACCGACAAGGGCTACAAGCGCGTGATCGGCATGGCGCCGAATTATCAGGCGGGAAAGGACTTCATCGCCGGTTTCAAGCGCTATTTCAAGGGGGAGGTGATCGACGAGATCTACACGCCGCTTAATCAGCCGGATTTCTCCGCTGAGCTTGCGCAAGTTTCCGCCAAGAACCCCGATGCCATCTACGTGTTCTATCCCGGCGGGCTTGGGGTCAATTTCGTACGCCAATATAAACAAGCGGGGCTGGCCGGCAAGATACCGCTCTTGTCGACGTCCACGACCGACGGCTCGACCCTGCCGGCGCAGAAGGAGGACGCTCTGGGCGTGATCTCCGGCACGTTCTGGGGACCGGATTTCAATAACCCGGTTAACCGGAAGTTCGTCGAGGATTTCGAGAAGAAATTCAACCGGATCCCGTCGCAATACGCGGCGCAGGCATACGACGCCGCGCTGCTGCTCGACTCCGCGATCGGCAAGGTCAAGGGCAATGTCGCCGACAAGAAGGCGTTCATGGCGGCGCTTAAATCCGCCGACTTCAAGAGCTTGCGCGGCGACTTCAAGTTCAACAACAACAACTTCCCGATCCAGGACATGTACGTGTTCGAGGTCGCCAAGGATCCCAAGGGCCGGGTCAGTCTGAAGACGCTCTCAGCGCCCCTCAAGAACCACCAGGACGCGTACCACGCGCAGTGCCCGCTTAAGTAGCGGCGACGGGCAGCGCCCCGTCCCAGCTTCCGGAAGGGGCCGATGACCGGCGGACTGTTCCTCACTCAGGTGCTGAACGGCCTGCAGCTCGGCGTCCTGCTGTTCCTACTGGCCGCCGGGCTGACGCTGGTGTTCGGGATCATGAATTTCGTGAATCTCGCGCACGGCTCGCTGTACATGATGGGCGCGTACTTCGCGGCCACGGTGTTCGAGCGGACAGGATCGTTCGTGCTGGCGGGATTGATCGGCATCCCCGCGACGATGCTGCTGGGAGTCATCGTCGAGCGCATCGCGCTCACGCACCTCTACCGCCGCGATCACCTCGACCAGGTTCTCGCGACGTTCGGCCTCATCCTGTTCTTCAACGAACTGGTGCGGATCATCTGGGGCCCGGCTTCGGTGTACATGAATGCGCCCGCGGCGCTCTCGGGCACGGTGGAGCTGTTCGGCCTGCGCTATCCGTCCTATCGGTTCGCGATCATTGGCGTCGGACTCGCCGTCGGCTTGAGCCTCTACTTGCTGATCCACCGGACGCGCGTCGGTATGCTGATTCGGGCCGGCGCGACGCACCCGGAAATCGTGGCAGCGCTGGGGGTTAACGTGCGCCTGCTCAACACGCTGGTGTTCGGGCTGGGCGCGGCGCTGGCCGGGCTGGCCGGACTGATGGCGGGCCCGATTGTTTCGGTGCAGTCGGGGATGGGCGAGCCGATTCTGATCCTGACTCTGGTCGTCATCGTCACTGGCGGCATCGGCTCGATCCGCGGCGCGTTTTACGGCGCGCTGATCGTCGGCGTTGTCGATACTTTCGGCCGCGCTTTTCTGCCCACTCTGCTGCGCGAATTCCTCGAGCGCTCGCTGGCGCAGGCCGCTGGTCCCGCGATCGCGTCGATGCTGATCTACGTGCTGATGGCCGTGGTCCTCGCGATTCGACCGCAGGGATTGTTTCCGGTGCGTCACGGATGAATTCCGTTACGCCTGGCCCGCAACCCGTGCCGCACGAAGCGACGCCGCACTCGCCGCGCCCGACCTGGCGCGTCACTCCGAGCCGGCTGGTCGCGGGCCTGCTGCTGGCCGCTCTGGCGCTGGTGCCGGTGATCTCGGCGGCGATCGGAGAGCCGTTCTACGTGACACTGTTCACGCGCGTGGTGATTTTCGCGTTGGCCGCAGTCGGCCTCAATCTCATCCTCGGCTACGGCGCGCTGGTGAGCTTCGGGCATGCGATGTACATCGGCATCGGCGCGTACGCGGTCGGCATCCTTGCCCACCATGGTTTAGGCAACGGCTGGGTCCAATTGGCCGCAGCGCTCGCGGTCGGTGCGGCCGTAGCGGTCATCATCGGCCTCGTGTGCCTACGCACCAGCGGCATGGCCTTCATCATGATCACGCTCGCGTTCGCGCAGATGTTCTACTTCCTGTGCATCAGCCTGAAACAGTACGGCGGCGACGATGGCCTAACGATCAACGCCCGCAGCGACTTCGGCCTCTTCTCGCTTTCCAGCAACACTGTGCTCTACTACGTTGCGTTCATTTTGCTGGTCGTGTGCCTGGTCGTGTTCCAGCGCCTCGTCCATTCGCGTTTCGGCATGGTGCTCCGCGGCTGCCGCAGCAACGAGCGGCGTATGGCCGCGCTCGGTTTTCCGACCTTGCGCTACAAGCTGACGGCGTACGTAATTTCGGCGCTGGTGTGCGTCGTCGCGGGCATGCTCCTCGCAAACTTGGCGAAGTTCGCGGCGCCCTCTTACATGGCCTGGCAAGCCTCCGGCGATCTCATCGTGATGGTCGTGCTCGGCGGCATGGGCACCCTCGTCGGCCCCGTGGCGGGGGCGGTCGCACTCTTGATCTTCGAGGAAATCCTCGCCGGCTGGACGACGCACTGGATGATCGTGCTGGGTCCGGTGATCGTGCTGATCGTGCTGACCGCGAAGAAGGGACTTTACGGCTACCTCGTCGACCGCGATGCGCGGCACGCGGTGGCACGCGGACCCCGCGCATGACCCTGCTCGCGGTCTCCGGCCTCACCAAGCGCTTCGGCGGGCTCACCGCGACCGACGGCGTGGACCTCACCGTCGAGGCGGGCGAGGTCCATGCCGTCATCGGGCCAAACGGTGCCGGCAAGACGACGCTCATCAACCAGCTCTCGGGCGAACTCGTGCCTGATGCCGGAAGCATCCACCTCGATGGCCGCGACATCACCGCGGAACCGGTCTATCGCCGCGCATTGATGGGACTCGGGCGCAGCTACCAGATCACGTCGGTGTTCCCTGAATTCAGCGTGCTAATCAACGTGGTGCTCGCCGCGCAGGCGCACGCCGGCCACAGCTTCTCATTCTGGCGGCCGGTGGTAGCCGAGACCGGGCTCACCGACCGCGCGTTAAGCGCGTTGGCGCAGGCGGGGCTCGAGGCCAAGGCGAAAGTTTCCGTCTCTGCGCTAGCCCATGGCGAACGGCGCCAGTTGGAAATCGCGATGACGCTCGCCACGCAGCCGCAACTGCTGTTGCTCGACGAGCCGATGGCGGGGATGAGCCTCGCCGAATCGGAACGGCTGGTGCAGCTCCTCGCGTCCTTCAAGGACCGTTACGGCATTCTGCTGGTCGAGCACGACATGGACGCGGTATTCAAGCTTGCCGACCGCATTTCGGTGCTGGTGTACGGACGAGTCATCGCTTGCGGCGACCCTGCCGCCATTCGTGCCAACCCCGAGGTCCGCGCCGCGTATCTGGGCGAGCAGGATCTCGTCGCATAAGGCTTGGTGGCAATCATGGCCCTGCTCGACGTCGCCAACCTTACCGCGTCTTACGGCACCAGCCAGGCACTATTCGGACTGTCCTTCGCCGTCGAGGCAGGCCAGTGCGTCACACTGCTGGGGCGCAACGGCATGGGCAAGACGACGACGGTGAAGAGCATCGTCGGCATGCTGACGACCCATCGCGGCGACCTTACCTTCGACGAGCAGCCGATCGGCGCCTGGCCTTCGTACCGGATCGCGCAGGCGGGTATCGGACTCGTCCCCGAAATGCGCCAGATCTTTCCGACGCTGACGGTCCGCGAGAACCTGGTGGCAACCGCTCGCCTGCGCAAAGCGGCACTCGCGGCTCCGTGGACGCTCGACCGCGTCTATGCGCTATTTCCCCGGCTCTCAGAGCGTGCGCGGCACCTGGGCAATCAATTATCCGGCGGCGAACAACAGATGCTGGCCATCGGCCGGGCGCTGATGACCAACCCGCGCCTCTTGATCCTGGATGAAGCCACCGAGGGCTTGGCACCGCTCGTACGCGCCGAGATCTGGCGCTGTCTCGAACGCTTAAAGCGCGACGGGCTGACGCTCATCGTGATCGACAAGAACATCGGGCCGTTGACGCGTCTGGCCGACCGTCATTACATCGTCGAAAAGGGCCGCATCGCCTGGAGTGGAGATTCGGCCGCGCTGATCGGCGCACCGGAAGTCCTGCATCAGTACGTCGGTGTGTGACGCTCGTCAATCAACGGCGGCCGTGGAATACTTAAACTCGGGCGGTTGCATTCCTCTCCTCGGGCAACCAGGGGCAGCCCTCCCGCTTAGACAGATTCTTGTCGGTCTGCTATTGTTGGCCAAGCTTGGCTAACGCCGGAGATCAAATGCAAGTCAACATGCTGGATGCAAAGAACAAGCTTTCGAGTCTCGTCGCCGCCGTGGAACAGGGAGAGGACGTCATCATTGCGCGCGCCGGTATTCCGGTCGCGCGAATCGTGAGGTACAGCAAACCCAAGGTGAAACCGCCCGGGGCTTGGAAGGGTCTGGTGCGGGTTTCAAAAGACTGGAACTCTGCCGAAACTAACGCCATGGTCGAGAGGTTGTTCTATGGCGAAACGCAACGCGCCTCTCGACGGGCCGCCAGTCCTTCGAAAAGCAAACGGCCCGTGAAACAACGTTAATGCGCTTGCTCCTCGACACGTGCATTGTCTACGACTGGTTAATGGGCAAGATCAAGGACGCGAAGCTCGAAGCGCTGATTTGTACCGAAGATGCGTACGTCAGCCCAATTTCGGTCTGGGAAATGGCGATTAAACATCGGCTCGGTAAGCTCACGCTCCCTACCAAGGAAGTGGAAAACTCGATTACCGGCCAGGGCTTCGCGTGGCTTCCCGTGCAGGCGGCTCACGCACAGGCGGTTTTCGCGCTGCCGCAGTTTCATCGCGACCCTTTCGATCTGTTGTTGATCGCACAAGGCCAAGCGGAAGCTATGCGCGTCGTTACCTATGACGCGATCTTCGCGCGCTACTTACCTGACACGATCATTCCCAAGGCATAGGCCGCCGAGACAGTTACAAAAAGTTCTCTCAGAGGGCGTCCTGGTGTCGCCCTACCCCGCCGGCAATCCTCGGACATCATTATGCGAGCTGCTGCATTCGGATCTACCGCCAACGTGGCGCAAGCGTGAAAATTCTCGTCACCGGCGCCGCTGGCTTCATCGGTCGCGCGCTCGTGCATGCCTTGTCGGCGCGGCATCCGCAAGCCCGTGTCGTCGCCTTCGACATCGTCCCGCCCGATGCGACGCCGCACGTCATGGTCGGCGATATCGCCGATGCCCAAGTCGCCGCAAGCCTCATCGATGGCGACACGACGCATGTCTTCCATCTCGCCTCGCTGGTGTCCGGCGGTGCGGAGGCCGATTTCGAGCGCGGCACGCGCATCAATCTGGACGCCACACGTGTGCTGCTCGAAGCCGCGCGGCGCCTCGGCCGTGCGCCGACCTTCGTATTCGCTTCGTCGATCGCGGTCTACGGCGGCGAGTTGCCAGAAATCATCACCGACGACACGCCGCCGCTGCCGCGTCTCTCCTATGGTGCGCAGAAGCTGGTGTGCGAAGTGCTTATCAACGACTACACCCGCCGCGGCTTCGTCGACGGCCGCTCGCTGCGCCTGCCGACGATCATGGTGCGGCCAGGCGCCGCGAACACCGCCGTCTCAGGCTGGGCCAGCGCGCTCATTCGTGAGCCGCTGGCCGGTCGCGACTATGCCTGTCCGGTTGGCCCGCAGACGCGCATGGCCTGCCTGTCGCTCAAGCGTACAGTCGAGGCGTTCATGCACGCCGCGGCGCTGCCCACCGATGCGCTCGGCAGCGATCGCACCACGCTGCTCACGGGAATTCCCGTTACGGCGCAGCAGATGATCTACGCCATGCGGCGCGCCGACGCCGGCCGCAAGCTCGGCATGGTTCACTTCAAACCCGATGCCCAGATGCAGGCGATCATGGACAAGGTGCCGTACGCAACCCGCTCCGAGCGCGCCGCGCGACTGGGCTTCACGCCCAGCGCAAGCATCGACGAGATCGTCGCCGATTACGTCGCAACACTGAAGTAGGTTCTCATGGCCCCACGCAAACGCGTCGTCCCCATCCGCCCCGCCATGCTGCCATCACGCGTCACCGTCGAAGGCATCGATCGCGCGCCGCATCGTGCCTTCCTGCGCGGCCTCGGCCTGTCCGATGCCGATATCCAGAAGCCTTTCGTCGGCGTCGCCAGCACGGCGAACAACGTCACGCCGTGCAACGCCGGCTTGCGCGAGCTCTCGCTCGAAGCCTGCACGGGCGTGCGTGACGCCGGCGGCGTCCCGTTCGATTTCGCATCGATCGCCGTGGCCGACAGCATGTCGATGAACCACGGCGGCATGCGCTATTCGCTGCTGTCGCGCGAACTGATCGCCGACGGCGTCGAAGCCGTCGTGCGCGGCCATGCATACGACGCGCTCGTCACCCTCGCCGGCTGCGACAAGACGCTGCCGGGCATGATGATGGCGATGGTGCGGCTCAACGTGCCGTCGGTATTCCTCTATGGTGGCGCCGCGCTGCCCGGCTCGTGGCGTGGACGCGACGTCACCGTGCTCGACACCTACGAAGCCGTCGGCGCGGTGCTCGCCGGCGACATGACCGAGCAGGAGCTCAACGAGTTGGAACACGTGTGCCTGCCGACGATCGGTGCGTGTCCCGGCCAATTCACCGCCAACACGATGGCGATGCTCTCCGAGACGCTTGGCCTCGCGTTGCCCGGCTCGGCCACGATGCCTGCCGTGCACAGCCGCCGCCGCGCCCTCGCGCGCGAAGCCGGACGCACGGCGATGAGCATTCTCGATAATGGTGGTCCGCTGCCGCGCGATCTGGTGACGAAGAAGAGCCTGGAAAACGCCTGCGCGGCTGTCGCCGCCACCGGTGGGTCGACCAACGCGGGCCTACACATTCCCGCCATCGCACACGAGGCGGGCATCGCCTTCACGATGGACGATTTAGCGCGCGTGTCGCGGCGCACGCCGCTCATTGCCGACATGAAGCCGGGCGGCAAGTATCTGGCCAAGGATCTGCACGCTGCAGGAGGTGTTTACGCCGTGCTGAAAGCACTGCTCGATACCGGCGCGCTGCACGGCGACTGCCTGACGATCTTCGGCACCACGCTGGGGGAAGCGCTGCAGAGCCATCCCGGCGCCGACGGGGATGTGGTGCGCAAGCAGCCGATCTCACCCACCGGCGGGATCGTCGTGCTCAAGGGCAATCTCTGTCCCGACGGCGCGCTGCTGAAGGTGGCGGGCTTGCAGACGCTCCAATTCGACGGCACGGCGCGCGTGTTCGACTGCGAGGAGGATTGCGCGCAGGTCGTGCGCAATCGAGCTTACAAGGCAGGCGACGTACTGGTCATTCGCTACGAAGGACCGCGCGGCGGGCCGGGTATGCGCGAGATGCTGGGCGTCACCGCGCTGCTCTACGGCCAGGGCGCGGGCGAGAAGGTGGCGCTGTTCACCGACGGCCGCTTCTCCGGCGCGACGCGTGGAATGATGATCGGCTATGCGAGCCCCGAAGCGGCGACGGGCGGTCCGCTCGCGCTCGTGCGCGACGGCGATCGCATCACCCTCGACGCGGCAGCCGGCGTCGCGACGCTGCACGTCGCCGACGACGAGCTCACGCGCCGCCGTGCGGTGTGGCAACCGCCGCCGCGCGAGCCTCCCACCGGCGTGTTGGAAAAATATGCCCGGGTGGTCGGTACCGCGTTCAATGGCGCGGTGACGCACGGCGCCAAGTAGAATCCCACACGCGACAACAACCCTCGAGGAGCCTCCATGCCGAACAGACGATCCTTCCTGAAGGCCGCTTCCGTGGCCACCCTTGCCGGCCCGGCGATCATCACCTCTAAGACCGCGCGCGCGCAGGCGACCACACTACGCGTCGGCACCTGGCTGCCGGCGCACCATCTGATCATGGCAGGGATCGTGCGCCCGTGGGCGCAAGCCGTGGAAGCGGATAGCGAAGGCACGGTGAAGTTCGACATCATGTCGGCGTCGATCGGGCGCCCGCCGGAGTATTACGATTTCTGCGCCAACGGCGCGATCGACATCGGCTACGGCGTGCTCGGCCACAATCCGAACCGCTTCCTGATGACCGAGGTGATGGGCCTGCCGTTCATGTCGGTCGATCCGTGGGCGGGCTCCGCCGCATCGTGGCTCACTTACACCAAATACGGCGCGCGCTACAACGAGCATAAGGGCGTGCAACTCGTCGGCACGTGGGTGCATTCGGAGCCGTATCTGCACATGCGGGCCGAGGGGCTGAAGACGATCGACGATCTCAAGGGCAAGAAGATTCGCGTCGGTAGCGCCATCACCGGCCGCATCGTCCAGGCGCTCGGCGGCACGCCGTTGCAGCTCCCGCCCACCGAGGCGCAGCAGGCGATGATGAGCGGTGTCGCAGATGGCATCACCTTCCCCATGGAATCGATCGAGTTCTTCAAGATCACGCCGGCGATCAAGGCCACGACGAAAATCCCCGGCGGCCTCCTCTATACCGACACGTTCTGGCTCGGCGTGAACGACAAGAAGTGGCAATCGCTCAACCCGCAGGCGCAGGCCGCGATGCAGAAGCACGGCGGCATGGCGCTGGCGCTCAACTCGGCCTGGGCGTGGACCAGTGGCGACAACCTTGGCCGCGCCGCATTGGACAAGGCCGGCGTCAAGTTCAACACGCTGCCCGACTCCGACGCGACGAAGATCAAGGCCGCGCTGCAGCCGCTCAACGACGAGTGGCTGGCCGAGGCGAAGAAGCGCGGCCTACCGGGGGAGGAAATCCTGAAATACGCGCTCGACATGGCCGACAAGTACAAGGCCGCCAAGCGCGTGAACGTGGTCTAGCAGCGTGTTGGACATTGAGTGTCATTCCGAGAGGCGACGAATCTGCTTCTAGCGATCGTTCGATGTTCTCGAACAGCTTTTCCGTCGCGCGGCACGGTATGACTCGCGGGGGTGACGGCATGAAATCGCTTGGCCGCGCATTCGCTGCGCTCGCCGGCGTGGCGATCTTGTTCATGATGGCCGTCACGTCGCTCGACGTAGTCGGCCGCTTTTTCTTCAACACGCCGGTGAAGGGCGCGTTCGAGATGACCGAGATCACCATGGCGCTCGTCATCTTCGCCGGCCTGTCGCTCGCCGCGCTGGCGCGTGAGCACATCACCGTCAATCTGTTCGAATCGCGGACGCCTAAGTGGGCGCGGCGCTGGCAGGTCGTCGCCGGCGACATCATTTGCGCGGCGGTGGTGGCGGTGATGGGCTGGCGCATTCTCGAGCGCGGCAGCGCGCTCGTCGCGAGTCGCGAGACAACGCTCGTGCTCGGTGTGATGCGCGGCCATGTCGCTTGGGCGATGGCGGCGCTGTGTGCGGTCACGGTGCTGGTGTTCCTGTACTGCGCCTGGCGCGACGCGCGCAAGCCGGGGGGCGCGACCGAAGAAGTGCATGTAGGCGCGCTTTGACGAGGCCATCTTGAGCGCCTGGACCGCGGCGCTGTACGGGTTCGGCTCGCTCGCGATCTTCCTGCTTGCCGGGGTGCCGATCGCGTTCGCGATGATCCTGGTCGGCGTCACGGGCATCATCTATGTGATCGGGCTCGATCCGGCGCTCGCCTTGCTCGGGCAGATTCCCGTGTCGCACACGATGAGCTACGAGCTCTCCGTCGTGCCGATGTTCATCCTGATGGGCAACTTCGTCGCGCGCTCGGGCATCGCCAACGATCTGTACGACGCCTGCAACGGGATCGTCGGCCACCGGCGCGGCGGTCTTGCGATGGCGACCATCGTCGCCTGCGGGGGGTTCGCGGCCGTCTGCGGATCGGCGATCGCCACGGCGGCGACGTTCTCGCGCATCGCACACCCGCCGATGATGCGCTACGGCTATCACGAAGGGCTCGCCGCGGCGGCGATCTGCGCCGGCGGAACGCTGGGCATTCTGATTCCGCCGTCGGTGATCATGGTGATCTACGGCGTCATGACCGGCACCGACGTGGCAAAACTATTCATCGCCGGACTGCTCCCGGGCATTCTCGCCATCGCCCTCTACGCGCTTACCATTCAGGTGATCGTGTGGCGCAAGCCGCAAGCGGGCCCGCGAGGCAAGCGCGTACCGCTCGGTCAAGCGCTGGCAGCTTTCCGCCACGTGTGGCCGGTCGTGGTGCTGTTCGCGCTGGTGATGGGCGGACTCTACTTCGGCGCATTCACCGCCACCGAAGGCGGCGCGATCGGCGCGGCGGGCGCGTTCTTCTTCGCGGTGTGGCGCGGCCGACTGTCGTGGCGGGCGATCCTCGAGTGCGCCATCGAGACGGCGCGCACGACTGGCGCGCTCTTTGCCATCCTCATCGGCGCGCTCTTGTTCTCGCAGTTCATGAATTTCTCCGGCCTGCCCAATGCGCTGAAGGATGCGGTCACCGCGTTCGGCGTCGAGCCGATGCTGGTGATCTTCATGATCCTGGCGCTGTACATCGTGCTGGGCACGTTCTTCGAGGAGCTGTCGATGATCCTCCTCACCGTGCCGATCTTCTTTCCGCTAGTGGTGAGCTTGGGCTTCGACCCGATCTGGTTCGGCATCGTGATCGTGATGGTCGTCGAGCTCGGCCTCATT
The DNA here is from genome assembly GCA_037719965.1 of Casimicrobiaceae bacterium. Taxonomy (GTDB): domain Bacteria; phylum Pseudomonadota; class Gammaproteobacteria; order Burkholderiales; family Casimicrobiaceae; genus VBCG01. The sequence continues at coordinate 264,499 of JBBJMT010000003.1, read as the reverse complement.
AGCCCGCCAGTCGGCATGAACCTCTTCGTCGTGCAGAGCATGCTGAAGACGCCGATTGTGACCCTGTGGCGCTGGATCACGCCGTTCGTCGTGGCCGACTGCGTGCGCCTCGCGATTGTCGTGCTTCTGCCGCAGATCGTGCTATTCCTGCCCGGCTTGATGAAGTGAGATGCCACGAGCACGTCACGCGAGTATTACGGCGCTGCCCCGATCTATAAAATTCGAAAGATGTCGCCGCGCGACAGATTCGTCATTGCCCCTCAGGAAATAAACCCAAGATCGGCGGTCGCGAACCGGCCGATATTGGGAAAGATATAACCAAGGTCAGCGCTGCTAACACCGAGCCATGTCGCCAGTGTGGCGCCGATCTGGTCGACAGCGGTGGTCGGAATCCACGCGCCGTTGTTTCCCGCATCGTCCGGCCCGCGTACGGCCAGCGTCGGGAATCTGCCATAGAAATCGCCACCGCGTACGGCGCCGCCCAACACCAGATGATGCGCCCCCCATGCGTGGTCGGTGCCGAACGTCGAATTGAAGACGAAGGTGCGCGAAAAGTCGGACATCGTGAACGCCGTCACCTTCTCGGACACGCCGAGCGCGACCGTCGCGTCGTAGAACGCCTTCAGCGCAGGGGCCAGCTGACCGAGCAAATTGCCTTGCACGAAGAGCTCGTTACTATGCGTGTCGAATCCGCCAAGGCTTACAAAAAAGAACTGGCGCTTGGCGCCAAGCACGGAACGCCCTTCGATGAGCCGGGCCACCTGTTTTAGCTGATTGGCGATGCTGGTGGTGAGCCCGGTGAAGGCAGTCGCAATCGCGGGACTCGTCGCGTTTAGGATCGGGTTGATCGCATCCGCCGTGGTAAGAGCGGTGGTGAGAACGTTTGCAGCTTTATCGACGATGCTGTTACCGCTGGGCGCACCCAGGAGGCGCCGCACGCCGTCCGCGCGTACTCTGCCGAGCGTATCGGTACCGGCGCCGGTCAGCGTTACGCCGCCCGTCTGCGGGATGACGAACGGGCCGACGGAAAGCCCCTGCGTCATGAGCGTACTGCCGGCTGCCGAGACCACCGTCGGGACGGTGGCGCCTGCGTTGACCGCGTCGATGCGGTCGGACATGCGCCCTCCCCAGCCACTGCGCACCGCCATTCCGTCAAGCAAACCTTGCCAGGCCGACTGCTGATCGTTGTGAGAAAAAAGATTGGACGGACGGAAATTGCCGGCCCGGTAGTCGGCCTGCGTAATCGGCGCGAGCAACGGACCGGAATTGCAGATCACCGCCAGCTTGCCAGTGTCGAACAGCGGCTTGATTGCGGCGAAACTCGGATGCAGCCCGAACGTCGCCCCAGCTCGGGGTGGCGAAATTTGCAGCAACTGCGCCTGCGGAATATTAACGTTGGTGCGCACGGCGGCATAGCTTCCATAATCATCGTATGGAATCACCATGTTGTTGCTATCGTTGCCGCCAAACAAGAACACGCAAACCAACGCCTTGTAATCGGTGGGCGCTTGCGCGCTGGCGCTTTCGATACCCCAGCGACCCAAGCTCGCCGCCAGCGCCGAGGCGGTCAGCGCTCCCGTTTGACCGAGAAAATGTCGTCGCGATGTATTCATATCAGTGTTGTACCTGAAAGTGATACGACGAAGCCATCAAATAGAGGCCCAAACGGGCGCGCTCGACGCTATTTCCGGCCGGCACCTGCGACACGCTTTGCACGATGATGTCGCGGGCAAAGGCAGGTAGCTGACCGCCCAGCAGCAGGTCGTTCATTTTGTCGACCATGGCCGTCGGTGTCGCGGCGAGTTCCTCGAAGAGCGTCGTCGTGATCCGGGTACCAGTGGCATTCGGAACCATCGGGTCGGCGCCAATGCCGCTGTAGAGCAGCGTATAGACAAGGTTCGATCGCGCAACGGCCGATGCGGTGTTGTGAATACCGAACTCTGGGCCCGCGAGCGGGCTGCCCGGTATCGTGAATTCAGCCGGGTAATAATTGAACACCGAGGGCGGCGTGTACACGCGCTGTCCGAGACTCGCCGTACGGTCGGATAGTCCCACGCCGTCGGTCGTCCCGTTCAGAGTCCGCAACAGCGCGGTCACCATGAGCACCGGCTCGCGCAGTTGGCCGAAGTTCGGATCCGTTACCGGCTGCCGTGCTTCTGGGTCGAGCAGGATGGCGCGCAGCACCGTCTTCATGTCGCCGCGCACGCCTTGCCCGTTGTCGTTGAACGCACCGGCCACCCGCGCCACATAAGCCGGGCTTGGATTACTCGTGACCAAGCGCTGAATCAGCTGCTTGCCGACGAAAGGACCGACGTTGCGATGCATGAAAATGTTTCTGATTGCGTCCTCCAGGTCTTTCTGGATCGACTGCCCTGCGGGAACGCTGAAATCCTCCAACAGTTGCTTCGCGTTGGTGTCGTGACCGTTCGGGTACGGCGCCATCGGGGCCACGTAATAGGCCGGGTTTTTCGCTGTCGGCGGCGAGCCATTGACAGACGGATAGGTCCAGCCGGTGAACACCCGCGCGAACTCCTTGATGTCTGGCTGATCGTAGGTCGCGATGAGTTCACCTTGCGCGTCGAGCAACGGCGTGCCGTCGGTTTTCAGCTCGTGAACGCCGATCGAAAACAGCTGCAACACTTCGCGGGCGTAGTTTTCGTTGGGGACGCGGCTCCCGCTCGCATTCGGCTTGTCGTTGTTGACCATGTCGAGCCAGTTGCCCATCGCCGGCGACAGTGTCACGCGCCGCAGCAGATCTTCGAAATTGCCGAATGCCTCCTCTGCAAGAATGTTTTGATAGCGCGCCATGACGTAGGCAACGGCAAGGTCCTGCTCAATGGTTGAGATCACTACGAGCTGCGACAGAGCCCATGCGACCCGCTGCCGCAACTGATCCGGCTGCGTCACGGCATTGCTGAAAAATTGCCGTTGCACCCGCGCCGGAGTGAGGTTATCGCGATAGCAGATTGCCTGCGGAGCGCTGGCCGGATAATTGTTGCCCTGCGGATCCTTGTTATTGCAATCGGGAGTGGCCCTCAATCCGAAGTACGTGTATTGCGCATCGGGATAGAACGACATCGGCTGGGTGAACTGGTCTTCGAGATACGCGGCGACCCCGCGCGCCTGGACCGCGGCCACCGCGGTCGGCGTCGGACCGAAGGAGGACTGCGCCAAAAACCGGAAAGCCTCCGCAATATTCGGGGTCACCGTACCGCCGGTCGCCACCACCGACACGGGGCTGGACGTCGCGCGCGCGCCCTTGTCGTCGGTTGCTTCGGCAACGAAGGTGTAGGTCCCGGCAGCGGGGATCGCCGCCGTGTACACGTATGGCGGCTGCGTCAATTCCGCGATCTTGTTCCCGCCTTGATAGAACGCCACGGTAGCAATCGTGCCATCGTCATCGGTAGCCGCAGCCGTCAGTGTGACCGACCCCGGCACGACGAGTGCTGTATCGCTGGTCGTGAGCGTTACCTTGGGGGGAACGTTGGGGTTCGGCGCCGGATTCCCGCTCGCGTAGACGTAGAATACGACTCCCTCGTACACATACTCCGGGTACGTCGCCACCTGGTCGCGTTCGGCATCGGAAATGGTGTAGAAGTGCGTGCCCGTTCTACGGTTATAAAATCGATACAGCGGCGCCCGGTCGCTCCCTGCCGCGGGGGTTGCGTAAAAGGCGGTGCCCTCGTAGCTGAACTGAGCGTACGTAAGAACTAAGTCGCGTTCGGCCGCCGACATGGTGTAAAAATGCACACCGCCCGCATTGTTGTAAAAGCGGAATATCGGCTGTAGGTCGGTGGTCGGCTGCGTTGATGTATAGAACGCTGTCCCTTCCAGCGCAAACCCCGGAAGGTTGGTGAGCACATAATCGCGCTCGTCAACCGAAATCGTGTAGAAGTGCGCGCCTCCCTGCGTGTTGTAGAAGCGATACACGGGACTAAGCGCGACGGCATCCTTGGGAGCAGGTGCGAGAGTTGCGGCAACGGCGCCCGACAGCAGCAGCCACGCCGCGATTCCGGTCGCCCAGGCGTGAAGTACGCGGCGGTAGCGTGTCGGTGATTGGTGACGCACCACGACCGCGAAGTCCCGCTTTCCGCATGAACCCATTTTATGCATTAAGGTCTCCAGGGCCTGCCACGTTCGTCACACGACACGGCGGAAAGGCGGTCAGCGACGACTGGTTGCCATGTCCATTGCTGTTTCTACGATCACCAACCGTGTCGATTCTATGGCGGTGGCATTAACTCGTAAATAACAGAGCGGGCGCCGAATTGTAAAAATGGATGTCAGGAAATGCGCCAGCAGCACGCCCGTGCTGTCGTCGATTGACTGCAGGCGTGACCCTCGCAAGCGCTAACCTGTCTGGTTCCGGGGGAGGCATCGCTAGCCTGACACTGGCGCTGTGCGTAGTCTACAAGTGGATCGCTAAAGCGGTAGTGGCTGGTGAATTCAGCGCGCTGATCAGCGCACCGGCGCCTCCTGGACCAGGATCTCGACGTGTAATCACGGTCAGCGAAACTCGGGAATGTCAGGCCGCGATCCCCACATGCAGAACGAGCTCGGCGCGAACGGAAATTGGCGCGGCCGATAATTCTCTTCGTCGACGATCGAGCGCACGCCGGTCGAGTACTCGTACACCATGCCGTCGGGCCCCTCGTAGTAGAGAAAAATCGCCGACGACGTTGGATGCCGGCCAGGGCCAAACACGATGCGCACGTCTCTCTCCCGCAGGAAATAGTACGCGCGCATGATGTCGTCGATGCCTGCCACCTGATGGTTGATGTGCTGCACGCCGCCGCGGACCGAAGGGAACAACGCGATCCGGTGGTGAACCGCATCGATCCGCAGCAGCGGCGCGGTGCCGATGCGATCCGAGACGCGCGCATTACACACTCCAGTCCAGAAGGCCTCGTCGCGCACTGGGTCGGTGCTGCGCAGCCCGATATGCGAAAAGCCGGTGATGCCGGCGGCGCGCGCGGGCACATAGCCGCGATCGGAAGGGTACGGTCGGACCACGAGATCGATGGCATTGCCACTCGGGTCCGTGAAATGCACAAATCTCTCGACCCGGCGCACGTCGCATGCATCGCGCGTACCAAGATGAACCGGGAGTTTGTGCGCCTCAATCTCCGCGGCGGCCGCTTCTAGCGCGTCATTATCGGCAACTTCGAATCCGGTCGTATGATCGGCGGGATCACCCTCGAAATACACGAGCGTGTGGTCGCGGTGGTCGCTGCGAAAATAGATGGCATCGTTGTGGCATCCGGCTTCCTCGAGCCCCAGGATCGACGTCGCATACCGCGCCGCTGCCGCGAGGTCGCGCGTGCCGAGCCGCACGTAACGAATGTCCTGCAGGTTGATCATGTCGGTGAAGAGTTTCGCATCTAGCGAACTTGCCGCGCGCCGCGAGCGCGCGACGAATGCCCGGCCGTCGACGACCAACGCTCGCGCAGGAATTGCACGACAGCCGCGGTGAGCAATGCCGGCTGGTCGCGCTGCGGCGAATGACCGCATGCCGGGAGCTTCACAAGGCGCGCCTGCGGCACGCCGCGCGCGATGCCGTCAAGCTGCGCCATCGTACCGTACTCGTCTTCTTCCCCCTGCACGGCGAGCACCGGACAGCGGATTGTCGGCAGAGAGTTCTCGATGTTCCAATTGCGAAAGCGGGGATCGAGCCAAATATCGTTCCAACCCCAAAACGCCGAATCCGGGTCAGCGTGGTAGCGGGAGAGTTTTTCCTGCAAATCGCCCGCTTTAAACGCGACGCGCGCCCGCTCGATATTCGCGATGGTCACCTCCTCGACGAAGACATGCGGTGCGACGACGATGAGCCCCGACACCCGGTCGGGATATGCGCTCGCGTAGAGCAGCGCGATGGAGCCGCCATCGCTATGGCCGAAGAGCCATGGCAGTTCGTCAACGGCCAGCGCCTGGAACAGTGCCGGCAACGCGTGCTGAGCTTCGCTGTGCATGTATTCGACCGGCCACTTCGCACCTAATGGGCGCGGTGTCGACCGGCCGTAGCCCCAACGGGAATACACGAGACCGCGCAGATTCGCAGCGTCGCAAAACTTTTGCGGAAAATCGCGCCACATCGCAAGCGAGCCCAAACCTTCGTGCAGGAATACGACGAGCGGCGCGTGCTGGCGCGCTCTGTTGACCCAGGCGTATTCGAGCGTCAGAGGAATGCCGCGCACCTGCACATCTGCGAACTGCGCGGTCATTCGGCTATGGTGCGAGGGTGCTTGGGAGGCGGCGTCACGCGTTGGCCGCGTCGCGCAACTTGAACCGCTGAATCTTGCCGGTGGCGGTTTTCGGTAATTCGGCGAGAAACAGGATTTCCCGCGGGTATTTGTACGGCGCAAGCTGACCTTTAACAAAGCCTTTCAAGGTATCGGCGAGCGCAGCGTCTGCTGCGCAGCCGGGCTTTACCACGACGTACGCAAGCGTCTTCGTGAGCCCGTCGGCGCCATTCTTGCCGACGACCGCGGCTTCGAGCACCGCATCGTGCCGCATCAGCGCCGCCTCCACTTCGAATGGCGACACGTATTGGCCGCTCACCTTCAGCATGTCGTCGCTGCGCCCTGCATAGGTATAAAAACCGTCGGCATCCCGCGCGTACTTGTCGCCGCTCTTGGTCCATTCACCGACAAACGTCGCGCGCGTGCGCTCGCGGTTCGCCCAGTACATAAGCGCCGCTGTTGGCCCGCGAATGTACAGGTCGCCGATTTCGCCGTTCGCAACGGGTGCTCCTTCTTCGCCGCGCAACTCGATGTCATACCCCTGCACCGGCGTGCCAGTCGTGCCGTAACGGACATGCCCCGGATGATTCGACAAGAAGATGTGCAACATCTCGGTCGAGCCAATGCCGTCGAGAATGTCGCAACCAAACCTCGCAGAAAATCTTTCGCCGATGTCCCGGGGCAGCGGCTCGCCCGCGGAGATGCAACGGCGCAAAGCCACCTCGCCTCGCTCGGGCAGTTCCTGCGTTGCTAGCATCGCCGCATATAAGGTGGGAACGCCACAAAAGACAGTGGGCCAATGCTCCTTGAGACGGCGAAACACCGCGCTTGGTGTCGGCCGTTCACCCATCAACACGGTCGTTGCGCCGACCGAGAGAGGGAACGTCAGCGCATTCCCCAAACCGTAGGCGAAGAATAGCTTGGCCGCGGAAAACACGATGTCATCCTCGCGCAATCCGAGAACAGGCTTGCCGTAGAGCTCCGCCGTCCAGTGCAGGTTCGCGTGCGTGTGGACGGTGCCTTTGGGGCGGCCGGTCGATCCCGACGAATACAGCCAAAACGCAATGTCATCTGCGGCCGTCGCCGCGGCGTCCACCATTGGCGGCGCGGCGAGCAGGGTCGCGAAGTCGTGCATGCCTTCAGGCAACGCGGACTTCGACTGTGCGACGATGGTGTGCATCACATCGTGGCCTCCACGAGATAACGCTTGCGCCATGACGGGCAGCAGTGCGGCCGACACAATGACGGCTTGTGCGCGGCTATGGGCCAGCAGGTACGCGTAGTCGTCGGCGGTCAGCAGCGTGTTCACGGGTACCGGCACGATTCCGGCATAGAGCGCGCCGAGAAACGTTGCCGGAAAATCGACGGTGTCGAGCAGACACACGAGCACCCGCTCTTCACGGCGCAATGCGAGTTGCGTGAGCCCCATCGCCACACTGCGAATGCGCGCGGCCAGATCAAAGTAGCTCAGCGTGCCGGCGTCGTCGATATATGCCGTCTTGAGCGAGCGGCCGGCATTGCCGCTGATTACGGCCTGCGCAAAGTTGAACTCGGGCGGCGGGTTCCTGCCGGGAGCGTGCAAACCCTCTTCCTGAATCATTGCGGCGGTCGCCATCACACCCCTTTCGACGCGCCCCCAAGAAATCGCTTGGAGTTGACGCAGGTTGCCGTCCGTGCATTATACTTCATCCGCATGCAGCAATATACTTCACACTCCATGGAAATTCCAGCGCTACTCGACTCCCCCGAGGCCCGTAAGGATTCGATCCTGGCCGTATTGGGCGAACGCGTCCGCACGCTGCGCGCCCGGCGCGGCATGACCCGGAGGGTGCTGGCGCGAGACGCCAATATCTCCGAGCGGCATCTCGCCAACCTCGAGTCGGGGGTCGGTAATGCTTCGGTGCTGTTGCTCTCCCAACTGGCGCGCGCGCTCAATTCGACGATCGCCGAATTAGTCGGTGAGGAGACGATCAGCTCTCCCGAATGGTTGATGATCCGCCGCCTGTTGCGCGGCCGCGACGAGGAAGCATTGAAACGAGCGCGGGCGAACCTGCGTGCGCTTTTCGGGGTCAGCGCGCCCGACGCCAGTCGCGCCGGCCGGGTTGCGCTGATCGGACTTCGCGGCGCGGGCAAGTCGACGTTGGGCAGGATGCTGGCCGCTGAGCTCGCCGTCCCGTTTGTCGAAGTGGACCGGGTGATCGAACGAATGGCCGGCTGCGGGTTGAGCGAAATCCATTCGCTTTACGGCAACGCCGCCTATCGGCGTTACGAGGCGCGAGCGCTGGAAGACACGGTGGGGAGTTACGCTGACGTAGTCATTGCGACCGGCGGCGGCATTGTGTCCGAGCCCGCTACTTTTGAGTTACTGCTCACTCACTGTTTCACTATCTGGCTGCGCGCCTCACCGGAGGATCACATGCAGCGAGTCGTGGCACAGGGTGACCGCCGCCCGATGGCGGGCAACAAGGAGGCGATGGAGGATTTGAAACGCATTCTGGAAGGGCGGCGCGAGTTTTACGCAAAGGCGGATGTGACCGTCGACACCAGCGGCAAGACTCCTGGCGACGCGTACCGCGAAGTTCGCGCGTCCATCGTCCCGTCGGCCACGCGCCAACATTTCAGCGCACTAGCAGTGCGCCAGTCCGACGATTCCCGGGCTGATGCAATTTAGTGCTTTCATAATCTCATACATGCAGTATTATGCATGTCTGCTGTGTAAACGCGTTGGGGATTCCCTAGGACCTCCATGAGAGACCCTCCCTCCTCCGCCGACTTGCCCGTCGACTATCGGACCGAGCCGTCGCGCTACCGGCACTGGAACCTCGTTGTCGACGGTCCGATCGCCACCTTGGCCATGGACATCGCGGAGGATGGCGGTGTTCGCGACGGCTACAAGCTCAAGCTTAATTCGTACGACCTTGGCGTCGACATCGAGCTGTATGACGCCGTGCAGCGGATACGGTTTGAACATCCCGAGGTACGCTGTGTGGTGATGACCAGCGCAAAGGAGCGGATCTTTTGCTCCGGCGCCAACATTTTCATGCTGGGATCGTCGAGCCATTCGTGGAAAGTCAACTTCTGCAAGTTCACCAACGAAACTCGCAACGGGCTCGAAGACGCGAGCCTGCATTCGGGTCTCAAGTTTCTGGCGGCGGTAAACGGCGCCTGTGCCGGAGGCGGTTATGAGCTTGCGCTGGCCTGCGATGAGATTTACCTGATCGACGACCGTTCATCGAGCGTTTCGCTCCCGGAGGTCCCGCTATTGGGCGTCCTGCCCGGCACCGGCGGTTTGACCCGGGTCACCGATAAGCGTCGCGTCCGCCACGATCGCGCCGACATCTTCTGCACGATCAACGAAGGTGTGCGCGGACAGCGTGCGAAGGATTGGCGGCTAGTCGACGAGATCGTCAAACCGGCGGAATTTGCACAAGCTGTGCGTGCGCGTGCACTGGAGCTCGCGGCGCAAAGCGACCGGCCGGCAAGCGCCCGAGGCGTGGCGCTTCCCGCACTCGAGCGCGCGATCGACGATATGGGCTACCGCTACCGCTTCGTCGATGTGCGCATCGATCGCAAGCAGCGTACAGCGACGATCACGGTCGCAGCACCCAGCGAGTCGCAACCGGCGAGCGTCGCCGGAATCGAGGCCGCCGGTGCGGCGTGGTGGCCATTGCAAATGGCGCGCGAGCTGGACGATGCGATCTTGAGTCTGCGCACCAACGAACTCGCAATCGGCACGTGGATCTTCAAGACCACCGGCGCTCTGGACGCGGTGCTTGCCGTCGATGCCACACTCGGACAATTTCGCGACCATTGGTTTGTGCGCGAAACCATTGGCATGCTGCGGCGAACCTTGGCGCGGATCGACGTATCGTCGCGCACGATATTCGCCTTGATCGAGTCCGGCTCGTGCTTTGCGGGAACGCTCCTCGAATTGGCACTTGCCGCGGATCGTACGTACATGATGAGTCTGCCTGACCGGGCGGACGCAGAGCCGCGCCTCGCGTTGTCCGAGCTGAATTTCAGCACGTATCCGATGGTCTCCGGCGGCTCACGTCTCGACCGGCTGTTCTATGCGGAAGCCGAGCCTCTGGCCGCCGCGCGCGCCGCGATCGGAATACCGGTCGCGCCAGGAGAGGCCGACGCGCTGGGTCTCGTGACTGCTGCCCCGGATGATCTTGATTGGTCAGACGAAATTCGCATCGCTCTCGAAGAGCGCGCCAGCATGTCGCCCGACGCCTTGACCGGGCTCGAAGCGAATTTGCGCTTCGGCGGCAGCGAAACGATGGAGTCGCGCATTTTCGGCCGCCTTTCGGCCTGGCAGAACTGGATATTTGTGCGGCCTAACGCGGTCGGAGAGAAAGGTGCGTTGAAGGTGTACGGGAAGGGCGGCAAGGCGCAATTCGACCAGGAACGCGTGTAGGAAACCCGAACGAGTAAATGGGCCCGCAGTTACCACACTCCGTTACCAACACCAGGAAACGTCAAGATGTCCGCGATCAATTACAGCGAGAAGATTCCGAATAACGTCAATCTTTCGGAAGACCGCGCACTCCAGCGCGCGCTCGAGCACTGGCAACCCAACTACCTTAAGTGGTGGTCGGAAATGGGACCGACGGGTGCGCAGGCGCATGACGTCTATCTGCGCACGGCGGTGAGCGTCGACCCCACCGGCTGGGCGAACTTCGATTACGTCAAAATGCCCGACTACCGATGGGGCATCTTTTTGACCCCGACCGACGCGCAGCGCAAGATTCATTTCGGCGAACAAAAGGGCGAAACAGTGTGGCAGGACGTGCCCGGAGAACACCGGGCGAACCTGCGCCGCATTATCGTCACGCAGGGCGATACCGAGCCCGCTTCCATCGAGCAGCAGCGGCAATTGGGGCTGACCGCACCTTCGCTGTACGACCTGCGCAACCTGTTCCAGATCAACGTCGAAGAGGGGCGCCATCTGTGGGCGATGGTGTACCTCTTGCATCGCCATTTCGGGCGTGACGGGCGCGAAGAAGCCGACGCGTTGCTCGAACGCCGCTCCGGCGACACCAACAATCCGCGCATCCTGTCCGCGTTCAACGAGCAGACCCCGGACTGGCTCGCGTTCTTCATGTTCACGTATTTCACCGACCGCGACGGCAAGTTCCAGCTCAACGCGCTTGCCGAATCGGGATTCGACCCGCTCGCGCGCACGACCAAATTCATGCTCACCGAAGAGGCGCACCACATGTTCGTCGGGGAATCAGGTGTGGCGCGTATTCTCGCCCGAACGTGCGAGGTGATGAAGCAGTTGGGCACCGATGATCCAGAGACAGTCCGCGCCGCGGGCATCGTCGACCTGCCGACGATTCAGCGCTACCTCAACTTCCACTATTCGGTGACGATCGATTTATTCGGCGCCGACCAGTCGTCCAACGCTGCCATGTTCTACAGCGCGGGGCTCAAAGGCCGCTTCGAGGAAGGGAAACGCGACGACGATCATGCGCTCGGCGGCGCGACGTACACGATTCTCGATGTTGCCGAAGGACGGATCGTCGAGCGCGAGGCGCCGATGTTGAACGCGCTGAACGAAGTGCTTCGCGACGACTTCATCCGCGACTCGGTGGCCGGTGTGGGCCGCTGGAACAAGGCGATGGAAAAAGCGGCAATCCCGTTCCGCCTGAGCGTCCCGCACAAGGCATTCAACCGGCGGATCGGCACGCTCGCCAACGTACGCGCGTCTCCTGAAGGAAGGGTGGTCAGCGAAACCGAATGGGCAGCGAACGAGCGCCGCTGGCTTGCCACCGCGGAGGATCGCGCGTTCGTCGCTTCAATCATGGTCGGCGTCACTGAGCCCGGTAAATATGCGAACTGGATCGCGCCCCCCCCGCTCGGCATCAATCGCCAGCCACTCGACTTCGCCTACGTCCGCCTCAACTGAAACGTCGCTCGCAATGAACGCTCCCATCCCGCATGAGATCCTAGAGCAGCACCTGATCGATCCGGAAATCTGCATCCGGTGCAATACGTGCGAGGAAACGTGTCCGGTCGATGCGATCACCCACGACTCGCGCAATTACGTCGTCGACGCCGCTATCTGCAATGCGTGCGGCGCGTGCGTGCCACCGTGCCCAACCGGCGCCATCGACAACTGGCGGCGCGTGGTGAAGATCGAAGCCTACAGCCTCGCCGAGCAGCTCACTTGGGACTCGTTGCCGGCGCAACAACCTCTGCCCGACGCCGTTGCCGCGAAGACTTCGATCGAACCCGGGATCGAAGCTGCTCCCGCGCCGCTTGGACTGTGTTCGACCACGCCGCCCGCGTCAGCGGACGTGCCGCTCGTCAATCTGTTTACGCAGAAAGCGCCCCTCACCGCCACCGTCGTGGGCAATTTTCGCGTGACCGACATCGCGGCGGAAAGCGATACGCACCACATCGTACTTGACTTTGGCAGCACGCCGTTTCCCGCGCTCGAAGGGCAGTCGATCGGCATTCTACCGCCGGGTGTCGACGCCGCGGGGCGGCCGCATTTCGCGCGCCAGTTTTCAATCGCGAGCCCCCGCGATGGCGAACGTCCCGGGTATAACAATTTGGCGCTGACGGTGAAAAGAGTCACCGTCGATCACGACGGCAAGCCGGTGCGGGGCGCAGGCTCCAACTATCTATGCGACCTGAAGAAGGGAGACCCCGTGCAAGTGGTTGGTCCCTTCGGTGCGATTTTTCTGATGCCCAACGATCCGTCGGCGCATCTCATCATGATTTGCACCGGCACCGGCTCGGCGCCGATGCGCGCAATGACCGAGCGCCGTCGCCGGCTCCTGGGACGCGGCGTCAGCGACGGCGGCGATCCACACCTGATGCTGTTCTTCGGCGCCCGCACCCAGGCGGAACTGCCGTATTTCGGACCGCTCACCAGCTTGCCGCGGAATTTCATCGACACCAATCTCGTCTTTTCGCGGACTCCGGGACAGCCGAAGCGCTACGTGCAGGATTTGCTGCGGGATCGCGGCAGCGACGTCGCCCGCGTTCTTGCCATTGAACAGACGCACGTGTACGTCTGCGGGTTGAAGGGCATGGAGGAAGGCGTCTCGCTCGCGCTTGCCGACATTTGCCGGCAGTACGGCCTCGACTGGAGCACCCTGCATCCGCGGATGTGTGAACAGGGGCGCTACCACGTCGAGACATACTGACGACGCGGGTAAATAGGAAGCAACGTGCGCTTTGCGGAGATTGCCGCCGGGCAGGTCATCGCCGCCGGGCCCGAGACGATCACCGAGCGGCAGATACTCGAGTTCGCCCGCGAGTTCGATCCGCAGTGGTTTCACATCGATCCGGCGCGAGCGGCTGCGTCGACGTGGAACGGTTTGATCGCCAGCGGCTGGCAAACCTGCGCCATCGCGATGCGCATGGTCGTTGCCGCCGCGCTGACCGGCTCCGAGTCGTTCGGGTCGCCGGGCCTTGCCTATCTCAAATGGGCAAGCCCAGTGCGGCCCGGCGATGAATTACGCCTCGTCATCGACGTACTCGACAAGCGCGTTGCATTGACGCGGCCAACGTTGGGCATCGTGCGCTGGCGCTGGCGGCTCTTCAACCAGCGCGGCGAGCCGGTGCTCGATCTCGAAGCGACCAGCCTGTTCGATCTCGCGGCCACCGGCGCAGACTGATGCGGCGTATTCAACTCCCGCGCGGTAGCGCGAGTGCTCGCGCGTAAACGCGATCGCGCGCAACGCCGGTCACCGCTGCGACGACGCGCGCCGCCCGTGCGGGCGGCAGCTCTTCCAACAGCGCCGCCAGCCAGGTTTCGGCGTCCGGCGACAACGCAGGAGCGTCGGCACGCTCGGCGGACACGTCGAGGATCAGCACGAATTCTCCCCGTTCGCGATTGGGTTCGCCGGCAAACCACGCCGCGGCTGCAGCGAGCGGCAAGCTCGTGATCGTCTCGAACGTCTTCGTGAGCTCGCGCGCGACGATCAGCCGGCGTTCCCCGGCACAGTATTGCGCGAGCTCCTGGACGGTGGCGCGTACGCGGTGCGGCGCCTCGAACAAGACGAGCGCGACGGGAAGAGCGCCGAGGGAAAGCAACCGTTCGCGCCGGGCTTTCGCTTGTCGCGGCAGGAACCCCAGAAAGGCGAAAGACTCGGCAATGATCCCCGCAGCCGAAACCGCCGCGACAATAGCCGAAGGTCCCGGGATCGGTACCACTGCATATCCGGCCGCGCGCACATCGCGGACCAGGCGCGCCCCAGGGTCGCTGACCGCGGGCGTCCCCGCATCGCTGACGAGCGCCACACTTTTCCCCGCCGCGAGCATATCGATAAGCGAGTCCGCGCGATGCGCCTCGTTGTGCGCGTGCAACGAAGTCGCCTTGGTGGCGATTCCGTACTTGTGCAATAAGATCGCCGTGACGCGGGTGTCTTCTGCCGCAACGATATCGGCGGTAGCCAGCACGTCGAGCCCGCGCAATGTCACGTCTCGCAGATTACCGAGCGGAGTCGCCACCACATATAATGTCCGTGGCATCGCGCGAAACGCCGGCAACGCTTGATGTTCGGTGCGTCCTTCGTCAGAAACTGCGGTTGCCGTCTTCACGCCTTCCCCTTGAGTTTCCCTATGTCTATCGCCGCCACGCCGCACCTACGTCTCGTGCGCGCGTTGTCGATGGCAGCGCTGCTGGCGCTCCCCGCGGCATTCTCCGCCGCACAAGTTCCCGCGGCAACCGATAGCGCAACACGCGTGGAAGGAATCGAGCCCAAGCGCGCCGGCAAACCACAACTCGATATCGCGCTGGTGCTGCCGCTCGAAGCTCCCGCGTACGCGCTCGCCGCCGATGCAGTGCGTTCGGGATTTTTGGCGGCGGCCGACGCGGCCGGTGCCCGCGCACAATGCGTGGTCATCGGTCACGGCGAGGGCGGCGTCACCGCTGCGTTTGAAACAGCGCGTAGCGGCGCCAAGGTCGTCGTGGGTCCACTGGTCCGCGACGATCTGAAGGTCATCGCGGACGCCAACCTCGAGCTGCCCTGGACGATTGCCTTGAATCATCTGGAGGATGGCGCTTCGCTTTCTCCGCAGATCTACACGTTCGCGCTGACGGTCGACAGCGACGCGCGGCTCTTGTCGCGCAGGATGCGCGACACGGGCGCGGAGAACATTGTGGTCATTACCGGCGAAACGCCGTTCCTACAGCGTTTTGCCGGGGCCTTCGCAACCGAGTGGCTGCTGGCGGGAGGCGGTGCGCCCAACGCATTCCGCTTTGACGCGAGTCCGCCCGCGCTCGCGTCGTTCAAGCGCGAAATCGGCAAACTCAGCGGCAAACAGCGCCCCGACGCCGCGCTACTGGCGCCAACGGCGCGAATGCCGCTCGGCTCAAGCCGTACATGGGCGGCATTGCTTCGTTCGCGAGCGCTCTTGCGTTCGATCGACCATCGGATGCGGAGATGCGCGATCTCGATGGCTTAGTCGTCGCCGAGTTGCCGTGGCTCGTGACACCCGACGCAACCGCGTTCGCGCAACTGCCTCGACGTGAGTTTGCCAGTGCCGCACTCGAACGGCTCTATGCGCTGGGGCTCGACGCATTTCGCGTCGCCCAAGCGTTTCGTGCCGGGCCTCCGGCGCGCTTTTCACTCGAAGGCGCCACCGGCATGATCACGCTCGTCGAAGGCCGGCAATTCGCACGCGAGGGACGGCTGGCGGTTTTTCGCGGCGGGCAGCTCGAACCATTGCCCAATGACCGCTGAGCGTCATACCGTAGCGCCCTCCCGTGCCGAAGCTGGTACGCGAGCCGAAGCGTTAGCTGCCGAATTTCTCACGGCGCGCGGCGTCACGATCGTTGAACGTAATTTCCGCACACGCTTTGGCGAAATCGATCTGATTGGTCGCGACGGCGACACCCTAGTTTTTGTCGAGGTGCGACTGCGCCGGCGCAACGACTACGGAGGCGCAGCCGGCAGCGTCACATATGCCAAGCGTGCCCGCCTCAAGGCCGCCGCGCGCGGTTATTTGTCGAGACTGCGGCGCGAACCGCCGTGCCGATTCGACGCGTTGCTGCTCGACACGCTCGACCCGGCGCGTATCGAATGGGTACGCGACGCGTTCTCCGAATAGCCAACCGACGACGAGGCACGATCCGCGCCCGCGCTACCTGTTAATATCGCGGCCGATGATCGATCACGCCAACCGCATTCGCGGCCATTTCTCGGAAAGCGCGCAATTGAAGCTTGCCGCGAGCGAGACGCTGACGCCGGCGATCGCCCGTGCAGCGAACGTGATGACCGAATGTTTATTCGCCGATGGCAAGATTCTCGCGTGCGGCAACGGTGGATCAGCAGCCGACGCCCAGCACTTCGCAGCGGAGCTGGTAGGGCGCTTCGAGCGCGAGCGGCCCGAGCTTCCCGCGATCTCGCTCGCCACCGACACATCGCTGCTCACTGCGGTCGCCAACGACTACTCGTTCGAGCAGGTCTTCGCGAAACAGGTGCGGGCACTGGGCCTTGCGGGCGACGTACTGCTCGCGCTTTCCACGTCCGGCAACTCGGCGAACGTGATTGCCGCCGTCGAGGCAGCGCATGCGCGCTCGATGCATGTCGTTGCGTTCACGGGCAGAGGCGGCGGGCGCATCGGTGAACTTCTTTCGGCCGGTGACGTCCATCTGTGCGTACCGCACGGGCGTACCGCACGTATTCAGGAAGTGCATCTCTTAATGATCCATTGCCTGTGCGACACCATCGACGCAACACTTCTTGGAGATGAAACATGATTCATAAGGTTGCCCTTGGCACATTGATCGCGCTCGGCGCGGTCACGCTGCTCTCGGCGTGCGTTCCTTTGCTTCTCGCCGCCGGCGCTGGCGGCACGGCGCTGGTGGTCGCCGACCGGCGTTCGGCCGGGACTCAAGTTGACGACCAGGCGATCGAGCTCAAGATCGCCAATCAGGCTCGAACACAATATGGCGAGCGCCCGCATCTCAACGTCACCAGCTATAACGGCGTCGTGCTGCTGACCGGCGAAGTGCCCGACCAGGCGACCGGGCTCGCGATCGGAAACATGGCACGCGGCACGCTCAAAGTGCGCACGGTGCAAAATGAGCTGACCGTCGGAGGCACCACCGCAATGGGGGAGCGCACGCGCGACACCTATCTCACGTCGGTCGTCAAATCCCGCTTTCTCGACGGGAGCCGTTTTCCCGCGAACGCCGTCAAGGTCGTCACCGAGAAGGGTGTCGTGTACCTGATGGGCATCGTCTCCCGCGAAGAAGGGGAAGCCGCAGCGCAGATCGCGAGCACAACTTCCGGTGTGGCGCGAGTCGTTAAAGTCTTCGAGTACCGGAGTTAAGCACCGGTAAAGGTGCGCCTTTAGTGATCGCGGACAAGCTGGCGGGCGAGACCGAAGCGCTCGCGCGGATCGCCGGTCTGCCGCGACCGTTGGTGTTCACCAACGGCGTGTTCGATCTCCTGCATCGCGGACACGTCACTTATCTCGAGCACGCGCGGGGTCTCGGCGCGTCGCTGGTCGTCGCCGTGAATTCGGATGCCTCGGTGAGAAGACTCGCGAAAGGCGCCGATCGCCCGATCAATTCCGTCGCCGAGCGCATGGCCGTCGTCGCCGCGCTGGCCGCCGTTGATCTCGTCGTCCCATTCGATGACGCAACACCGCGCGACTTGATCGTGGCGTGCCGGCCGGACGTGCTCGTCAAGGGCGGCGATTACACGGCAGACACGACGGCAGGCGCTGCCGAAGTCGAGGCGCGCGGAGGCCGCTTCGTCGCGCTTCCGTTCGAGTTCGCGTGCTCGACGACCGAAATCGTGCGGAGAATCCGCGGCTGACCGAATCGGGCCAGCTGCGCGCAATCGCGATGCTATACTTTTCGCCGCTCTCTTAAGCCCTCTCCGATACGCATGCTGCAGCACGACCGGGAAGTCGACGCGCGGGGTCTCAATTGTCCGCTGCCCATCCTGCGCACCAAGAAGACTCTGAACGACATGCAGAGCGGTCAGGTCGTGCGGGTCGTCGCGACCGACCCCGCGAGCGTCCGCGACTTTCAGGCGTTTTCCCGCCAAACCGGCAACGAGCTGCTCGAACACGGCGAACAAGACTCGGAATTCTGGTTTTTGCTGCGCCGGCGCTGACCCGAAAATAAGCCCGCTTAACGTCGATACCGATTCAGAAAATCGGCGACGATTCCGCGCTGCGAGCGATCGATGGCCGCATCCACTGTGCGATCTGCCGGATCGTATTGTTTGGCTTTGCGAAACGCGGCGATCGCATCCTGATGGTAGCCCTGCGCCTGCAGCGCCTGGCCGAGGCAGCGATAGGAGTCCGGGTTGGCGAGCTGAAGTTCGGTCCAGGCACGGCAAAGCTCAGCGGCACGCCGCCAGTTGCCGGAGCGCAGCATTCGCGGGCCTTCGAGGCTGACCACCGCGACTTTGGCGCGGCGCTCGGCAAAGAGCGCGTCGACGTCGACGCCCAACGGCGCTTTACCCTGAGGACGAACGACGGTCCGTTGATCTCCAGGCACCGGCAAAGAAGTAATCGGCGAGGTCGCGCGCGCCGATGCGGCGGTATCCGGAGAACCGGAACTCGGATTGACTCCGCCGATGCGACCGCCACCTACAAATCCCGCGGTCAGCGCCGCGGAGGAAGGCAGCGCATCGGCGATGGTTGTCTTGGCCCACGCGATCGTGTCGGCCATCGGCTGATGCCACGCAACGCCATAAAGCCACAGCATGGCCGCGAGACCGCAGACGCCCGTCACCGTGTTGAGAACACTCGGCGGCCCATGCGTCACCAGCACGTCATGCGCGAAGTCCCAGTCCGTTTCCTGGTTCTGCGCCAGCTTTTCGTACGCAACGGCGATGAACACGGGTGCCAAGAACGGTATGCCGCACGCAATGCCCTCCCACCAGACGCGGAAGCTGCGCGCCAACGCCCGCTCGAGCTGCGCCCGCGTGTCGCGCCGCGCATACGCATCGGAAATGGAAAACTGCAGGAAAACGCCGAACAGCCACTTCCCCGGCGTTGTGGCCAGCGAGGCGATGAGCAACGCTTCGATCGGCACCCACACCGCGGTGATCAGCACCGGCGCGACCAGTGGATGGCCCAGCCAATACGCGACGATTTCCGGAATGAGATCGTGTCCGCGCACCTCCGAAAGCAAGAGCGCCAGCGCGAGCCCGCACAGAGCGTAATCGAACAGCCGCGCCGCAAGGCGTTGCCAAGGCCGCGGCTCGCTCGTGCGACCCGACTTGGCACGCTCGAGCTCGGCCATGCGCAACTGAAAAATCCAGCTTGCATCCTCCTGCGGCTGTTCGGTGCCCAGAAAGACGCTTTTCTCCCTACGCCAATTCAAAATCGCGAGGTCGGTCTGCGGCATCAGCATCGGCTGGGGCGCACGCCGCTGACGCCGGAGATACGCGATGCCATGGACGGCGCCGTAGACGAGGGTCAATACAAGCAGCGTAACGGTGAGCCAGACCAGCACCTGCTTCGCGATCAGGATCGTATCCGCCGGTGTCACGAAGACGATGGCGGCAGCGATGAACGCGCCGAAAAGCGCGCATAAGGCAATCGTCACGATGGGCGAGCGCCCGAAGGAAACGACGCGCTCGGTCAACCCCGGATGATGATGATTGCGCTCGGGCGGCGGTGCCGCGTCGATCGCGATGTCAACGTCAGCATCGATCGCTTCCGCGGTTTGATCGAGTCCCGTTTCGGCAAGCTCTCCGACGTCGGTCTGCTCGCCGGATTCCGCAACGGCATTGCTGACGACGTGCGCGATACGCTGCTCGGTCGTGCCGTCCGACACCGCGAGCTCCTGGTCATAGCGCTGGCGACGCTGCGGGTCGGAGAGTATTCGGCTCGCATGGTTGATGAAGCGCAACGCTTCTTCGACATTTCCCTGCCCGTCGCGGGTCTTCGCGTAATATTTGCGGATCAGGCGGCGCAATGCGGCGCGCAGGTCCTCGTCCGAGGAACTGGGCAAAATGCCGAGGGCTTCGTAGAGCGTCGACTTCATTCGCGATGCCGCCAGAAACGTATCAATTATGCTGTTGGAATCTTGGGCGAAAAGCGAGTCGCTGGCAAGGCTGCGGCAAGCAAGTTCCGCGCCGTCCATCTGAAAACACGTGTCAGACACGGCGCGAACGATCTGCGGTGCGAGAAGCATGCGAGGGGGCTTCGTGCCACGGAGATGGACAGCTAATGCGAGTCACCGCTGGGGGGCGACACTCGGACGTCGCACGGATCCGAGGGAACAAAGGAGCCGATGCGCGTATTGTTCAAGCGTACCTAAACAAAAACGGCCCGATTGCGAGCCGTTTTTGCTGTGATCGACAATTATGCCGACGGCGTTGCTGCGTACCCCGACTGTGGGCTACTTCGCGACTTGCCGGTGTGCGAGCTTCTCGCGAATACGTGCTGATTTGCCGGAGCGCGAACGCAGGTAGTAAAGCTTGGCACGGCGGACATCGCCACGACGACGAACCTCGATTGAAGCGAGCAGAGGCGAATACGTCTGAAACGTCCGTTCCACGCCTTCCCCACTCGAAATCTTGCGTACGGTGAACGATGAGTTGAGACCGCGGTTGCGCTTCGCGATGACCACGCCTTCGTAGGCCTGCACACGCTTGCGCTCCCCTTCCACGACATTGACGTTGACGATGACGGTATCGCCGGGCGCGAAGTCCGGGATCGTCTTCCCCAAGCGGGTGATTTCTTCCTGTTCCAATTGTTCGATGACGTTCATCTTGACGTTCCTAAGGTTCGTTTAGTAACACTTCCTCTTCCGGTGTGAACTTGCGCCCGCGCAAGAGATCCGGCCGCCGTGCGCGCGTCCTGCGCAATGCCTGTTGCAATCGCCACCGGCGAATCGCCGCGTGGTGTCCGGACAACAGCGCCTCGGGTACCGCTAGTCCGTCATAGATCTCTGGCCGCGTGTAATGCGGGCAATCGAGCAAGCCATCGACAAACGAATCTTGCACCGCCGACTGCTCGTCGTTCAACGCACCCGGAAGCTGCCGGACGATCGCGTCGATCAGCAACAGCGCCGGCAACTCGCCACCCGAGACAACGAAATCGCCGATTGCAATCTCGCAGTCGACGTCGCGCGCCAGCAATCGCTCGTCGATTCCCTCGTAGCGCCCCGCCAGTAGAACATAACCCGCTTCTGGCTGCTGCGCGAGCTCCAACACCCGCTGATGGGTCAGCGGCACACCGGCGGGAGACAAGTAAATTA
Source organism: Casimicrobiaceae bacterium (assembly GCA_037719965.1). Taxonomy (GTDB): domain Bacteria; phylum Pseudomonadota; class Gammaproteobacteria; order Burkholderiales; family Casimicrobiaceae; genus VBCG01. The sequence continues at coordinate 243,061 of JBBJMT010000003.1, read as the reverse complement.
CGCTCGGCGAGCGAACCCCGGCCCTCATTTGCGCCGATTTCGCCGCACTGATCGCCGCAGCCAGCGGCGCCGCCAGCATCACCATTCCGGGACCGCCACCATAGGGGCGATCATCGACGGTCCGATGGGTGTCCGTCGTGTAGTCGCGCGGATTCCACAGCCCCAATTGCCACAGCCCGCGCTCGCTGGCGCGCCCGGTTACGCCAAATCCTGCCGCATGCGCGACCATATCCGGAAACAGCGTTACTACGTCGATCCGCACCGGTTCACCGGACAGGCACTAGTAGTCGGGTTGCCAATCGACGCCGACGCGGCGGGCGACGAGGTCCACGCTATCGACATACGCAGTCACAAACGGAATCAAGCGTTCCGGACCGCCGGCTGCATCGGCCACGCGTAGCACCGGATGCGCACCGAAACCAGCAACCGCGACCACTCGACCCAACTCCAGCCCTTGCCGGTTGACCACGCTGAGCCCTTCGAGCTCAGCCCAATAAATCTCGTCCGCTCCCGCGTCCGGTAGCTCGTCTCGCGCAATGGCAACTTCCGAACCGTTCAGCGCGGCAGCGGCTGCACGATCCGCGACACCTTCGACCGCGACGAGCAGGTTGGCGCCATGCGTCTGACCCGTCTTCAGCAGAAGTGGCCGCCAGGTTCCAGCCGCCGGGCGTAGCCACCAGCGCGGATACTGCAACAACGTCGCGGGTTCCGCGGTGAACGGCCGCACCTTGAACCACCCCTTGATGCCGAAGGGCGCGATGACGCGCCCCATCACTACCATCTGCGGAATGTCGCCGATGGCGTCAGGAGGCCTCCGTCGCTGCCGGAACCTTCGTCTGCGCGGCCCTCTTCACGAGACCGGCGACCGTGTCGGACAATTTGGCGCCCCGTTCCTGCCAGAAAGCGATACGGTCATGCACAAGTCGCAAGCTTTCCTCGCCCTCGGTTGCCACAGGGTTGAAAAAACCGACTCGCTCGATAAACCGCCCGTCGCGCCGGTTGCGCGAATCAGCGACGACTACGTTGAAAAACGGGCGCTTTTTGGCGCCGCCGCGCGCAAGGCGAATGACGACCATGACTGTCCGCTTTCGCAAAGAATGATAGGTATAGGAAAAAAGCCGTAAATTGTACGATATGGCCGGTTTTTCGGCAACCAACGGGATTAAATCGGACACCTAGCGCATGCCCGGAAGGAGCCCTTTCATGCCGCGCAGCATTTTCTGCATTCCTCCCTTGGCGACCATTTTCATCATCTTTTGCGTCTGCTCGAACTGATTCAAGAGTTGGTTGACCTCCTGCACCGACACGCCAGACCCGGCGGCGATGCGCCTTTTCCGCGATGCCTTCAAGAGCTCGGGCTTAGATCGTTCCTGCGGCGTCATCGCGTTGATGATACCTTCGATTCGCCCGATCTTGCGGTCATCCACCGCAGCCCCCTGCGCGGCGCGCGCGAGTTCCGCGGGCAGCTTGTCGACAAGCCCCGAGAGTCCGCCCATTTTGCGCATTTGACCAATCTGCGACTTGAAATCGTCGAGGTCGAAACCTTTTCCGGTCTTGGCCTTTTTGGCGATTTGCCGCGCCTTTGTCAAATCGACGCTCTTGTGCGCCTCTTCGATCAACGACAGCACGTCGCCCATCCCCAGGATGCGCGAAGCCATGCGTTCGGGATGGAAGACTTCGAGGCCGGTCAATTTCTCGGAAACGCCGGCGAACTTGATCGGGACGCCGGTCACTTGGCGTACCGACAAGGCGGCGCCACCGCGTGCGTCACCGTCGAGCTTGGTCAGAATGACGCCGGTCAGCGGCAGTGCGTCGCGAAACGCGCGCGCCGTATTGACGGCATCCTGACCCTGCATAGCGTCGACGACGAACAGCGTTTCGATCGGGCCGACCGCCGCGTGCAGCGCCGCAATCTCCTCCATCATCGCGGTATCGACGCCAAGCCGGCCAGCGGTGTCGACGATGAGAACGTCGTGGTAATGCCGGCGTGCCCAGTCGAGCGCATTTTTCGCGATTGCGACGGGAACCTCGTTCGCGTTCGACGGATAAAAATCAACCCCCACCTGCGCCGCTAAGGTCTGCAGTTGCGCGATCGCCGCAGGCCGGTAGATGTCAGCGGAAACCAGCAATACTTTTTTCTTCTGGTCCTCGCGCAGCAGGCGCGCGAGCTTGCCTGCCGTCGTCGTTTTTCCCGCTCCCTGCAGTCCGGCCAGCAGAATGACGGCCGGCGGCTGCGTCGCAAAGTTGAGCGGGCTGGCAGCAGCACCCATCAGCGCCGTGAGCTCGCGCTGAACAACCGCGATCAATGCCTGGCCCGGGGTGAGCGATCCGGCGACGTTCTCGCCGACAGCTTTTTCCCCCACGTCCGCGACGAACGTGCGGACAACCGGCACGGCGACATCGGCCTCCAGGAGTGCCAACCGCACCTCGCGTAGGGCCTTCTGGATATTGTCCTGGGTCAGCCGCGCCTCACCGCGCAACTCTTTTACGACGCGGGACAGGCGATGCGTTAACTGGTCGAGCATAGGGGAGCGGAAAAAAAGGGCGGTGAATCGCGGCGGGAGTGCACGCGATGCGCATCGGGTACACTTTGCCGGAGCGCGCAATGCGCCCATATCGCACGCGTATTGCGCTTTTTTCGCACATTGATCGCGTGCGCTACCTTTCGCGCTACCTAAGTGATTCTACTGCACTTGGCCGTCGCCGCGTTGTACACGGCTGCCGCGTGGGTCCGCTGGCCCCGTGCCGCTCCGGCAGTTGCGCCGGCGTGGCTCGGAGGCGGTCTTGTTCCGGTTGCGCTTGCGCTGCACGCGGTTGCGGTCATCCGCACGATCGTCGCACCGGAAGGGCTGGATTTCGCGTTCGTCAACGCGTTGTCGCTGGTGGCGGGGTTGAGCGTGCTCTTCGCCGTGACGTCAGGACTCCTGCGCAAGCTTCCTAACGTCGGCGCGGTCGTATTGCCCGTCGCCGCGGCATGCGCGCTCGCTCCGGCGCTCGGGAGCAATCCGCATCACGTTTCCTATGCCGGTGAATCATGGGCGCTTGCCCACATTTCAGTGGCGCTGTGCGCGTACGCATTATTTGTGGTGACTGCGCTGCAGGCAGTGGTCCTGACTGGTCTCGAACGCCGCTTGCACCGCGGCCGGCCGGCAGAACCCGAAGACGCGACACCACCGCTTTTGACTTTGGAGCGCTACCTATTCCGTTTGGTGGGCGTGGGCTTTTTGCTGCTGTCGGCAACACTTGCCAGCGGATTTTTATTTTCCGAGCATCTGTTCGGCCGACCGCTGACATTCACGCACAAAAATCTCTTTTCGGTGCTCGGCTGGTTGACGTTCGCGATTCTGCTCATCGGTCGCTGGCGGTACGGCTGGCGGGGCCGGCGCGCGTTGCGGTGGATCGTTGCCGGAACAGTGCTGCTGGTGCTGGGCTACCTGGGCAGCAAGTTCGTTTCCGAAATCCTGCTCGGACGCTGACGTCCTTTCTCGCCCCCGGTGATTGACACGCCCCAATCAGGCACCGAATACTGGGGACGAGACCCAACCCCAACCACTCCTTGGATCAATTCTCGCTCGGCACGCTGGGTATCGCGTTAGCGGTGCTGCTCATCCTTTCCGGTTTTTTTTCGGTCGCGGAAACCGCGATGATGGCGGCTAACCGCTACCGCTTGAAACACCGCGCCGAGCAAGGCAATCGGGGTGCCAAGCTCGCGGTGGCGTTGCTTGCGGAGACCGATCGGCTGCTGGGCGTCATTCTGCTCGGCAACAATCTCATCAATGCGGCCGCAGCGACACTGACGACGATCATTACGGTGCGCCTATTCGGAGAGGGCGAGTTGGCGCTTGCGCTCGGCACGCTGGCGGTCACGTTCGCCATTCTCGTGTTCTCCGAGATCACGCCGAAAGTGATCGGCGCCGCGCACGCCGACCGGATTGCGCCACTGGTCGCCTTCGCGCTCACGCCGCTACTCAAGGGTTTGCGTCCGATCGTCTGGTTCGTCAACCTCTTCGTGCAGGTCCTCTTGAAGGTCTTACGGGTCAAACGGGCGCCGGACGACGCCGATCTGACGCCGGAGGAGTTGCGCTCGCTGGTTCTTGAGGGAAGCCAATTTTTTCGCCGCAAGCATCGCACCATGCTCGCGAACCTGCTGGATCTCGAGGCGATCACCGTCAACGATGTGATGACTCCGCGCAAGCGCATTCATGCGCTCGACCTGACGGAGAAGCTGGCGTTACTGCGCCAGCAGTTGGCGACCTCCTATCATTCCCGCCTGCCCGTCTGTGAAAATTCGCTCGATACCATCATCGGTATCCTGCCGCTTAAATCCGTCGTTCACTTGCAACAGGCGGGGGAGGTAGACGCGGACGGTTTGCGACAGCTGTTGCGGCCCCCTTATTTCATCCCCGCGGGCACGCCGCTGCTCACCCAGTTGACCCAGTTCCAGAACGATCGGCAGCGACTGGGGCTCGTCGTCGATGAATACGGCGAGTTGCAAGGATTGGTGACCATCGAGGACATCGTCGAGGAAATCATCGGCGAGTTCACCACACAGGCCCCCGGCGGCGCCGAGACATATCGACGGGAACCGGATGGCAGCGTTCTGGTTCCGGGAATGGCGCCGTTACGCAGGCTCAATCGCCGTTTAGGCACCCTTTTCCCGGTGGACGGCCCCAAGACGCTGAATGGGCTGATCGTCGAGCACCTGGGTGAAATTCCGGATGCGGGTGTTTCGTTTCGCTTGGAGGGACAATTGCTGGAAATCCTCCAGACCCAGGATCGCGCGGTGAAAGTGGTCAAGCTGCTGCCACCGGTGGGGCAACCGGTAGCGCCTTTACAAACCCGTGTCGAGCGGGCATCATCGCCCGGCTGACTTTTATGCTAATGGAATAGCGGCCGCAGGAGCTATCGGCACGCGATTTGCTTGCAGAAAATCCTTGCACAGCACTCTCTCGGCGACCTAAAACTCCTCTCGATGGCCACCCACGCCGCCACCCGCAACATCAGCGGCCTCGCCCGCGCAATGGCGCAGCACGGGCTCATGTCGGAGTACGAAGCGGAGGCGCTGCAAACGCAGGCGCAATCCGCCGGCATCGCCTTCGTCGAGCAGCTGCTCTCGGGTAAGCGCATCACAGCGCAGCAGCTCGCGGTATTCGCGTCCCGCACCTTCGGCATCCCGCTCCTCGACCTCGCGAGTTTCGATACCGAGCAGATCCAGAAGGAATGGGTCGATTTGAAGATCGCGCAGGCGCGGCGTGTTCTGCCGCTGTACAAGCGCAGCAACAAGCTGTTCGTGGCGATCTCGGACCCCGCCAATCTGCAGGCGCTGGAGGAAGTCCGCTTCAAGACCAGCCTGGTGCCCGAACCGGTCGTCGTCGAGGACGACAAACTCGCGCAGGCGATCCAGCGCATGGTGGAGTCGACCGGCACCACCTTGCGCGAAATGGCGAATCTCGAGGACATGGAAGTAGGTCTCGAGGAGGGTGCGCCACAGACGAGCGACGAGGATTCTTCCGACGTCGACGACGCGCCGGTCGTCCGCTATATCCAAAAACTGCTGTTGGATGCGATCGGCAGCGGCGCTTCGGACATCCACTTCGAGCCGTACGAACGGTTCTTCCGCGTCCGCTACCGTATCGACGGCGTGTTGATGGAGATCGCGCAGCCGCCGCTCGCGATCAAGGACAAGGTCGCGTCCCGCATCAAAGTCATCTCCAAGCTCGACATCTCGGAGAAAAGAGTCCCGCAGGACGGGCGAATGAAGCTCATCTTGACCAAGAACAAGTCGATCGACTTCCGCGTCTCGACGTTGCCGACGCTCTACGGCGAAAAGATCGTCATGCGGATCCTGGATTCCGCGGGTGTCAAGCTTGGCATCGAAGCGTTGGGATACGAGCCGGATCAGCAGCAGGCGCTCATGCACGCGATCGGCCGGCCCTACGGGATGATCCTGGTCACCGGCCCCACCGGCAGCGGCAAAACTGTCTCGCTGTATACCTGCCTCAATATACTGAACCAGCCCGGCTACAACATCTCCACCGCCGAGGATCCTGTGGAAATCCAGCTCGCCGGCGTCAACCAAGTCAACGTCAACGAAAAGGCCGGCCTGACTTTTGCAACGGCGTTGCGCTCATTCCTGCGGCAGGACCCGGACATCATCATGGTTGGCGAGATCCGCGACCTCGAGACGGCCGACATCGCGATCAAAGCCGCGCAAACCGGCCATCTCGTGCTCTCCACTTTGCACACCAACGATGTGCCGACGACGTTGACGCGCCTCCTGAACATGGGGGTCGCGCCATTCAACGTCGCTTCATCGGTCATTCTGATCACCGCGCAGCGCCTCGGCCGCAAGCTGTGCACCCAGTGCAAAAAACCCGAAGACATCCCGCCCGAGGCGTTGCTGCAGGCGGGCTTTGCCGAAGAAGACCTCGATGGCTCGTGGCAACCCTTTGGCCCGGCTGGGTGCGACCATTGCAAGGGGACCGGCTACAAGGGCCGCGTCGGCGTTTACGAAGTGGTGCCGGTTTCCGACGACATGCGCCTGCTCATCATGCGCAACGGCAATGCGCTCGACATCGCCGAGCAGCAGGCAAAAGAGGGTTTTCGCAATCTACGCCAGTCCGGCCTCTTGAAAGTCAAAGCCGGCATCACTTCACTCGAAGAAATCGAGGCGATCACCAACGAGTGATGGATCCGGGGATGATCCCCGGATCCACGCACGCGAGGAATATTATGGCCACCGCAACCGCAACGTTGAAACGCCGCGATGTCAAGGAGTACACGTACATCTGGGAGGGCGTTGATCGCAACAACCGCCAAGTGCGGGGCGAAGTCCGTGCCGCGTCGGAAACGGTCGTTACGACCAACCTCCGCCGTCAGGGGATTCGCGTCGCCAAAATCAAGCGCCAGACGTTTCGTGGCGGCAAGAAGATCAGCGAGCGCGACATCACGTTTTTCACGCGCCAGATGGCCACTATGCTCAAGGCCGGCGTACCGCTGCTGCAATCCTTCGAGATCATCGCGCGTGGGCACAGCAACGCGCGCTTTTCGCGGCTCATGATGGACATCAAGAACAAGATCGAAACCGGCTCTTCGATGTCGCAGGCGTTTCGCACTCACCCTGCCCAATTCGACTCGCTGTATTGCAACCTGGTGGCCGCGGGCGAGACCGCCGGCATGCTGGATGGCATCCTCGAGCGGCTGGCAACTTATAAGGAGAAAACACTAGCGCTCAAGGCGAAGATCAAGTCGGCGATGTTTTATCCGATATCGGTCGTGTGTGTCGCCATCGTTGTCGTTTGGGTGATCATGGTGTGGGTTGTTCCCGCATTCAAGCAGGTCTTCACGAGCTTCGGTGCGGATCTGCCGGCGCCCACGCTGATCGTCATGGCCATTTCCGACTTCGTCGTGCGCTGGTGGTGGCTCGGCTTCCTCGTCCTGATCGGAGCCATCGTCGGGTTTACCTTCATGCTCAAGCGATCGGCCGCTTTTCGCTATGCGTACGATCGCATGATCCTGCGTTTTCCGATTCTCGGCGACATCCTGCGCAAGGCGACGATTGCTCGCTGGACGCGTACCTTGCAAACGATGTTCGCGGCTGGCGTTCCTCTGGTGGAATCGCTCGATGCCGTCGCCGGCGCCTCGGGCAACGCGGTGTACGCCGCGGCCACCAAGCGCATTCAAACGGAAGTCAGCACCGGCACCAGCTTGACCAACTCGATGACCAATACCGGCTTGTTTCCATCGATGGTATTGCAGATGACGCAGATCGGCGAGGAATCGGGTTCGCTCGACAACATGCTGGGTAAGGTCGCCGATTTCTTCGAGCGCGAAGTGGACGATGCGGTCACCGCGCTCACGAGTCTCTTGGAACCGATCATCATCGTCTTTTTGGGCGTGGTGATCGGCGGCCTCGTCGTGGCGATGTACCTGCCGATCTTCAAGCTCGGTTCCGTCGTCTGATCACGGTCCGTAGCGACACGGGACACCGGCGCGGATGACGCCAGTGTTTCTCGACCCGGCGGTGGCCACATTGTTGGCCGCCGCCGTCGGACTTTGCGTCGGCAGCTTTTTGAACGTCGTCATCCACCGGCTCCCGAAGATGCTGGAGCGCGGGTGGCATGCACAATGTGCGGAGTTGCGCGGGGAGGCACCCAAGGAGGAGCCGCGCTACAACCTGCTCGTGCCCCGCTCCGCCTGTCCTGGTTGCGGTCAGCAAATTGCCGCGCTCGACAACATTCCGGTCGTATCTTGGCTCGCACTTCGCGGCAAATGCCGGCGGTGCGGCGTTGCCATTTCAGCACGTTATCCGATCGTCGAGCTTCTCGGCGGGGCGCTTGCGGTCAGCGCGATCTGGTATTTCGGTCCGACATGGAAAGGGCTCGCCGCCTGCGGTTTTCTGTGGGCACTGCTCGCGCTAACGTGCATCGATTTCGACACGCAGCTCCTGCCGGACGACATCACGCTGCCGCTGCTGTGGGCCGGGCTGGCGGTGAATTTTCACGGCCTCTTCGTTCCGCTGACGAGCGCGGTGGCCGGCACCATCGCCGGCTATCTGTCGCTGTGGGCGATCTATTGGCTATTCAAGCTGATCCGCGGTAAGGAAGGCATGGGGTACGGCGACTTTAAGCTGCTGGCCGCGATCGGTGGGTGGCTGGGTTGGCAGGTGTTGCCGGCGATCGTGTTGCTATCGTCGGTCGTCGGCGCCGTCATCGGCTTGGGTTTGGTCGTGGTCAAAGGCCGCGACCACAACGTCCCGCTGGCGTTTGGTCCGTACCTCGCCATCGCCGGAGCATTCGCGCTCTTCTTCGGCCCCGCGCTCTCCAGGTTGTATCTGCCTTAAGCGTCCCGAGTCGCTAATTCGCTGCACAAAAGATACCGAGAATCGGCGCCATACTTTGTCGCAAATCCTCGCCAGGTACCCCAACCTGGCTGCGGTTTGCTTCGCGTCTGACACCGATTTCGGCACTTTTGCATAACGACCTGCGGCACGGCATCTTCCCTTTACGCAACGAACTAACGACTCGGGACACTAACGTGCATTACGTCGTCGGTCTGACGGGCGGAATCGGCAGCGGCAAGTCGGAAGTCGCCCGGGCGTTCGGCGAGCTCGGTGTCGACATCGCCGATGCCGACCAAGCGGCGCATGCTGTAACGGCGAAGGGAGAAGCGGGCCACCGCGCGGTCGTCGATCTGTTCGGGACCAACGCGCTCGCAATCGATGGCACGCTGGATCGCGGCTGGATACGGCGGCATGTATTCGAAGACGCCGTCGCGCGGGAACAGCTCGAGCGCGCCCTCCACCCGCTCATCCTTGCGTTTATCGATCGGGCGATTGCGAGCTGGCGCAGCGTCTATGGGATGCTGGTGGTTCCGTTGTTGCTGGAGCGAGGCGGGCTCCGCCAGCGCGTCGCTCGCGTTCTCGTGGTCGATTGTCCCGAAGACCTGCAGATCAAGCGGGTGACCGCGCGCAGCGCGATGCCCGAAACCGAAGTACGAGCGATCATGGCCACCCAATTGCCGCGCGCAGCGCGTCTCGCCCGCGCAGACGACATCATCGACAATGGCGGCCCGCTGCCGGCGTTAGCAAAGCAGGTCGCGCGACTTGACCGTTTCTATCGCGAGCGCGCGGCACGAGCAGCGGCGGACGCGTGATTGCTAAGAGACCTCCGACGAAGCCCCGCACGAGCTTGTCGTCTGGTCTCTTCACGTTTAGGGCAGAATGGGGCGTGATCGCTGCGCGAAGTTTCGCAACCTGATGATCCGTTACGAACATCCACTGAATGAGCGCGTCCGCACGCTGATGCGGCTCGAGGACATCTTCACGCGTACGCGCTACTTCGCCTCCCGCGACGCGGCACCTGACCATCACGCCGCGTTGCTGGCTCTGTTCGAAGTGACCGATGTCTCCGCGCGCGCTGATCTCAAAGCGGATCTGCTGCAGGAACTGGAGCGACAAAAGCAGATTCTTTCACCGCTCAAGCACAATCCGCAGATCGAGCAGCGGGCGCTCACCGAGTTGCTCGGCCAGATCGATACGGTCAACGGACAACTGTACGCGCAAACGGGCAAAGTCGGCGGGCACCTGCGGGATAACGAGTGGCTGATGGCGATCAAGCAACGCGCGGCCATTCCCGGCGGCGCGTGCGAGTTCGATCTCCCGGCGTATCACTGGTGGTTGAACCGCGATCCGGAAATACGCAGGCGCGACCTGGCGGGCTGGATCGAGCCGTTCGAGCCGACGCGCGATGGCGTCGCGATCATCTTGAAGCTCTTACGAGACAACGGCCGCGCCAGCCGACACACGGCGCAGCACGGGGTCTTCCAGCAGATGATGACGACGACCAAAGTCGCGCAACTACTACGCCTCACCGTGTCCAAGACACTGGCTTGCGTGCCGGAAATCAGCGCGAACAAATATGCGCTCAACATTCGCTTTCTCCGCGTCTCCGGTATGGACCGCGGAGACGTTTACGACGGCGACGTCGATTTCGAATTGATGTTCTGCAACCTTTGACGTAGTTCGTCGATGGCGTTCGGCTGACGTCCGGCGCGTCGCCTCATCGCCCGATGCACCGCTGCGGAGAGGAACCTCTCCGCGATGAACTTAGCGGTTCGCCAGGAGCGGGCAGAGCTTCGCTTCGATGAGCGAGTCGTCCGCCGTGACGAGCGTAAGGTCATACACCAATGCAGTAGCTACCAGGAAGCGGTCGGCCGGATCAGGGTGTGCGAGCATGATTTCGCGACTGCAAACCGCGACCTCGAAGGTGAGCACGGCTTCCTGCGCCGGAGTATGCGAGATCGCTTCGGCGACCCACTTGCGAGGCTCGTCGTCCAGCCTCACGCGGCGGCGCTCGACCAGAACCAACAGCTCCCACACGCTGATCGGGGAGACCCAAAGCTCGTTCTCTGCCCGGGTCACGGCCGTTCTAACGCGCTTGCTCAGCTTGGCGGGGTCAGCGACGCTCCAGAGCCAGATGTGCGTGTCGAGCAGCAGCTTCAACGGCTCATTGCAGCCCAGGTCTTCGCGTCGACGGCTGGCCCGACGATATCGCCGGAGAATTCGGCGCGACCCGCCATGGCCCCGAGCCACTCGGACCGGGAGGCCCGGACGCGAGGCGGAATGACTTCCGCAACCGGCTGGCCGAACCGTGTGATCAACAGCGGTCGGCCAGTGCGCTTCACGCGCTGCAGGACCGCGAGGCAAGTTGCCTTAAACTTCGACACCGGAATGCTTTCCATGGCGAACAGGCTAACATGGTCAGAAATAGTGGTCAAACCGGGACCGAGCGAGTCTACGATGAGTCGTGCGGCGAGCCGGATCGCGGTTACCCGCCCAAGGGCCACTCGAATGACGGTCTGGTCTGACATGTTATTCAATGGGTTATAGTGATTCTACGAGTTGATGTTCTGTAACCTTTAATGCCCCCGCGCATCGTCGCCTGCCCGCAATGCGGCGCCGCGGTCGAGTGGACCGCTGCCGCGACATGGCGGCCGTTTTGCTCGAACCGCTGCAAGATCATCGACCTCGGCGCATGGGCGTCCGAAGCGTATCGTGTGCCCGCCGAGCCGCTAACGGACGACGACAGCCAACGAGGGCCAATCGAGGACGACCCTCCGCGTGACGTGTGACGTGGCTCTTGTAGCTCGTCAGCCTTCCGCGCCGCGCGTACGTGTGACGTGGTTCTTGCGGCCCGTCAGTCGTTCCACGCCCCGCGCCGTAACGCGATGCCGTGCGCGCCGTGGTCAATTGCGGTTGTTAGATCCGACGCGTTCAATCCTCCGAGCGCGAATACCGGCAAGCGAGTGCCCGCAACCATGGTTGCGAATCGGTCCCAGCCAAGGGGTGTTGCGTCTGGATGCGTGGGTGTTGCAACAACCGGACCCAATAGCGCGAAATCGAGAGCGAGGCGAGCCGCGCGCAGCAAATCTTCCCGCGTATGGCACGACGCCGCGACCCATATCCCCTCCGGCCGCGATTGCGCAGCCGCCAAAGTAGCGGCAGGCCAATGGACGCCGGCGCAGCCGAGTCGCAACGCGTCAGTGGCGGTGCCGTTGAGCAAGACGTGCGCGCCATGGCGCCGCGCCTGCGCGACCAGACGCAACGCGAACGAGTCGCGCCGGGACAACGGCCACTCCTTTTCTCGCAACTGAATGAGCTTCAAGCCGCAGTCGAGCGCGCGCTGCGAGCGCGTCAGAAAATTTTCTTCGCCGAGCTCACTCGCACGCGTAATGCCGTACACCGGCGGCAGCGCCAGCGCAGCAAGAATGCGGCTGTTGGCAGGCAGCAGCGGCGCGACGGTGAATTCCCCTGGCGTCTGCCAGGCAAACACCTGTCCGTCGCGTCCGTCTAGTACGCCCTCCCACGCGAAAACGCGGAAGAAGTGCAGTTCGACGTGCGCATGCGGATATTGAAATTCCTGGACGAGCCAAGGTGCAGCTCGCCGCACGACGATGTTCAATTCTTCGGCGAGCTCGCGCACCAACGCCTCTCTGGGAGTCTCGTTATTCTCAAGCTTTCCGCCCGGGAACTCCCAGTAACCGGCATAGGGTTTGGCGGCGGGACGCTGCGCGAGCAGGACGTCCCCGTCACTGCGGTAAACGACGGCCGCGGCAACGCGGACGATCGATGCGCTCACACCTTGCGTTTCAAGGCTCGGGTGCCGGCATGGTTCTTCGCGAATTGCCATGCGACGCGACCGCTGCGCGAGCCGCGCTGGATTGCCCACTGCAACGCATCACGCGTCAGCATTTCCACGTCGCGCGCATTGCCGGGTTCGATGCCGAAATGAGCAAGCCACGCTGCGACCGCGGCGAGGTAATCTTCCTGGCTGAACGGGTAGAACGAAATCCACAATCCGAAGCGTTCCGACAGTGAAATTTTTTCCTCGACCGACTCGCCCGGGTGTACCTCATCGCCAACGTATTGGGCTTCCAGATTTTCTCGCATCGACTCCGGCAGCAGGTGCCGCCGATTCGACGTCGCATAGATCAACACGTTGTCCGACGCACCGGTGATCGAGCCATCGAGGATCACTTTGAGCGCCTTGTAACCGGCTTCGCCCGCATCGAACGTCAGATCGTCGCAGAAGATGATGAAGTGCTCGGGTCTGCCGGCGATGCGCTCGGCGATGTCCGGCAAATCGACGAGATCGGCCTTGTCGACCTCGATCAAGCGTAGCCCCCGACCGGCATACTTGGCTAGGAGCGCTTTGATCAGCGAAGACTTTCCCGTGCCGCGCGACCCGGTTAGCAACACGTTGTTCGCAGGAGCGCCAGCGACGAACTGCCGCGTATTGCGCTCAAGGGTCTGCTTCTGCGGATCGACCGCAACCAGATCGTCGAGGCGCACGGCCCGCGGATGCGCGATCGGCTGGAGGAACCCCGACGTTCCGCGTTTTCGCCACCGCGCCGCAAAGACCTTGGTCCAGTCGGGGTCGGGCATCGTGGGCGGCAGCAACGCCTCGACGCGCGCCAAGACCCTTTCGGCCCTGGCGATCAATGTCTGTAAATTAGCGGAATTCACGGTTCGCTACGAGCGGTAGTCGGCGTTGATCGTGACATACGCGTGCGAAAAATCGCACGTCCAGATGGTCGCCGCCGATTCGCCGCGGTTGAGATCCACACGGATCGTGATCTCGTCTTGCTTCATCACCCGCTGCCCGTCTTCTTCGCGGTAAGTTGCAGCGCGCCCTCCGTTGTCGACCACCAGCACGTCGTCCAGCCAGAAAGACACGCGTTTAGGATCGACATCGAGCGCGACATGATTACCGATCGCGCAAACAATGCGGCCGAGGTTCGGGTCGGAGGCGAAGAATGCCGTCTTGACCAAAGGTGAATGCGCGATACCGAATGCCACGCGCCGGCATTCGTCGACGTTCAACCCGCGCTCGACGCGAATTGCGATGAACTTGGTCGCGCCTTCGCCGTCGCGGACGATCGCTTGCGCCAAAGTCACCGCCACGTCTTCGATTGCGGAGCGCACCGCCTCGAGCCTTGTGTCGTGAATGTCCCCGAAGGGAGCAATTTTTGCGCTGGCCGTTGCGGCCAATACAAAGCTGTCGTTGGTCGACGTGTCGCCGTCGACTGTCGCCGCGTTGAACGAGACGAGAGCGACGTCATGCGCGATCTGCGCGAGCACCGGCGCTGCAACGGGCGCATCGGTCGCGATGAATGCAAGCATCGTTGCCATATCCGGGTGGAGCATCCCCGCGCCCTTGCAGATGCCGGTGACGGTGATGGGTACGCCTTCGACGGTCACTCGCCGCGATGCCGCCTTGGGCACGGTGTCAGTCGTCATGATCGCATTGGCCGCGTCAAGCCAACCGTCCGCACGCGTGGCCGAGCGGGCGGTGGGAAGCGCGGCGACAATCTTCTCGACGGGCAACGGTTCCATGATGACGCCGGTGGAAAATGGCAACACCTCTTCCGGCGCACAATCGAGCAGGCGCGCAACGGCGATACATTCCGTGCGCGCATCCACCAGCCCGGGATCGCCCGTGCCGGCGTTGGCATTGCCGGCGTTGACCACGAGTGCGCGGAAGCTGCTCGCCGTCGCGTGCTGCCACGTCAGATGCTCACGGCAAACAGCCACCGGAGCGGCGCGAAATCGGTTTTGCGTGAAGACGCCCGCTGCCACGGTGCCCGGGTCACACACGATGAGCAACACGTCATTGCGGTCCCACGTTTTGATCTTTGCCGCGGCAGCGCCGAGCGTCACTCCAGGCACCGGCAACAGCGATGCTTGTGTGGGCGGCGCGTAGCGGACGGGCATCAGGGATCCGACTCGGCTATGGGGCAAGCGGCCGACCGCGGTGGCAGTCCGACCAACGTGTCAAACGGACCTTATGTTCAAGTCGGTCAAATGCGGCCGTGGCAGTGTTTGTACTTCTTGCCCGACCCGCACGGGCATGGATCGTTGCGGCCAATCTTCGCGCCCGCACGCGTGAACGGCGGCGGCGGTGCAAGGGCCACATCGCCGTCATCAGCAGTGGCGGCGAGCGCCTCCTCGTAGTCGGCGTGCTGGTACTTGACATTGCTGACCGGCGCCGTCTCTTCCACCGCCTGCACGTCCTGCTCGCTTTTCACCGTCACGGTCAGCACGACCTTGACGACATCTTTCTTGATCCGGTCGAGCATGTCGGAAAAAAGCTCGAACGCTTCGCGTTTGTACTCCTGTTTCGGGTTTTTTTGCGCGTAGCCGCGAAGATGAATGCCTTGCCGCAGATGATCCAGCGCGGCCAGGTGATCGCGCCAATGATGGTCGAGGGTCTGTAGCATCAAGCTGCGTTCGAACTGCCGCATGAGCTCGGCCCCGACTTGCGTCTCGCGTTCTTGCCATGCTTGCGAGGCGATCTCGACGATGCGCTCGCGTAGCGCTTCGTCGGTGAGATCGGAATCGTCTTTGAGCCACTCGGCAACCGGCGCCGTGATCTGGTAGTCGCCCGCAAGTGCCGTCTCGAGAGCAGGAAGGTCCCATTGCTCTTCGACGGTTTCGACGGGAACGTACGTCTTGACCGTATCTTCGATCTGGCCGCGAACCATGTTGCGGATCGTGTCGGCGACGTCCTCACCCTCCAGGAGCTCATTGCGCTGCTGATAGATCACACGACGCTGATCATTTGCGACGTCGTCGTACTCGAGCAACTGTTTGCGAATATCGAAGTTGCGCGATTCCACGCGGTTCTGCGCCTTGGCGATCGAGCGGTTGACGATGCCATGTTCAATCGGCTCGCCTTCGGGCATTTTGAGTTTTTGCATGATGACGCCCAAGCGCTCGCCGCCGAAAATGCGCAGCAGCGGATCCTCGAGCGATAGGAAGAAGCGCGACGATCCCGGGTCCCCCTGGCGCCCGGCGCGACCGCGCAGCTGGTTATCGATGCGGCGCGATTCGTGCCGTTCGGTGCCGACGATATGCAAACCGCCGGCAGCCACCACCTGGTCATGGCGTACTTGCCACTCGGAGCGCAGGCGTTCGATCTGCCGTTCTTTTTCATCCAGTGGCAGCGCCGGGTCATCGCGGAGCTTCAAAATCGTCGGCTCAAGGCTTCCCCCGAGGACGATGTCGGTGCCGCGGCCGGCCATGTTGGTTGCGATGGTGACGGACTTGGTCTTGCCTGCTTGCGCCACGATTTCCGCCTCGCGCGCATGCTGCTTCGCGTTTAAGACCTGGTGCGGGAGCTTTTCCTTTTCCAACGACTTCGCCAGAAGCTCGGAGTTTTCAATCGACGTCGTGCCCACCAGCACCGGCTGCCCGCGGTCAAAGCAATCCTTGATGTCGGCGACGATCGCGTCGACCTTCTCCTGAAACGTGCGATAGACGAGGTCGTTGGCGTCTTTGCGTACCATCGGCATATGCGTTGGGATAACGACGGTTTCCAGGTGATAGATCTGCTGGAACTCGAACGCCTCGGTGTCAGCAGTGCCCGTCATGCCGGCGAGCTTGCCGTACATGCGAAAATAATTCTGGAACGTAATGGACGCAAGCGTCTGGTTTTCGCGCTGGATGGGAACGCCTTCTTTCGCTTCCACGGCCTGGTGCAACCCATCGGACCAGCGCCGGCCGGACATCAGCCGTCCGGTGAACTCGTCGACGATGACGACTTCGCCGTTTTGCACGACGTAATGCTGGTCGCGGTGATACAACGCGTGCGCGCGCAGCCCCGCGTACAGGTGATGCACCAGCGAAATGTTGTGCGCGTCATATAGGCTCGACCCGACCGGGATCAAGCCGGCATGCGCCAGGACCGCCTCGGCCTTTTCATGTCCTTCTTCGGACAGCAGGACCTGGTGCGCCTTTTCATCCACCCAGAAATCGCCGGTACCTTTTTCTTCAGCTTGGCGCGTGAGCTTGGGGACGAGCTCGTTCAGCCGATAGTACAGATCGACATTGTCGTCGGCCTGACCCGAAATGATGAGCGGCGTGCGCGCTTCGTCGATCAGGATCGAATCGACTTCGTCGACGATCGCGTAATGCAACGCGCGCTGCACGCGCTCGGATGGTGCGAACACCATGTTGTCGCGCAGATAGTCAAAGCCGAATTCGTTGTTGGTGCCGTAGGTGATGTCGGCGTTGTACGCGACCTGCTTGTCCGCGTGGTTCATTTGTGACAGGTTGACGCCGACGGTCAGACCGAGAAACTTGTAGATACGGCCCATCCAGTCAGCGTCGCGCTGCGCCAGGTAGTCGTTCACGGTGACAATATGGACGCCCTTGCCGGTCAGCGCGTTCAGATAAGCGGGGAGTGTGGCGACCAGCGTCTTGCCCTCGCCGGTACGCATCTCGGCAATCTTCCCGTTATGCAGCGCCATGCCGCCGAGCAATTGCACGTCGAAATGTCGCATTTGCAACGCGCGCTTACTGGCCTCGCGCACGATGGCAAACGCTTCCGGCAGCACTTGCTCCAGCGCTTCGCCGCTGGCGACACGGCCTTTTAGCTCGCCGGTCTTTGCCACCAGCGCGTCATCAGAAAGCGCGGAGATCGCGGGCTCGAGCGCGTTGATGTCACGTACGGCTTGACCGTATTGCTTCAAAAGCCGCTCGTTGCGGCTGCCGAAGATGCGGGTGAGGATATTGGAAATCATCTGGCGGTACGTGACGTCCGGCGGAGCAAAAAACAAGGGGTGAGGACCACCTCACCCCTCATTCGCATTTTCGCGCAGTTCGCTAGCGCTTAGGACAACTCCGTCGTGAGAGACGGATTCGGCGGCATTCGCCACTAGTTGGCCGCGGTCAGGAAACGCGCCGGGTTCTGCGGGACGCCGTTCAAACGGACTTCGAAGTGCAGATGCGGGCCGGTCGATCGGCCAGTAGAGCCTACCATTGCGACGCGCTGGCCACGCAGCACAAGATCGCCTGCCTTGGCCACCAGCTGCGACGCGTGGGCGTAGCGCGACACCAATCCGTTGCCGTGGTCGATCTCAAGCATTTTACCATAGTGCGCGTGCGAGTCTGCGAAGACGACCTTGCCGCTCGCGGCCGCAACGATAGATGTCCCGGGCTCGGCCGGGAAGTCGACACCATCGTGCATCGAACGCATACCGGAAAACGGATCGATCCTGAAGCCGAAATTCGATGAGAACCACCCGTCGGTGATCGGCAGGAGCGACGGCAGGAAATGTCGGTTTGCCGAGTCGGCGACGAGCAATGCTTCCAGCACGGCAAGCTGATCGGAGCGCCCCTCCACGTGCAGCGCGAGCTGATCGAGCATGGCGGTGAATTCGTCGATCGACAGGCTGCGCGCTGGCAGCGACGATTCCGCGCCGCCGCGGCCGGGAGTAGCACCAGGCTGCATCGCCGGCAATTCCTGCAGTTGCAAACCGGCGTTCAACGCGAGTCGTTCACCCAAGCCATCCAAGCGAAGCAGCCGAGCCTGCAGCTCGCCCAGACGCAGAGCCATCGCATTCAGGTGTCCGTTCACTCGTTCCTGCATCCGCGCGGATTCCTCGCGCTGGTCCGCTAGCACAAGCGCGTGGAACCACGGAAACTGCGCGGCCGCCGCCCATCTAACTGTTACGAAGTTGAAGGCTAGCGTGAAGACCACCAACACAACCAGAAATGCGACGCTGCCGATAAGCCAGTGCCGCCAGTCGAGTGTGATCGTTTTCGCGCAGCCGCTGGCGCCGGAGACAAGGATGATGTTCAATCAGGTACTCTCCTAGAGGCGTCGCGCTCACGTTCGGCACGTAGCGGGGTAGAACATGGACAAAGCATCGCCAAAATCGTCGTCCGACCGGAAGGCACTCCGGCCGCTTGCGCTCATCGTGACCGAAGACGCAACACTTGCGGCCTGGCACGCACGCTTGCAGCGGGAAAATCTGCTGACCGCCATTGTCCGCAGACACGTGCCGCGCGCGCTTGCGGATCGGGTGCGCGTTGCCGAAACGGGTTTGGGAACGCTGACGTTGGTGGTGGCCGCCGGAGCGGTGGCCGCGGTCATTCGGCAGCGAACCCCCGATCTATTGAGCGGGCTGCGTCACGAGGGATGGGACTTTACTGAATTGCGTCTTCGGGTGCAAGTCGGAGTTGCGGGTCGCGGCCAAGACAAACCATTGCCAGCGGAACGCCCTAGATTCGATTCAGCGCCTTTGCGCCGTCTTGCCTGCTCCTTAAGCGACGGCCCGCTGAAGCGCGCAGTGTTAAATCTGGCCCGACGCGCGGGTTGACCGACCGGCAGCAACTGCTAGATCACAATCAGCAGCCGCTCGAAGAAGTAGAACGTGAGAACGCCGACCAGCAGGAAGATCGTGTACTTGATGACCTGCCCGATGAATCGCAGATAGCGCCGGTCGCGCTTGAACAGATATAGAATTCCGGCGACCGCGATCGCGGCGAATGCCAGGAAAATCAGGAGCCGGACGACGACCATTGGACCGAATCCAGCACCGCGACGTTTTCGCGGCGAGCCTCTCGGCTGACTCTCAGTTAGCGCGCAGTTAACTCTTTAGTTAACTTAACGCCGGCTCAAGAGCCCATTCATGGAATGCGCTTGGCAGCGTCGCCGCGTCAGCAAACGTCACAATTTCGAAGGCATCGGGCCGCGCGAGCAACTGGCGGGTGATCAGGTTGTTTAAGCCATGCCCGGATTTGTACGCCGTGTATTGCCCGATCAGCGGCCCGCCCAGCAAATACAGATCGCCGATGGCGTCTAGGACCTTGTGCCGGACAAACTCGTTGTCGTAACGCAATCCTTCCTGGTTCAACACCTTAAATTCGTCGAGCACGATCGCGTTTTGCAGACTGCCGCCCAAGCCTAAACCAGCGGCGCGCATCGCCTCGACATCCTCCATGAATCCGAACGTGCGAGCACGCGCGACTTCCTTCACGTACGACACCTGCGCGAAGTCGACGATGACCTGCCGATTCTCCGAACCGAAAACCGGATGCGGGAAATCGATCGTGAAGTCGAGTCGGAAACCATCGAACGGATCAAAACGCGCCCATTTGTCGCCGTCGCGGACTTCGATCGGCGCAGTCACGCGCAGGTAGCGCTTGGACGCCCGCTGCTCGGCGATCCCCGCCGACTGGAGCAGGAAGACAAATGGGCTTGCGCTGCCGTCCATGATCGGGACTTCGGGACCAGCAACTTCAACCTGCAGGTTGTCGATACCCAAACCAGCCAACGCCGACATCAAATGCTCGACAGTCGAAACGCTGCCGCCGGCAAACATAAGCGTCGAAGACAGCCGCGTGTCACCGACATTGGTGGCCACTGCGGGGATGCGCACCCGCTGCGGCAGATCGATGCGCGAAAAGACAATCCCCGTGTCGACCGGCGCGGGAAGCAACGCCAATTCAACGCGAACTCCGGTATGCAGACCGACACCCGTCGTTTTGATTGCCTTTTTCAACGTGCGTTGCTTGAGCATGAATAGAAGGAGTGGATTAGTGTTATTTAATTCGTTGTCGTTCAAATAGTTAGCGCGTGATAGTAGCACGGCCAGCCGGCGAGCTGACGATCGAAGGGCAGTGCTTCCTTGAAGACGACCGAGAAAGATGTCGTTGTCTTAAGGACTCCTTCTTTCAAATCGCCGCCATCAGTCCGCCTGCCGACGCAGGAACGCCGGGATTTCCGAAGGGTCGAAGTTCGCCGTCGCCGCCGCGCTCGAAGGCGCACGTCCCTTGCGCATGACCGCGGGTTGGTCCAGCCGCTCATAGTCGATGGACGCGGTGCGAATCCCCAACCCGTCGGTCCCGGTGCGCTCGACGACTGCGTTATCGAACACTTCGAGCTTGGGCGTGCGCTTGGTCGCGGTCGCGACACCGCCCAATCCCGTCGCGATCATCGTCACGCGAAGATCGTCGCCCATCGCGTCGTCGATCACCGTACCCACGATCACCATCGCGTCTTCGGCGGTGAACTCCTTGATCGTATTCATGACTTCGTAGTATTCCTTCATCTTGAGGCCGGCCGACGCGGTGACGTTGACGAGCACGCCGCGCGCGCCTGCTAAATTGACATCCTCGAGCAACGGACTTCTGACCGCCTGCTCGGCCGCAATGCGTGCGCGATCGACTCCCGCTGCCGTAGCCGAGCCCATCATCGCCATACCGACCTCGCCCATCACGGTGCGGACGTCGGCAAAATCGACGTTCACCAAGCCCGGGTTGTTGATGACTTCGGCGATGCCCGATACCGCGCCATGAAGCACGTCGTTGGCGGCTGCATAGGCGTCGAGCACGGAAACGTTTTCACCGAGCACTTCGATCAGCTTGTCGTTGGGAATGATGATCAGCGAATCGACCTTCTTCTGCAGCTCTTCGATCCCTGCGTGCGCGACCTTTTGGCGCTTGCCTTCGAACTTGAAGGGCCGCGTCACGACCGCGACGGTCAAGACTCCCAGGCTCTTGGCAATGTCGGCGATCACCGGCGCCGCGCCCGTTCCCGTCCCGCCTCCCATTCCGGCAGTGATGAAGAGCATGTCGGCGCCGGAAATAAGCTCCGCGATGCGATCGCGATCTTCCATCGCCGCGTCGCGCCCAATCTCCGGCCTAGCGCCCGCGCCCAAACCGCGGGTCAACGTCGATCCTAGCTGCAACTGGGTCCCTGCGGTGGACCGCTTCAACGCCTGCGCGTCGGTGTTGGCGCAGACGAATTCAACGTCGGTCAAACCTCGAGCGATCATGTGCTCGACTGCATTCCCGCCGCACCCGCCGACGCCGATAACCTTGATGATTGCGCCGTCTTGCGGCGACTGGTCGATGATTTCAAACATGGTGTGCTCCTTTTCTCCTGTCTGGTTTACGTAAGAATTTGCAACTCTGCGTTGGTGTTGTTGTAGTTGTCGTTTCTGCTCTCTGCTTTTTCCTGCTTTTTTCCTGCCCTTCCGCCTGGAATCGTCTGGCTTTGCCGGCGATTCCAGGGAAGCCTTCATCCGGACAAAAGTAGGTTTTCACTTTTGTCCGACGAACTAAAAGTTCGCCTTGAACCATTGCTTCATCCGCTCCGCCATGCCGCCGAGTCCAACAACCTGCGCTCGTGCCGCTTCTCCTTGTATGAATTGGTCACGGCCCGCGAGTAGAAGTCCGACCGCCGTTGCATACCGCGGGCTTTTCACTACATCGGCAAGGCCGCCCATGTAGAAGGGCGTGCCCACCCGCACCGGCATGTGAAAGATTTCTTCGCCGAGCTCGGTTATTCCCTGAAGCATCGCGGAGCCGCCGGTGAGGACGACACCTGACGAAATCATTTCCTCGAAGCCTGAGCGCCGCACTTCGGACTGGACGAACTGAAAGAGCTCTTCGATCCTCGGCTCGATGACCTCGGAGAGCATCGGGCGCGACAGCCTGCGCGGCCCGCGCTCGCCCACCCCTGGTACTTCGATCATGTCATTCGCGTTCGCCAGCTGCCGCAGCGCGCAGCCGTAACGGACTTTGAGCTCTTCGGCTTCCTTCGTCGGTGTGCGCAACGTCATCGCGATGTCGTTGGTGACCTGATCGCCGGCGATCGGAATGATCGCGGTATGGCGGATTGCTCCGCCGGCGTACACGGCGATGTCGGATGTACCGCCGCCGATGTCGATCAGGCACACACCCAGATCCTTCTCGTCCTCGCTTAACACAGCGGCTGCGGAGGCGAGCGGTTGCAGGATCACATCACGTACCTCGAGCCCGCACCGCCGAATGCACTTGGAAATGTTCTCGACCGCCGACACCGCACCGGTGACGATATGCACGTCCACCTCCAGACGTACTCCGCTCATGCCAAGCGGCTCGCGCACGTCTTCCTGGCCGTCGATGGTGAAGCCCTGCGGAACGATGTGCAGAATCTGCTGGTCATTCGGAATCGGGATTGCCTTCGCCGTCTCGACGACGCGATCGATGTCAGCCTGCGTCACTTCCTTTTCCTTGATCGCGACCATCCCGTGCGACGAATAGCACCGGATGTGACTGCCCGCGATTCCCGTATAGACGTCGGTGATCCGGCAGTCCGCCATCAGCTCGGCTTCTTCCAGCACGCGCTGGATCGAGGCCATCGTCGCCTCGATATTGACGACGACACCTTTCTTGAGTCCGCGAGAAGGTTGCGTACCCATGCCCACGATGTTCAATGCGCCGTCCGCGGCGACTTCGGCGACGATCGCGACGATCTTCGACGTACCGATGTCGAGCCCGACCACGAGATTCTTGCTGTCCTTCACCATGCGCTTTTCCCCGCGGACGCGAGAGATTTCGGCATAGGCTTCCCAATCCGCTGTTGCCCCATTCGTTCGCGGAAGCCCGGCACGCGAACGGCGAAGCCGTTGCGATAACGCAAATCGACTTGCTCGACCCTGGTACCCGCGCGCGCCAGAGCGCCGACCGTCCGCGAATGAGCGGCGACGAATCGGGCGAGCCGTTGCTGCGGCTCCTCCCGGCCGAGCTCGAGGATCAGTGCGCGCTCCGGCGCCGTCGCGCGCAACAGCCAACTGCCGCGCGCAGATAGCCGGACCTCGACCACGTGCAGCGCAAGCGGAGCGATCAACGCGGACCAAGCGCGATACTGCGTGGCAACTTCGACGGCTCGGCCCGCCGGACCCGCGAGCTGTGGCAGCTCGTCGTTCCAGTCGGCGCTGAACACTTCGCCGCGGGTATTGATGAGCTCGGAGTCGTTCCAGCGTGCCAGCGGCTCGTGTTCCTCGACGGTCACTTCCAGGTGATGTGGCCACAGTCGGCGCAATCCCACCGTGCGTATCCATGGCACGGCGTGCAGCGCGCGTCGCGCGTGGTCCAGATTCATCGTGAAAAACGTACCGCGGAGCTCTTCACGAATCACGGCTTCGACGTGCGCGGCACTGGCGCGCTTAAGCGGTCCCGTCATGCGCACTTCGCGGACAGCGAACACAGGTTGGCCGACGAGCCACAGCACGACGGCCAACGCCCCTGCCATGGCGGCCACCATGACCAACACCGACGCGAGTCTGTTCAATTGCTTGGCGTCATCCCACATGAGCGCCTCGCAGAATCGCGACACACAGCTCCGCAAACGGCATTCCCGCCTCTTTGGCTGCAATCGGCACTAGGCTGTGACTCGTCATGCCGGGCGATGTATTCACTTCGAGAAAGGAGAAGGTGCCGTCGGCACGGAGCATCAAATCCAGCCGACCCCAGCCCGCGCAACCGATAACGGCAAATGCTTGCAGCGACTGCGTGCGGATTTCGGCTTCCTTGGCGTCATGCAAGCCTGCCGGGCAGCAGTAACGCGTTTCGTTGGAGAAATATTTGCTGTGGTAGTCGTAGTTTCCTTGCGGCGCCTCGATGCGGATCAGCGGCAAGCACACGCCGTTGACGATCGATGCCGTCAATTCGGCGCCGGTGACAAATTCCTCGACCAGGACCAGGTCGTCATGCCGAGCCGCCTCAAGATAGGCGATCGCAAGCTCGTCACGGTCCACGCTCGCCACTTTCGTGATCCCGATCGTCGAGCCTTCGCGCGCAGGCTTGACGATCAGCGGCAAGCCGAGCTCGGCGACGATGCTCATCCAATCCGTGTCCGCATCGACCACCTTGTAGCGCGGCGTCGGAATGCCACTGGCGAGCCACACGAGCTTGGTGCGCCACTTGTCCATCGCCAGCGCCGAAGCCATCACGCCACTGCCGGTATAGGGAATCTTGAGCGTCTCGAGCGCCCCTTGTATCGTGCCGTCCTCGCCGACTCTTCCATGCAACGCGATGAACGCTCGCGCAAAGCCTTCGTGTCGCAATTCGCACAACTCGTGCAGCGCCGGATCGAACGGATGCGCATTGATGCCCTTCACGCGCAGAGCGCCGAGGACGGCATTGCCCGACATCAGCGAGACCTCGCGTTCCGAGGACGATCCCCCCAGAAGCACCGCGACTTTTCCGAACTCGTCTTTCATGCCATCTCGCCGATGATCCGAACTTCGGGTTCGAGGTTGATTCCGGTCCGCGCGCGCACAGCAGTCCGGACGTGCACGATCAACGACTCGATGTCCGCCGCCGTCGCTTCCCCACTTAGATTCACGATGAAATTCGCGTGCTTCTCGGACACTCGCGCACCGCCGATCGCGTATCCTTTAAGGGCGCACGCCTCGATTAGACGCGCGGCGTGATCACCTTGCGGATTGCGGAACACGCTGCCCGCATTCGGTAGGTTCAACGGTTGGGAAGCACTGCGCCGCGCCAGCAATTCTTTGATGCGCGCTCGTGCCGCCCCACTCTCGCCCGCGGGAAAGCGAAACCTCGCAGCTACGAAGATCTCGTTTCCGGCCGCCCGGTCACGGCGTGCAACGGTTCGATATCCGGTTTCGTAAGCGTCCGCTCGACGCGTGAGCAAATACCCGTCGCGCGTCAACACATCGACTTCGATGACAAATCGCCAGGTCTCGCCGCCGTAGCATCCGGCGTTCATCGCCAAGGCCCCGCCGATCGTGCCGGGAATTCCGGCAAGAAACTCGGCGTCGCACAAACCCTCCGCTGCAGCGAAACGTGCGACCTTAGGGCTCGCGACACCGGCCTGCGCATACAAGAGGCCATCGCGCATTTCCAAACTGGCAAGCGCAGCGTGCAGCAACACGACCGTGCCGCGTATACCGCCGTCGCGCACCAGGACGTTGCTGCCGAGGCCGAGTACCGTCAGCGGTTCGCTTGCGGACAACTGCGCGACGAACGCGGCGAGATCGTCGCTATCGGCCGGCACGTAGGCTGCATCCGCCGCTCCTCCGGCGCGCCAGCTCGTGTGCCTTGCCAGCGGCGCGTTGCGCGCGAGCACCCCGCGCATGCCGCTCCACCGCTCCGGTTCGCGCATCATCATGTCAGCCGCCGCGGCACGGTGCCGATCGATCCCGCGCCCATCGTCAGCACGACGTCGCCGTCTTTAACGAGCGTGCGAATCATCGCCGGCATATCGGCGATGTCTTCGACAAACACCGGTTCGACTTTGCCGGTCACGCGCAACGCTCGCGCCAACGCGCGGCCATCCGCCGCTACGATCGCCGGCTCGCCGGCGGGATAGACATCGGCCAGCACCAGCGCATCGACGGTAGAGAGAACCCGCACGAAGTCCTCGAACAAGTCGCGCGTGCGGGTGTAGCGATGCGGTTGAAACGCCAGCACGAGCCGCCGTCCCGGATAACTCTCGCGTGCGGCCGCTAAGGTGACCGACATCTCAACCGGGTGGTGGCCGTAATCATCGATCAAGGTGAATGCCCCACCATTGGTCAGCGCAATCTCGCCGTGGTGCTCGAAGCGCCGATCCACACCCTTGAATTCGGTCAGCGCTTTCGCGATCGCGGTATCGCTCACCCCGACCTCGCGTCCCACGGCAATCGCGGCCAGCGCGTTTTGGACGTTGTGCACACCCGCGAGGGCAAGCTCCACCGGCAGATCGGGGGCGCCTCGCGTCTTGGCCACGAAGCGCATCCGGCCGGCGACGGTGGCAACATCCGAGCCCCGAACGTCGGCATCGTCGGAGAGCCCATACGTTACGCGGGGCTTGGTGACGTCAGGCACAATCGAGCGGACATGCGGGTCGTCGATGCACATGAGGGCGACGCCATAGAACGGCAGGCGTTGCAGGAAGTCGGCGAATGCGCGCTTCAGCTTCGCGAAGTCGTACGCATAAGTCTCCATGTGATCGGCGTCGATGTTGGTGACGACCGCGAGCACCGGCGACAACGACAAGAATGATGCGTCCGACTCGTCCGCCTCGGCGACGAGAAAATCGCCTTTGCCGAGGCGCGCATTCGCATCGGCGGAAAGCAATCGTCCGCCGATGACGAAGGTCGGATCCAACCCTCCCTCGGCCAGGACCGAAGCGATGAGACTGGTCGTTGTCGTCTTGCCGTGCGTCCCGGCGACCGCGATGCCTTGCTTCAAGCGCATCAGCTCGGCCAGCATCAGCGCACGCGGGACTACGGGTATGCCGCGTTCGCGTGCCGCGACGATCTCGGCGTTGTCGCCGGCCACTGCGGTCGAGACGACGACGGCGTCCACGCCAGCGACATGTTCTGCCGAATGCCCGAGCGCAATCGTGACTCCCAGCCGGGCAAGTCGCTGCGTCGCGGCATTGGCCGCGACATCGGATCCGGATACCTGATAGCCCTGCGTAATTAGCACTTCGGCGATGCCGCTCATGCCGGCGCCGCCGATACCCACGAAGTGAATGCGCTTGACCTTGTGTTTCATCGGCGCGCCAACGTCAGACAGATCTCCGCGACGCGATCGGCGGCGTCGCGCTTGCCCAGCCCGTACGCAGCGGTCGCCATGGCGCGGGTGCGTGGGCGATCGATGGTCTTGAGCAGCGTCGCCAAGCGCTGCGGCGTGAGTGCCTGCTGCGACTCTTGCAACGCCGCACCCGCGTCGACTAAGAATTGCGCGTTGGCGCTTTGCTCATCGGCAATCGCGCCCGGCAACGGCACGACGATCGCGCCCAGGCCGCAGGCGGCAAGTTCCGCGACCGTCAATGCACCCCCGCGGCAAATCACCAAATCGGCCCATGCGTAACGCGCGGCCATGTCGTCGATGAAGGCAACGCATTCGGCGTCGACACGATGACGCACGTAGGTTTCACGCAAGGTTGCGACATGGCGGTCACCGGCTTGATGCACAACTGCGGGGCGCTCATCCGGCGGCAAGATCGCGAGCGCGGCCGGAACGCGTTCGTTCAATGCCTGCGCGCCCAAGCTGCCGCCGACGACCAATAGACGCAGCGCTCCCTCGCGTCCGGCGAAGCGCAGCGAGGGTTCCGGCAACGCACAGATCGCGTCGCGTAGCGGATTGCCCACCCACTCGACTCGTGCCGCGTGCGCGCCTTTCATCGCCTGTGGGAAACCCAGCAGGATCCGGTCGGCGCCGTAGGCGAGGACGCGATTGGCAAGACCGGCCACCGCGTTCGCATCGTGGACGATGAGCGCCTTGCCCGCGGCCACGCTCATGAGCCCGCCGGGAAATGACGCGAAGCCGCCCAATCCCAGTACGACATCCGGTGCGCGCCGGCGCAGGATTTTCCACGCATCGATGCACGCGGCAAGCAGGATGAGCGGACCAAATACCAGCGTTGCAAGACCCTTGCCACGCACACCGCGGAACGACAATGCCTCGAAGTCGACGCCGTGCTGCGGCACAAGCCGAGCCTCCATGCCTTCGCGCGTACCCAGCCAGAACACGCGCGAACCGCGCGCGGTCAGCTTCGCGGCAACCGCCAGTCCGGGAAACACGTGCCCGCCTGTGCCTCCCGTCGTGATCATGACCGTCGCGGCCGAGCTCATACAGGAAAGCCGCGTAGCAGCCGCCGGTTTTCATAATCGATCCGCAACAGGATCGCGACGGCAATGCAGTTCGCGGCGATGCCGCTGCCGCCAAACGACAAGAGCGGCAACGTCAGGCCCTTAGTCGGCAGCACGCCCAGGTTGACGCCTATATTGATGAACGCCTGGACGCCGAGCCATACGCCGATGCCTTGCGCAACCAGCGCCGGAAATGGACGCATCAGACGCACCGCCTGCGTGCCAATCGCATACGCTCGATAGAGTAGCCAGAGGAAGAGTGCAATCACGACCGCAACACCGGCGAAACCCAGTTCTTCGCCGACGACGGCCAACAGGAAATCGGTATGCGCTTCCGGCAGGAACAAGAGTTTTTCCACACTCGAGCCCAAGCCGACGCCGAACCATTCGCCGCGACCGAACGCGATCAGCGAATGCGTCAATTGGTAGCCCTTGCCGAGCGGATCGGACCAGGGATCGAGAAACGCAGTGAGGCGCTGCAGCCGGTACGGCGCCGCGACGAGGATCGCCCCCAACGCGATCGGCAGCAACAGCGCGAGCCCCAGGAACAAGCGCCAATCGAGCCCGCCCAGGAACAGGATGGCGAACGCTATCGCGACGATCACTGCGAATGCGCCGAAGTCGGGCTCGAGCAACAACAGCGCCGAGATCAGAACCATCACCGCGAACAACGGGAGGAATCCGCGCAGCAGCGTTTGCTTCAATGGCTGCTCGGCGTGCAGCAACCGCGCGCGCCGCACCGCGTAGCTTGCGGCGTACAGGATGACCGCGAGCTTCATGAATTCCGACGGCTGGACGTTGATGACAAAAAGCGACAGCCAGCGCCTCGAGCCGTTGACCGTGCGGCCGATTCCCGGAACGAGCACCAGCACGAGTAGCAGCGCCCCGCCGATGAAAATCCAGGGCGCGAGCCGCTGCCAGACCTTCATCGGGATCTGGAAGACGATCACCGCCGCGACAATTCCAACGGCGACGGACAGCGCGTGGCGTACGAGGAAATACCAGGCGCGATGACCGGTTTGCGCGGATGCCTCCGCCATCACGATCGACGCCGAGTAGACCATGACGAGTCCGAAGGACAGCAACAACAGACCTGTCCATGCGAGCGACGCGTCGTAGAGCGGCATCGTGCGCTTATGACGCCGAGCCAACGGTGCAGACGCCGGCGTGCCAAAAACCAGCGCCGCGGAAAGGCGCTTACGCATGTGCCGGTTCCGCAACGAAGCGCCGCACCAGCGACCGGAAATGTTCCCCGCGCTCGACATAATTGCGGAACTGATCAAGGCTCGCGCACGCGGGGGAGAGCAGGACGACGTCACCGGGTTGCGCGAGCACCAGCGCACGGGCGACGGCGGCGTCCAGCGTTCCTTTCACTTCGATGGGAGTCCGCGTGCCTTCGAGCGCGTGCGCGATTCGTGACGCGTCGCGGCCGATCAGCAGGACGGCACGGCAATCGGCATCGACGGCAGAGCGGAGCGCGCGAAAGTCCTGGCCTTTGCCATCGCCTCCGGCGATCAACACCGCCGGCCTACCGATACCCTCGAGCGCCGCTTGCGTCGCGGCGATCGTCGTTGCCTTGGAATCGTTGATGAACAGAACGTCCCGAACCGCCGCGATCTCTTCCATCCGGTGTGGCAAGCCGGCGAATGTTCGCAACGTGTCGACGAGGCGACGGTCGACTCTCGCGACCGTCGAGGCCAGGGCCAAAGCGGCAAGGACGTTCAACGCATTGTGGCGACCTGCAAGCTTGAGCGCCGTCGCCGGCAACAAGAGCTCGCCGCCGCGCGCGAGCCAGCTCGCTCCTTCTAATTCGACCAACCCCCACTCGCCTTCAGCCGTAGGAACGCCAGCGCCGAACGATTCGACAGTGTGCCCGCCAATGCGCATCGCCCACGCATGCGCGTCGTCGCGGTTGAGGATCTGGACACCGGCACCATTGAAGATGCGCGCTTTGGCCGCCGCGTACGCTGATAGATCTTTGTGGCGGTCGAGATGGTTCTCGGTCACGTTCAGCACGGCCGCCGCCGTCGGGTGCAGCGAGGCCGTCGTCTCCAGTTGATAGCTCGATAGCTCCAGGATGAAGACGTCGGGCCAAGGACGCGCACCAAAGTCTTCCTCGTATATCGTCATCACATCGAGCACGGCTTCGCCGATGTTGCCGGCAACGGCAGTGGTAAGTCCGGCCGCACGGCATAGCGCATCGGTGAGCGAAGTCACCGTCGTCTTACCGTTGGAGCCGGTGATCGCGAGCAGCTTCTGTCCGAATGGCAGTGCGCGCGCGAAGAGTTCGACGTCTCCCACTAGCTCAACACCGCGACCCACGGCGGCGGCAATCGCCGGGTGGTCAGCCGCCACCCCCGGACTGATCGCGATCGTGTCGGCGTCGGCGAACAAAGAGTCGCTGAATGCGCCGGTCGTGAGTTTCACACCGGGTAGAATTGCGTTGAGCTGGGCGGCAAGCGGCGGCGACAGTTGGGTGTCGGCGACCCGAACACGCGCACCGTGCCGCGTCAGATAACGGGCGAGCGAGAAGCCGGTCACTCCGAGTCCCAGCACGACGATGTTGCGTCCGCCGTAGTTCACCTTCAAGTTCATCCTCAGGTTCATCGTCAGCGTAGTTTGAGCGACGAGAGGCCAACGAGAACGAGCAGCATCGTCACGATCCAGAAACGCACGACGACCTGATTTTCCTTCCACCCTTTAAGCTCGTAGTGGTGGTGGATCGGCGCCATGCGGAACACGCGCTTGCCGCGCATCTTGAACGACGCAACCTGGATCATCACCGAAAGCGTCTCGACGACGAACACGCCGCCCATGATGAATAGCACGATCTCCTGACGCGCGATGATCGCGACTGTGCCAAGTGCGCCGCCCAGCGCCAGCGCGCCGACGTCGCCCATGAACACATCCGCCGGATACGCATTGAACCAGAGGAACCCCAAACCCGCGCCGGCGATCGCACCGCAAATCACCGCGACTTCGCTGGCGCCCGGGATGAGCGGGAAACCCAGGTAGCGGGCGAACACCGCATGGCCGGCGACGTAGACAAAGATTCCCAGCGCTCCCCCGACCATGACGGTTGGCATGATCGCGAGGCCGTCAAGGCCATCGGTCAGATTCACGGCGTTGCTGGTGCCGACGATCACGCAGAACGTGAGCGCGATGAAGCCCCACACGCCGAGCGGATACGACACGGTCTTGAAGAACGGCACGATCAAATCCGCCTTGGGCGACAGATCGACGTGAAAACCGCTTTCCACCCAAGCCGACAGCAGCCGGATGAACTGGGTGTTGTCGGGGGCGGAAACCGAGAACGCGAGATAGACGGCCGCCACGATTCCGATCACCGATTGCCAGAAGAGCTTCACGCGCACGGTGAGCCCTTTCGGATTCCGATAGACGACTTTGCGCCAGTCGTCGATCCAGCCGACGGTGCCGAAGCCCAAGGTGACGAGCAGCACGACCCAGACGAAACGATTGGTGAGATTGCCCCAAAGCAGCGCCGTGATCGCGATGGAAACGAGAATCAGGGCGCCTCCCATCGTCGGCGTTCCGGCCTTGACGAGGTGCGTCTGCGGACCGTCGTTGCGGATCGATTGCCCGATCTTCATCCGCGTCAGCCAGTCGATCATCCGTGGTCCGATGACGAATGAGATGACGAGCGCCGTCATCGTCGCCAGCACGGCACGCAAGGTGATGTAGCCGAATACGTTGAAGGCGCGCACGTACTGTTCGAGCCATTCCGCGAGCAGCAGCAGCATCAGTGCGCCCTCGCCGTCGCATCGCCTGACAACTTGGCGACAACTCTTTCCATCCGCATGAACCGCGAACCCTTGACGAGCACGGTGACATCAGGCTGCACGAGCTGTAGCAACTGTTCGGTCAGCTCGTCGGCGGTCGCGAAGTGCCGGGCGCCGCTCCCGAACGCCGCAACGGCGTCGGCCGCGAACTCTCCCAAACCGAACAGCGCGTCGATGCCGACGGCCTGCGCGTAGGCGCCGATCTCGCGATGGAATGCGCGGCCGTTGTCCCCAACTTCGCCCATGTCGCCCAAGACGAGCCACTTCTTGCCGGGGACGGCGGCGAGCACGTCGACCGCCGCGCGCACCGAATCGGGATTCGCGTTGTACGTGTCATCGAAGACGAGTGCGCCTAAAGGAGAATGCCGCGCAACCAACCGGCCGGCGACTGCGCGAAAGCGCTCGAGCCCACTGACCACTGCGGCCAGACTTGCGCCCATCGCGAGCGCCGCGGCCGTTGCCGCCAGCGCGTTGCTGATCGTGTGGCGTCCCGGTACGGCCAACGCGATGCGTGCCTCACCCAGCTTTGTGGCAAGCTCAACATCGCTGCCATTGGGACGCAGAGAAAAACGCGCCGTCACGTCGGCGGGTGCATCGAGCCCGAACGACGTTATCGTCGCGCGGACCGCACGCGCGGCTTCGCGCCAAACCCCTGCGTGTACATCGTCGGCGTTGATGATGGCCACACTGCCTGGGGCAAGCGCGAGAATTGCGTCGGCGTGCTCGGCGGCCACTTCCGCAACGCCGCGCAGAAACTCCTGATGCTCGCGTTGCGCATTGTTGATCAGAACGAGCGTCGGCTGCGACAAGGCGGCGAGTTCACGCGTTTCACCACGATGGTTCACACCGACTTCGATGACCGCCGCGCGATGCGGCGCGCGCAGTCGTAGCAAGGTGAGCGGCAAGCCGATCACATTGTTGTAATTGCCTTTTGTGGCGAGCACCGCGTCATCGGTAAAATGTTCGCGCAGGATCGAAGCCAGCATCTCCTTGACCGTCGTCTTGCCGTTACTGCCGGCGATGAGCGCCAGCGGCAACGCGAACTGCCGGCGCCAGTACGCAGCCAGCCGGCCGAGCGCGACCAGTGGATCGGTGACTGCGACCAACGGCCCCGGAAGTCCCTCGTTCCGCCCGGATGCCACGAGTGCCGCGGCCGCACCTTGTGCGAACGCGTCGGCGACAAACGCGTGACCGTCGAAGCGTTCGCCGCTAAGCGCGACGAAGAGATCGCCGGGATCGAGCGCACGGCTATCGGTGACGACACGCGTGAAGGAAACATTGCTTCCCAGCAGGCGGCCTTCGACGGCGCGAGCGGCGGTCATCGTGTCCATCATCTGCTGCTCCACGCTTTGATCGCTCCCGCCACTTCGCGTGCATCCGAGAACGGCAAGCGAACACCCGCGCATTCCTGGTAGGTCTCGTGACCCTTGCCGGCGATGAGCACGACGTCGCCCGGCGTTGCGTCCGCGATCGCCTGCGCGATCGCTTGCCGCCGGTCAAGCTCGATTGCCCACTGGCGATTGCCTTGCTCGCGCACCCCGTGCGCAATTGCGTTCGCGATGGCACCGGGATCCTCAAAGCGCGGGTTGTCGCTGGTCACGACGACGCGATTGGCGAGCTCCGCCGCCACGCGTCCCATCTCCGCCCGCTTGCCCGGATCGCGCTCACCGCCGCAGCCGAATACGCATACCAGCTCCCGGCCGGCGGCAACGACGGGGCGCATGGCTAGCAGCGCTTGTTCGAGCGCATCCGGCGTGTGCGCGTAATCGACCACGACCAACGGCTTGTCATCCCCACCGAGTCGCTGCATCCGACCGGCCGGCGCCTCCACCTGCGCGAGCGCCGCAAGCGCTGTGTTGAACGGGACATCGCTCGCCAGCAGCACCCCAAGAACGCCCAAGAGATTGCTTGCATTGAATGCACCGACGACGGGCGCATCGAGCCGACCGTTGCCCCACGGCGTTGCAACGGCCAACGAAATACCGGTCCCCGACAACACCAGACCCGAACCAGCGACTTCGGCGTTGGCGAAGCCGTAAGAGACAACGTGCTGGCTCCGGGACCGCGCAGCATCGATCAAGCTCTGCCCAAACGCATCGTCGGCATTGATGACCGCGGTGCGCAACCCAGGCCACGTGAAGAGCTTGGCTTTTGCCTGGCCGTACGCCGCCATCGTCCCGTGATAATCAAGGTGATCCCGGGACAGATTGGTAAACAGCGCGACGTCGAACTTCCCGCCGTTGAGCCGGCCTTGCGCCAGTCCGTGCGATGACACTTCGATGACCGCGGCAGAAGCACCTGCGGCATTGAATTGCGCAAGTAGCTCGTGCAAGACCGCAGCATCCGGCGTCGTGTGCGCGGTCGGACCCAGATGGCCGATGAGACCGTTGCCGAGCGTTCCCAGCACGGCGGCGCGACGTCCGCAGTTGTTGAGCGCTTGCGCGATCCAGTGCGCGCACGAGGTCTTGCCGTTGGTACCGGTGACGCCGATGATCCACAAACGCTGCGACGGACTGCCGTAAATGAAGTCGGCGATCGCGCCGAGTCGCGCCTGCAGGCCCAAAACCGAAGCGTTCTGGACCTGCCAGCCCTCATTCCAGGTAAATCCGTCGGCTTCCCACAGCACGGCGGCGGCGCCGCGCGCAATCGCATCCGTAACATACGCGCGCCCGTCCTGGTGCGTTCCGCGATACGCGGCAAATGCCACGCCCGGTTCAATGCGCCGGCTGTCGCTGGTAATGCGGCGCGGATAGGCGCCGAGCTTCGCGAGCAGCACCGGCACATCGAGCGGAGCGTTCGACATGGCATTCATTGCGCCATCGTCTCTTTTTAAGTCTCTTCGCGAATTAGAGCGCCGTCGGGCGGCAGAATCACGTTGTCCACGGGCGCGTCGGTGGGTACCGCCAACATCCGCAGCGCCGAGCCGACAACGTTGGAAAACGCCGGAGCGGCGACAACCCCGCCGTAATGCTGCCCGGCAGACGGCTCATCGATCATCACGGCGACGATGAGACGGGGATTCGAAGCCGGCGCGAAGCCGACGAACGAAGAGACGTATTTGTTGGTGTAGCCGCGTCCCTCGAGCTTGTGCGCAGTCCCCGTCTTGCCCGCGACGCGATAGCCGATCACTTGCGCCTTGGGCGCTGTTCCTCCGGGCAGCGTTGCGAGCTCGAGCATCCGACGCACTGCCTGCGCGGTCTTCGGTGTCAGCACCGGAAGGCCGGCGACCGGACCTTGCGTCTTGAAGAGTGTGGCGGGCTTCAATTCGCCGTCGGTCGCAAAGATCGTGTAGGCGCGCGCGAGCTGGACCAAATTCAGCGAAATGCCGTGACCGAACGCCATCGTCGCCTGCTCGATCGGACGCCAGCTCTTGGCAGCGCGTAACCGTCCCGCCACTTCGCCGGGAAATCCCGTTTTCGGCGGTGAGCCGAAGCCCGCTTCGGAAAACATCCGCCATAACCGGTCGGGGGGCAGCGCGAGCGCAATCTTGGCCGCGCCGACATTCGATGATTTTTGTAGCACCTGCTCGACGGTGAGGGCGCCGTTCGGGTGTGCATCGTGGATCGTGGCGGCGCCGATCTTCAATGTCCCCGGCGCCGTTTGGATTACCGTGTCGGGACGGATGCGACCTGCTTCCAGCGCCGCGGCGACCGTGAACGGCTTCAACGTCGAGCCCGGCTCGAATACGTCGGTCAATGCGCGATTGCGCATTTTGTCCCGCGCTACCTTGTCGCGCCGATTGGGGTTGTAGGTAGGCCAATTGGCAAGCGCTAAGATTTCACCGGTTTTCACATCGAGAATGACGAGCCCACCCGCTTTGGCTTTGTGCGCGTCGACGGCCGCCTTCAATTCGCGAAACGCCAGGTACTGCAGGCGCGTGTCGAGTGACAGCGCTAGATCGCGGCCGGCCTGCGGCGCGCGAATCGCGGCGACGTCCTCGACCGCCTCGTTACGGCGGTTGATGAGTACGCGACGGCTCCCGGGAATCCCCGCGAGCCACGTCTGTTGCGCCAACTCGATGCCTTCCTGCCCCGCGTCACGGTCGCCGGTGAAACCGACAATGTGCGCGGTGACGTCACCTCCTGGATAGAAGCGCCGGTATTCCTGCTGTTCGTGCAGGCCGGGAATGCGCAACGCCATTGCCCGATACGCCGTCTCCGGTGGAATCTGCCTCGCGACGAAGGCGAAATCGCCGTTGGCATCGAGCGTGGCCTGGACCTTCTGCGGTGTCGTTTCCAATATGCGTGCGAGTTCACGCAATTGGCTTGGCGACGCTTCGAATCTGCTGGGAAACGCCCACAGCGACTTGACCGGCGTGGACAGCGCGAGCGCTTCGCCGGCACGATCGACGATGCGCCCGCGGTGCGCCGGAACGGGTAGCTCGCGCGAGTACCGCGCCGATCCTTGCTCCTGGAGGAATTTGGTGTCGATCCCCTGCAAGTAGAGCGCGCGTGCCAGCAACGTCACGAATAGCACGGCGAGACCGCCGAATAATAGCGGCGCGCGCAAGCGTGGCACCGCGAGCGGCGCGTTACGTGTTGGCCCTGTTGACCGTATGGCCCGACTCGCGGCGCCGTGCGCTGACCTAATCGCAGCCACGGTCATTGGGCAGCTTCTACGGTCGCCGGCAGCGCGATGATTTCGATGCGAGCGGGTGCTGGCAGCCGCATTCCCCGCTCTTCGCGCGCGATTTTCTCGACGCGCGCCGGCATTCCCCACGTCGCTTGTTCCAACTGCAATTGCCCGAACTCGGTCTCGTAGGTTCGCGCGGCGACTTGCTCGCGTTGCAATTCGACGAAGAGCCTGCGCGCCTGGTTGCGTGAGGTCACCAGCGACAGCGCGCAAATGACGAGAAGGGCAAGCAACGCGACGTTCAGTCTGGTCATACCGCGTCGTCCAGATACCCGCGCGGCCAGTGCACCGGCAACGGATGCTCGGTGCGCTCGGCGACGCGCAAGATAGCGCTGCGCGACCGTGGATTGCGTGCGATCTCCGCCGGCGACGGATGGCGCGCGCGTCCGATCCGCGTGAGCGGCGTTCCCGGCAAGGCGGAAGCGCGGATTGCCAGTCGTGCAACGGCGGAATCGCCGGCGTAGGGTTGTGCGGCGCGCGTGAGAAATCGCTTTACGATCCGGTCTTCCAGCGAATGGAAACTGATGACCGCGAGGCGTCCGCCAGTGGCCAGCGCCGTGACCACGCGCGGCAGCGTTTCTCGCACCTCGGTCAGCTCCTGGTTCGCGAAAATGCGCAGAGCCTGGAACGTCCGCGTCGCCGGGTCCTGACGCCAATCGCCACGCGTCCGCGCGCCGGCGGCCGCGCCCACGACCTCCGCGAGCTGCCGCGTCCGGACGATGGGTGCGCGCGTGCGCGCCGCGACGATCGCTTTCGCAATCGATTGCGCATACCGCTCTTCACCATAGTCGCGAATAACCTCCGTCAATTCTGCAACGCTCGCTCGACGCAAAAAATCGGCAACCGATTCGCCTTGCGTCGGATCCATCCGCATGTCGAGCGGTCCGTCGTGTTGAAAGGAAAACCCGCGCTCGGGACCGTCGATTTGCGGCGAGGAGATCCCGAGATCGAGCAGAACACCGTCGACCTTATCCAGCACGAGCTCGGCGAGCACGTCGGGTAGTTGCGAAAACCAGGCGCGGCGGAAAACGAAGCGCGTATCTGCGTGCGCAAGCTTTTCCGCAGCGTGCTGTGCTGCCGGGTCGCGATCGATACCGACCAGACGACCGCGCGCGGATAGCGCAGCGAGGATTGCTCGCGCATGGCCGCCACGGCCGAAGGTGGCGTCGACATAGATACCGGCCGGCTTGATCGCCAGCGCCGCCACGGCTTCTTCGAGCAGGACGGCGAGATGAACTCCATCATTCAACGTGGTTGCTACAGTGAAAAGCCGGCAAGCTCCGGCGGCAAGCTAGCTGCAGGAAAAGCGATCACTTGCGCGGTCTGCGCCTGCCATTGAGCCTCGTCCCACAATTCGAATTTATGGCCTTGACCCACCAGTACGATCTGCCGATCGAGGTTTGCGTAGCGGCGCAACGCCGGCGGGACGAGAATGCGGCCGGCGGAGTCGAGATCCACCTCATCGGCGTGCCCAACAAGTAAGCGTTGCAGTCCGCGAATCTGCTCGTTGAACGAAGAGAACTTCATGAGCTCCGCTTCGATCGGCTCCCATGCGGATAGCGGATAGAGCAGCAGGCACCGACCAAGATCAGCGGTAATGACGAGACGACCACCGCGACCGGCGGCGAGCGCGTCACGGTGCTTCGCCGGAATCGCGAATCGACCCTTCGCATCGAGGGCCAATTGCGTGACGCCGCGAAACGACGGCGCCAGCATGTCTGCAATGTTTGCAGAGTGCGCGGTCGCATTATGAGCAGTGCCGTCGGGTTCTGTTGCTGCCTTCGTTACCACCTACGCCCCCTTCTTAAATCACGCGCTCTGCCCAATAGCGCGAAGCCACTGTACTGTCCCTCTGCACCCACTTTAACCCACTTTTCTCCACCAAACGGGACTATAGCGACCGTTTATAACTTGGGTCAACACTTTTCCGTTTTCTGAACAACGACTTAGAAACGAAATTACAACAAAACTCCTTTGTTCGTATAAAGAGAGACTTAGCATACAAACCGCATGTAGTTGCGCATGTGAGTCTACGTCAAAACGTCATGCGTCGAACGAATGTTCTCCCCGGACTGCTTTGTTACGAGCCAAAAGGCGAACCGGCCGTCAATCCGTAGCGGTCAGGACCGCATCGGGAATTGCAAACGTTCATGCCATTAGCATGCGGCGGCGAGTCGGTTACAATCCCGAGGACGTCAATTGCGGCGTTCGCAATCACTCCCTACAGGAGTCACAATGGCTGCGCTCGCGCACAATCGTTTGCTCCGCGTCGTCCCCGCGCTGCTCGCCGTTGTTGCGCTCTGCGGGTGCGCCACCGGGTTCGATAGTTCCGGACAACGCTTCTATTTGCCGTCGTCGGCGAACCAACCGCTGCATCCTGAATGGAACTTAAACTTTCCCCGGGAGTCTTTGCGACTTCCCACCTCGCCGCGACCCGACCCGCTGCCCGAACGCAAGCGGTACGATGATCAGACGGATTTGTCGCCATACGCCCTCCTCCCTTCCACGTTGCCGGCGGTGAGCGCCACTCAATTCAGCGCTAAATGTGTCTCTCAGTGCAATTCGTCCCTTGAAACCGCTATTGCTGCTGCTCGCATTGATGCTCGCGACAGCCGCAGCGTCATCCGCCGTTAACGCACAAATCGCAGCGCCCCCCGTTTCGGACACCCTAACGGCCACCGAGTCAAGTCGCCCCGCCACCGACGCGATCCGCTATCGGGTCCGCGTCGACGCGCCTTCCGCGATTGCGGAGGCGATTACTTCTGCCGTCGATCTCATCCGGTGGCAGGACTTTGCAAACATGACCGAGGACCTGCTCGATCGTCTTACGCGGCTTGCGGTGACGCAGGCGCGCGAAGCGGCCGCGACGCAAGGCTATTTTTCCGCCGACGTCAAGGTTTCCGTCGATCGAACTACCGAACCGGTGTCGATCACGCTGAGCGTCGAGCTGAACAAGCCAACGCGAATCGAGGACGTGCATCTCACCGTCACGGGACTGGCGGCGGAAGACGCATCCGCCGGGACCTCCGCGATTGCCAAAATGCGTAGCGAGTGGCGCCTGCCTCGCGGCGATGTATTCCGTCAATCCGCATGGGATGAAGCGAAGGAGCATGCGCTCGCGACGTTGGCGGCAAGTCCGTATGCAGCCGCGAAAATCATAGCGAGCGAAGCCCGGATCGACCCGGCTGTGCACAGTGCTGCGCTATCGCTCGAAATCGAAAGCGGGCCGCCATTTCGTTTTGGTCGGACCGACGTGCTGGGACTTGAGCGTTACGCACCCGGGCTCGTGCGCGATTTCAGCCCAATTCACCCGGGTGAGGAGTATGACCAGGAAGCGCTCGATGACTATGTGCGACGCTTGCTCGCCTCCGGCTATTTTGCGAGCGTGCAGGCCGCAATCGAGCCGGATCCCGCACATGCGGACGATGCAACCGTCACCGTCAACGTCATCGAAGCGCCGACCAAGCGGCTCGAGCTCGGCGCGGGGTATTCGACCGATACGCGTTATCGCGCGAGCGCCAGTTACAGCGATGTCAATATCGACGACCAGGGCTTGCAGTTGCACGCCGACGCGCGAATCGAAAGCAAAGTGCAATCGGCGCAGTTGCGTTTCGTCCGGCCCCCCGCCCCCGGTGGCTGGATCGATACGTTCGCCTCGAACCTGGCGCGCACCGACATCGAGAATCTAGTCACGCGCACTGCGTCGGTCACGGCGCGCCGACGCAGCCTCAACGAACGCTCGACGCCCGCATTCGGCGCGGGCTTCTACTTAAGCGAAGAAGCCCCGGAGAGCGGCTCGCGCGAGCGCGCGCACGCGTTTTTTGTCGATGGCGAGTACACGTGGCGCAAGGTCGATGACCTGCTCGCGCCGACCCGCGGCATCATGGCCAACGCCCAGGCGGGTGTGGGCATTCCCTTTGTGTCCACGCGAGGATTCCTGCGTCTCATCGGCCGCACCGCTGCATGGTGGCCGCTGGGACGCGATACCCAGTTGGCGTTGCGCGCCGACGTGGGCGCGGTCATCGCCGGTGCACGCGACGGAATTCCCTCCAACTTTCTGTTCCGCACCGGCGGCGATACGACGGTGCGCGGCTACGCATTCGAAAGCTTAGGAGTTCAGCGCGGAACGGCGGTCATCGGCGGGAGATACTACGCGGTGGGCAGTGCGGAAGTCACGCGCTGGATCAACGATAGTCTCGGTATCGCCGCGTTCATCGATGCCGGCAACGCCACGGATTCGCTCGCGCACTTCTCTCCGGCCGTTGGTTACGGCGCGGGTTTGCGGCTCAAGACCCCCATCGGACCTTTCCGTTTCGACGTCGCTTACGGGGAAAAAACCGAAGAAGTGCGCATCCACTTTTCGGTGGGTCTCTCGTTTTGACGTAAGCGATGAGCGAACCAACGCAAGAGTTCGACCAATGCGCGGGGAAGCCTCGAAAGCGCCGTAGCGTACGGGTGCTGGCGTGGACGTTGGCGCTACTCGCATTGGCCGTTGCGCTGGGTGTCGCATTTCTATCGACCGACACGGCCTTGCAAATGTTGATCCGGCGGGCGATCGCGACCAGTGAAGGGCGTCTTGATATTGTTGGCGCCAAAGGATCGCTGTTGTCGACGGTGCGCATCGAGAGCCTTACATGGCGGGGTGACACCATGGCAATCGACGCGGAACAACTGGCCGTGACGTGGACGCCAGCTGATCTCTTTTCGCGTCGCTTGCGCGTGAACGGCGTGGGTGCAAAACGCATCGCGCTCACCTTGCGCGACTCCGACGCAACTACGGCGTCGGGCGACCTTGCGCTGCCCTTCGAGGTCACTCTCGAGCACGTCGGCGTGGAACGGCTCGAATGGCGCGCCGGCGCGAAATCCGGCGTCATCACCGGAATCGCTTTCGGTTACGCCGGCGGCGCGCGCGCGCACCGCCTCTCGCAGCTGCGCTTGGTAACCGAGTTGGGAACGCTCGCGGGCGATGCCACGTTGGGTGCGCAGCGCCCATACGCCGTGCGTGGCGCATTGACTTTCAACGGCGCAGGAAACTACCGCGACGCGCGCGCGGACGCGAGTTTTTCCGGCACGCTCGACTCGTTGCTGCTCGAAGCGAAGGGGACGATGCGCGAAGCGCACATCGACGCGCGGGTGGCTCTGGCGCCCACGGCGAGCGTTCCGATCGTATCGGGGCACATCGACGCGCGCGACGTCGATCTGGCGCGGTTCGCAACAGACCTACCCGCGACCAAACTCACCGTCAAGCTCGATGCAAAGCCTCTAGGCGAAGGCTTTGCCGGCACGTTCGTCGCGCGCAACACCGATGTCGGGCCGATCGACGCCGGCAAAGTGCCGGTCGCCGTGCTGTCGTCGCATTTTGCATGGAGCGCCCGCGAGTTGCGTCTGAATGGTCTGGTTGCCGAGTTGGCAGGCGGCGGCCGCGCCACCGGAGGAGTCATCCTCCCGCTCGACGGTGCGGCGAGCGCGTGGCAACTCGCCATTGCCAATCTCGATCTCCACCGTCTGCATACGGCGTTGATCGCGACCAATCTGGCCGGCACGCTCAGCGCCGAATTGACGCAGGAAAAACAGCGCGTGCGCGCTGATCTTGCGCAGGCGGGCATGACGCTCGCGTTCACCGCCCTCGCAGCGAAAGGCGAAGTCGAAGTCGAGCGCTTTCGCGGGCAGGCCGGCGGTGGCGAAATCACCGGTCGCGGGCGCATCGCATTGACCGGCAAACGCGAATTCGCCGTGAATGTTGAGGCCAGGCGCTTCGACCCATCGCGTTTCGGTGATTTTCCCAAGGCAGCGCTCAACGGTACGCTCGAGGCGCACGGCACGCTCGTTCCGACGTGGAATATCGCGGCCGACGTGACGCTCGTTCCGGGAAGCCGCGTCGCGGATCTGGGTGTCTCGGGCACCGCCAGCGGCACGGTGACCCCGACGAGTGTCACCGGCGCGACGGCTGCGCTGCGCATCGCGTCGACGTCAGTAACCTTGCGCGGCGCCGTGGGTACGCCGGACGCTCAACTCGACTTTACCGTGGATGCGCGCAACGTAGCGGAGTTGCATCCGCTGCTGGCGCGCTACATCACACCCGAGTTGCCGGATCCGATCGCCGGATCGTTACGCGCACGCGGCACGCTGGCAACCGGGACCGGCGGCGGCGGAATTTCACTGGAGCTCGATGGTGCGCAATTGCGCGCGGGTGATCTTTTCCGCGCACGTACGCTTCACGCAATGGTGTCCGCGGCGC
This sequence comes from Casimicrobiaceae bacterium, assembly GCA_037719965.1. GTDB lineage: Bacteria > Pseudomonadota > Gammaproteobacteria > Burkholderiales > Casimicrobiaceae > VBCG01. The sequence continues at coordinate 200,167 of JBBJMT010000003.1, read as the reverse complement.
CAGGCGGGCGCGGTACCGCGCAGCTTTCCTATGCGGCGCGCCCGCTTACTGTCAACGTCACGGCAACCGGCGCCGAAATCGTGCAGCGCGAGTTCGCGTCGCTTTCGTTTTCCGCCGCGGGAACGCTCGCACGCCACACCGCGAACGTCGCCGCAACCGGCAACGGATTCGCAACGCGCGCCACTTTGACCGGGGGATTCAACGACCTGCCAAAGCCCGCGAGTCGCGGCAGTGGCCGGGCGTTCGCGTGGACCGGGGCACTCGATACGCTCGAAAATGGCGGCACCTACCCGGTGACGCTCGATGCACCGGCGTCGCTGGAAATCGCGGACTCGCGCATTCGCGTGTCTGACGCGAAGCTTAGCGTGGCCAGCGGAAGGGCGGATCTCACCGATTTTCTCTGGGACGACGGGCGCATATCGACGCGCGGCAAGTTCAATCAACTGCCGCTCGCCGCGGTCCTTGCCTTGAGCGGAGCGGAGTTTCCCTGGAAGTCGACGCTCATCATCGAAGGCGACTGGGCGATCACCGCCGCCCCACGGCTTTCCGGAACGTTGAGTATCCGGCGCACGAGCGGTGATCTTTACGCAGCGGCAAACGGAGCGGCAAACGCCGCAGGCCGGGCGTTGGGAATCTCGGCGCTCGCGGTCAACGCAAAATTCGCCAACGACGCTGTCACCGCATCTGCGGAGCTTCGTTCGACCCGCGCCGGCAACGCGGAGGCGACATTGGTTCTGGGTACGGTCGCCGGAACGTCTCCGGGAAAAATCGCGAGCAACGCCCCGCTCACCGCCACCGTTGTCGCGCAATTGGAGTCGCTTAAGATATTGCAGCCGTGGCTTGGCACGGAAGCCGTCTTCGACGGCCGCGCAAGAGTCGATGTCCGCGCGCGCGGAACACTCTCCGAGCCATCGCTCGAGGGAACGCTGGCCGGTGACGCCTTGCGCATCGACGCGCCGCAATACGGCGTGCATTTAAAGGACGGCCGGTTGCGCGCGGCTATGGCCAACGGCTCGATCAAGCTCGACGAGCTGTCGTTCACCGCTGGAGAGGGTCGCTTTGTAGCGCAAGGCACGCTCGCAAACTTTACGCGTGCGGGAACCGCGGGCGCCATCGGAGGAGGCTCGCGCGTGACGTGGCGTGCCGAGAATTTTCGTTTGGTCAATCGTCCGGATTTGCGCTTGGTCGTCGATGGCAATGGCACGCTGGGAATCGAACAAGGCAAGCTCGCGCTCACCGGAACCGTCGTCGTTGATGAGGGACGGATTGAATACGCCCCCGTCACTGCGGGCACGCTCGGGGCCGATGTGGTCATCGTCGGCCAGGAGCGCAGGTCCGAATCTGCCAAGGGCGTGGCCAATCTGCCGTTGCGCCTCGACGTCGACGTCGACCTGGGACGCAATTTTCGCTTCTCTGGAGAAGGCCTGGATGCGCGGCTCGCCGGTCGCGTCCGTATCACGACACTCCCAAGCGGTGAACTCGCCGCGCGCGGCACGATCACCGCAGTCAACGGAACCTACTTCGCGCTCGGGCAGCGGCTGGACATCGAGCGCGCCCGGCTGACGTTCGACGGCCCCGCCGATAATCCCGCGCTAGACGTCGTCGCGTTGCGCAAGAACCTGCCGGTGGAGGCCGGCGTCGAAGTCACCGGCAACGCCAAATTTCCGCGCGTGCGCCTCGTTTCGAATCCGCCGGTGCCGGACGGCGAAAAATTAGCGTGGCTGGTGACCGGGCAGGGTCTCGATCGCGCATCGCGCGGCGACATCGCCGCGCTATCGGCCGCGTCGGCAGCATTGCTTTCCAAAGGCCGCAAACCGCTGACGACAACCATCGCGCAACGCTTGGGACTCGACGACATCTCGTTTCGCGGCACCGCCGCCGGCAGTGCTGCCGGCGCGACGTCGCAACAAGTCGTCGCCTTCGGCAAACGAATCTCCGACCGGCTCTCGCTGGTCTACGAGCAAGGGTTGTCCCTGGCGAGCAACGCGCTGCGGATCGAATACGCGCTCACGCGTACGGTGACCTTGCGCGCCGAAGCGGGAACGGTCAGCGGCGTCGGCATTTTTTACCGGCGCACATACGACTGATGCGATGTTGGCGCGCCCGACAGGATTCGAACCTGTGACCCTTGGCTTCGGAAACCAATACTCTATCCAACTGAGCTACGGGCGCGAACAACTGCGATTGTAACGCTGTCTAGTCGCCAAAGTCGCGTTGGGCCGCAAGCTTCCCGCTCCTGCCATAGCGGAGCAATGTGTTGTTGCCGCCGGCATCGAACGTGCCCACGATGATCTCGTCCGTACGCGGATTCGCTGCGATACCCCCGTAAACGTACGCCCAATTTGGAAGACTCCACAGTCGCAACCTCATCATAAGTGCACGATCTTGACATGGCATCCGCTTGGCTACATCATGACAGCAATATTTTGCAGTCATGATGCCATGAGAACGACAGTGACCCTTGACGCAGATGTCGAAGCACTGCTGCGCAAAGCGATGCGGGAGAAGGACGAGCCCTTCAAGCAGGTGCTAAACGCCGCGATCCGCGAAGGCTTGACCAGCCCTCGGCGCAAACCGGCCAAACCATTCAAGCAGCCCACGTTCAACATGGGCGAGGCTCTGGTCGATCTGACTAAGGCATTGTCGCTCGCGGCCGAGCTGGGGGACGCTGAAACCATCGCCAAAATGCAACGTCGCCGGCAACGGCGATGAAGCTGCCCGACGTGAACATCCTGCTCTTCGCGACGAACAAAGCGAGCGCTGAGCACCATCAGGCGCGCGACTGGCTCGAGTCAGCCTTCGACGATCCAGGCGGCGTCGGGTTCGCATGGGTCGCGCTGCTTGGATTTATCCGCCTTGCTACTCGTCACGGTATTTTCGCGAAACCGCTCGCCGTCGAAGATGCCCTTTCCGTCGCGCGAGCCTGGCTCGCCGAGCCGCGCGCGAGCGTGCTGCATCCGACGGAACGGCACTCTCAGATTCTCGGAAGACTGCTTCTTGCCGCCGGGACGGGGGGCAATCTCACCACGGACGCGCACCTGGCCGCCCTTGCAATCGAATACGGCGCGATACTGGGCTCGTTTGACCGTGATTTCGACCGCTTCAGCGGCTTGAGGTTCGAGGCGCCCGGCGAAGCACGTTAGGTTCCCAAGTCTAAGGGCTGCGAGCGGCGCAGCGCCACGGCGCGTCATCGGCAAACTGCAGCCGGTATAATGCGGCGCTTTGCGGTCGCGAAGGCGATGCGCGCTCTACAATTCCGACGCGACCATGTCCGACGAGCACTCGACTCCGATTCAGAATCCGAAGCAACTCATCATTGTCGTGGTGCTGGCATTCGTTATTCCGATTGTCGTGGTCCTGTTGCTGACACAATTGGTAACCGGGGTCGAAGTGGGAGCCGCGGGCGACCCCAAAAAAATCCTCGAGCGCATTCGACCTGTCGGCGAGATCGTGCTGGCGAGCGCGATCGACAAGAACACGGCCACGGTCGTCGCGCCGCCTGTTGCAGTGGCCGCCGCCGCACCCACGATCGCCGGCGTCCCAGACGCAAAAAAAACCTACGACAGCGCGTGCGTCGCTTGTCACGGTGCGGGAATCGCCGGAGCCCCTACGCTCGGCGACAAGGCGGCTTGGATACCGCGGCTCAAAACCGGAATCGACTCGCTCTACACGGCCGCGCTTAAAGGCAAAGGCGCGATGCCTCCGAAAGGCGGCTTTACGACGCTGCCCGACGCAGCCGTCAAGGCGGTTGTCGATCTCATGGTGGCTGCGGTCAAGTAAGCTTAAACGCTCGCCGTTTGGCTAGAAAAGCCAGCGCGGATCGCCGCCGACGCTACCAAACTCTAGCGTGGTTCTAGCGCTTCGCCTCCCCGTCGTTCCACCCTTTCGTCATGGCTCATTACGCGATCGGTGACATCCAGGGCTGTCATCGCGAATTTTGTCAGCTTCTCGATCTGATCGGGTTTGCTCCAGCGCAGGATCGCTTGTGGCTGGTTGGCGATCTTGTCAACCGTGGTCCGGAATCGCTCGCCGTGTTGCGCGAAGTCAAAGCCATGGGCGATACCGCCGTTACGGTGCTCGGCAACCACGACTTGCATCTGTTGACCGTTGCCGCGGGCCACCGCCGACCGCATCGCAGCGACACGCTCGCGCCGATCTTGGTCGCGCCCGATCGGGACGAGCTGATCGCGTGGCTATGCGCCCGGCCGCTGGTGGCCATCGAGGGCGAACACCTGCTCGTTCATGCGGGACTTCTGCCCCAGTGGACGCCCGCGACGGCGCTGATGGTTTCGCGCGAGGTGCAAGCGATGCTTGGTTCTGCCGAGTCCCACGCATTCTTGAGAGCACTGTACGGCGATGAGCCGCGGCAGTGGCGCGACACCTTGAGCGGCTTCGACCGGTTACGGGTCGCGGTCAACGCGTGTACGCGCCTGCGCTTTTGCCAAGAAAACGGCACGATGGATTTTGGCGAGAAGCGCGGGCCCGCGCATACGCCGGGAGGGTACCAGCCGTGGTATGCCCACGAGCATCGGCGCAGCGCTCGTCTGACGATTGTCTGCGGCCATTGGTCAACACTGGATTTGCTGCTCGCCCCGAACGTGCTGATGCTTGACTCGGGATGTCTGTGGGGAGGATCGCTGACCGCAATACGCCTGGACGACCGGCGCGTCTTTCAGGTGCCCTCGCTACAGCCTCTCAAGCACGCGCCAGGGCCGACCGGATGATCGCTTCCGCGGTGCGCGCGAGCTCGCGGCGATGTCCGCCACCCGCGTGGATTGCTGGCGGAGCGTCCAGCACTACTTGCAGCGATTCTTCACCGCACACGCGCCAAACTGATGCCACGAATGTCGTGTCGCCGATATAAGCGGGCGCGAGCGAGCGCATGCCGTCGCGCCCCTGATAGCGAATCGCCACCGGCGCAATGCGGCCTGCCGCTTCGACGATAGGTTGCAGCAACGAACTCTTGAAAGGCAGCGTGGTTGCGCCATCGCTGGTCGTAGCTTCGGGAAAGATCGCGACGACGTCCCCCGCAGCCAGCACCTCGGCGACGTGATGGTTGACTCTATGCGTGTCGTGGCGTTTGGCGCGTTCAATGAAGAGCGTGCCGGCGCCGCGGACCATCGCGCCGGCGATTGGCCAGCGGCCGAGCTCGGCTTTGGCGACAAACCGCACCGGATGCACGGCATTCAGCACGAAAATATCCAGCCATGACACATGATTCGCGACGACCAGCACGTTGCCTTCCCGGAGGTTCAAGTCGCCGCGAACGACGATCGAGACGGCGAGAATCTCGAGAAGCCGCTCGCTCCAACGCTTGACCCGCGTCCGCCGCGCGGAGGCGTCCAGCCACGGGAATACAGCCGTCGTGATTGCGATGCCCAGCAGCACGTGGGCGCACGCGCGCAAAGCGCGGTAGATCTGGACCGGCAGCGAATTGCGTGCGGCGGACACCGGCATTGCAGTGAAAGATTGGCGGTGCGAGTACGGACGAGCGTAATCCACTGCCCGTTCGCTCCGCGCCGAGGTATTCACCGGTTCATCCGCTCACTCGTTCACCGCACGACTACGCTGCCGCCACCCGGCCGACGTCGCGTACGACGAACTGCTGGCGCCGCGACACCGGCAGCGATTCCGGAATATTGTTCAGCAACACTTCCCAGTGCGCGTCGCCGTCGCCGTTGACGCGACGTTCGAAGCCGCGAATCGCTTCGCGCGCGACCAGGCAATTGCGATGCACCCGCAAGAATCGCGAGCCGAATTCGTTTTCGAGCTTGGTTAGTGATTCCTCGAGCAGGAATTCGCGTTGCACCGTGCGAATCGTGATGTACTTGAGCTCGGCTTTCAGGTAGATGATCTCGTTCAATGGAACGAGCACGACGCGCGATCGTTCGGTCACCGAAAGAAAACGGCGTGCCGTCGCCGGCAGCGTACCGAGTTTTTCGGCGGTCACGGGTTTTAATCGCGGTACCTTCTGCAGCGCGTTCAGCAGACGCTGCACGCGGACCGGCTTCATCAAGTAATCGACGGCGTTGACCTCGAATGCCTGCACGGCGTGTTCGTGAAACGCCGTGGTGAAAATCACCACGGGCGGGTGCGCAAGCTTGAGCAGATGGCGCGCCAGCTCGATGCCGTCCATGTCCGGCATATGGATGTCGGTGAGGACCAGGTCGGCTGCCGCGTTCTGCAGGATATCCAACGCTTCGCGTCCGTGCTGCGCTTCGCCGACCACGGCAAGCGGCACCACGCTGCAGCAGTCATCCAGCAGATCGCGCAAACGCCGGCGCGCCGGCATCTCGTCGTCAACCAGCAGTACGCGCAACGGACCGTCAGCCATGAACGATCTCCAATTTAGAAAGGGGCGGAATTGCCGCGCGTGCGGCGCGCAGCGCGCCGTTGGCGCGTCCGTGACGCGCAATCGCGCGGCGCTCGCCAGCCGGCGGCGGCGCGTGCGGATCGGTCGCGCCGGTCGGTCCTGCCGTGCGATAGGGGATTCGTATGTGCACTTCGTATCCTTCACGCGTAACGCGCGATGCGAGGTTCGCCTCCGCGTCGAAGTGCAACGCAAGTCTTTCGCGCACGTTCGCGAGCGCCATCTTGTTGCCGGAATGGTGGCGGCCCCCGTTGGCGCGATACGGGTTCTTCAAAATCGCATGGACCTCGCCGCGCGCGAGAAACAGATTGATCGAAACCGTTCCTGGCGTGCTTTCCGGTTCGATGCCGTGGTAGACGGCGTTTTCCAGCAGCGGCTGCAACACGAGCGGCGGCACCAGCGCATCGGCCGGCATGCTCTTGACGTTCCAATCGACGAGAAGGCGCGCGCCCAGCCGCAGTTGTTCGAGCTCGAGATACTGGCGACACAGCTCGACCTCGTCGGCGAGCGGCGCTAAGTCCCGGTTGTCGCGCATGAGCACGCGAAATAGCTCGGCCATGTTTTGCAATGCAGCTTCGGCGCGCTTCGGTTCGCTGCGCACGAGTGACAAGACGGCGTTGATACTGTTGAACAAGAAATGCGGCCGGATCCGCGCCTGCAGCGCCTGCAACCGAGCCTCGGAAATAGCCGGCGAAAGCGCCTTCGCGCGAAGGTGAAAGTAGAACAGCAAGCCTGCGGCAGAGCCCAAGCCCAGAGTCAACCAGCGAGCCAGCGTACCCGGCGGCTGCGGAACCAGGCTCTGGACGAAGGCAAATACCGCCACACCCGCCCCGACGGTAACCGCCCCGACTAGAATGGTGGCCAATGCGAACGGCTGCCGTGCGAGCCAAGGCCCAGCGGCCCAAAGAACCGCCAACACGAGAAGCAGGTAGGGCTCGACCACGGCGGCGAGCTCGATGAACTCGTCGAAGACTGCCAGCGCGTTGGGTTGGCGACCGTACGCGAAGACCAAAGCGCCCAAGTTGACGATCAGCAACACGCGCAGGATCGTGCCCAGGTTGCGCGGGTCGGGTAACGCCGGATCGTGGGGCTTTTGTTTTATAATCGTTGGCATATCGGTGGCCGTATGCAAGCATCATGCCCGCGGTGTTGACCCAGCGCAAAAGACCGGCAGTAAATCATTGAAAACGAGTCGTTTATGCTCTACCACGTCGAAATACCGTAAAAGCCAACGCTTTCGGCTAAATTCCCAGGTTCTGGCACAAGTTTTACGTCTTATTGTCGGCAAGGGTTAGCCTGTCCGCAAGCCGTTCTCTTCATTTCGCGATGTCTGCCACCAAAACGCCCCCACTAGCACAAGAAAACAACACTTCTGCTTGGTCGGGGCGGTTTGCGGAGCCGGTCGCGGATAACGTCAACAACTATACGGCGTCGGTCGATTTCGATCGGCGGCTCGCCCAAGTCGACATCGACTCGTCGCTGGCGCACGCGCGCATGCTCGCGGCGACCGGCATCATCGCCGGCAGCGACTTGCGCGACATCGAACGGGGGCTTGCCCAGATTCGCAGCGAGATCGCTAGCGGCGAATTCGCGTGGCAGCGTAGCCTTGAGGATGTTCACCGCAACATCGAGCAGCGCCTGACGGCGCTGGTCGGCGACGCGGGCAAGCGGTTGCACACGGCGCGATCGCGCAACGACCAGGTCGCCACCGACCTGCGACTATGGCTACGCCAGGAGATCGACGCGTTGATGGCACAGACGGTCGCGTTGCGTCACGCGCTCATCGACCTCGCCGAGCGGCATGCAGGCACGATCATGCCGGGATTTACGCACCTGCAAGTCGCGCAGCCGGTGACGTTCGGCCATCATCTGCTCGCTTATGAAGCAATGCTCGCGCGGGACCACGAGCGACTTGCCGACTGTCGCAAACGCACGAACCGCTCGCCGTTGGGGAGCGCCGCGCTTGCGGGAACCTCATTTCCGATCGACCGCGATCGCGTCGCGCGGGAGCTGGGCTTCGCCGGCCTGTGCACGAATTCCCTCGACGCCGTCGCCGACCGCGATTTCGCGATCGAGTTCTGCGCCGCAGCAGCGCTCGCGATGATCCATCTGTCGCGCTTCGCCGAAGAGCTGATCCTGTGGTCGAGCCCCCGGTTCGATTTCGTCGTGCTCGCGGATCGCTTTTGCACCGGCAGCTCGATCATGCCGCAGAAAAAAAATCCGGACGTCCCCGAGCTCGTGCGCGGCAAGACCGGACGCGTAGTCGGGCATCTGGTCGGATTGCTGGTGCTGATGAAGGGCCAACCGCTCGCGTACAACAAGGACAATCAGGAAGACAAAGAACCGCTGTTCGATAGCGTCGACACTTTGTCGGCTACATTCGCGATCATGACTGACCTGGTCGCAACCGGCATCAGCGTCAATGCGGATGCCATGCGCCTGGCGGCACGCGATGGTTTCGCAACCGCGACCGATCTCGCCGACTATCTGGTTCGTGCAGGGCTTCCTTTTCGCGACGCGCATGCGGCAGTCGCTCGCGCCGTACTGCATGCCGAAGTGAAGCATTGTGATCTTGCCGAGCTTCCGCTTGCCGATCTCCGGCAGTTTTCGCCGTTGCTGGGCGATGACGTCCTGACCACATTGACGCTCGAAGCCTCGGTCGCGAGCCGCAACCACCCGGGAGGCACCGCCCCGGATCAAGTGCGCGCGGCGATTGCCGCGGCGCGGACAGCGTTGGCGGAGGCAACACCGATGACCGCATTCAAGGAGTAAGCGATGGCAGACAAAAGGCTCGCATTCTTGGGTCTCGGCGTCATGGGCTACCCGATGGCGGGGCATCTCGCCCGCTCGGGGCATGCACTGACCGTTTATAACCGCACCCCCGCGAAAGCGAGCAAATGGGTTTCTTCGCATGGCGGTAGGAGCGCGGCTTCTCCAGCCGACGCTGCGCGTGGCGCGGACATCGTACTGCTGTGCGTGGGCAATGACGCCGATGTGCGTGCGGTGGTGACTGGGGATGCCGGGGCGTTGGCGGCCATGGCGCCGGGGTCGATCCTCGTCGATCACACGACGGCGTCCGCGGTGGTGGCCCGCGAGATGCACGCCGCTGCGAAGATCCAGCGCGTTGGCTTTCTCGACGCGCCGGTCTCCGGCGGGCAGGCGGGTGCGGAAAACGGCAAGCTGACGATCATGGTCGGCGGAGATGCGAAGACGTTCGCCAGCGCCGAGCCTATTCTTGCGACCTATGCGCGCGCCGTGACGTTGATGGGCGGCCCCGGCAGCGGTCAACTGACCAAGATGGTCAATCAGATTTGTATCGCGGGTCTCGTGCAGGCTCTCTCGGAGGGCATCAACTTTGCGACCAAAGCGGGGCTCGACGCTGAGCGTGTGCTTGACGTCATCAGCAAGGGAGCCGCGCAGTCCTGGCAGATGGAAAATCGCGGCAAGACGATGCTCGCCGATAAGTTCGATTTCGGTTTCGCGGTCGACTGGATGCGCAAGGACCTGTCGATCTGCCTTGCCGAAGCGCGCGCCAACGGCGCTGCGCTTCCGGTCACCGCGGTCGTCGACCAGTTCTACGGCGGTATTCAGGCACGCGGCGGCGGTCGGTGGGACACGTCGAGCCTGATCCGTCTGCTACGCAGTTCGCCATGAGCGCGTGGCGCGCTCACGCTGCAGCGATGGTGGCGGTGTTCATGCGACTCCGGCAGTTGGTTCGAGCGTTGGCCGCGGCCGGAACGTGCCAGTGCGCTCCGTAACTCCGGTTGCTTCAACCGGCAGTGGAATCGCCGTCCACGATCACGACTTCGAACGTGATTTCGGCCGTTTTCGCGAGCATCAGCGTCGCAGAGCAATATTTCTCCTTTGACAGCTTGACCGCTCGTTCGACCTGACGTCGATCCAGACCGCGCCCAGCGACGGTGTAGACCAGGTGGATGCGGGTAAACACCCTGGGCTCCTCCCGCGCGCGGTCCGCCGCGGCGGTCACTACGCAGTCGGCGATCGATTGCCGCCCTTTGCGCAAAATCGTCACCACGTCGAATGCGGTGCACGCGGCGGCGCCGACGAGGACCATCTCCATCGGGCGCATGCCAAGATTGCGTCCGCCATGCTCCGGCGCGCCATCGATGACGACCGCGTGGCCACTCCCCGCCTCACCAACGAAGCTCACACCTTCCGTCCACCTCACCCGCGCCTTCATTGCGGTGTCGCCCATCGTTCCCCTTAATTGGCCTTAAGCCTGCAAGTTAGTACCCACTTGGTAGACGGACTGTTGGTTCGAAGCTACATCGTTACGCCAGAATACGATATGACGCTTGCATGCTGCAGCGCAATATGAGAACATAATCACGTCAGCGGCCGCCTTATCCTCCTTCGGCGCCGCGGACAACGTTCCGCCATTCTCCTCCTATGGTGGAATTCCTTATAGGCGCGGTTTGACCGCGCCTTTTTTTGCGCACGCCACCGAGGAAGCGCTTGTGGCCTACGTCATGGGGGGATCCCGGGCAAGCGGGGACAGCGTCAAACTGGATTGACGGATGCATCACAAAAATCGTAAAATCATCGACTTTGCTCAATCGCGCGCCCGGGACTTTCGATGAGAACATTTTCCGCCAAACCGGCTGACATCCACCGGGAATGGTACGTCGTCGACGCTACCAACCTGGTCCTGGGACGCCTCGCGAGTCAGATCGCGTTGCGGCTGCGCGGCAAGCACAAGGCGATCTTCACCCCGCATATGGATACGGGCGATTTCATCGTCGTCACCAATGTCGACAAGCTACGCGTGACCGGAAACAAGGCCGAAGACAAGCTCTACCACCGGCACTCGGGCTATCCGGGCGGCGTCAGGACGACGACGTTCCGGGAGATGCAAGCGCGGTACCCCGGCCGCGTGTTGAAGAAAGCCGTCCGGGGCATGCTGCCCAAGGGTCCGTTGGGCTACGCGATGCTGCATAAGATGAAGTGCTACGCCGGTCCTGCGCACCCGCACGCGGCGCAACAACCGAAAAACCTGAACGTGAGTCGCGTAACCCCATGATCGGCAACTATCACTACGGCACTGGCCGGCGCAAGACTTCGGTCGCGCGCGTATTTCTGAAACACGGCACGGGAAAATTCATCGTCAACGAAAAATCAGTCGATGAATTCTTCACGCGCGAAACTGGGCGAATGGTGGTGCGTCAGCCCTTGCTGTTGACGAACCATGCGACCACGTTCGACATCATGGTCAACGTCATCGGCGGAGGCGAATCCGGTCAGGCCGGCGCCGTGCGCCATGGCATCACCCGTGCGCTCATCGATTACGACGCCATGTTGAAGCCGACTTTATCGAAGGCAGGGCTCGTCACGCGCGATGCGCGTGAAGTCGAACGCAAGAAGGTCGGCTTCCACAAGGCACGGCGGCGCAAGCAATTCTCGAAGCGATAACTCTTCGCTAAAGGTTTGCGCTTCGAAGGCCGCCACGTTTGGCGGCCTTCACGTTTCACGCTCCCGCTAGAAAATCCCGGCGAGCGCCGCGGGTGTCCAATATCCCATGCCAATCTCAAGATAAAGCGGCGGCGATAGTAGATAGTAATATGACGGTCAGTCGAGATCGCGAGCTTTCCATTTGATCAAGATCGGCATTGTCGGCGGCACCGGCTATACCGGCGTCGAATTGCTGCGTCTCCTCGCGCAGCACCCCGACGCCGACGTTCGCGCCATCACATCGCGCAAAGAGGCAGGCGTTCCAGTCCGGGACATATTCGTCAGCTTGCGCGGACGCTTCGACGCGCTGGAGTTTTCCGATCCGGCGGACGCCAATCTCAAAGAGTGCGACGTCGTTTTCTTCGCGACGCCCCACGGTGTGGCGATGGCGCAGGCCCGAGAGCTTTTGGACGCCGGGGTCAAGATCATCGACCTCGCCGCGGATTTCCGGCTCAAGGACCCAGCGACGTTCACGCAGTGGTACAAGATGCCGCATGCGTGCACTGACCTGCTCGGGGAGTCGGTTTATGGACTGCCGGAATTCAATCGCGAAGCAATCAAGAAGGCGCGAATCGTCGGCAACCCCGGTTGTTACCCCACGTCGGTGCAACTTGGGTTCATCCCGCTGCTGCGAGCGGGAATCGTCGACAGCGAGCATCTGATCGCCGACGCCAAGTCCGGCGCGTCGGGCGCGGGACGCAAGGCCGAGGTCGGACTGTTGCTCGCGGAAGTAGCCGACAACTTCAGCGCGTACGGCATGGCCGGACATCGTCACCATCCGGAAACCGTGCAGGAACTGGCGGCGCACAGCAAAACGCCGGTGAAGCTCGTGTTTACGCCGCATCTCGTGCCGATGATTCGCGGCATCCACGCCACACTCTATGCGCGCTTGACGCGAACCGACGTCGACCTGCAGGCAGTGTTCGAGACAGCCTATGTGGCGGAACCCTTTATCGACGTGATGCCGCCGGGCTCTACTCCGCACACCCGCAGCGTGCGCGCCTCGAACCTTGCGCGAATCGCCGTTCATCGTCCGGGCGGCGGCGACATCGCGACGGTGCTGGTCGTCATCGACAATCTGGTCAAAGGGGCTGCCGGGCAGGCGGTGCAAAACATGAATTTGATGTTCGGGCTGCCCGAAACCGCGGGCCTGACCGGCGTGCCGGTGGTCCCCTGAAGGACACACCGCCTTGATTGCCCCGCCCTGGTGGCGTCGCGTGCGCCGGCAGTTCGGCATCTCCGCCCCGCAGATGATGGTGCGCCCGCCTCTGCCGTGGTGGGGCCGCGGTATCGTGATCGGAACGCTGCTCGTCATCGTCGCGAGCACCTGGTGGTGGGGTTTCGACTTTGGCCAGATCCTGGGCGGCTGGGACCGCCAGGAAGTCCAGGCGAGGCTATCCGTGTTGGAGGCCGACTCATTCAAGCATCAGACGGAGGCTCAAGAACTGCGCGCCCGCAACACCGCGCTCGAGTCCCAGCTCACGATGAACAAAGGTACGCAAGACTCGCTTGGACGCCAGACGGCAGAGTTGGCGGACGAGAACCGTGAGCTACGCGAAGAGCTCGCGTTTTTGCAAAAACTCGTTCTGGATTCGAGCAAGCAAAGCGGCATACAGATCCAGCGCTTGAGCCTCGAGCCGGAAGGCGAAGACATGTGGCGTTACCGGCTGCTCGTGGTACGCGGCGGCAGCCCGAAGGACGAGTTCGACGGCAACCTCGTCCTACAGGCGGCGTTCGCTCCTGCGCCTGAGGCTCCACCGGGAACGCGTTCAGGCACCTTGACCTTGCCCGACGACCAACCGGCGGCTAAATCGGCGTTAGCTCTCAAATTCAAGTACTATCAGCGAGTTGAAGGCAGGATCCACGCTCCCGCCGGGACGCGCATTACGGCGCTCACCGTCCGCTGTTACGAATCCGGGCAAGGTAGTCCTCGGGCGACGCGCGACTTGCAGGTTTCGTAAGGAGCCCCATGTTCAATCGTAAGAAACACGCGTTGCCGCAAAAGCGAATCGACTGCCTGATTGGCACCGGGACGGTAGTACGCGGCGACGTGATCTTCACCGGGGGATTGCGGGTTGACGGCCAAATTTCGGGAAATGTCGCCACGGCCAACGGTGAACCCGGAATGCTCGTGCTTGGCGAACATGCACGGGTCGACGGCAAGATCAATGTATCGCACGTAGTCGTCAATGGCACGGTGAACGGTCCGGTCATTGCCAGCGGTTATCTCGAATTGCAGGCCAAGGCGCGCGTCGTCGGGGATGTCCTGTACCGAAGGCTTGAGATGCACCAGGGCGCCCTAATCAAGGGGCGCATGAACCACGCTGAACCCGGAACCGCCAGCGTGGTCGAATTGAAACGGGTCGTCGCCGAGTAGCGGCGCCGACCATTTGCAAGATACAAGGAGCAAGCGATGAACGCGATGAATGAAATGCCCGCCCCACTGGTTTTCACCGATTCTGCCGCGGCCAAAGTTAAGGCGCTGATCGAAGAAGAGGGGAATACCGATCTCAAGCTGCGCGTCTTCGTCTCAGGCGGCGGCTGCTCCGGCTTTCAGTATGGTTTTACCTTCGACGAGGTGACCAACGAAGACGACACCGCGATGGTCAAGGACGGTGTGACGCTGCTGATAGACCCGATGAGTTACCAGTATCTGGTCGGCGCGGAAATCGACTACCAGGACAACCTCGAGGGCGCGCAGTTCGTGATCAAGAATCCGAATGCCACGACCACGTGCGGGTGTGGCTCGTCTTTTTCGGCCTGACAACGATTGCAAGCGTCTTGTCGACAAAAGCGGGGGCTGCGAGCCCCCGTTTCTATTTGGGCTATTAGGCAGCTTCATTCTGGCGATTGACACACGCCGCGGATATGGCCGGTACCTGCCGACTAACATGAGGAGATGCAGCTGTCCCGCCAATTCGCGCTATTTGTGATAATGGGCGCACTGGCGACGGGTACACACATATTGTGCTTGACGTTGCTAGTGGAATTAAGCGGTTGGCCTCCGGTGTCAGCATCCTGCATCGGCGCAATCGCAGGCGCGCTCGTCAGCTATTGGTTGAACTATCACCACACGTTTCGTAGTACTCGCCCGCACCAGGCCGCGCTGTCGCGATTCCTGATCGTCGCTGTGGTGGCGTTCATCGTCAACGGTGCGTTGCTGGCGGGAATGCTGCGTTCGTTCGGGCCACACTATCTGCTCGCGCAGGTGTTGACGACACTGATAGTTCTGATATTCACATTCTCGGCCGGCCGGTTGTGGGCTTTTCGATAAACGGCCATGCCGATGAATGAGCACGTCCGCAATGCGAACTCTCGTCTACTTTCAGTGGTTGTTCCGCTTTACAACGTGCGCGGAAGCGACATTGATGATCCGTCCCCACCCCTTGCGTTTCATCGCCGGAAGCGCCGCACGGATGCCATGGAAGGACGCCGACAAATTGATGGCGATGATGGCGTCCCATTTTTCCAGCGGGAACTCGTCGACGGGAGCAACGTGCTGAATGCCGGCGTTGTTGACGAGCACGTCGACTGCGCCGAATTCGCGCTCGACTCTTGCGATCATCGCCGCAATCTCCGTGGGGCTTGCCATGTCGGAAGCGTCATAGCGGACGCAACTTTGTGTTCGCGCGCGAGCGTTGCGCGCTGCGCTTCGATCGCGGCGGTGTCGCCCATGCCATTGAGCACGACATTCATCCCCTGTCCGGCGAGCGCTGCGGAATGCCCTGACCTATTCCGCTCGTTGAACCTGTAACCAAAGCCGTCTTTCGTTGCGCCATCGTTTGAGCGTCCTTCATTTGCAATCTCATTTTGGATCTCATTTGTAATAAACGGCTCCCAACACGCGTGGTCCGCGAGCGCCGGTCACGTCCGACAGATCGAGAGCACGTTGCGCGAGTGCCTCACGCGCGAACCATGCAAACGCAACCGCCTCGACGTGCTCGGCCGGAATCCCAAGGTCGGTAGTCGTGACCAGACGACGCGGCGCCACTTCGGAGGTCAACGCCTGCAGCAACGTCGCATTGCGCGCACCGCCGCCGCATACAAAGACGTCGGCAGCACCCGGCGCAAAGCGGCGAATCGCATCCGCGACGGTGCGCGCCGTCAGTGCTAACAAAGTCGCCTGCACGTCGGCAGCACGCCCTTGCCAGTCCGTGCGCGACAATGCGGCGTCGAGCCAGCCTGCGTTGAACAGACCACGGCCGGTGCTTTTGGGTGGCGCGATCGCAAAGAAGCGTTCGGCCAGAAGCGCGACGAGCAGCGTGCCATCCACGCGCCCCGACGCTGCCCACGCACCGTTCTCGTCGAACATTTGGCCGCAATGGCGCTGACACCATGCATCCAGCAACACGTTGCCAGGGCCTGTATCGAAACCAAGCCCCGCGTGTCCGGGCGGCAGATCGGTAATATTCGCAATGCCGCCGATGTTCACGATCGCCCGATGGCGATCTGTAGAGCCAAAGAACACCGCGTGGAATGCGGGCACGAGAGGGGCGCCCTGACCTCCGGCCGCGATGTCGCGACTGCGAAAATCCGCGACGATCGTCGTTCTCGCCCGCTCCGCCACGCGCGCCGGATTGTTGAGTTGCAGCGTCCACTCTTGCTCTGGGCGATGCCGTAACGTCTGACCGTGAACACCCGCGGCGGCGAGATCCGCCGGCGCGATTTCGGCCGCCTTGCACGCGGCAACGATCGCATCGGCGTAGAGATCAGCGAGTGCGTTGCCGGCGCGGGCCGCGCGCGCGATCTCATCGTCACTATCTTCCTGGAGCGCTAAGAGTTCGGCGCGCAGCGGGGAAGGAAACGGCACGTGCGCAGAGCCGAGGATCGAACATGACGCGGCGTGCGTTCCTCCAAACATCGCGACCGCCGCATCGATGCCGTCCAGACTCGTGCCGGACATCACGCCAGCGTACAGCTCGCGGCGCATCGCCGGAGCGGGCTTCGCGCTATTCGCCAGCAGCGAACGTTGCGCCGGGTAGCGCGCGCGCCAGCGCGAGTGTATCGACCAGCGGCGTCACCCGCTCGCGAAACTGGGCCAAGTGTTCGCGGGCAATGGGGAGCGCGGTCGGGAGTGCAATGGTCAACGGATCGCGCGGTTCCTGCGCAATCCGGAATTCGTAATGCAAATGCGGCCCGGTCGCCCAGCCGGTCATGCCGACGAAGCCGATGGTCTCGCCCTGTCGCACGCGGGTCCCGTTGCGCAGCTCCGGCGCGAACCGTGACAGATGAGCGTACACCGTCGAGAAGCTGCCGTGATGACGGAGAAAGACCACATTGCCATAGCCGCCCTGGACGCCGGCGAAAGTCACGACACCATCGGCGGTCGCACGCACCGGCGAGCCGGTTGGCGCCGCGTAATCGATGCCCCGATGCGCGCGCCAATCGTTGAAAATCGGATGCTGGCGCGCAAGCGAAAACCCCGACGTGATCCGCGAGAGTTCCATCGGCGAGCGCAGGAATGCTTTGCGCGTATTCATTCCGTCTTCGGCAAAATACCCTTCGTCACCAGCAGGGTTGCGCCAGAAGAAAGTGCGCAACAGCCGCCCGCGATTGGCGAATTCGGCCGCGATGACGCGGCCGGTGCCGACCGGTTCGCCGTCGACGTAACGAGTTTCGTAAAGGACGCTGAAGCGGTCGCCGCGCTGCACGTCCTGATAGAAGTCGATGTCGCCGCCGAAAATATCGGCCAGCGCCAGCGTGATCGCGTCAGGGATGCCGGCGGCGTCCGCTGCGGCGAACAGCGACGTTCGGATCTCACCGGATTTGAGCGTTGTGCGCACCTGTTCGTCAACGGCGATTTGCGCCGCCGCGAACCCTTGATCGGTTCGTTCGATCCGCAGATGTTCGCCGTTATCGGACCGGAATTTGAGCGAGACCAGCTCGCCCGCCTCATCGATGGCGACATGCACCGGTCGTCCCGGACGCAACCGATAGAGCGGACGTGCCGCCGGCGCGGTGCGCAGGAACACAAGCGCTAAAGGATCGCTCGCACCCGCACGCGCCAGCAGACTGCCAATGGTGTCGCCGCGCTGCACGCGCTCTTCGCGCCAATACGGCGCCGTAGCCGTGTGCTTCGCCAACGCAGGCAGCGCGAGCTCGCGGGCGATCGTCCGCGTGGGAACCGTCTCGAGCGCGGTGTCGGGCGCCAAACCGAAGGCGGCGACGCCCGAAAAACCGAGGAGCGTGACCACCACCCATCGGCCACGCGAAAGTCTCGTCGACGCACGCTGCGCAGTTGCGTACGTCGTTGACGCCGGGCGATGCGCTAAAATCGGTTGCGTACGCGAGATCGGCGGCGAGCCATTCTGGTGCTGCATTCCGCGATTGTAGCAAACGGGTTGATCGCGCCCGCAACGCAAAGGATTTTGATGAGCCTGACGATCTACGGCATGGCGCCTTCCCGCACCTTTCGGGTGCTGTGGGCGGCGCACGAGCTTGGCCTTGATTACGATTTGAAGCCGTACAGTTTCCTCGGCCCCGAAATCAGCCAGCCTGCGTACTTGGCGATCAATCCTAACGCGGCGATCCCGGCTATCACCGACGGCGACCTGCACCTGTTCGAGTCTTTGGCCATCACGCTCTACCTCGCGCAGAAGGCCGGGAAACTCTGGCCTGCCACCCTCGTTGACCAGGCCCGCACCTATCAATGGACGCTTTGGGCGGCGACCGAGGCCGAGCCACTGATCGGCGCCTGGACGTATCACACGCTGTTCCTGCCACCGGAAGAGCGCAAGCCGGAGGTGGCGGCGGACGCCGCGGCCAAGCTGCCCAAACGGTTTGCCGTGCTCGAAGGCGTTCTGCGAGATCGCGACTACCTGCTGGGCAGCGAATTCGCCATCGCCGATCTCAACGTTGCCGCTGTCCTCTACCGCGCGCCCCAATTCGGAATCGCGGGTTACCCTCGCCTCAGTGCGTGGCACCAGCGCTGCTACGAACGGCCGGCAGCGCGGGCGGCCATCGCGCTGCGCGAGTTGAAGGCCGCATGAGCGACGCGCGGCGCCCACCGATTGCCGACGAGCTTTCGATCTTCAGGCGCGGCGCCGATGAGCTGTTGGTCGAAACCGAGCTCGCGGACAAACTAAGCCGCGGCAAACCGCTGCGGATTAAGCTCGGCCTCGACCCGACGGCGCCCGACATTCATCTCGGCCATACCGTCGTTCTGAACAAGATGCGCGAGCTGCAGCAATTGGGGCATCAGGTGATCTTTCTGATCGGCGACTTCACGTCGATGATCGGCGACCCATCAGGCCGCAACGCGACCAGGCCGCCGCTGACCCGAGAAGAGATCGAGGCCAACGCGAAAACGTACCACGCGCAAGCTTTGAAAGTGCTCAACGCTGCGCCGAATGAGATCCGCTATAACTCCGAGTGGTCCGAGCCCCTGGGCGCCGCGGGGATCATCAAGCTGGCAGCGCGCTACACCGTCGCTCGCATGCTCGAGCGCGACGACTTCTCGAATCGCTTTCGCGGCAACGCGCCGATCGCAATCCATGAATTCCTGTACCCGCTTCTGCAAGGTTACGACTCGGTCGCCCTTGATGCGGACGTTGAGCTGGGCGGCACCGACCAAAAATTCAACTTGCTGGTCGGACGCGAGTTGCAAAAGAGCTTCGGTCGGGAACCGCAATGCATTTTGACTATGCCATTGCTCGAAGGACTCGACGGCGTGGAAAAGATGTCGAAGTCGAAGGGCAACTACATAGGAGTGACCGACGCGCCACAACAGATGTTCGGCAAACTGATGTCTATATCCGACAGTCTGATGTGGCGGTACTTCGAGCTCCTGTCGTTTCGGCCACCGGCGGAAATCACGCTGCTCAAGCGCGCGTGCGAAGCGGGCCGCAATCCGCGCGAAGCCAAAGTCATGCTGGCGCAGGAGATTGTCGCGCGATTTCATTCGGCGGCAGAAGCGACGGCGGCCCTTGCCGAGTTCGACGCACGGTTTAAGCAGGGCGCACTGCCCAACGACATTCTGGAGGTGACGCTCGCCACCGGCGGCGCGGGTCTCCCGATTGCACAACTCGCGAAACAGGCCGGAGTTGTCGATTCGACGTCCGACGCGCTGCGGCTCATCGCGCAGCGCGGCTTGAAACTCGATGGGTTTGTTGTCGCCGACCGAAATATCGTGATTCCCGCGGGCGCAACGGTCGTCGTACAGGCCGGCAAGCGCCGATTCGCGCGCGTGACGGTGCGCTAAGGGGCGTCGCGAAGTCCCTAAATGCGCGTTCTCAACGTCGGCGGCAACAGCAAGACAATTCCGATTCCCGCGCATTACGGCGGATGGGAACACTTGCTGTTGGACATCGACCCGCGCGGCCAGCCGGACATCGTCTGCGATGCGCGCGAGCTCACGACACTTGCCGCCGCGCAGTTCAACGCCGTCTACTGCTCGCACAACCTCGAGCACTATTACCGCCACGACGGCGTGCGCGTGCTGCGCGGATTTCTGCATGTGCTGAACGATGAAGGCTTCGCGGAGATCCACGTGCCCGATCTGGCGGCCGTGATGCGGCAGGTCGTCGCGCGGGGGATGGACCTGGAAGACGTGCTATATCGATCACCCGCCGGCCCGATCACCGCACGCGACGTCATTTACGGGTACGCGGTCGAAATCGAGCGTTCCGGCAAAGACTTTTTCGCGCACAAGACCGGCTTCACGCCAAAATCGCTGGGGATGGCCCTCAAGAGTGCGGGATTCGGCGACATCACGCTGTTCGTCACCGAGGCGCGATTCGAGGTGCGCGCGTACGCGTTCAAGACAGCGCCGACACAGGAGCAACGCGCGCTGCTGCGCCTGCCCTCCTAGGTCGGTGACGTGGAACCCGAGACTAGGCGAGTGAGCGCGGCGGGCGAAGCCAAGGCCCGAGAGGGCGCGAGTGAGCGCGGCGGCCGCAGGCCTTCAGGCCGAGGCAAGGCCCGCAGGGCCCGTCGCCGCGCGACCGAGCCGCGGCCGACAACTCGACGCACGGCATTGCGCCAACCAAATGCGGAGGCCGCGTCGCCGCGCGACCGAGCTTAAGCCCGATGCGCGGTGATCGCGACCTAGCTACCGGGTCCAAGGAGGGCGAGTGAGCGCGGCGGGCGAAGCCAAGGCCCGGAGGGCCCGTCGCCGCGCGACCGAGCTTAAGCCCGATGCGCGGTGGTCGCGACCTAGCTACCGGGTCCAAGGAGGGCGATGCCGGGATTGCCCTTCACGTCGTGCAACGCGGGCACGTTGAGTATGCGCGGCTTGATCGTCTTCTGCGCGCGCAGATAGCGGGCGACGACGTCCCAGATGGGCTCGCCGCCGGCGCTGCGCGCTTCCTCCGCAACCGGCGCCCAGCCAGCGATCTTGTACTTTTTGGTCGCGTCGATTGCTTTGCCCTTCAATTCCATCCTAGTGATGCGCTGACCCGCTGCCGCCTTTGGTTCGATTGCGTAACGTAGACCGCCGACGCGGACCATATCGCCCCCCTGCTGGTAGTAGGGATCAGGATTGAACAGGTTATCGGCGACGTCTTCGAGAATCGTCTTGATCGTGTCGCCGGTGAGTTCGTTGACGGTAACGTACGGATAGGTGATCGCCGTCTGGTCCATCAGATGTTCCATGCGGATCGCCTGCCCCGGCAGCAACGTCGTTCCCCAGCGGAAGCCCGGTGAGAACGCGATCTCCGCATTCTTCTCGGCCATCAGCGCTTCGAGGATCAATTGATCCGAAGTGCCGTTAAAGTTACCGCGCCGGTAGAGCAAACCTTCGGTGGTCGCAAGACGCTCGTTGAGCTTGACCGCATAGGGCGCGCGCACGCTGCGTATGTACGCATCCATCTCGGAGTCGGGCGGCAAGAGCGCGCTGAAGACGGGGACCAGCCGGTAGCGGATATCGGCGACTTTGCCGTTTTTCACGTCGAGGTCGAGGACGCCCAGGAATTTGCCGTTGCTGCCCGCATTGCTGACCAGCGTTTGCCCGCTGCGGTTTGCAACCAGCGTCGGCTGCGGTACACCGTCGTGCGTGTGGCCGCCCATGATCGCGTCGATGCCGGTGACGCGCGACGCCATCTTCAAATCGACGTCCATGCCGTTGTGCGACAGCAGCACGACAACCTGCGCGCCCTTCGCACGCGCATCGTCGACGACCTTCTGCATCTCCTCTTCCTGGATGCCGAACGTCCACTCGGGGACGAAGTAACGCGGATTCGCGATCGGCGTGTACGGAAAAGCCTGACCGACAACGGCGACGGGGACGCCGTTGACCGTACGGATCACGTATGGCTTGAACACCGCGTCGCCGAAGTCGGTCGTCTTGACATTCTGCGCGACAAAATCGATCTTCCCCGCAAGGTCACGCTCGACGACTTCCTTGACGCGTTGCGCGCCGTGGGTGAACTCCCAGTGCCCGGTCATTACGTCGACGCCGAGCAACTTGCACGCGTCGATCATGTCCTGCCCCTTCGTCCATAGCGCCGTCGCCGAGCCTTGCCAGGAATCGCCCCCGTCGAGCAGCAGCGCGCCGGGCCGCGACGCCTTCAGGCGCTTGATGAGCGTGGCGAGATGCGCGAAGCCACCCATCTGTCCATAGGCCCTTGCCGCGCGCGCGAAATCGAGAAACGTGAACGCATGCGCGTCGCGTGTTCCGGGCTTGATGCCGAAGTGTCGAAGCAGATGCTCGCCAACGAGATGGGGCGGCTTGCCCCACGAGTCGGCCAAACCGAGGTTAACGCTGGGCTCGCGGAAGTGGATCGGCAGGAGCTGCGCATGACAATCGGTGAAATGCAGGACGCTGACATTGCCGATCGGCGTCAGCGCGTCGTAGAACTTTGCTCCGGCGGATAGCTCGAGCGACGCCGCGGTGCCGACCGGCAAGCCGGCGGTAGCGGCGGCGGCGATGGCCTGAAGGAAATCGCGGCGATTCACCTCCGCGTCACTTATTGACGGGTGAGTTGGGGTCCATCAACAGCGCGACCAGGTCCTTGATCTGCTGCTCGGAGAGAATCTGTGAATGGCCGAAGCGCGGCATGTTGGAGCACGCGGAATACGCCTCCGCATTCCAGATCTTGCCGTACGCGTACTTGCGAATGTCATCGTTGTAGCCGCGGAGCTTTCCGAATTGGTACAGCGACGGGCCGATCGTGCCGTAGGAAACTTCCTGCGGTGCGAGCTGGTGGCATGCATAGCAGTTGCCGCCGACTGGTCCTTTGGGATCGTCCGAAAACTGCTTGCCGCGGCCTTCCTGCGCCACGCTCTCGCCGTTCTTGAAATCCCCCAAATATTTTCCGTCCGCAGGCCACTTGACCGCCTGCAAGTTCTGTTTCTCAACTCTTTCGCTGACCTCCTTCGGAATCTCCTTGCCGGCATATTGCGTGCACAGCCGCTGTGTTTCGTCCTGGTCGAGCCGGTCCATTCCGGCCTGCCCGCGAGCCTTGAACGAGCTCTTCAAGATTTCCGTCGCCTTCGCGCCGATCTGCTCGTCGGTCAGCGGCGTCGCGCAGCCAACCATAACCATCGCCATGCCGATCGCACCCACCCGGCCCATCTTTCCGTTGCGCATATTCTTCCTTCCTGAAGTTCAGTGCGCTAACGCTTGATTGCCGGCGCATCGAACGCCGCACCATTGGCGTTGCGGGCCAGGAACGTCGTCAACGCAATGGACGCATCGGAGGTGAATTCGAGCTCGGGAAAGCGTTGCTGGCGGAAGCAGTCATATAGCCGCCATTGGAATGAGCGCAGTTCCCCCTGCGACACTCGGTACGCCGGCCAAGTCGTATACGCCTTCTGCGCGCCCTCGACCTTCATCAGGTTCGGCAAGTCCTGCAGGCGGATTCGCTTGTCGTCCTCGCCGTGGCACGTCGCGCAGGAAAAATCGTGGGACCCTCCCCGGAAGAAAAACATCTTCTCGCCCAAGCGGTACGCCTCCTGCTCTTTCGGATGCTTGTCCGAAACGTTCATTTTGATCCCGCGGGATTCCGCCGTGACAAAGGCGACGAGCGCCGCCATATCGCTTTTTTGTTCACCCCCGAACGGGTTTTTCTTGGCATCAGCGGCCGTATAACCCTGAAGCGTCACCATGCAATGCACGAGTCGCGTTTCCAGATCCATGACGCGATCTGCATCCGGGAAATATTTCGGAAGCTGCGCGTAGGCTCCCTTGACAACCCCGGGTCCAATGCCCAGGTCGCATTTTTCCAATGAAGCCTTGGTCGGACCGCGCGCAGTCTTCCACAGGCCTTCACCGCGGGCTTCCCAGAGCTCGGCCGGATTGCCGTCTTGCAACGCGGCGCGATACTTGGCGATTTCGTCAACGGCCGATCCCTGCGCCAATACGACGGTTACCGCCCCGGCGGTCGCCGCGGAGAAAGCAAACATCCCGGCGCGCGCGATCACGCGCGGATAGACGAATTTCATTGACGCCTCCTAGATTAACCCGGGCCGAACGCTGTTCGCGTCCGGAACACTCAACGCAGCAGCTACCGGAGTTAGGGTCGCAGGTAGACGAACCCCTCTTTAGCCTGTAGTTTGGCGACCTCCGCGACACCCGAGGGTACGATGTTCCCCGCGGCAATCACCTTGCTTTTATCGATGTTGCGCGATAGCAGCGTGAAATTGCAGACGCGGAAATCCACACCCTTCGCCGTCATCTCGTCGACGATCGCGCTGTACGCTCCGCCATTCTTGTCCGCTGCGCCGTCAAGCAGGAAGTTGATACCGGCCGCGTGCGTGACGACAACGATCTTGGCGGTAGGATCGGCGCTCAGATGGTTGCGGATATTGCGCAAGGCGTTGGACGCCTGGTCGTTGCCTTCGCTTAAGTGATAGACGACCTTGACCGGATCGCCCGGCGCCGCCAGGGCGGCCGGCGTCAGCAGCACTCCAAGGGCGAACGCGACTACAGCAGCGCAAGTACGCAACATGCCAGTCTCCTTCTGGTTACCGCGCTCTTAAGCGATCGTCGCTTCGTCGGTGCGCTTGTCGCCTTTGTTGTCGGTCCATGTGATCTGCACCTTGTCGCCTTTCGCCCCGCCCTTGAACTTGAACGACAGGAACGGGTTCTTCGAGACCGCCGGACCCCATTGCGCCGACAGCACGTTCTTGCCGTTGTGCGTCGCAGTGACGTTCTGGATAAACCACGCCGGGATCACTTTGCCCTGCGCGTCCTTGCGCAGGCCGGTTTCCATTTCGTGATTCATGAGCACTTTCACTTCGGTCGCGTCGCCGACGACATTAGCGCGGATTCGCATCGGATCTGCCATGTTCTTAACTCCAGTTAATTCAGTGGTGGTAATTAGTTTGGAAAATAAGTGTGGAAAATAAGGTGCCAACTCAAGTGTCAACCGCCGCAACCGCCAAGCGTAACCTTGACTTCCTTTGACGCGACGTAATACTTGCCGTCCGCCTTGACCAGCGCGAAGATGTTCGAGCTCTGGCCCATTTTGACGCGCGTCGAAATCGACGGTTCGGTCCCCTGCGGGATATCGAACATCGCCGCAACCATGTTCGGATTCTTTTCCACAAGAATCGCAATCGACTCCGTCTTGGGGATCGTACTGGTTACGCCGACGGGCACGACGGCCCCATTTTCGGCGATGTCCGGAGTCTGAAAAAAAGTGATGTCCTTGCTTGGCGCGGGGGTCGTTCCGCCGAGCGCTTTGGTCGTTTCGTCCATCGACTTGGTATCGAACGCGGCCTTGTTCCATGAGTCGGCGGCCAGCGCCTCGCGCGGCCATGCCCAACCGGCAGCGGTAATGAGTGCGAGCAACGTGATGCTGCCGCCCGTTTGCAACACTTCCCTGCGTTTCATATTCATATTCGGGTCTCCGGACTTTTGATGCGTGACTGAGACGAGTTTCGTTTGGTGTTCTACACCGCGTATTCTAAACCAGCCGGTCGCGACGTGCAGAGCGGTTACCACCGACCTGCGTCGGGCTCTGCTCGCCCGCCGCGCTCACTCGCACGCTCACTTTGCCCCCGCCAGAATCCACTGAACGATCGTCTTCGTGTCGGTCGGCTTGATCTGCGGCTGCGCGGGCATAGGAATCGCGCCCCAAACCCCTACGCTGCCCTTATTGACCTTTTCGGCAAGATTTAATTCCGCGCCGGCGGCGCCTTTATATTTGGCGGCGATCTCGCGGAATCCGGGGCCCACGACCTTCTGGTCGATGCCGTGGCACGCCATGCACGCCGCCGCCGTGGCGAGCTCGGCGCCTCCTTTGACCGGCACCGCGGTGGGCTTTCCCACAGCGGGCACCGCGCCGGCCGCGGCGCGGGATGGCTGCGTTTGTTCGGCCAGATTGCCATGCTGGTCGAGCGCGTAAACGGGCATTTCCGACGACAACCGGACCCCGCTCGCGCAGTTGGTCATGCACGGAGAGTTCCGCGTATCCGGCTTGCCATCGCGCCGCATCAGGCCGTGGTCCGCGGTAAAGCCGTCACGGTTGGGCATTTTCAGCTTCGGCAGCGACGTCTGATCCAGCACGGTGTCAGCCGGCACGATGTCGTTCAAGTGCAGCACGTAGGCAGTGAGCGCGTAGACCTCGTGAGGGCCCAGCGTCTGCGGCGCCTGGAAAGGCATCGCGCGATTGATGTAATCCCACAACGTCGTCGCGTAATTGAGCTTGCTGCCCGTCGTGCGCACCGGCTGGTCGGTGGCAAGCGAACCCACGCCGCCGGCGATCGGCATGTAGCTGTTCGACTCGCCGAACGTGCCGTGGCAGCTCGCGCACTTCTCATCGTAGATCACCTGGCCTTGCGCTACTGACCCGCGTCCCTTGGGCAGCCCGGCGCCGTCCGGTCGTACATCGATATCCCAGCCCGCGATTTCCGCTCTCGTCGCAGGTTTCCCGAAACCATACTTTGGGAGGACGCCGACGCTCACCGCGATGGCCGGCGCCGCGCTGGACAAGATCGGTATCGCGCAGAGGAGCAGAAGGGTCGGCCGCAACACACTCAGGCTAGAGCACCTGCACATTGGTCACCTCGCCAGTTGCCTCGACACGCCACGTCTGGATCGCGTTGTTGTGATAGATCGACCGGGTTCCGCGCACTGCGCGCAACTGCCGGATCTGCGGCTGCACATAGCCGGTGTCGTCGGTGACGCGCGACTGCAAGAGCGCAGGTCCGCCATTCCACGTCCAATCGCTGCGAAACCGGGTCAGGGCCTTCCCAAGCACCGGCTCCTGCAATCGCGCGGTGCGCCAGTTCTTGCCTCCATCAACCGAGACGTCGACGCGCCTAACTTTCCCGCGGCCCGACCACGCGAGGCCGGTAATCTCGTGAAATCCGCGATCGAGCAGAACCTGCCCGCCCGATGGACTCGTGATGACGCTTTTGGCTTCGTGCAGCCACGTGTATTGGCGATGCTTGCCGCCGGGCATCATGTCGACGTAGTGGAGCGATTCCTCGCGCGTATTCCACGGCGCGTCGCCCACTTCGATTCGCCGCAGCCACTTGACACTCGACACACCCTGCACTCCCGGCACCAGCAACCGCAGCGGATAGCCCTGCTCCGGCCGGAGCATCTCGCCATTCTGCCCATAGCAGACGATAACATCGTCGAGCGCCATCGCTAGCGGCACCGTGCGCGTCAGCGCAGCGCCGTCCGCGCCTTCGGCGAGCAGGAATTTCGCGCGTTTCAAATCGATGCCCACCTCTTCGAGCAACGTTGCCAAGGGCACGCCGGTCCATTCGCTGCAGGACAGCATGCCGTGGGTGTATTGGACCGTCGGCACGGCGACGTTGCCCCATTCCATGCCCGTGTTCGCGCCGCATTCGATGAAATGGATGCGCGACACCGATGGAAACCGTACGAGATCGTCCATCGTGTAGGTCCGGGGTTCCCGCACCAGCCCGTGAATCATCAGCCGGTGCTGATGGGGATCGACATCGGGCATGCCGGCATGGTGCCGCTCGAAGTGCAGGCCCGATGGCGTGATGATCCCGAAGAGGTTTTGCAGCGGCGCGAACGAAACCGACGAATGCGGCGTTCGCGTAAGACCCGGACTCTCGCGCCGCTTGACGGCGGCCTCGTATTTCGCGGGCGCGCCGTAGGGCGCGGCGAGGATCGGCGCGCCGAGGGCCCGAGACCACTCCGGCACGTTGGGTGGAAGATTTTTCGCAACGTCCTGCGCGCCCGCGGTCCGCAGAGCGATTCCGGCGGCGAGCGTGCCGCCCCCCGCCAGCACCGCATTGCGTAAAAAGCTGCGCCGCTGCCGATCAGGTGGCGCGGACAAATGGTTTTCTGGCGCCGGGAGAATACGGCCGGCGATCCTGTTACCCGTCATACCTGTTGCTCTTAGTGGCTTTCAACTGAAGCGGAGGTTTTTAGTGCGCGGCAAAATGCAGCAGATCGCGTTTGAGCGGCTGGCGCGCATCGATGCGGCCGGCGATCTGCACGCAGACGGTCCGGCACACCTCGACGAATTCGGGATCGGTAACGCGGTAGTAAACGGCGCTCCTCTCTCGGCGTCGACTTACGACCCCCGCCTGGTGCAACAGCGCAAGGTGCCGCGAGACGTTGGTCTGCGTCACGCCGGTCGCCGCAACGATGGCCGACACCGAGCGCTCGTCCTGACAAATCGTGTGCAGGATCTTGAGTCGTGTCGGCTCCGAGAGCAGGCCGAAATACCGGGCGACGACGGCGAACACTTCATCGAGTTCGTCACCGAGCTCCGGCGGCGCGATGCGCGCCTTGCGTCCGCTTCGTGAAGGAACCTTCATTGTCATATGAGCATATACGCATATATGGCTACTGTCAAAAGGTGACGGGTGGCACGTGGCGGGGTGTCACCTGCCGGCGTGTCACATCAATTCGCGTCGGCTTTGCTCCGCTGCTTACGGCGCGCGTAATGCTCCATCAGAGGCGTGACCGAAATGCCGTGCACGACAATCGAGGCGACGACGACGGCAAGCGTCAGCGCGATGAATTGTCGAGTCATTTCCGCGGTGAGTCCGTGATTGATCGCGTACATCAAATAGTAGATCGACCCGATGCCGCGAATGCCGAACCACGACAAGAGCGCGCGTTGATGCCGGCTCGTTGCGGAGCCGGCGAGGCTCAACAGCACGCACACCGGACGGATCGCCAGCAACAATAACGGAACGAACCACCAGATCGCCGGCGACGCGATGGTGAACGCGAGCATGGCGCCGATGATCAAGACCAGCGCGACTTCGACGATCCGCTCCAACTGCTCGTTGAACGCGAGCACCGCGTGCGTCAGGTAGTTGGTCGCGTGACGAGGATCGGTGGCGAGCTCGTCGACAGTTTCGGGCGTCCCCGGAGTCTTTGCGGTGACGACCGCGCTCAATGAGTCGATTGAAGGAGTTGGCGCGTCCTCGACGCGGCGTAGCGCAAGGCCCGCCGCGAACACCGCGAGAAACCCGTACGTATGCGCGAGCAGCGCAATGCCGTAGGATAAGGCGATGAGGCCGAGTGCCAGAAATTCTTCGTACCCAACCGCTTCCTGATGACGCACGCGCAAAAGGAGTACGAGTTTGCCAACGAGAAATCCGGCGAGTGCGCCGATGGCCAATCCTCCCGCGATCGACCACGCCACATCGACTGCGACCCAGCGGATGCCTGCCGGTCCCAAGTCGTGCAGGCCTAGCAACCCAAGGCCGAGCATCACGAACGGAAATGCCATCCCGTCGTTCAACCCGCCCTCTCCGGTCAAGGTGAATCGGACGCGGTCGCGATCCTCCGTATCGGCGACCTGCACGTCGGAGGCAAGCACCGGATCGGTCGGCGCGAGAATTGCGCCCAACAAAATCGCCGCACCGACCGAAAGCCCGAGAAACGTCATTCCCACGACGGCAATCGCCGCCACGGTGAGGACCATCGCGCCCAGAGCGAGTCGCAGCGACAGATACCAGCGCACGTCGGCCAGCGGCGCCGAGAGTTTGAGCCCGGTTACGAACAGCGACACCAGGACGGCGACTTCGGCAATGCGTTCAAGTGAAGCCGATTGCTCGATCGGATCGAGGCGGAGCACGTCGAATCCAAGCGGGCTCAAGGCCACGCCTGCCGCCAGATACAACATCGAGGTACTGAGCGGCAGACGCCTCCACAGCGCGCCGGTCAGTGCCATGCCGATCAGCAGCGCCCCAATGGTGACGCTCCAGAACGAGAAGTCCACGCGCGTTAGTGTCCCTAACCCGGAGCGATGAAGTATTGGCGTGGACAGAGCGGCATGACCGCGCGATGATACGCGGGAACCGTTTGGGCTTCTGCCTGCTCCAATCACTGCCATGGAACGACGCCGACTTCGCCTGCCACGCGCGCCAAATATGCGCCGGTCATTGCTTGCCGGTTTGGCACTGTTGCCGCTCGCGGTCGGCACCGCGGCGAGCGGACAATCCCCGACCGCTCGGCTGGCGCCGACGCCGACGCAGACCGAAGGCCCGTTCTATCCGCGAACGATCCCCGCTGACCGCGACGGTGACTTGACGCGCGTCGCCAGCCGCAGCGAAGCCGCGCAAGGCAAGCCGCTATATCTACGAGGCGTCGTAAAGAGCACCGGTGGCGCGCCGCTCCCTGGAACGGTGGTAGAGCTCTGGCAGTGCGATGCGCTTGGCCGTTATCACCATGCGGGTGACGCCACACCGCAGGATGAAAATTTCCAGGGTTACGGCCGCGTCATGGCGGATGGAGAAGGGAGGTACTCGTTCAAGACGATCCGGCCCGTCGCCTACAGCGGGCGGCCGCCGCATCTGCACTTCAAGCTTGCCGCATCGGGCGGGTCAGCTTTGACCACGCAACTCTACGTACGCGGGGATGCGACCGAAGGCGACGGCGTGTTGGCGACGCTGTCGCGCGACGCGCGCGCCAGGCTCGTGATGACGTTGACGCCGCTCGCCGGGAGAGAAGCCGATGCGCTTACCGCGGAGTTTGACTTCATCTTGCGCGTTTGACGCACACGCTAGTGAATGGTCGCGCTGGTCAAGAAGCGCAGGTGCGTGCCGTTTCTCAAGCGAAAAACACCCTCTCCTACAGGTTCCGCGTCGTCGATTTCGGCGCGTGTCAACTCGATCTCGGCGTTTCCCCGCCGCGCTTCCAGCACGACATCGTCGGCCGCGGTGAATTCATCCGGAACCCGCATATAGCCGGTTTCGAAGACGACACCGTCGATCACCACGAAATCGGCGTCGTTCATAGAGTCGGGCAAAGTCGTCACGGTACGTTCCTCAAAGTTTCCACGGAGATAACCCACTCCTTCGCTTGCTAAGTTTAGGGCGCGGGTCAAAAACTCAAGCCATCCTCCGCCATTAACGGGCGAAGAGCAGCGAGGGGTTGACGGAACCTTTTTCCCGCGGGGCGGTCCCCACCCGAACGCGCCTGTCAAATCACGAGCGCGCGCACGAAATTGGGCAGTGCCAGGCAGGCGCGATGGACGTCTCCGTTGTAATACTGGAGGTCGCGCAATGACCGCTCCCGGATACGCTGATCCACTTCGCGCGCGGACAAGCTCTTTGGGTTGAGCGACAAGGAACAACACGCCATCATCCACATCCCCCCGTACAGAGGAATCGACGTCAGGTACGGTGTCACCAACGTAAAGGCGTGGCGCAGGTTGCCGAGCGTTTCCCGGACACGTTCCGGGTGCGCGACGGGACTCGCGACGTGGAGCGTCAGCGCTCCCAGGGGCGTCAACCGTGCGGCGCACGCGCGATAGAACTCACGCGTATACAACTTTGTGGATGGACCGCCGGGGTCGGTCAAATCAAGCACGATCAGATCGAATTGTTCGGTCGAGTTGCGGATGAAGGCGAACCCGTCCTCGATTTTCAACGCAACGCGCGGGTCGTCGAGCACCCCGCGGTGGACCTGCTGCAGATACTTGCGCGCAACTTCTATGACGGCTCGATCGATCTCGCACAACGTCACCGACTTAAGCGACGGGTGCTTGAGCAACTCCTCGGCCGACCCGCCATCACCACCACCGACAATCAACGCTCGTTGCGGCTGCGAATGCGTGACCGCCGCTACGTGTACCAGATTCTCATGGTAGAAAAACTCGTCCCTCTCCGACGTCATAAAGTGCCCGTCGAGCCGGAACAATGTGCCGAACGGTACGCTGTCGTGAACTTCGACCGCCTGATACGGGGACTCGAATTTTTCGCGTGCGCGTGCCGATCGAACGAAGAACGCCCAATCGTCGGTCAAATACTCGGTTAAGACTCCCGGCGCAATATCGCGCTCCACGACCGGCTGTTTCAACGGTGTGTCAGGCATCGGTGCCTTTCACGCGCACTTGGTGGGTCCCTTTGAATTATTGCACAAACGATTGGGCGGGGCGATAATTCAAGGTTTTATATGCAGCGCAATGAGTCAGCCCCAACGACTCAACTGATTGGCGCGCGCCTTTTGAAAAAGATGCGCGCATCAGATAAACATTCATCGTTTCATTCAGCGTTTCCGCCGTTTCGCCGTTTCCTTTTCGCCAGAGATTCATGATTGCCTGCGCTGAAGCCAAGGTCTCCGACAAACAACTCGCCGACGCGATCCGCGCGCTGGCGATGGATGCCGTCGAGGCGGCAAAATCAGGGCATCCCGGGATGCCGATGGGCATGGCGGACATCGCCGTGGCACTTTGGAATCGGCATCTGCGCCACAATCCTGCCAATCCGCACTGGGCCAATCGCGATCGCTTTGTGCTCTCCAATGGCCATGGTTCGATGCTGCAATACGCGCTGTTGCATCTGACCGGATACGATCTGCCGGTCGCCCAACTGCGTAACTTCAGGCAACTGCATTCGAAAACACCGGGGCATCCTGAAATCGGGGTAACTCCCGGCGTGGAAACGACCAGCGGTCCGCTCGGACAAGGTCTCGCCAACGCCATCGGCATGGCGCTGGCGGAGCGTCTGCTCGCGGCCGAATTCAACCGGCCCGGTCACACCATCGTCGATCATCACACGTACGTGTTCGCTGGCGATGGCTGTCTGATGGAGGGTATCTCGCACGAGGCGTGCTCGCTCGCGGGCACGCTGCGCCTCGGTAAATTGATCGCGTTCTACGACGATAACGGCATTTCGATCGACGGCCGCGTCGAAGGCTGGTTTACCGACGACACGCCGAAACGCTTCGCGGCCTACGGGTGGCATGTGGTTCCTGCCGTCGACGGTCACGACATCGAGGCTGTCGACGCCGCGATCAAGGCAGCGCAAGCGATGGCCGATCGACCCACGCTCATCTGCTGCAGGACTATTATCGGCAAGGGCGCACCGACCAAAGCGGGCAGCGATGCCGTGCACGGCGCCGCGCTGGGCACAAGCGAAATCGCCGGCACGCGCGCCGCGCTCGGTTGGGAGGACGAACCCTTCGTCATTCCCGCGGAAATCTACGATGGCTGGAACGCGCGCGAGTGCGGCGCTTTGTTGGAAGGCGATTGGAACGCGAAATTCGCGTCGTATCGGGCAGCTCATCCGGAGCTCGCCCTCGAGTTCACACGCCGCATGCAAGGGTCGCTACCCGCCTCGTTTTCGGCAAAAGTCAGCGAGTTCGTGGCGGCGCAGGCTTTGAGCGCCGAATCGGTCGCAACGCGCAAGGCATCGCAACAGGCGATCGAGGCTTACGCCGCTTTATTGCCGGAAATGATCGGCGGTTCTGCCGACCTGACCGGATCGGTGTTCACAAACTGGACCGGCAGCAAGGTCGTCACCAACGAACAAGCGGGTAACTACGTCAACTACGGTGTGCGCGAATTCGCGATGAGCGCAATCGCCAACGGCCTCGCTTTGCACGGTGGCTTCATTCCCTATGTTGGCACGTTTCTCACATTTTCGGACTACGCGCGCAATGCGGTGCGCATGGCGGCGATCATGAAGTTGCGCGTGATCTTCGTCTACTCGCACGACTCGATCGGCTTGGGCGAAGACGGCCCAACGCACCAGGCGGTCGAGCACACGGCAAGCTTGCGCCTCATTCCCGGTCTGACGGTCTGGCGGCCTTGCGACACCGTCGAAACCGCGATCGCTTGGGCGGCTGCGCTTGAGCGCAACGACGGTCCGACGTGCCTCATTCTTACCCGGCAAAACGTAACGTTCATCAAGCGCGACGTGGACGTTATGCAAACGATCGGGCGCGGCGGCTACATCCTTGCCGATTTCGATGTGACGCTGACCGGTGCGCATGCGGTCGTCATCGCTACCGGCTCGGAGGTCGGGCTCGCCTTGGCGGCGCGAGAAGAGTTGGCCAAAGAGGGAATCAACGTGCGGGTCGTGTCGATGCCGTGCACGAGCGTCTTTGACCGGCAGGATGTCGCATACCGTGCCTCCGTGCTGCCGCGCGGCGTTCCGCGGGTTGCGGTGGAGGCCGGCGCGACAGATGGCTGGCGCAAATACGTTGGCACCTGTGATGATCCGACCGGCCGGGTCGTCGGCATCGATACCTTCGGCGAATCGGCGCCGGCGAGCGTGTTGTTCGTGCACTTCGGATTCACCGTGCAAAACGTTGCGATGGCGGTGAAGCGCGTTGTCTTTCCCCCGTTGGAATGAGCGAGGTCGTCATCCGACGTAATAACCTCGCTGCATAGAATACGTACAAGCAATTCTGGAGAGAACGATGACCATCAAAGTCGCCATCAACGGTTACGGCCGCATCGGCCGCAACATCCTGCGCGCGCACTACGAAGACGGCAAGAAGCACGATCTCTCGATCGTCGCGATCAACGATCTCGGCAACGCCGAGACTAACGCGCACCTGACGCGCTTTGACACGGCGCATGGAAAATTTCCCGGCAACGTCGACGTCGACGGCGACGCGATGGTCGTGAATGGCGACCGGATCAAGGTCCTTGCCGTCCGCGATCCGGCACAGCTGCCGTGGAGCTCGCTGGGAGTGGACGTGGTCCTCGAATGCACCGGCCTCTTCACCAGCAAGGAGAAGGCGTCCGCGCACCTCAAAGGAGGTGCTAAAAAAGTCATCATCTCAGCACCCGGCGGCAAAGATGTCGACGCGACCATCGTGTATGGGGTCAACCACCAGACGCTCAAGGCAGCGCATACGGTCATCTCCAACGCGTCGTGCACGACCAACTGCCTGGTGCCTACGGTTGCGCCGCTGCACGCGAAGATCGGTGTGGTCAACGGTCTTATGACGACCGTCCATTCGTACACCAACGACCAGGTGCTCACCGACGTCTACCACGAGGACCTGCGCCGCGCGCGCTCGGCGACGATGAGCATGATTCCCACCAAGACCGGCGCCGCCACCGCCGTCGGACTGGTCCTGCCGGAGCTGAACGGTAAGCTCGATGGTTACGCGATTCGCGTCCCGACGATCAACGTTTCGCTGGTGGACCTGTCATTCATCGCGGCGCGCGATACGACTGTCGACGAGGTCAATGCCGTGATGAAGGCCGCGTCGGAAACAGGCCCGCTCGTGGGCATTCTCAACTACAGCACCGCACCGCTCGTGTCGGTCGACTTCAACCACGATCCAGCGTCGTCGACGTTTGATTCGACGCTGACCAAGGTCTCCGGACGCCTAGTAAAAGTCTCGGCGTGGTACGACAACGAGTGGGGATTTTCCAATCGGATGCTGGACGTGACCGTCGCGCTGATGGCGGCGAAGTAACGCGCGTGCTTTGACGGCGCCGACTGCACCGCTGGCAAAAGGCCACAAACTCGTGAAGCAATTAGCCGACGTGGGCGTGCGCGGCGAGCGCGTGTTCGTTCGCGCCGATCTGAACGTTCCGCAGGCCAAGAACGGTGATATCACCGACGACACGCGCATTCGCGCGTCGCTTCCGGCGATCGAGGACGCATTGCGGCGCGGCGCGGCCGTCATGGTGACGTCGCACTTGGGACGGCCGACCGAAGGCACGTGGAAGTCGGAGGACTCGCTCGCCCCGATTGGCGAGCGGCTATCCGAACTCCTCGCAACCCGCGTCCCGCTCATTCGCGACTGGGTCGACGGCGGGGACTGGCACGACAAACTGCAACCCGGCCAGATCGTCCTGCTCGAGAACTGTCGCTTGAACCGCGGCGAGAAAGCCAATAGCGACGACCTCGCGCGAAAGATGTCGAAACTCTGCGACGTTTATGTCAACGACGCGTTCGGCACCGCGCATCGCGCGGAAGCCACGACGCACGGGCTCGCGAAATTCGCGGCCATCGCCTGCGCGGGGCCGCTGCTCGCGGCGGAGCTCGATGCGCTTGGGCAAGCTTTAGCGCGACCGAAGCGCCCGCTGGTGGCGATTGTCGGAGGCGCGAAGGTTTCGACGAAGCTCAACATCCTCCGCACGCTGGCCGCGAAAGTCGACACGCTAATCGTCGGTGGCGGCATCGCCAACACATTCATCCTCGCGGCCGGCGGGTGCATCGGCAAGTCGCTGGCCGAACCGGGCCTCGTGGCCGAAGCACAGCGGATTCTCGCGGAATTTCCGGGCAAGGTGCCGATCCCCATCGATGCCGTCGTGGCGAAGGACTTGTCCGCGACCGCAAAACCCGAACTGAAGGCGATCGAGAACATCGCTGCCGATGACCTGATCCTCGATCTCGGGCCGACGTCGGTCGCCGCGCTGAAAACGATCATCGCGAGCGCGGGAACGATTGTCTGGAACGGGCCGATCGGCGTGTTCGAAATCGCGGCGTTCGCGGAAGGCACGAAGGCGGTGGCGGAAGCGATCGCGCGCTCGTCGGCGTATTCACTGGCTGGCGGCGGCGACACGCTCGCCGCGATCGCCAAATTCGGCGTCACCGACAACTTGAGCTACATCTCGACCGGCGGTGGCGCGTTTCTCGAGTTTCTCGAAGGCAAGACGCTGCCGGCGGTGGAGATTCTGGAAAAGCGATGAGTGTGCACCAACGGCGAGGTAAGTACACCGTCGTTGTATTCTTGCGGTTCTTGTTTTTCGCTACCGACTCCGTTTAAAGATACCCCATGCCCCGCGCGACCAAGATCGTCGCGACCTTAGGCCCCGCATGCAGCGAGCCGGCGGTCCTGCACCGGATGCTTGCAGCCGGAGTCGATGTCGTGCGTCTAAATTTTTCGCACGGTCTCGCGAGCGATCATCGCGCGCGCGCTCAAGCAGTGCGCGAAGCCGCTCAAAGCCTGGGTCGTGCCGTTGCCATCATGGCGGATTTGCAGGGACCCAAGATCCGGATCGGCAAGTTCAGAGAAGGCAAAGTCGAGCTGGAACGGGGACAGCGCTTCGTGCTCGACGCCGAATGCGAGGAAGGCGACCCGAGCCGCGTCGGACTTGATTACAAGGAATTGCCGAACGACGTCACGACCGGCGCGATCCTGCTCTTGAACGACGGTCTCATCCGCCTCAAGGTGGAAAGTGTTGACGGCCCGAGAATCGTCACCCGCGTGGAACTGGGCGGCGCGCTCTCCAACAACAAGGGCATCAACCGGCTTGGCGGCGGGCTGACCGCGCCGGCTTTGTCGGCAAAGGATATGGACGATGTCAAGACGGCGGCGCAGCTCGAGGCGGATTATCTCGCCGTGTCGTTCCCGAAGAACAAGGAAGACATGTACATGGCGCGGCAGCTGTTGCGCGCCGCCGGCGGCCGCGCGCTGCTGATCGCCAAAGTCGAGCGCGCCGAAGCGATCACGTTCCTTGAAGAGATCATCGATGCGTCCGATGGGATCATGGTCGCGCGCGGCGATCTCGCCGTCGAAGTCGGCAACGCCGCCGTGCCAGGTCTGCAAAAGCGGATGATCCGGCTGGCACGCGAACGCAACAAGCTGACGATCACAGCCACCCAGATGATGGAGTCGATGATCCTCGCCCCGGTGCCGACCCGTGCAGAAGTATCGGACGTTGCCAACGCGGTGCTGGACGGCACCGATGCAGTGATGCTTTCGGCGGAAACCGCGACGGGCAAGTACCCGGTCGAAACCGTCGAGACGATGGCGCAGATCTGCGAGGCGGCCGAAAAGAGCGACTCGGTCGAGCTCGATCGCGACTTCTTGAATCGCACGTTCACGCGTGTCGATCAGTCGATTGCGATGGCGACACTGTTCACTGCGTTTCATCTGAAGGTCAAGGCGATTGCGTCGTTGACCCAATCCGGCTCGACCGCGCTGTGGATGTCACGCCACGATTGCGGCTGCCCGATCTACGCGTTGACGCCCGAAGTCTCCGCACGGCGCAAGATGGCGCTGTACCGTAACGTGATTCCGCTTTATCTCGAGCAGGGCGAAGACCGTGATCGCGTTCTGCAAGCGGCAGAAGACCTGCTGGTCGCGCGCGGCCAGGTGCAGCACGGCGATTTGATCGTCCTGACGATCGGCGAACCGATGGGCAAGTCGGGCGGCACGAATACGATGAAGATCGTCCGCGTTGGGGGTCACGCGCCCTGATCGGTATTGCGGGGGATATTCGCGCCAGGGGCGGGCCACACACAATGGCACCGAACCAACAGGCGGGTCGCAGCGAAGGAGTTGCTTTTGGACACAGTCAGACTCGGCGTCATCATGAATGGCGTCACTGGCAGGATGGGGACGAACCAGCATTTGATCCGTTCGATCAATGCCATCCGCGCGCAAGGCGGCGTCCCGCTCGCCGATGGCCGGCGCATCATGCCCGAACCGCTGCTCGTCGGCCGCAATGCGCAAAAAATCGAGGCGCTCGCGCACGCGCACGACGTGGCGCGCTGGACGACGGATCTGGATGCGGCGCTTGCGGACCCTGATTACGCGATCTATTTCGATTCGGCATCGACGGGCTTGCGCCCGGCGCTTATCCGCAAGGCGATCGCGGCGGGCAAACATGTCTACACCGAAAAACCCGTCGCGCCGACGGTCGCCGATGCGCTTGATCTCTACCGTCGCGCGCAAGCCGCGGGAATCAAGCACGGCGTCGTGCAGGACAAGCTCTGGTTGCCAGGACTCCTCAAGCTCAGGACCCTTGTCGATTCCGGTTTTTTTGGCCGCATCCTGTCGGTGCGCGGCGAGTTTGGGTATTGGGTGTTCGAAGGCGACTGGCAACCGGCGCAGCGGCCGTCGTGGAACTACCGCAAGGAGGACGATGGCGGGATCATCGTCGACATGCTCTGCCACTGGCGCTACGTACTCGACAATCTGTTCGGCGACGTACGCAGCGTGATGTGCGTGGGTGCGACGCACATCCCGCAACGCTGGGATGAGAACGGCAAGCCTTACGCCGCCACCGCTGACGACGCCGCGTATGCGACGTTCGAGCTCGACGGTGGCAACGGTCCGATCATTGCGCAGATCAATAGCTCATGGTGCACGCGCGTACGGCGCGACGATCTCGTCACCTTCCACGTGGACGGAACGCTGGGGTCGGCGGTCGCGGGGCTCACCGACTGCCGCATTCAGCCGCGCGCGGCTACACCGAAACCGGTGTGGAATCCGGACGTGCCGCAAACGATTGATTTCTACGACACTTGGCAACTCATCCCGGACAATCGCATGTTCGACAATGCGTTCAAGGTCGAATGGGAACTCTATTTGCGGCATGTCGTCGAGGGTGGCCCTTTTCGCTGGAACCTGCTCGAAGGTGCCAAGGGTGTCCAGCTCGCAGAGCTTGGCTTGCAGAGTTGGCGCGAACGGCGCTTCGTCGACGTGCCGGCGCTCTCCCCTTTTTAACTCGCGCCTCAGCCGGGCAAATCGAAACGGTTTCGTCTGCGAGTTGCAGATGGTCGGCGAGGTAATGATACTCCATGAGCCGTGCGGGTATTATTAATCGGGGCGCGCCGGTTTTTTTGCGCTTCGACTCCCGGTGGCACAATGGCGCTTGAGCTGTTTCTCAAATGTGGCCTGAGATGACTTTGATGCCAACTATCATCGACGCTCGACGTAATCCAATGTTACGGATCGTTTGGCTCTTGGTCTTAACCGTACTACTGATTGGCTCATCGTCCGCGAGCGGGACTCAAGAAACACGTGCTCCCACGCGATGGTGGAACGCCAACATAGGTAACTATGGTCCTGGCCCATACGGCTCAACATTAGACGGAACGTATGCGGAGGCAATGGAATTGCGCCTTGAACGCTTGGTTCCGAAAGATGCACTCAACGTCGAAACACGCGAGGTGTCCGAAGAAGGTGCGCGTGCGTCGCAGCTGGCATTTGCTCAATACGCGAAACTTCGGGCGCCGCCACTTAACGAAACGGCACTGCAACGATTGAAAAACGAAGGGTGGCGGCTTTGCGACTCCCCACTATCCAAGTAGGGCACATATTTGGATGGAACAAGAGAGCCAGAAGCAGATGTGGTGTCCCGAGTCGACTTCTTTGTAAATGAAGAAAGTTATTGCAAGTTGCCTCAGTGTTTCGTATCGAGGGGCGAGCGAAAGATAAGGAACCAACTGATCCGTACCTTCGGACCGTTTCAATCACGTTCGCTAGGTTCACCTCGCCGGAAGAGGCGGCTTCTAGGCTCGCGCGACTAAGCGTAAGCTGCCCTCAGTAATACAACTACTTCCGCGATTACGATCCCAACACGGGGAGGTACGCCGAATCTGACCCTGTTGGACTCAAAGGAGGACTTAACACTTATTCGTACGTCTTGAATGACCCGCTGAGTGACTCGGATCCATCGGGGCTTGACGTGTATCTGCGTGGGGCCACTTCTCACATGCAGGACTCTCGCCCCACTACCACATCTACGAAATGCAACAATTGCCGACGCCACTTTGCGCATGCTACTGGCGATATCTCGGTGGTAAGGTCGGGGCTGGCGTATTGGGCGCTGTTTCCCCCGGCATGCAGCCATGCTCTTCATACCCTGGATTCCAAGGAAGAGCAGGTAGATGAGCGCCGACAACGGGATCAACCCATTAGATCTCAACTCGAGGAAAATCTTGGGGTTTGACGTTCGTGCTGGCCTGTCGGCGATCGCTCGTAGCAGTATCGTCGATTCATATCAGGACCCTAAAAACTCACGGCTCAAACGAGTGCTTTGCCGGCTCACTTTGGACCTACAACTGTGGCCGAGTGTTCTAGGCCAGGCTGGGAGCCTCCCCACGCACCAATTAAATGGCTACAACCTGCATTATGAACTCACGGATGATCTTATTAGGGAGGCCGGGAAACAAGGTGAAGCAACGGTGCGCGTCGCATTCGACGTCTCCATGTCTACGTACCAGTCGCTCGAACGTACATTTGGTGCCGGGTGGAACAAACAGAATGCCACATCACAAGAATTGCTAGATACAAATTGGGCTCTATTGGTTTTGAAATCGTCGATCCCCGAATGCAGCTAAGCGGCTTACACGGTTTCGAGTTCTCGCCGACCGAACTCGCGAAACTTGAAGGTGCGGCGGAAGGAGCGATGACCACTTTCGGTCTGCTGGCCAACCTTCGGAGCGGAGAGGCATCCGCACTGCAGTTGGACAGTTTGGTTCCCGAACATGCGCCATTCTGCCCGTGCGGGGTCTGGCTCGCGACCAACTATTGTAGTTGAGGACGTCGAGTGAAACGAGAATCCATCCTCGAGCTGAAGCTGCCCGAAGCGGACGGCACGCTCGCTCCCTACATGCTGCGCGCGGCAACGACGTGGCCCGCGTCGCCGCGCTCACCGCAATGGAACCGCGTCGCCTTCGCCGCTGCGCATGTCGTCGCCGACCCTCTCGCCGCCGTGGACCCGTGGCTCACGGCGGCGATCGACTGGGATGCCACTCTCGCGTTCCGGCGGCATCTGTGGGCGCATGGATTCGCGGTCGCGGAAGCGATGGACACCGCGCAACGCGGCATGGGACTCGACTGGCCGACGTCGCTCGAGCTCATCCAGCGGAGTGTGGCGGAAGCCCGCACAATCGAAGGTGCGGTCGTCTTTTGCGGCGCCGGCACGGACCATCTAGCAGCGTCGGCAACGACAACACGCGATTATGTTGTCGCCGCTTACGAAGAGCAATGCGCCGCCGTCGAAGCGGCGGGCGGGCGCATCATTCTGATGGCCAGCCGCGCGCTGGCGGCTTGCGCGCAAGCGCCCGACGATTACGCCTATGTGTACGATCGCGTGCTCTCGCAGCTACGCGAGCCGGTGATCGTGCACTGGTTAGGTGAGATGTTCGATCCGGCGCTCGCCGGCTACTGGGTCGGCGCGCACGGTCAAGCTAGCGATCCCGATCACGCGCAGGCGATGGACGTCTGCATCGGCGTCGTCACCGCGAATCGAGCCAAGATCGACGGGATCAAGGTTTCGCTGCTCGACAAGGATAAGGAGGTTGCGCTGCGCCGGCGGCTGCCTCCTGGCGTGCGCATGTACACCGGCGACGACTTCAATTTCGCCGAATTAATCGGCGGCGACGCGGCCGGCTACTCCGATGCCCTGCTCGGCATCTTCGATGCGATCGCACCGGCGGCGGCGGCGGCGCTGACGGCGCTTACCGCCGGCGACCGCGCCCGCTTCGACGCGATCCTCGCTCCCACCGTGCCGCTGTCGCGCCATATTTTCGCGACGCCGACGCGCTTTTATAAAACGGGCGTGGTCTTCATGGCGTGGCTCAACGGGCACCAAGCGCATTTCTCGCTGGTCGGCGGGCAACAAAGCGCGCGCAGCCTCGTGCATCTGGCCGAGTTATTCCGATTGGCGGACGCGGCGGGACTGCTACGCGACCCCCACGTCGCCACCGCGCGGATGCGCTCGTTGCTCAACGTGTACGGAATCGCCGATTGATGGGCGCGCCGGACGAAAAGCTTCTTTCGCTCAACACCGCGACGGTTCGCCAGCAGTGGCAGCTACCTGACATCATTGCCGGCTGCGCGCGTCACGGCATTCGCGGTATCGCACCTTGGCGCGACCAGGTCGCCCTAGCCGGACTGCATGAAGTTGCCGCGCGCATTCGCGATTCGGACCTTACGGTGACCGGCTATTGCCGCGGCGGAATGTTTCCGGCGACCGACGGCGCCGTCCGGCGCGCGGCGCTCGATGACAACAAGCGCGCGGTCGATGAAGCGCTCACGCTTAGCGCGCAATGCCTGGTGCTCGTCGTCGGCGGGTTACCCAAGAATCGCGACGGCCACATCGAATCGAAGGATCTCTTGGGCGCGCGCGAAATGGTACGCGACGGGATCGGCGAATTGCTCGAATACGCGCGGCCGGCCGGCATGCCGCTCGCAATCGAGCCGTTGCACCCGATGTACGCCGCCGACCGCGCCTGCGTCAACACGATGGAACACGCAAACGACCTATGCGACGAATTGGGCGCCGGCCTCGGGATCGCCGTAGACGCCTACCATGTCTGGTGGGACCCGCATCTGAAACGCG
Source organism: Casimicrobiaceae bacterium (assembly GCA_037719965.1). GTDB lineage: Bacteria > Pseudomonadota > Gammaproteobacteria > Burkholderiales > Casimicrobiaceae > VBCG01. Next base: position 157,168 of record JBBJMT010000003.1, on the reverse strand, counting down.
AGATCGAACGAGCGGCCGGCGGCGCTTCGGGCAAAGGCGCGTCGCGTCTCCTTGCGTATCACATCTGCGACTGGCTGGTGCCGACGACGGATCTCCTCACCGATCGCGGCATGATGGGCGATGGCGTCATCGATTTGCCGTTGCTGCGCTCATGGATGGACGGCGGCGGCTATCGCGGCATGCACGAAGTCGAGATATTCTCCGCCAACAACTGGTGGAAGCGCGATCCCGACGAAGTGCTCGCGACGTGCAGAGTGCGGCACCGCGACTGCTCTTAGCGCGGTGGGAGCGCCGTGGAAAGGTCAGCACTATGCGGGCTGGTACCGTTTCACTTTGATCTGATCCTCCTGTCCACGCTGCTTGGCCAAGTCGTAGGCAAGCTGCATCCTCATCAGGTGATCCATTTTCGGGCCAAAGGCCTTTTCGATCCGGAGCGCCATCTGCGGAGAAAGATCGGTGCGCTCGTTCAGCAAAAGCGAGACGGCCTGGCGCGAGACGCCAAGGACATCAGCGGCGTCCGAGACCGAAAGGCTCGGAGGCTCGATAACTTCCTGGCGGATAAGCCCCCGGGATGAGGCGGATTCTTCATCGGCACGATTCAATCTCAGTCTAACATCAGAGCGTTATCCATTGACTGCCGTTAAAAACAGAGCGTACTTCGAGCGGCCTCAAGTTTCTCCGCATGCCAGAAGCGTCAACGTCTGCAATACGTCGCCATTCTTCGTGTCTTGCACGAATGCGACGAGGACAGGTGTCCGGCCGCGTTCGGCGGGCGTTGCTATCGCCACCGAGGCTGCCGCTTCGCCCTTCGCGTTCACCGCGAACGGACCGTGCAGCGAACGCACGACGTGGTCATGGGCGAGACGCACGCCGCGGTTTTCACCAGCTTGGACGTTAGAGACGAGTCCACTATCGGCGTACGCGAGCCACAGTACGGCATTCGCCCGCAACGCGGCATCGGCAACACTTGCGCTCGCGCGCACCTTGTACGCGCCGCCTTCATGCGTGGCGTCGAGCGTCACCGAAGCACGTGCCGGGCGCTTTCCCGCTGCGGCCAGTGAAGTGACCGCGCCGCGTTTCCACTCTTGCGCATCACGGCCTTGAACCAGAACCTGCGGCGTGTATACGAACGTCGCGCGGTTCGCCCGCATTGCCTCGTACTGGCGCTGCGTGAATTGCGCGGAAGCGAAACGATCCTTCCACCCCAAGCGATCCCAGTAGTCGACGTGGAAGGCGAGCGCGGTGACGCCTGCGTCCAAGCGCTCGGCTGGAAACTCCGCGGTGAGCCAACGGTCGGCCGGCGGGCAACTGCTGCAACCCTCCGATGTGAATAGCTCGACGAGGGGCCGCAATTGCGCTCCGCTGGTCGCCGTGCAGGCAGACTGCGCGGCGGCTCCGCTTGCCGTTGCGGTCACAATAAGGCCGAGCGCCAAAACGGTAACCCCGCGATTGACGAAGCGGATTGAAAGCACATCTTGCATGTGGGTTAGTCGGATCACGAGGCACTTCCCTTACACGAGGCGCGTGCTAGCATCGCCGCTCGCCGGCAACCCACGCCGTACCGTGTTTCGGGCATTTCTAACTAAACAAACGGGGGAAGAGGAATGGGCATTCTGAGCATCATCTGGATGATCATTATCGGCTTCATCGTCGGAGTACTTGCACGATTTTTCTATCCAGGAGCCGTGGAGCTCGGTTTTTGGATGACCACGTTACTCGGGATCGGCGGCTCGCTCGTTGGGGGCATTATCGGCAGCCTTCTCTGGCGCTCGCCCGGTGGACGATTCAGGCCGGCGGGGATGATCATGTCGATCATCGGAGCGCTGATCCTGCTCTGGGGATACCTGAATTACTGGAAATAGCGCGTTCTGAAAGTCAAGGATACCGCGGCTCGCAACACGTGGGGTTCGCGTCGTCGCAAACGAAGGAGCACTTCATGGCCATTAACGAACTCCCGTCGCGCGTGATGGCGTCAACGCGCGTGAGCGAATTGCCATTGACCCGCCGGCGGGTGTTGCAAGGCACGTTGGCCGCCGCCGTCACCGCGATGTTCGGTTTACCAGGCTGCGCCACGCCGCGCGCGACCGCTTCCAGCATGGATCCGCTCGAGTTCACAGCGATTCCAGTGTCATCCGCCGATACGCTGTCGGTTCCCGCCGGGTATCGCGCCGACGTGCTGCTCGCCTGGGGCGACCCGATCGGGCATGTCGCGGGTTCGCCGGTGTTCAAACCCGATGCAAGCAACAACGCGGCCGAACAGGCGCTGCAGGCTGGCATGCATCACGACGGCATGCAATTCTATCCGCTGCCGTACGGCTCGGCGACCTCTGCGCGCGGGCTGCTCGCGATGAACCACGAATATCATGACGACGGGCTCCTATTCCCCGACGGCAACGCCAATTGGTCGGCCGAGAAGGTAGGCAAAGCGCAGAACGCGTCGGGCGTTTCGGTCGTAGAGGTCGCGCTCGCAGACAACACGTGGCGCATCGTGCGTCAATCGCCTTACGCCAGGCGCATCACGGCGGCGACCCCCTGCGCCATCGGCGGTCCAGCCGCGGGATCGGATCTCTTGAAAACGGCGTCGGATCCGACCGGCCGCGAAGTGCTTGGCACATGCGCCGGTTGTGCACTCGGCTGGACGCCGTGGGGCACGTACCTGACCTGCGAGGAGAATTTCAACGATCGCTTCGTCAGTACGGCCAAACGCGACGAAGTGCAGCTGCGCTATGGCATTCGTTCGACCACGCGTTACGGCTGGGAAAAATTCGACGAGCGCTTTGACACCGCCAAGCATCCGAACGAGCCGAATCGCTTCGGCTGGGTCGTCGAGATCGATCCGTACGATCCGCACGCAAAGCCGGTGAAGCGCACGGCGTTGGGCCGGTTTAAGCACGAAAGCGCCACGCCATCGCTCGGACCCGATGGCCAACTCGCGTTCTATACCGGCGACGACCAGGTGTTCGAGTACATCTACAAGTTCGTCGCGCGCGATCGCGTCCACGCCACCGACCGTGCGGCGAACCGCGACTTGCTCGATCATGGAACCTTGTACGTCGCGCGCTTCAACGCCGACGGTTCCGGTGACTGGATTGCGCTCGTCTTCGGCCAAAACGGGCTCACCGCCGCGAGCGGGTTCCGCGATCAAACCGAAATTTTGGTGAAAGCGCGCCTCGCCGCCGATAGGGTGGGAGGTACGAAGATGGATCGCTGCGAATGGATCGCCGTCCACCCGACAACGCGCGATGTGTACGCGACGCTCACCAACAACCCCGATCGCGGCAAGGTCGGCAAACCTGGAACCGACGCCGCCAATCCGCGCACGGAGAATATGCTCGGGTCGATCATCCGCTGGCGGGAGGTTGGAAACGATCCGGCGGCCACCACGTTTCGTTGGGACATTTTCGCGCTGGCCGGTGACCCGACGGCGGCCGACGCCAAGCTCAAAGGAAATTTTTCGGGCGATGCGTTCGCGTGTCCGGACGGCGTGCGCTTCGACCCCTCCGGCCGGCTATGGGTGTTAACCGATGTGTCGCCCACGCGCCTTAACAGGGGCGAATTCTCGGTGTTCGGCAATAACCAGATGCTCGGGGTCGATCCGGCCACCGGCGCATTCCGCCGCTTCCTGGTCGGGCCCGTCGGGTGCGAAATTGCCGCACTCGCATTCACCCCTGACGGCCGCACGGCATTCGTCAACATTCAGCATCCGGGGGAGATCGGCGGCGAGACCAGCGACCCCGGGAACCCGCGCAAGAATTCCAACTGGCCGGATTTCCGCGCGGACGGCCGCCCGCGCTCGGCAACCGTGGTCATTCGCAAGGCCGATGGTGGCGTAATCGGAAGTTGACCATGGCCATTCGCGAGCAAAACCCCGAACCCAAGAATCCGGTCGGGCTCGATGGGATCGAGTTCATCGAATACGCGACGTCCCAGCCGCAGGCGCTGGGCGCCGTTCTGCAGATGATGGGCTTCATGCCCGTGGCGCGACACCGGTCGCGCGAAGTGATGCTCTATCGGCAAGGGCCGATGAACCTCATCGTCAATGCGCATCCCGATGCGTTGCCTGGGCTCACGACCCCGGGCAACCGTCCTACGCTCTCGGCGATCGCACTTCGCGTGCGCGACGCGGATTACGCGTGGCGCCACGCGTTGGAACTGGGCGCCTGGGAGATGCCGGCGCGTGCGTCCTCGATGGAGCTCAACATTCCCGGCATCCACGGCGTCGGCGATAGTCTGTTGTACTTCGTCGATCGCCACCGCGATTTTTCGATCTATGATGTGGACTTCGTCGCTCTGCCGGGTGTCGATCCCCACCCTCCGGCCCTCGCTGCGATGCATTACTTCGGCGTCGTGCAATCGATCCACGGCGACCGCACGCAGGACTGGGTCGATTTCTACGCGCAATTGTTCGGCTTCGCAGCCCTTCCAGGCGGGCAGTATTTCGGCATTCTGCCCAAGGGGACCTTGCTCGAGAGTCCGTGTGGCAAGTTTTACCTTCAGTTACTCGAACCGCCTCCCGGATCGGGCGACATCGAGTGGGAGGAGCGGTTGCTGCGCATCGGCATCGGCGCACCGGACGTAGCGGTCGCGACCAACGTGCTACGCGAGCGCGGCGTGGTCTTCATCGACCGCGATCCGATTCAACCCAGTGACAAGGGCGCACTGACGCAGATCTTTCTGGGTAGCGTGACCTTCGAGCTGGTCAAAAGCCATCTCGATGGCAATACTGATCGTGCGGCGGCGCGCACAAAATGAACCTATCTCAATTCGGCATGGACACGATCACGCTTGCGGGTCCGCTCGAGAGTAAGTTGCGTGCCGTGCGCAACGCGGGCTTTACCCAGATCATGCTCTCGGCGCGCGACGTCGTCGGGCACCCCGGCGGCGAGGCCGCGGCCGTCGCGGCGGTGCGTCAGAGCGGATTGCGGGTGACCGGATTTCAAGTGCTGCGCGACTTCGAAGGCTTGTCCGGCCACCTGCATCTGTACAAGGTCGACATCGCCAAGGCGATGCTGAAGCTTTGCCACGCGCTGGGTGCGAATGTCCTGCTGGTCTGTTCGACGACGTTCGCGCACGCGGCGGACGATGCTGAGGCGTTCGTGCGCGACCTGCGTAAGCTCGCAATGCTCGCGGTTCCGTTGCGCATCCGCGTCGCGTACGAAGCGCTGTCGTGGGGACGTTACGTCAGCGAGGTCGCGCAGGCGTGGGATATCGTCGAACGCGCCGATCGTGCCAACCTAGGCCTCGCAATCGATTCATATCACATGCTCGCGACCGCGACTCCTCTCGACGTCCTCGACGACGTCGATCCGGAAAAGATTCTGTTCGTACAGTTGGCCGATTTCATGTGGCAGGAGACGCAATCGCCCGAGGAGCGGCGTGAAACCGCGCGGCATTTCCGTGTCTTCCCCGGCGAGGGCGTGCACAGCGGCGACATCGCAACACTGGTGCGCCGTATCGACGACAACGGCTATCGCGGCGATTACAGCTTCGAGGTTTTCAACGACGACTACGTGCAACTGCCGCTCGCCGCGGTGGCCGAGCGGGCACGGCGAAGTGTCAAGTGGCTGGTCGGACAGGTGCCGCGGCGCAGCCTGCCGATTCGCGCAAATGGCGGGCGCGCGATCACGAATTAGACATGTCGACAAAAGTGAAACTTTAATGTTGTCGGACCCGGTTTTCTCGCGGATAGGCAACCCAACCGCGCGAGTTACCGGGCGCGCGGTGTTTTTCCGCGCGGCCCGGTGGAGCGCCGGTTCAGGCCCGTTGATGAACGAACAAGCTCAATGACCGCCCGCAGAGCGTCATTGACAGCTGCAGAGTTGGGGAAAGCCTTCGCGATATCAGGTTCAAGAACGACATTGTTCGAGCCCTCTTTAAGAAGGCGTTTGTAGTAACGGCCTCTTTCTCCTGATAAGAAGTCGAAGTCATACTCGGGACGGAGCTCGTCACTAGTCTCGCGGGCTTTCGGTTTCATAGCGTTTTCTCTCTTTAGCAGTCGCTGTCCCCGCGCTTATGATCCGGACAGTATTGCCGCGCTCGACGTGTGATATCACCAAGAGGTAATCGCGAGCCGAATAGCCGATAGTAATAAGCCGCGTCTCCCTGCCGGAGTGATCGGGCTCGGGGAAGGTCGTAGCGAGCGAGTCATAGAAAACAGTAACGGCTTCTTCGAACGAGACGCGATGCTTGCGAGTGTTCAGCTCCGCTTTTCGCGATCCCACTCGAACTCCATTAAACATTCTAATCCGCTCAGGATGATTCGGCCTAGCTGGAATTTTCAACCCGCGGAGAGGGGGCATCCCCCAGTTCGCGCGCGGCGGCTCGCGAAATCGCCGCGCGGCTCGGCTACTCGGCCGCGCAAATCGACACGCTGGTGGCCGACGGCGTACTGCACGCCGAAGCGGCGGTCGATCGCTTGACTGCCAACTGAGGACCGCCTGACCGATGGAAACAACATGAGCGACCACTACGCCGTCATCGGCAACCCGATCGGCCACAGCAAGTCACCGCTGATCCACGGCGCCTTCGCCAAGACCACGGGCCAAGATCTGGAGTACACGGCGATCGAAGGTCCGCTCGACGGCTTCGCCGCAGTCGTGCATTCGTTCCGTGCCAACGGCGGACGCGGCCTGAATGTCACCGCACCGTTCAAGCTGCAGGCGTTCGAACTGGCCACCGACAAGCTCGAGCGCGCGCAACTGGCGGGCGCCGCCAACGCGTTGAAGTTCGAGCGGGACCGCGTCTTCGCCGACAACTTCGATGGCGTCGGTCTGGTCAACGACATCCAGCGCAACTTAAGCGTTACGCTCAAGGGCAAGCGCGTGTTGATGCTGGGCGCCGGTGGTGCCGCGCGCGGCGCACTGCTGCCATTCCTCGCCGAGCAACCCGCCGAGCTTACAATCGCCAATCGCACCGTTGAAAAAGCGCAGGAGCTGGCCCGTGCGGTCGGCGCCGGCAGCCTTATCGTCGGATGCGGCTATCGCGATATTGCCGGCCGCTTCGACATCGTCGTGAACGCAACGTCGGCGAGTCTCAAAGGCGAACTGCCACCGATCGCACCGAAGGTATTTTCGACCGATGCCCTGGCCTACGACCTGGTGTACGGCAAGGGGCTGACGCCGTTCCTGCGGCTGGCGCAGAATGCCGGCGTCAAGCGACTTGCCGATGGCGTCGGAATGCTCGTCGAGCAGGCGGCCGAAGCATTCGTTTGGTGGCGCGGTGTCCGACCCCAGACACGAACACTGATCGACAAGCTGACCGTGCCGCTGACCTAGAGCATGTTCCTCGTGCGCCGCGAGACGAACATCCCGCCGTCGCGCCAGTCTGCGCCGCGAGCAGCGGGACGGGCCGCTTTCATCTCCATTTAAGACCGCTTATCCGTGAACAAGACCCGTATCGCCGTCGCCGGCGCCGGTTATATAGGCCTCGCGCACATGGGCGTCGCGCAGCAGAGCCCGACCTGCACGCTGTCCGCCATCGTCGATCCGGCGCCCGCGGCGGCAGATATCGCCGGCAAGGCGGGGGTGCCGCTGTACGCTTCGCTGGACGAGTTGTTTCGCGAAGACTGTCCCGACGGCGTGGTTCTCGCGACGCCGAATCAGTTGCACGTCGAGCACGCGATGCGGTGCATCGCGGCCAATGTGCCGATGCTGCTCGAGAAGCCGATCGCTCCCACGGTGGCGGAGGCCGAGCGACTGGTCGCGACGACCGACGAGAAGCAGGCAACGATTCTCATCGGCCACCACCGCGCGCACAGCCCGATCATGGCCACGGCCAGGCGGATCGTCGAGCAGGGCGTGCTGGGCCGGTTGGTGGCGGTGATGGGCAGCGCGACGTTCTTCAAGCCCGACCATTACTTCGACGACGCGCCGTGGCGGCGCGAGATGGGCGCGGGTCCGATTCTGCTGAATATGATTCACGAGGTGCACAACCTGCGCATGCTGTGCGGCGACATCGTCGCGGTGCAGGCGTTTTCGTCCAACGCCACGCGCGGCTTCCCGGTCGAGGATACGGTGGCGATCAACCTGCGCTTCGCCAGCGGCGCGCTCGGCACCTTCATGCTATCCGACACCGCCGCTTGCCCGCGAAGCTGGGAGCAGACTTCGCGGGAAAACCCGGCTTACTCGACCTACGCGGACGAGGATTGCTACGTCATCGCCGGCACTTTCGGCAGCCTGTCAATTCCGACGATGCGGCTCAAGACCTATGCGCGCGCGGAAGACCGCTCTTGGTGGAAGCCGTTCGAGGTCGGAATCGCCGATCTAGTGCGCGACGACCCGCTGAAGCACCAGATGGAACACTTCGGCGCGGTGCGCCAAGAGGCGCAGCCGCTGGTCAGCGCCCGCGACGGCTTGGCCAACCTCCGCATCACCGAGGCCATCGTCGAGGCCGCGAAGACCGGTCATATCGTCGCGATCAGCCCCGATTGAATCCACGGAACCAAAGGAACGTCATGAAAGTCCTCATGCTGCATGGCATCAACCACAACATGTTCGGCAAGCGCGATCCCGCGCAGTACGGGACGATCACCTTGGCCGAGATCGACGCGAAGCTTGCCGCGCTGAGTAAGGAGCTCGGCGTTGAGGTCGAGAGCTTTCAGACCAATAGCGAGTGCCTTATGTGCGAGCGCATTCACCGCGGCTTCGCGGACAAAGTCGACGCCGTACTGATCAACGCCGGAGCGTGGACCCATTACAGCTACGGGATCCGCGACGCGCTAGCCATCCTGACAGTGCCGGTGGTCGAGCTTCACATGTCGAACATCCATGCGCGCGAAGCGTTCCGCCACGTGTCGGTCTTCGCCGAGATCGTCAAGGGGCAGATCTGCGGCTTCGGCGTCGATAGCTACCTGCTGGCGCTGCGCGCCGCGGTGTCGGCGGCCCGGGCGGGCAAGGCCTGAAGGCGCGATATGATTCGCGGCACGACTGCGCTGATCGCGCACATCGGCTACCCGACCGAAGCGTTCAAGTCATCGCTGATCTACAACCCCTACTTCGAGCAGGCCGGGGTTGACGCGGTCGTCGTACCGATGGGTGTTGAGCCGGACGACTATCCGGCCTTCTTAAGATCGGTCTTCACGCTCACGAACATCCGCGGGGCGCTCATCACGATGCCGCACAAGGTCACCACGGTCGCCCTGCTTGACGAGGTGACGCCAACCGTACGGATCGCCGGATCCTGCAACGCTGTCCGCCGCCGCCCCGACGGCAGCCTGCTGGGTGATATGTTCGACGGCGCCGGGTTCGTGCGCGGGGTACGACGCAAGGGCATGCAGTTGACCGGGGCACGCGTGCTTGTCGTGGGGAGCGGAGGCGTGGGCTCGGCAATCGCCGCGTCGCTTGCCGCCGAGGGTATTGCATCGATAAGCCTCTATGACGTCGACGCTGCGTCGGCCGAGCAGCTAGCCGAGCGCCTGCGCGCCCACTACCCTGCACTGGAGGTCCGTACCGGAACCAACGATCCCGCGGGCCACGACCTTGTGGTCAATGCGACGCCAATGGGCATGAACGAACGTGACCCGCTGCCGTTGGACGTTTCACGAATTTCGCCGTCGACCTTTGTCGGCGAAGTCGTAATGAAGCAGGAGATGACCGCGTTTCTGCGTGCGGTCCAGGCGCGCGGCTGCACGGTGCAGGTCGGCTCGGACATGTTGTTCGAGCAAATCCCGGCGTACCTCGAGTTCTTCGGCTTCCCGACCACGACGCCCGAGCACCTGCGTGCCGTCGCGAATCTCGTCTACTGAACAAGACCATGTGGTCGCGGCTGTTCTCCAGCCATTCATCGCTACCGCATTTTCAACCGGCGGAAAGCAGCATTCCCAATTCGCGCGCGGCGGCGCGCAGTGGCGCTAAGAGCGTCGCGTCCATTTGCGCCAGCGACATTCGCCCAGCCTGCACGCTCACATTGATCGCGGCGGCGACGCGGCCGTCACGATCGGCCACCGGGACGGCGATCGAACGCAATCCGATTTCGAGCTCCTGGTCGACGACGGCAAAGCCTGCTGCCCGCGCAGTATCGAGCGCCGACTTGAGTTGCTCGCGCGTGACGATCGTGCGGTTCGTGTAGGGAACGAACTTCATTCGCCGCAGATACGCGCCGAGCTCGTTCGGCGAAAGACCTGCCAGCAGGACTCTTCCCATCGACGTACAGAATGCAGGCAGACGACTGCCGATGCCGAGGTCGATCGACATGATCCGCGTGCTGGCCGACGATCGCGCCACGTATAGGATATCCTCGCCGTCGAGAACGGCCATCGAGCAAGACTCGCGGATCGCCTCGCTCACCTGGTTCAACAGCGGCTGTGCCGAAGCGGCCAGCGGCGCCGAGGAGAGATACGCGTGCCCGAGCGCTAAGATCTGCGGTCGCAACGCATAAGCGCGGCCCTCATCGGCGGCAACATAACCCAGCTTCTGCAGCGTATAAAGACATCGTCGCACGGCCGCCCGCGGGATGCCGGTTCGATGACTCAACTGGGCAATCGACTGGCGATGGCGGTGCTGCGAGAACGCGCGGATCACCGTGAGTCCACGAGCGAGCGAGGTCATGAAGTTGGGATCGCCGGAGAGCGCCTGGATCTCTCCGGCGGCAGTCAGGGTACTCGCGCCGTCTGGGCGCGTGGCGCCGGGGCGCCGTGCATTCGCCAATGTCGCCGGTTTACTGGAAGGACGGGTCTTGGACATGAAGACGTTCCAGCGGCATGGTAGGAAAAACAGCGATAGGTTATAGTCGATTATCGCACAATCTTTCGATAATCGCCGTTGACAGCCCGCACGGCCGCCGTCTAACATGCGCGGTATTCGAACACAACGGTCGATAAACGCACAACGCAGAAGGTGAAAAAGACTTGCCCATTGGAGGCCGGGCCCGCTAGGCTGTTCGAGCCCATTCCGCTCTATCCTTCGTTTTTCACGTTCCCGTAACGATCGCGCAGGAGTTGCGCTCGGTCGCGACTCTCGCCTGAACAACCGGTGTAGATCAACCAAGGATCACAACAGGAGGAAACATGAACCATCCCGCGCGGCTCGCCGCCGCCATCTTCGCCTTCGCAATCGCCGTCCCGGCATTGGCGCAACAGCGTCCGGTTGCCATTGTCGGGCTCGTGGAACTGTCCGGCACCGGCGCCACCGCCGGCACGAATTTTGACAACGGCGTCAAGCTCGCGGTAAAGGAGATCAACGCCGCCGGCGGCATCCTCGGGCGCAAGATCGAATACACGTCGATGGACACGCAGTCCAACCCCGGTATCGCCAAGGCGCTCGCGCAGAAGGCCGTCGATCAGGGTGCTTACGTCGTCATGGGTCCGGTATTCTCGGGCTCGATCATCGTCAGCATGGCGGAGACCAAACGCGCCGAGATCCCCAATTTCACCGGTGGCGAGGCCGCAGGGATCACGCAACAAGGCAACCCGTACGTATTTCGCACGTCGTTCACGCAATCCACGGCGATGCCCAAGGTCGCGAAGTACATCAAGGACGCGGTCAAGGCAAACTCAGTGGCGATGATCTGGGTCAACAATGACTTCGGCAAGGGTGGCCGCGACATGATGGCGAAAGCGCTCGACGCACAAGGCATCAAGGTTGTCGCCGATATTCCGACCGATCCGGGTCAGGTCGATTTCTCCGGTGCGGTGTTGAAGGCCAAGCAGTCCGGGGCCGACGCGCTGTTCGTCTATACCAACGAAGAGGAATCGGCCCGCGCGCTGCGCGAGCTGAAGAAGCAAGGGTACGACAAACCGATCATTGGCGAGACGACACTGACCGGGCAAAAGGTCATCGAGCTTGCCGGCGATGCCGCGAACGGCGCTGTGGCGCACGTGGGTCTCACCGTCGATGCGCCGCAGCCGACGATTAAGGCGTTCGATCAGAAGTTCCAGGGCGAATACAAATACAAGAGCGATCACAACGGCATGAAGGGCTACAGCGGCATGTACGTCGTGAAGGCCATTACGGAGAAGATCGGCAAGACGGATTCGAAGGCGTTCGCCGCGGCAATGAAGGGCGCCAAAATCTCGACCAAAGACCATCCGGGCGTGCTGCTCGACGTCTCGTTCGACCAGAACGGCGACTTGGACCGGGAGAGCTTCCTGGTCAAGGTCGAAAACGGCAAGCAAGTCGTCACCTCGACCTTGCCGCCCGCTTCCGCCAAGTAATGTCGCCAACGTAGCGCGTGATGCGCCGGCACACCTTGGGCCGCTGAGGGTGCCGTGATCGCGCGGAGAACCCGGGAGTTGCGCCATGGGCGAGTTCGTTCAACTCATCGTTTCCGGCACGGCGACCGGCTCAATTTACGCACTCGCGGCGCTGGGTTTTACATTGCTGTGGCAGGCGTCGGGCACGATCAACTTCGCGCAAGGCGAGTTCGTCATGCTGCCGGCGTTCGCGATGCTGTTCTTCGTCAGCTTCGCCGGCGCGCCATTGTGGCTGGCAGTTCTGCTGACATGCGTTGTCGCCATGCTGGTGTTGGGCTATGGCTTCAAGCGCGGCATCGTCGATCCGCTGAGCCGCCACGGCGTGATTCCGCTGGTGATCGCCACGCTCGGCCTGGCCATTGGTTTGAAATCGATCGTGAGGGCGGGGTACAGCGCGGAAGCGCATCCGTTCCCCAGTCCCTTCCCAGCTGGCCAGTTCGTGCTCGGCGGCATCAATGTGTCCTACGCCGACATCGGCACGCTGCTGCTCGCCGGCCTCATCGTCATCAGCCTGCAGGCGTTCCTCAACAAGACGGTGACCGGACGCGCGATGCAGGCGTGCGCGCAGAACACCGATGCGGCCCGCGTGCTGGGCATCGATGTCCCGCGCATGGTTCTCTACGTTTTTCTTATCAACGCGGTGCTTGCCGTCGTCGCGGCTCTGCTCGTCACGCCGACGTACCTCGCCAAGTTCGACATGGGCGAGTCGATCGGCCTGAAGGCGTTTTTCGCGGCGATCATCGGCGGCTTCAACCAGACGCGCGGCGCGCTCCTCGGTGGCGTGCTGATCGGCATCCTCGAGAATCTCGTCGGTTTCTACGTCTCGCCGGCGTACAAGGAAGGCGTCGCGCTGATGTTGTTCCTGCTCGTGATCCTGTTCCGCCCTGAAGGACTGCTCGGCAAAGCCGAGGAGCGCAAGGTATGAACGCCAACGCTAAGAAGGCGGCGCTCGTTGTGGCCATCGTCGCGTTCGCCCTGCTCCCCCTGCTCCTGAAAAGCTACGGCGTCTATCTGATGACGCTCTTCTGCGTGTACCTGATGGCGACCTTCGGGCTCAATCTCACCGTCGGCTACGCCGGGCAGATGTCGCTCGGGCAGGCGGCGTTCCTCGGCATCGGCGCCTATATCGCGGCCATCGCGCTGAAAGCAGGGCTGCCCTTTCTGCTCGTGTTGCCGATCGCGGTGCTCGCGTGCTTTGGCGTGGGGCTGGCACTCGGTTTCCCGGCCCTGCGCGTCCAGCATCACTACCTCGCGTTCGCGACACTCGGCTTCAACGTGCTCGTGTTCTTGATCATGCGCAACGAGGAGAAAATTACCGGTGGCACTTTCGGCATTTCCGGAATCCCAAGGCCGTCGTTATTCGGTTACTCGTTCGACGGCGCGCTGCCGTTCTTCTGGTTCACCCTGGTGTTCACCGTCGCGCTGGCGGCGCTATTGTGGTGGCTGTTGCGTTCACCGTGGGGCCGCGCATTCGCGGCGCTGCGCGACAATCCGATCCGCGCCGAGAGCCTCGGCGTCAATATCACCGCCTACACATTGCTCGCCTTCGCGATTGGCGCCGCCTGCGCCGGTATCGGCGGCGTGTTCTTCGCAGCGCTCGTGCAATTCATCGAGCCGGCCCCGTTCCATTTCTCGACGTCGCTTTTGATGCTGCTGGCGGTGATCGTTGGCGGCTCCGGGCGCTTCTTCGGACCGGTGCTGGGCACGGTGGTCATCGTGCTCCTGCCCGAGTGGCTGCGCTTCATGCAGAACTGGTATCTCGCCTTGTTCGGCTTCGCGATCGTCGCGCTGATGATCTGGCTGCCCGGCGGCATTTTGTCGATTCCCGAGCGCTTGAGGGCCAAGCGAGCCGATCGATGACCCCGTTCCTCGAAGTGAAGGATGTGCGCAAGGCATATGGTGCAATCAAGGCCGTCGACGGCGTCAGCTTCAACGTCGGTCCGGGGGAGATCGTCGGCGTTATCGGTCCCAACGGCTCGGGCAAGACGACGCTCTTCAACAGTATCCTGGGCCAGATCCGGCCCACTTCCGGGCACGTCGAATTCTGCGGCGAAGACGTGACTGGCATGTCGCCGCTGGAACTGTCGCGGCGCGGTATCGGGCGCACATTCCAGACGCTGCAGGTGTTCGTCAAGCTCTCGGTGCGCGACAACCTGATCGCGGCGGCGCAGGAGTTCAAGGGCACACTCGCCGGGCGGCTGCTGGCGAAGCCCGACGCAGGTCTGGGTGGTCACGCCGATCAGATGATTGACCTGTTCCGCTTGCAGCACGTCGCCGGACTGCCGGCCGGCAGCCTTTCCTACGGCCAGCAGAAGTTGATCGACATCGCGATGGCGTTCATGCCCGCGCCTCGGCTGGTGCTGCTCGACGAGCCATGCGCGGGCGTCAATCCCAGTTTGGTCGATCAGCTGCGCGAGTTGCTCGTGGAACTCAACAAGACGCAAGGGGGCAGCTTCGTCGTCATCGAGCACAACATGGATTTCATCATGAAGCTTTGTCCGCACGTGATCTGCATGGTCGAGGGCACCGTGCTCGCGGAAGGGCCGCCGGCCGCCGTGCAAGCGAACCGTGCGGTACTGGAAGCGTATTTGGGCAACTGAGTGGGCAACTGAGCCAACCGCATAAGCCAGACGACTCTACGCCGAGGAAGAAACATGGCCGACAGGATCATCGAGTTCGACAATGTCGTGGCCGGCTATTCGCCGAGCCTCACCATCTTGAACGAGACGACGCTCGACGCGCGCCAAGGTGAGGTTACGCTGCTGATCGGACCCAACGGCGCGGGCAAGTCGACGGTGTTGAAAACGCTATTCGGCATCCTCGTGCCGCGCTCAGGCGAGGTGCGCTTGGAGGGTAAGCGCATCAATGGCAAACCGCCGCGGGCGCTGTTGGCAGATGGCATCGCGTTCGTGCCGCAAGGACGCAACCTCTTCGGCTCGCTGTCGGTGCGCCACAATCTGGAGCTGGGCGGAATCACGCTGCCGCGCGGGGAGTTGAAGGGGCGGATCGAAGAGGTGCTGACGCGGTACCCGCGGATCAAGGCGCGCATCGACAACCAGGCGTCCACGTTGTCCGGCGGCGAGCAAAAGCAGCTCGAAGTCGGGCGGGCGTTGCTGCTGCGGCCGCGCGTTCTGTTGATCGACGAGCCGTCAATCGGCCTGTCGCCGAAGCTCGTGCAGGAAGTGATGTCGCTGCTCCGCGGGCTCGCCGACGCGGGGACGACCGTACTGATCGTCGAGCAGAATGTGCGCACGGCGCTCAAGTATGCGAATCGCGCGCTGGTCCTCGAGATGGGCCGGCTCGCGCTGGACCGCCCGGCGTCCGAGCTGCTGCACGATCCCGACTTGAACCGCCTGTTCTTAGGCGGCCACGCGAAGACGGCGGCTTGACTTTTGACGCCGTCGGGATTGGAGCGCCGCATATCCTGATAACATACGTATGTGGGTTGGACGGTTCGCAGTGGGTTGGACGGTTCGCAACATTGCAACGTGACCAAGGAGTACGAGATGAAACAGCGCATAAGAGACAGCGGTCCGCTACCGGCTCGCGGGGTCAGCCGGCGCAAAATGCTGCAATCATCCGCCGCCGCGCTCGCTGCAATCGGCTTCGCACCAATGCTCGCCGGCGTTTCGCACGCTCAGAGTTTTCCCAGCGGCCCCGTCACGATCGTGGTTCCATTCCCGCCAGGGGGCCAGGCCGACACACTAACCCGGGTGATCGCAATTGAGATGGCGGCAAACCTCGGGCAGCCGGTGATCGTGGACAACCGCGGGGGCGCGGGTGGCGCCATCGGTACTGCCGCGGTCGTCAAAGCTCGGCCCGACGGCTACACGCTGGCTTACAGCTCCTCGGGCACGGTCGTCGTGCTGCCGCTGACGAATGCCAAGCTCGGCTACGACCCGGAGATAGATCTCACTCCGATCGGACAGATGTTCGAGATTCCGCTGCTGCTCGTGGCGAGGAAAGGTTTTGGTCCGAGCAACGTGCAAGAACTGGTCGCGGCAGCGAAAGCCGCCCCCGGCAAATTCAGCATCGGAAACACGGGCGTTGGCGGGTTGGCGCACCTAGTAGCCGAATATGTCCGCGCGACGCTGGGCGTTGACCTTCTGCACGTGCCGTATCGCGGCGATGGCCCGCTGCAAATCGCGCTGATCGGAGGCGAACTGGATCTCGGCGTCGTTGCCATCCAGACTGCCGCGCCGTTCGTGACCTCGGGTGAAATGAAGCCAATTGCATTGCTCGGTGCCGAGCGCTTGCCGTCGATGCAGGGCGTGCCGACCCTTGCTGAGGCAGGCTATCCGGGCTTCGCTGCCGGGACCTTTGGGGGTCTGCACGCGCCGGCGGGCACGCCGCAACCGGTCATCGCAAGATTGGCCGAAGCCATGTCCGCGGCGGTCGCTAAACCGGCGGTAACGGAGCGCATCCTGAAGAATTCGTGTGTGCCGGTGGGCAGCACGCCGGCCGTCTACGGTAAACGACTCGACGCCGAGCGGAAGCAGTGGGGCGGCATCATCAGTCGACTTGGCATCAAGTTGGAATAACCTGCGGGTTGGTCTGTCGTTTGGAAAAAGTGCCGACGCCGGATCGACCCGACGGCGCAATTTTAGGTTACCCGCGCTGCATT
The DNA here is from genome assembly GCA_037719965.1 of Casimicrobiaceae bacterium. GTDB lineage: Bacteria > Pseudomonadota > Gammaproteobacteria > Burkholderiales > Casimicrobiaceae > VBCG01. The sequence continues at coordinate 140,357 of JBBJMT010000003.1, read as the reverse complement.
GAGGAAGTTGAGCGGCAGGCCCGGGCGCGGCCATGGCAGCGCCACCACCCGGCCCGAGCTCGATAGCGTTGCGAAGACGGTTTTCAGATCCGGACCGCCGAAGCACAGGTTGGTGGTGAAACGATCCGGTAACGGAACATGCGCCACCACGCGCCCGTCCGGCGCAATCTCCGTAATGCCGGCATTGTGCATCGTGGCTACACAGATATGCCCGGCGCTGTCCACCGCCAGCGAGTCAAAAAGCTGGAATCCCGGCAAGCCGGCCAGGAGCGTGCCTCCATTTGGAGAAGGGAATGGCCGACGCGCGATTTCGCCGGGCGCCACAACGGCGAACGTCCACACGCGTCCGGTGATGGTCTCCGCGACATACAGTTGGGTCTCGTCGGGAGACAAACCAATTCCGTTCGGCTGTACCATCGGGTAGATCACTTCGCGAATGTGCGAGCCGTCCGCGCGTGCGTAATAGACGCCGCCATGGTCGCGTTCCTCCTCGCGGTTCTTGCCGATGTCCGTGAACCAGAAACCGCCATGCCGATCGAAAACGAGGTCGTTGGGACCGCGCAGCAAGCCTCGATTCGTCCGGTCGTAGACGACTTCGACTGCCCCGGTCGCGAGGTCGACGCGCTCGATTTTCCCGCCCTGATAGTCGCGAGGCTGGAGCCCGGGGCGCATGCCATGCTCCGCGTCTTCGGAAAATTCGTAGCCTCCGGAAATGCACAGGTAGCACTTTCCATCCGGCCCTATGGCCGCGCCATTCGGTCCGACACCGGTAAAAGCAACTGGCGCGAAGCTGCCGTCGCGCGCAATTCTGGTCAGGCAACCCCGCGCGATCTCGACGACGAGCAGCGAACCATCCGGCATAGCGACCGGGCCTTCGGGGAAAAGCAAACCGCTCGCAACGACACGAACATCCGACATCAACACTCTCCTTACTGGTTTCGAAGATTTTCCGCCGCCGGTGCGCAGCCGGCCCTGGCGCTTGTCCGGCGGAACGAAACGTCCGCCGATTGCGTTTGCGGCGGCGCAGACGATAACATACGTATGCGATAACTTCGGAAATAAACGATGAGAATGACCAAAGCTAAGGCACGGCGCAATCCGCTGGGGGTCACCTCGGTGGATGTGGCGCGGGTCGCCGGCGTATCGCAGTCGGTTGTTTCGCGGGCGTTTTCGCTCGACCCAAGTGTCGCCGATGCAACGCGCGAGAAAATCTTTGCCGTCGCAAACCAGCTCGGCTATCGCCGCAACCTGCTCGCCCGAAGCCTGATTACGCGCCGCTCGAACCTGTTTGCGCTGGTGACCGGGGCCCTGACCAGCACGCTGCATCTGCAGTTCATCGAGTCACTGACGCGCATCGCCCAGCAACGCAGTTATCGTGTGCTCCTGTTCGCGACGCCGCCGGGCCAGAGCCTCGACGAATCGCTCGACACCGTCCTGCACTACCGGCCCGACGGCATTCTCGCCATGGCGGGCACGCCCTCGGAGAAGATGGTTCGGGATTGCCAGCGCAGCGGCGTTCCGATCGTTCTGCTCGGTCGCAATTCCGAGCAAACTGCGGCCTCATCGGTGTCGTGCGACAACGTGGCGGAAGCGACCGTGCTCGCCGAACTCCTGCTGGAGACGCGGCACCGAAAGTTTGCCTTTGTTGCCAGTCAGAACCCTGCGCTGTCGTTCAGCCTTGACCGCGAACGCGGATTCAGCGCGGCGGTTACGGCTGCTTTGGGCGATCCTCCCGTGATCGAAAATGGCGGCAGCAGCTACGCCGGCGGCTATGCGGCTGGGCAACGGCTTCTCGTCCGTCGGCGGCGGCCGGATGCCATCTTCTGTGCCAGCGACACGATGGCGCTCGGCCTGATGGATGTAGCGCGGCGCGAATTCGGACTCGAGATTCCGCGAGATCTGTCGGTGGTTGGCTTCGACGACGTGCCGATGGCGGCGTGGGCGAGCTATGAGCTGACCACGGTACGGCAACGGGTCGACACGATGGTCGAGATCGCGGCGGACATTTTGCTGGATCGGAAACTGCACGCGAACAAGCGAGCGATGGCACGCCTGGTACCTGGAGAGCTCGTCGTGCGCAAGTCGGCGCGGTTGCCGCAGCGGATCGTGGCCCGCGTTGCGGCCGATTAACAGCCGCGATGACGCGAAAGCACTTGACAGCGGGTGCGGATCGCGGAATAACATACGTATGCGGACCAACGCGGCGGAGAATCAGTCCTTGCCCCAGAAACTCAACGCAGCAACGAGCGATGCGCGGGAAGCTCCGCACCATCGAAATCGAACCCGCCCGATCCCGGCGCAGGCGTTGGCCTGACATGGGATTCTTCGCCCGCCGCCTTGAGGGCATCGCTCCATCGCCGATCGCCGTTCTTAGCCAGAAGGCGCGCCAACTTAAAGCGAAGGGCGTCGATGTAATCGATCTGGGTGTTGGCGAACCGGACTTCGATACGCCGGAATTCATCAAGCAGGCGGTCGTTTCCGCGTTGGGTCGCGGTGAGACCAAATATACGGCGACCAACGGCAGCATCGCCCTGCGCCAGGCGATCTGCGACAAGTTCGCCCGCGAGAACGAACTGCGCTATACCCTCGACCAAATCGCGGTCAGCGGCGGCGCCAAACAGATCATCTTCAACGCCATGATGGCAACACTCGATCCTGGCGACGAAGTGATTGTGCCAGCGCCCTTCTGGGCGTCGTATCCAGAAATCGTGCGCATTGCGGGTGGTGTGCCGGTGTTCGCGCCGTGCAGTGAGGCAAACGGCTTCACGCTGACGCCCGAAGATCTCGCTGCCGCCATCGGGCCGCGCACCAAGTGGCTCTTCTTGAACTCGCCCGGGAATCCGAGCGGTGCAGCGTACGACGTGGATCGGTTGCGCACCCTCGCTGCTGTCTTGCTGGACCGCCCGCAGGTCTGGGTGATGTCCGACGACATCTACGAACACTTGTTGTTCGACGGTCGCCGCTTCGCCAACATCGCTCAGGTCGAGCCGCGCCTGTTCGAGCGCACGCTCACGCTGAACGGCGTCTCCAAGACTTACGCGATGACCGGATGGCGTCTCGGCTACGGCGGCGCTCCCGATGCCATGATTCGGGCGATGAGCAACGTGCAGACCCAATCGACTACGCATGCCAGTTCCTTGAGTCAGGCAGGAGCGCTCGCGGCGCTGACCGGACCGCAGGACTTTCTCGCCGACCGGGTCGCGAGCTTTCGCGAGCGTCGTGACTTGATGGTGCAGCGCTTGAACGGCATCGCAGGACTTACCTGCCGCCGGCCGGAAGGGGCGTTCTATGTATTTCCGTCCTGCGCCGGGCTTCTCGATCGCCGGCGCCCCGATGGCGAGCGACTGAAGAGCGACCAGGATCTGGCCCTCTATCTTCTGGAGGCAGCGCAAGTCTCACTCGTTCCCGGCACGCTGTTCGGGACGCCGAACTATCTGCGCCTGTCCACCGCTGCGGACATCGGTCTGCTACGCGCCGCTTGCGATCGGATCGAAGCGGCCTGCAGCCGGCTGCACTGATCGCTAGAAGTTTCGCCATGCGGCCAACGGTTCCCGCAGGAAAACCATGAAGCCCAAGTTCTACGTGGGCACCATTGGCATGTCGGTCTGGTCCACCGAAGATCTCGGCGAGACGTGGTCGCGCCCGAACAGCGAGCACGGCCTCAACAACGAGTCGCGAGTCTGGGCGCTCGCCAGCCATCCGGACCGTCCGGAACACCTTCTCGCTGGCACCGATTGCGGCTTGCACCGTTGGGGAGAGAACGAGAAGCGCTGGCAGCATTTGCCGTCCCCGATGGATGGGAAGAACATCTGGGCGCTGCAGTACGCGCCGCACGATCCACATCTTATCGTGGCAGGGGTCAGCCCCGGCGCCCTGTATCGGTCGAATGATGGAGCGCGCACATGGCGGCGGCTGGAACTGCGCATTCCTGAAACCTGCATGTTCAACCTGACTTCCCGCGTAACGCAAATAGTGTTCGACCCGATCGACCGCGACACGCTCTGGGCATCGGTCGAGATCGACGCTATTCACCGCAGCGTCGACGGCGGTGACAATTGGACGCGCTTGTCCAACGGGCTCACGACCGATGACGTGCATGGGATCGAAGTGGTGCGACACGGTGATCGACGCATCGTGCTGGCGGCGGTCAACCGTGGCGTGCATCGAAGCGAAGACGACGGCGAGAGCTTTCAGCGGATCGAATTGCCCTCCCCCTGGCAGTACACGCGCGCCCTGGCTGCCAAGGCATCCAACGATGGCTCGTTATTCGTCACCAACGGCGACGGCCCTCCCGGCTCGTGGGGCCGGCTCTTCCGCAGCAACGACCATGGCCGGAGCTGGTACGAACTAGATCTGCCGGGCGAGCGCAATAGCACGCTGTGGACCATCTCAGTTCACCCGTTCGATCCCGATCTGGTCTTCGTCTGCTCCAATCTTGGCCAAATTTTTCGCAGCATGGACGGCGGGGATACGTGGCAAAAGCTAAAGCGCGAGCTCGGCGAGATTCGCTGCGCGCATTGGCGACCGGTCCATTGACTGATTCGCCCAATTTGCTGCGGGGCGCGGTCGCGGGCGAGCGAAAGCCTGACCCCAAACTGAACGCGGACGATCCGCGCCTGCGGTGCCGCTTGGACCTACGAGGCGGCGCGATCTTTTGGTCGCTCGCCGACGTCGATCGGACGCTCGCCGAAATCCAGTGGAATGAAAGGACCGCCCTGGTACTTGGCCGCCGGGTCTTCCGGGCCGGGCACGGGGTGCCCGGCAAATTGCTGGGCAAAGACCTCGGAATCATCCTCCGGACGGTAATCGACGCCGGACTTCGAGTTGTCCCACCAGCCTCGGCGGTTGTTGGAACTTCCATAGACAACTGCAAAGCTTAAGTTCGGCTGGTCGAGGCAGGCGTCAACTAGGCGGAAGAGATCCGCGAAGCTCAAGTAAGTCGACAAATGACGGGGAACCCTTGGCTCCTGCAGGACTGTCCCGATGCGCAGGCAGGCGATCTCCATCCCGGCCTTGTCAACGTACAGCCGTGCCAAGTCTTCCGCGAAGGCTTTGCTTACGCCGTAGTAACCATCCGGCCGGTGCGGCACTGTGCTGTCGATCGTCTGACTCGACGGGTAGTAGCCGATCGCATGAACCGAGCTCGCGTAGACGATGCGCTTGACGCCGTGGCGTCGCGCGGCGTCGATGACATTGAAGGTGCCGACGATGTTCGCCCGGAGGATGCGGTCGAAACTGTCCTCGATTCTGATTCCGCCGAAATGGACAATGCTGCCGGCACCCGCGACGAGCCGATCCACCGCGGCGGCATCGGCGAGATCCGCGAGAACGATATCTTCGCCGGGCAGAGCTGGTCCGAATTCGAGAATGTCCGAGCTGCGCAGACCACCCTTGCGCTGCGCCAAGTGAGGGCGAAGGTGCCGGCCGAGCCACCCGGCCGCACCGGTGAGTAGAAGTGGTCTTCTCGCAAGCGTTGCCCGATCCGAAGCGATGTCGCTCATCTTTTACCCATACGTATGCGAAAGCCGATAGTGAAGCGTAAGGATTGCGCTGTCAAGTTCGGAATCACGTCGTCACCCAAAAGGCATCATCGAAATTGCTTTTCACGGCGGTGGCGTGTCAGTGATAGCATACGTATGCGGTCGCCTGAGCATGAGGTTCCGTCTGGTTCGTCGACATGTGGAGCGACGGCGTGCGGGAAGGTCAAGAAATGTCGAGTTGAGCCTCGTCCTTCTGTTCGTGTTCCCGCGTCTCGTGTTCTGAGCCCCAGCGAATGGCGAAATAGCAGAGGTTATCGATGACGATGAATATGCCGGTGCAGACCGAGGCGGCCGAGATCCTGTCCCGGTTCCTGGCCGAAACCACCTACGACGACCTTCCAGAGAATGCACGCGAATCCGCGAAGCGCTGCCTCCTCGACACGCTCGGCGTGACGGCGGCGGCCAGCACGCAGGGCATCGGCCACAAGGCCCTGAACGACATGATCCAGCGGGCCGGCGGCGCCCCCGAGGCGAGCGTCATCGGCTTCGGCGGCCGCGTGCCCGTTTGGCTCGCGGCGCTAGCCAACGGCGCCATGGCGCGCGCCGTCGATTTCGACGACAGTCATGACGAGAGCATGACTCACCCGAGCAGCGTCGTGGTGTCCGCCGCGCTCGCCATGGCCGAGCGCAAGGGCGGCGTCGGCGGGCGCGAGTTGATTACCGCCATCGCGCTGGGCAACGAGGTGCTCTGCCGGATGGGGCTCGCCATCGCGCGTCGGCCGGGTGGGCTCAAGCTCGACACCTGGTTCCCGAGTTCGGTGTTCGGCGCTTTCGGCGGCACGGCCGCATGCTGCAGCGTCCTTGGTTTCGACGCCGCGACCGTGCGCAGTGCCTTTGGCGTCGTGCTGTTCGAGGCCTCCGGCACGCTCGAGGCGTTTTCCGCCACTGGACAATCGAGCGCGATGCGTGGAATGGTCACCGGCCTGACCGCGAAATCGTGCACCCTGGCGGCCACAATGGCGGAAGCCGGCATCACCGGCGTCTCGGATAGCATCGATGGCGAGTTTGGGCTTTACCGGGTTTACTACGGCGGCAACTACAGCCGGGAAGCGCTGCTCGGCGCTCTCGGCGAATACTACGTGTCAAGCGAGATTGGCATGAAGCCGTGGCCGACCTGCCGCTACACGCATTCCTACATCGACGCCACCCTGCAGCTGGTGCAGGAGCACGACGTCCGTCCTGAGACTATCGAGGCGGCGCGCATCTATGTAGCGGGCTATGCGGAGTCGCGCTGCGTCCCACTGGAGCGCCAGCGTACCCCCCATAACTTCAACCATGCGGGCCATGCCCTGCCCTATCTCGTGGCGGCCGCAGCGACCCGCCGGCGGATCGACATCGACGATCTCATCCATGGCCTCGACAACCGGGACGTCCTGGAGCTCGCGAACCGCGTGACGCCGGTCCACGACCCGCGCTTCAGCCTCGAGAACAAGGTGGGCCCCGCGCTGATCGAGATGAAACTCAAAGACGGCGGCACGCGGAGAAAGCAGCTCGACATCGTTTACGGCGGGCGGGGCAACCCGATGAGCTGGGACGATCTGGTGGCGAAGTTCCGCTCCTGCGTCGCTTACAGCGCCAAGCCGCCAATTCCGCAGGAAGTAGACCGCCTTGTCGACAGCATCGCCAACGTCGAGGCTGTGGACGATGTGGGCGAACTTGTGCGGGCGCTCGCGTGACATGAAGAACCGGGAGATCCGTCTCAAGGCACTCCCGACCGGGCTGCCGTGCGAGAGCGATTTCTTTTCAAGGGCGAGAACGTGGGCAAGATGCTAGTGCGCCTCCATCGGCCCGTGCGCGATTGATGAGACAAGTAATTGATCGAAATTGCTTTGACTCCGGCGGGTGACTTGGTGATAGCATACGTATGCGGTCGCCTGTTTGGAAGACGGTCCGGTGGTTCGTCGAGCATTGTGCTGCGACAGCGCGCGGGCTGACTCCGAAGGCGGATCACACAACGGCGGATAACGGGAGGTCGGCACATGAGGCATGTTTCTTTCAAGGCCATCGCACTGATGGCGGGGCTGCTCGCCGTCACTGGCGTGAGCAGTGCGCAGACCCCGGGCGGTCAGCTGACCGTCGCGGCGAGCGGCGGCTCCTTCCAGGACGCGCTCACCCGCCATTTCTACCAGCGCTTCGAGAAGCAGACGGGAGCGAAGATCGTTCACGTTCCAGTCGAAGGCCAGGACCAGTTCAACCGAGCCAGGGCCATGGCGCGGGCAGGACGGGTCGAATGGGACCTGATGAGCCCCGAGCCGCAATCCTTCTACCGGGATCAGGATCTGTTCGAACGCCTCGATTGCTCGCGGATCCCGAATGCCCAGAAGCTCGGCGTGCCCGGCACCTGCGGCGAGTACGGAATCTTTCGCGCCATAGGCGGCGGCGTTCTGAGCTACAACACCAAGGCGTTCCCGAAGGACCCGCCGCAGAGCTGGGCCGATTTCTGGAACGTGCAGAAATTTCCCGGCCCGCGCTGCCTGCCGGGAATCCTGCCGCATTACGTGGTGGCCGCCGCCCTGCTCGCGGACGGCGTGCCAGGCGACAAGCTCTTCCCGCTCGACATCAACCGGGCGATGAAGAAGCTGCAGGAGTTGAAGCCGCACGTCGCCGTGTGGTGGACTTCCGGCAACCAGAGCATGGACACCTTGCGCAAGGGGGAATGCGTGATGTCCTGGATGTGGTCGGGCCGCATCCTGCAGCTGATGGCCGAAGGGCAGCCGCTCAATATCACCTGGAACCAGTCGCAGCCGGTATTCGCCTATTGGTCGATCCTGAAGGGTACCCCCAACAAGGACCTCGCCTACAAGTTCCTCGACTTCTGGATGACCGAGCCCGCTGCTCACGTCGCCTTCTCGAAGGAAATCTTCTACGACACGGCCAACACGGAGGCGCTGAAGAACCTGACCCCGGCCGAGATTCCTTTGCGGGCGATCTCCGAGCCTAACCTCAAGGCGCAAGTTCCCTTCGATTGGAAATGGGTCGCCGAGAACAGTGACGCCATGCGCGCCGCGTTCCAGGACATGCTTACGCGCTGACGATCCACCCTATGACGCCGGTTCTCGCCGGGCGGACCGGCGCGGCCTGTTGCCTGGGCACAGCGTCTCAAGCCGGAGCATCGCTTCCGTGACTAAGGGAATTCCGGCGAGGACCGGTGCCCGTGTCAGGGTCGAGCGGCTGGTCAAACGCTTCGGGTCCCTGACCGCCGTGGCAGGGGCGTCGCTCGACGTTGCCAGCGGCGAGTTCTTGGCCCTCCTCGGTCCGAGCGGCTGCGGCAAGACAACCGTGCTCATGTCGATCGCCGGCTTCGAGCATCCGGACGCGGGCGATATCCTGCTGGACGAGCTCTCGGTCCTGGCTATGCCGGCGAGCCGGCGCAACATCGGCATGGTGTTTCAGCGCTACGCGTTGTTCCCGCATATGACAGTAGCGGGAAACATCGGCTTTCCCCTCGTGATGCGCCGGCGGCCCAAGGCTGAGATCCGGGCGCGCGTCGCCGAAGTCATCGACGTCGTCCGCCTCTCGGGACTCGACGAGCGCCTGCCCAGCCAGCTCTCCGGTGGCCAGCAGCAGCGCGTCGCCTTTGCCCGTGCCGTCGTTCACCGACCACCGCTGCTCCTCATGGATGAGCCCTTGGCGGCTCTCGACAAAAAACTGCGCGAGGAAATGCAGGTCGAACTGAAGGAGCTGCAACGGCTTCTCGGCGTCACGGTTATTTTCGTCACGCATGACCAACAGGAGGCGCTCGCGATGGCGGATCGCGTCGCCGTCATGAACGCCGGCCGCATCGAACAGGTCGGCTCTCCCCGCGAGCTCTACGAGGAACCCGCGAGCGCATTTGTCGCGAACTTCGTGGGCGAGTCCAACCGCTTCCGGGGACGGCTACTCGCGACCACGGGCCCGATCGGCGCCGTCGCATCGGAGGGCGGTCGCGCACTCCGGGGTCTTGCCGCCGACACCCGCATGGAAGCGGTCAACTCCCCGGCGACCCTCATGGTGCGCCCCGAGATGGTCTCCCTGTCAACGAAACCGGAAGCGGCAGCTGAGTTGGTGGGCGTCATCACCGACCTCACGTACGCCGGGTCGACCTTGAGCTGCTCCGTCGCGATCTCGGACGACCTCTCCATCGTTGCGCGGGTGCCCACGGAGCGCCTCGGCGGGCCGGCGCTGGCACTCGGCGATCGGGTCGGCGTCGCCTGGCGCCCTGAGGACGCACGGATCTACCCGTCGGAAGCCAGCGGATGAGCGCGGTCGACGCGAGCCTGCCCGCCGCCCGTCCATCGGGGAACGAAGGCCGGCTAAGCGTCGGGACATCCTGGCTTCTGATGACGCCGTTGCTGGCCCTCTTCGCATTTATATTTGTGGTCCCGGTGATCGGGATGCTGCAGCAGAGCGCCTTCGATCCGGACTTCACGACGCGGCATTTCGAGCAGGCAGTGAGCCGCCCACTCTACGTGCGCATCATCCTGCGGACATTGCGGATCAGCGCCATCGTCGCCGTGGGAACACTGCTTCTCGGCTACCCCGTCGCCTATCTGATGGCACGCGCGAAGGGATGGCAGGCGGCGCTCATGGGGGCCTGCGTGCTCATCCCGCTCTGGACGAGCGTGCTTGTGCGCTCCTATGCGTGGACGGTGCTGCTGGCGCGCAACGGGCTCGTCAACAATGGCCTCGCCGGCCTCGGCCTCACCGATGCGCCGCTTCGCCTCCTTTACACCGAGGGGGCCGTGATCGTCGCGATGATCCACGTGCTCCTGCCCTTCATGGTCCTTCCCCTTTATGCGGTTCTGCGTACGATCCCGGCCGACCTGACGCAGGCGGCGCTCGGGCTTGGGGCCAGCGGATTCCAGGTGCTCCGCCGCATCACGCTGCCGCTATCGATGCCGGGCGTCACGTCGGGCCTGGTGATGGTCTTCATCCTGGCGATCGGCTTCTACGTGACGCCGGCTCTCGTCGGCGGCTCGCAGAACATGATGGTGGCGCAGCTGATCGCGAGCGAAATCGCAGAAGCGCCGACCTGGGGATTCGGCGCCGCGCTCTCGACGATCCTGCTCCTCACAACCCTCGGGCTGATGGCGATCTTCCATCGCGCAATCAGCTTCGAGCGCCTCGCCGGGGACCAGAGTTGACGCCTGTGAGCCGCAGCGCGAGCGGCGGTCTTCGCTGGATGGCGGTGGGCTACGCCGTGCTGGCGTTCCTACTGCTGCCCACGTTGCTCGTGGTGCCGATGTCCTTCGGCAGGAACCCCTACCTCGAGTTTCCCCCGACCGGGTTCACGCTCCAATGGTACGAGGCCTACTTCATCGACCGGGGCTGGATGAGCGCGACGCTCTTCAGCGCGCGCATCGCAATTCTGGTCGCTCTCCTCTCGACCGCTATCGGGACGCTCGCGTCCCTCGCGCTGGTGCGCGGGCGACTGCGGGGCCGCGCGGGATTGCAGCTCCTGATCATCTCGCCAGTGATCATTCCGACCGTCGCGATCGCGATCGCGGCCTTCCTGTTCTTCGCGCGTCTCCAGATGATCGGGAGCCTCCTCGCCTTCGTGCTCGCCCACACCGTGCTTGCGGTGCCCTATGTGGTGCTGACCGTCTCGGCGGCCCTGACGCGGGTCGATGCCGACCTCGACCTCGCCGCCATGGGGCTAGGCGCATCGCGAGCCGAAGCATTCGTCCGCGTGACGCTCCCCCTGATTCTGCCGGGCGTGCTCAGCGGCGCGGTGTTCGCCTTCATCATTTCCTTCGACGAGGCGGTGGTCTCGTTCTTCCTCTCCGGCGTCCACGACAAGACGCTCCCGCGGCTGATGTTCGAGAACATCGAGCTGCGGCTTACCCCGACGATCGCGGCGGTGTCGACGCTACTCACTGCCCTGTCGCTCGTAGCCCTCTCCCTCGTCCTGCTGCTCGGCCGGCTCGGGCGGCTCGGGCGGCGGAAGGATCGGCCCATCGATTGACAACTTCCCATATGTTTCGTACGGTTTGCCAATATGAAGACGACCTTGAACATCGACGAGACGGTTATGACACAGCTCCGACGCGAGGCGGCCAAGCAGGGGCGCACGATGTCCGAACTCGTCGAAACGGCATTGCGGCTCCTGCTGCGATCCCCGCATCCGCGCGACGACCTGCCCTCGTTGCCGAGCTTTCCCAGCGGCGGGGCGTTGATCGATATCGCGGATCGCGAGGTGCTGTATCAAGCCATGGAAGGGCGTAGCAGGTTGCTCGCTGTGGACACCAACGTGTTGGTCTACGCGGCCGACGTCGACTCGCCGCATCATGGCGCCTGCCGCGACTGGCTCGAGCGGCGCCGGGCGCGGCCCGATGCCCGGTACACAACCTGGCCTATCCTCTACCAGTTCCTACCCGTGCCTACACACCCGCGCGTAATGCGTCGTCCCTGGCGCATGCCATCGGCGTGGGGATTCGTCAAGCGCTCCTGGCCTCGCCAGGACTCGGCGTGCTTGCGGCGACGACCGGTCACGAAGATGTCGCCAGCGAAGTGATTGCCGAGATGTCCGAGCTCTCGGGCAATCTCGTTCACGATGCGCACACGGCGATCCTGATGCGCGAACACGGTGTCCGGCAGATCTGCACGCGCGACACCGATTTTCATCGCTTCCCCTTTGTGGAAGTGATCGATCCGCTGCGACCATAGGCAAGTCCCTAGTCCTTGCCTGCCCGAATAGCAGCTTCGGGCAACTTGGTATGCCGCGGCGCGGGCGGCCGACGTGATCCTGGTTGATACCTCCGTGTGGGTGGACCATTTGCGCAGGCGAGAGCAGACGCTGGTAGCCGCCCTTGACGCCGGTCAGGTGTTGATGCATCCATTCATCCGCGGCGAATTCGCATGTGGCAACTTAAAGCATCATATCGAGGTGCTTGCGTTGATGCGCGAACTGCCGCACGCGCCGGTAGCCACGGAAGAGGAGGCGCTGGATTTCATCGAGCGCCGTGAACTTATGGGTCGAGGTATCGGCTACATTGACGTTCACCTGCCGGCTTCGGCAGTCTTGTGCGGAACGGCAAGACTCTGGACGCGGGACAAGCGCCTCGCGCTCGTCGCCGACGACCTCGCGTTGGCATTCGACAAAGGAGCCGGACTGTTCGCCGGATAGACGTGAAGGGAGACACATCATGCGCATCGCCCATTGCTTCGTTCACGCGGTCCTCGCCGCGACGTGGCTTGCCCCCGGCTTCGCCGCCGCCTACGACGGACCCGTCGAGAAGAAGAAGTTCGCGCTACCGCAGGGTGACGCGATTCGCGCGTTCTTGGCGCGATGACCTAGGATTTGCCACTCCGCCGCGACCATGACCATTCGCACGCAAGTGGGCATCGTCGGCGCGGGACCCGCGGGCCTCCTGCTCTCCCATTTGCTGTACCTGCAGGGAATCGAATCGATCGTGGTCGAGGCGCGCACGCGCGATGAGATCGAGGGAACGATCCGCGCCGGTGTCCTCGAGCAGGGCACCGTCGATCTGCTGACCGAGATAGGTGTGGCCGATCGGCTGAAACACGAAGGCTTCCTGCACCATGGAATCGAGTTGCGCTTCGCAGGTCGCGGGCACCGGATCGACCTCACCGAACTGACCGGGGGCAAGTCGATAACCGTTTACGCGCAGCACGAGGTCATCAAGGACCTGGTCAAGGCGCGTCTTACTGCTGGTGGAGTTATCGCATTCGGGGTGAAAGACGCGAAGGTCCACGACATCGAGTCCGACGTGCCGCGCATCCGCTATGTAAAGGACGGGCAGCCGGAGGAGATCGTCTGCCAATTCGTCGGTGGTTGCGATGGGTTTCACGGCGTGTGCCGAGATGCGATTCCGGAACCGGGGCGCCGCGAGTATTTGCGGACCTATCCGTTCGGCTGGTTTGGTATCTTGGCAGAAGCCCCGCCCTCGTCGCACGAACTCATTTATGCATTGCACGATCGCGGTTTCGCGCTTGTCAGCACGCGATCGCCGACGCTCCAGCGCCTCTACTTTCAGTGCAATCCGCACGATCGAGTCGAGCGTTGGAGCGACGATCGCATCTGGGCCGAGTTCCGCAGCCGGCTTGAGACGAGCGACGGCTGGAAACCCAAGGAAGGCGCGGTTACTCAGAAGAGCATTATCGCGATGCGCAGCTTTGTCTGCGAGCCGATGCAGCATGGCCGCCTGTTCCTCGCTGGAGACGCCGCGCACATCGTGCCGCCGACGGGCGCCAAAGGGTTGAACCTCGCCGTCGCCGACGTTCGCGTTCTGGCGCAGGCGATCGTCGAACACTACAAGACCGGAAGCGGCGAGGCGCTCCGCCGCTATTCCGCGACAGCGCTGCGGCGCGTCTGGAAAGCGCAGCGATTCTCGTGGTGGATGACATCGATGCTGCACCAGTTCCCCGACAACAATCCGTATCAGCGCCGAGTGCAACTGGCCGAACTTGACTACGTGACGAGCTCGCGCGCGGCGGCGACAACGTTGGCCGAGAACTACGTCGGGTTGCCTTTCGAATGAGGTTCGGTGAGAGAAACAAGTCCCCGTTGCCGCGAGCGGCGGGCGGGCGTTTATCGCACGCAAATTGAAGTCTCCCGGTTGACGCCACGACTTTGTTTTCAGTAGACTCTCGTCCGATATACGCACAAACGTCCGATATTCGCACACCGTGGAACCTTAGGCTGGGAACGCGCAGGCGCTGCCCGCGACGGCGTGGCGACGCCGCGTGACGCTTGAAGGCGCTTTAACGGCGCATCGCGGATCGGCTATGCTAGCTCTGACCGAACGCAAGAATGAAGCCATGATCAACAAGATCGTCGCGTCGGCCGCGGCAGCGGTTGCGGACGTTCTAGATGGCGCGACCGTTATGATCGGCGGCTTCGGCACGGCGGGCATGCCGTCCGAGCTGATCGACGCGCTGATCGCGCAAGGCGCGCGCGACCTTACGATCGTCAACAACAACGCCGGCAACGCCGATACCGGTCTCGCGGCGTTGCTCAAGTCAAGGCGGGTGCGCAAGATCATCTGCTCGTTTCCGCGACAGACCGATTCCTACGTGTTCGACGCGTTGTACCACGCAGGAGAAATAGAACTCGAGCTGGTCCCGCAAGGCAATCTCGCCGAGCGGATCCGCGCGGCCGGTGCCGGCATCGGTGCTTTCTTTACGCCGACCGGCTACGGCACGCTGCTAGCGAAAGGGAAGGAAACGCGCCTCATCGACGGCCGCCATTACGTGCTCGAATATCCGATCCATGCGGATGTCGCACTGATCAAGGCGCACCGCGGCGATCGCTGGGGCAATCTCGTCTATCGCAAGACCGCGCGCAATTTCGGGCCGATCATGGCTTCCGCTGCAAAGTGCACGATTGCGCAGGTGTGCGAAGTGGTCGAACTGGGCGAGCTGGATCCGGAGGTCATCGTAACTCCCGGAATTTTCGTGCAACGAATCGTGCAATTGCTGGGGGCCGCCATGCTGGCACAACCTCAGGCAACGGCTTAGAACGGAGTCACGATGCAGCGATTTTCCCGTGACCAGATGGCCGCGCGTGTCGCGCGCGACATTCCCGAAGGCGCGTATGTGAACCTAGGCATTGGCTTGCCCACACTTGTCGCCAATCACCTGCCTCGCGACCGCGAGATTTTGCTGCACAGCGAAAATGGCCTGCTCGGCATGGGACCCGCGCCGGCCTTAAGCGCGCAAGACCCCGATCTCATCAACGCCGGCAAGCAGCCGGTAACCTTGCTCTCCGGCGGCGCCTATTTCCATCACGCGGATTCCTTCGCGATGATGCGCGGCGGGCACCTGGATTTCTGCGTGCTGGGTGCGTTTCAGGTTTCGTTGCGGGGTGATCTCGCCAACTGGCACACTGGCGCCGCCGGCGCCATTCCCGCGGTCGGCGGCGCGATGGACTTGGCGATCGGCGCGAAAAACGTGTATGTAATGATGGAGCATCAGACCAAGGCCGGTGAGAGCAAAATTGCCGCGCGATGCACGTATCCAGTAACGGCTTTTCAGTGCGTCAGCCGGATTTATACCGACTTGGCAGTGATCGACGTCACGTCACATGGGCTAGTGGTGCTCGCCATCGTCGATGGGCTCGCATTCGACGAATTGCAGCGCTTGACCGGAGTGCCGCTCACGAATGCGACCGCCGGCGTCGCCGCCTGACTCCGAACATCGATCAAGGGAACTAGGATGCGCCCCGTTTATATCTGTGATGCGGTACGAACGCCGATCGGCCGCTACGGCGGTGCGCTCGCCGGTATCCGCACCGACGACCTCGCGGCGGTTCCTTTGCGCGCGTTGTTGGAGCGCAATCCCGGGCTCGACGCCGCGCGCATCGACGAAGTGCTCTACGGGTGCGCCAACCAGGCCGGTGAGGACAACCGCAACGTTGCGCGAATGGCGCTGCTGCTCTCCGGCGTGCCGGCAAGCGTGCCAGGTGTGACGCTCAATCGTTTGTGCGCATCGGGGCTCGACGCGGTGGGCACCGCCGCGCGGGCGATCGGCGCGGGTGAGATGGAGCTTGCCGTTGCCGGCGGCGTCGAATCGATGTCGCGCGCGCCGTTCGTGATGGGCAAGGCGGATAGCGCGTTTTCGCGCAATGCCGAGATTTACGACACGACGATCGGCTGGCGTTTCGTCAATCCATTGCTGAAGGCGCAATACGGCGTGGACTCGATGCCCGAGACGGCCGAAAACGTCGCGAGTGATTTCATCGTATCGCGCGCCGACCAGGATGCTTTCGCGTTGCGCAGCCAGCAGCGTGCGGGGTATGCGCAGGCGGCAGGCTATTTCGCCGAGGAAATCGTGCCGGTGCGCATTCCCGGCAAGATGGGCGAGACGCTCGTCACGACGGACGAACATCCACGACCCGACACCACGATAGAAATGCTCGCGAAACTCAAAGCGGCGTTCCGCACGCCCGGGTCGGTTACTGCAGGCAACGCGTCCGGCGTCAACGATGGCGCGGCTGCCTTGATCCTCGCCTCCGAATCCGCCCTCAAGGCGCATAACTTGAAGCCGCGCGGACGCGTACTCGGCATGGCCAGCGCGGCCGTCCCGCCGCGGGTCATGGGCATCGGTCCTGTCCCCGCGACGCGCAAGCTGATGGAGCGGTTGGGATTGTCCATTACCAATTTCGACGCCATCGAATTAAACGAAGCGTTCGCGAGCCAGGCGCTCGCCTGCCTGCGCGAGCTCGGCGTTGCCGACGACGCGACGCACATCAACCCGAATGGCGGCGCGATCGCTCTCGGTCATCCGCTCGGCATGAGCGGCGCACGGCTCGTGCTGACCGTACTGCATCAACTCGAGAAATCTCAAGGACACCGGGGACTCGCCACGATGTGCGTCGGCGTCGGGCAGGGTGTCGCCGTTGCGCTTGAGCGCGTTTAACGAACACCGATAGTGACAGCGGAGACCTCATGACCGATCTTTCGGGCTATCGACGGCCCTTCTTCGGCACCCAGCCGGACTACCTGTATCCGCCGTACCGGTCCACCGTAAAGCGTGCGCCCACGCGCCCGCTCGTTCTGATCCCGCAAACGCTCTCGGAGATTACCGGCCCAGTGTTCGGAGCCAACGCCGTTGGCGCCAACGATTTCGATCTCACTAGCGGCCATGACGGCGACCCGTTAGGCGAGCGCATCGTCGTGTCGGGTCGCGTGCTTGACGAGAGCGGTAAGGCGATCCCGCATGCGTTAATCGAACTCTGGCAAGCCAACGCCGCGGGCCGCTACCAGCACCCAGTAGATAATCACGACGCGCCGCTCGATCCGAATTTCACCGGCTGCGGTCGTACGCTTACCGACGCGCAGGGTCATTACCGCTTCGTCACGATCAAGCCGGGCGCTTATCCATGGCGCAATCATTTCAACGCCTGGCGACCGGCGCACCTGCATTTTTCGCTGTTCGGCCAGGGCTTCATGCAGCGGTTGGTGACGCAGATGTATTTCCCTGGCGATCCGCTGCTGGCGTACGACCCTATGTACACGAGTGTGCCCGACGAAATGGCGCGCGCGCGACTTGTTTCCTGTTTCGACTGGGAAACGACGATACCCGAGCGAGCGCTTGGCTATCGCTTCGACATCGTGTTGAACGGTCGTGACGCGACGCCGATGGAGCGGTGACATGAGTCTGTTGACGACGTCCTCGCAAACGGTCGGACCCTTCGGCTCGATCGGCTTTGCGTGGCTCACGACAACCGATATCGCGCCGGCCGATGTTGCCGGCGAGCGCGTCACCGTCGAGGGCTGCATCGTCGACGGCGACGGCAAACCGGTGAGCGACGCGATGCTCGAGATCTGGCAAGCCAACACGCAGGGCAAGTACGCGCACCCGGACGATAGGCAAGACAAACCCGTTGCAGCGGGTTTCCGAGGCTTCGGAAGGTTTCCCACCGATGCGCGAGGCGCCTTCCGCTTTACCACGATCAAGCCCGGTAACGTACCGGGTCCCGGCGCAACAACGCAGGCGCCGCATCTGTTGGTTTCGATCTTCATGCGCGGCCTGTTGAAACGCCTCGTCAGCCGCATCTATTTTCCGGACGATCCCGCCAATGCAACCGACGCCGTGCTCGCGCTGGTCCCCGCCGACCGGCGCGCGACATTGATCGCTAAACAGGCGAGTGCGAATGCTTCAACGTTGACGTGGAACGTGATCCTGCAGGGCGCGGATGAAACGGTCTTCTTCGACTGTTGAATTTTCGAACCACCCCATGAAGCCGCGCCTTTCGGGTGAGCCCGCGTCGCAGCGTCTCACCGGCGCGCTATTCACGACCGAGGCGATGCAAGCGATTTTCGGCGACCGTGCGCGAGTGCAGGCGATGCTGGATTTCGAGCGAGCGCTTGCTGCCGCGCAGGCGAGCGTGGCTTTGATCCCCGCGTCGGCCGCGCCTGCGATCGCGCAGCAGTGCGACGCAACACTCTACGATCTTGCCTCCATCGCCCGCGCGACGCGCGAAGCCGGCAACCCGGCGATCCCGCTCGTCCAGGCGCTTACCGCATGCGTAGCGGCAGACGATGCGGATGCCGCTCGCTTCGTGCACTGGGGAGCGACCAGTCAGGATGTCATGGACACCGGGCTCGTCCTGCAGCTCATGAAGGCGCTGCACGTCATCGAAAATGATCTCGCGCGGTTGTCGCACGCGCTGGCGGCGCTGATGCAACTACATGCGGATACAGCACTTGCCGGCCGGACGTTGCTGCAACAAGCGACACCGATAACGTTCGGAGTGAAGGCGGCGGGATGGCTTGCCGCGATCGACCGGCATCGCGGCCGCGTGCGCGAGCTGCGCCCGCGAATCGCGGTCATTCAATTCGGGGGGGCGTCCGGAACGCTCGCCGCGCTCGGCGACAGGGGCTTGGACGTCGCTGCCGCAGTTGCCGAGGAACTGCGGCTTGCGTTGCCGGAGCTTCCGTGGCACGCCCACCGCGATCGGATAGCCGAAGTTGCAACGACATTGGGTCTTCTGGTGGGGACGCTCGGCAAGATCGCGCGCGACGTGTCGTTGCTCATGCAAACCGAGGTGGCCGAAGCGTTCGAACCTGCCAAGCCCGGACGCGGCGGGTCGTCGACGATGCCGCACAAGCGCAATCCGATTAGCGCCGCGGCCGTGCTCGCCACCGCGACGCGGGTGCCAGGGCTCGTTGCAACAATGCTTTCGGCGATGGTGCAGGAGCATGAGCGCGGACTCGGCGGGTGGCACGCCGAATGGGAAACATTGCCAGAGATCTGCCTGCTGGCGGCGGGCGCGCTCGCACACACCGTGCAGACGATTGAAGGTCTCGAAATCGATGCGGCGCGCATGACGCACAATCTCGAGCTTACGGGCGGGCTCGTTCTCGCGGAAGCCGTAGCGATGGCGCTCGCCCGAGGAATGGGCAAACAGCATGCGCACGAGATCGTCGAGCGCGCCAGTCGCTTGAGCGTCGAACAGAAGAAGCCGCTGCGTGATGTCCTCGATGCCGACCCGGACGTACGGGCACATCTGACCTCCGCCGATCTCGATCGGCTGCTCGATCCACGCAATTACACCGGGCAGGCGAAGGCGTTGATCGCGCGCGTGCTGGCCGCACATCGAGCATGACGGCATATTTTGTCGACGTCGATGGTGGCAGGCTTCGCTATCGCCTGGATGGCGGGACCAATACGCCCGTCCTCGTGCTGTCGAATTCGCTCGGCACAAATCTATCGATGTGGGAGCCGCAAATGGGGGAGCTCACCCGCGGCTTTCGCGTGCTGCGCTACGACACCCGCGGCCACGGCGAATCATCCGTGACGCCAGGCCCGTATTCAATCGAGCGCTTGGGGCGTGACGTCGTCGCTCTTCTCGATCGCCTTGGCATCGACCGCGCGCATTTCTGCGGGTTGTCGCTGGGCGGCATGACTGGCATGTGGCTGGCGATCCATGCTCCGACCCGCCTCTCTCGCCTTGCACTGTGCAACACCGCTGCGCACATGCCCCCAGCCGACCTCTGGAACGGGCGGATCGACCAGGTTCGAGGCGGCGGCATGGAAGCGATCGTGGCGCCCGTGCTCGCGCGCTGGTTTACGCCAGACTTTCTCGCGCGATCGCCGGACATCGCGGCGTCGGTCCGGCAAATGGTGCTGGCCACGCCCGCCGATGGCTACATCGCATGTTGCGCCGCGATACGCGATATGGATCAGCGCGAAGCGATTGCCGGCATCAGCGCGCCGACCTTGGTGATCGCGGGTACGCATGACCCGGCAACACCTCCGGCGGATGGCCGTTTTATTGCCGACCACATCGCGGGCGCGCGCTACGTCGAACTACCGGCTGCGCATCTGTCCAACATCGAAGCCGGGCGCGATTTCACGGCTGCGTTGCTGAATTTTCTATAGACGCCTTGCGGCCCTCAACCCTAGCGCCTATTAGGCGCGGCCGAGTAGCCTCTTGCCAGGAGATCGATGTGGACGAACGCGACCGTTACGAAGCGGGAATGAAGGTACGCCGCGAGGTGCTGGGCGATGCGCACGTCGATCGGACCTTGAAAACCAAGAACGCCTTCAACGACGAGTTTCAGGATCTCATTACCCGTTACGCGTGGGGCGAGATTTGGACGCGGCCCCGCCTGCCCCGCCACACGCGCAGCTTGATCACGCTGGGGCTGATGATCGCGCTCAATCGTAGCGATGAATTGCGCATGCACATTCGCGCCGCCGTCACCAACGGCGTCACGCGCGATGAGATCAAGGAGGTGCTGTTGCAGTGCGCAGTCTATTGCGGCGTGCCCGCCGCGAACACCGCCTTTCTCATCGCGCAGGACGTGTTCAACGAAATGGATGCGACGCGCTGATTTGCGTTACACCGGGAGAGTTCGTATGCATCGCTATGAAGTCGCAACGATCACCATTCCGGTCGGCGCCACGTCAAGGCTGCTGCCAAAAATCGGCGACTATCTTGCAGCGGGAGCCAACGGCAAACTGTGCGCCTGCTGGTATTCGGACATCGGCGCGCTCAACCAGATCATGGTGATCCGTGAGTTCGCAAGCGACGCCGAGCTCATCGCCGAGCGCGGGCGGATGGCCCTCGCGGGGAATCCTTTCGGCATCGGCGAGTTCGTCGTCGACTTGGCGGTCGACTCGTTCACGCCCTTTCCGTTTCTGCCGCCGCTCGCCCCCGGCGACGCTGGTCCGTTCTACGAAGTTCGGGCATACACGCTGCGACCATCGGCCCTAGCACCCATGCTGGAGGCTTGGCGCGCAGCGATCCCGGCCCGCATCAAGTTTTCGCCGCTTGCCATCGCGATGTACGCCGTAGAAGGCGCTCCGCGCTTCATGCACGCCTGGCCTTACCAGAGCTTGAACGAACGCCAACGTATTCGCACCGCTGCCGTCGCGGCCGGAGTATGGCCGCCCAAAGGAGGGCAGGACCATCTGCTGACAATGCGGAGTTCGATCTTCCTCGCGGCCCCCTTCTCGCCGCTCAAATGATTCCTCTGGCCGACCTCGAAGCCGCCACGCGCAACGTGTACGCGGCGATGTCGCCGACGCCACAATATGCATGGCCGCTGCTCGCGCGGCGTGCCGGGTGCGAAGTGTGGGTAAAGCATGAGAACCACACGCCGACGGGCGCCTTCAAGGTGCGCGGCGGGCTCAACCTGGTCGCGCAAATCGCTGGGCGGGAACCCGAGCTGCGCGGCATCATCAGCGCGACGCGCGGCAATCATGGCATGAGCCTCGCGTTCGCGGCGCGCCGGCACGGTGTTAAATGCACGATCGTCGTGCCGCACGGTAACTCGCGCGACAAGAACGCCGCGATGCGCGAATTCGGCGCCGACTTAATCGAACATGGTCGCGACTTCGACGCTGCGCGCGAGCACGCCGCAGTGCTCGCGCAGGAGCGCGGCTTGCGGTTTATCGGCCCGTTCGAGCGCGAATTGGTCGCCGGCGTCGGCACCTATGCGCTGGAGCTGTTCCGCGCGGTGGCGGATATCGACACGGTGTTCGTACCGATCGGTTGTGGCTCCGGAATCTGCGGCCTCATCAGCGCGCGCGATGCGCTCAACCTCACAACTAAGATCGTCGGCGTCGTTTCCACCGCCGCCGATGCTTACGCGCAGTCCTTTCGCGCCCGGCAGCCCATCGCAACGGCAACCGCAATCACCGTGGCCGACGGCATGGCCGTCCGCGTCCCCGTTCCGGCAGCGCTCGAGATCATCTGGCGCGGCGCGCACAATGTCGTCGAAGTCACCGACGCCGAAGTCGAAGCGGCGATCCGCGCTTATTACGATGACGTGCACCAGTTGGCCGAGGGGGCGGGCGCCGCGCCGCTTGCTGCACTGCTCAAAGCGCCGGGGCGTGCCAACCGGCGCATGGCGGTGATTTTCTGCGGCGGCAACATCGATCGCGATCTCTACACCAGAATTATCGGAAGCGGGTGACGCCGGTGCGCTTGCGCACATCAGGAACCGAGACGGACATCGAGGAAATGGTCGACGCGGTGCTGGTGACCGCCGACCAGCACTATTACGGTAAGGCGCAACGCTATGGAAGTATTTCTCTGCTGACCGATTTCAGTGTCTGATCTGTCGCTGAGCAGAATCTTGGCCGTCGACGACAATATCGCGTGAACCGCACGCTACCTCCCAATTCTTAAGACGCGAGTGTCGTGATCGGCGGCTCGGTTACCACTCTGCCGATTTGGGCACCGGTAGTCAGTGGAATTCCCTGCCCGATTTCCGGCGGCGCGCGGCAACGGGCCTCGTTAGAATGCAGGCATGGCAAAGCTCCCGACCCCGGCGACGATGTACAGCGCTTTGCTGCGCCACGATCCGACGTACGAGGGCGTATTCTGGCTAGGCGTGCGTACGACGGGCATTTTCTGCCGACCCACGTGCCGTGCGCGCACTCCCAACCGCGAAAACATCGAATTCTTCGCCGCGCCGAGCGACGCACTCCACGCGGGTTTTCGGCCGTGCCGCAAATGCCGGCCGCTCGACCACGGCCGCAAACCGCCGCCTCTCGTCGAACAGTTGCTCGCTGCGGTGGAACGCGAGCCCGGTCGGCGCCACCGTGACGCCGAACTCGTCGAGCGCGGCATCGATCCATCGACCGCCCGCCGCCAATTCAAACGCTATTGCGGCATGACGTTCCAAGCGTATCACCGTGCGCGACGAATGGGCGTCGCGCTTTCCGATATCCGAAAGGGCAAAACCGTGCTCGACTCGCAACTTGACCAGGGCTTCGCATCCGGTAGCGGTTTCCGCGAAGCATTCGCGCGCATTGTCGGCACGCCGCCGTCACAGGCGGGCAGTTTGGGCGTGCTGCACGCCAAATGGCTGGAAACGCCGCTCGGCGCGATGCTGGCGCTTGCCGATGATCGCGGACTGCATCTACTCGATTTCGTCGACCGGCGCGGTCTGGAACAGTCGCTTACGCTTCTGCAGCGACGGCTACGGGCGCGGGTGCTGCCCGGCGAACATCCGGTCCTCACGCAGATCGTGCGCGAACTCGACGAATATTTTCAAGGTACGCGCTTGATGTTCAACACGCCGGTCGTCCTGACCGGATCGCCATTTCAACTCGCCGTGTGGCGCGCGCTTCAGAATATTCGTCCGCGCACGACTTGCTCGTATTGCGAGCTTGCAGTCAAGATCGGGCAGCCCGCGGCCGTGCGCGCTGTGGGCCGCGCGAACGGCGACAACCGGTTGTCGATCATCGTGCCCTGTCATCGGGTTATCGGCGCCGGCGGTGCGTTGACCGGCTATGGGGGCGGCTTGTGGCGTAAACAGAAGCTGCTCGATCTCGAGCGGTCGATAACGGCTGACTCCTGTTGATCGACGTGCCATCGCCCAGCGCGGCGGCGTGAGTTGATCCCTTCCGAGCGATGCCCTTCCGTTCGTTCTTATTGCTGGCGACGCTCGCTGCGTTGTGGGGTGGCTCCTTCGCCTTCATGCGCTACGCGGTGCCTGCTCTGGGGCCGTGCCGCTCGCATTCGCGCGCGTTTCGCTCGCCGCCGTTGTGCTACTCGCGATTGCACTGGCGCGAGTGCCGGCACGCGACATCAGGGCCCGGTGGCGCGACTTACTGGTGATCGGAACGCTCAATTCCGCATTGCCGTTTTCGCTGTTTTGTTTCGCCGAGCAATACGTGACGGCGTCCACGGCGGCGATCCTGAATGCGACGAGCCCGTTTTTCGGAGCGGCCGCAGCGGCGATCTGGCTGGCCGAGCCGCTTTCCACGAACAAGCTTGGCGGTATGTTCGTCGGTTTCGCCGGGGTGGTTGTATTGGTCGGCGGGCACTTGGACTCGCTGTCGCGACCGGTAGTGCTGGCCATCGCTGCTTGCCTGGTCGCGTCGCTCTGCTATGGCTTGGGCGGTGTCTACGTCAAGCGCCGCATGCAGGGTGTTTCGAGCATGGCGCTCGCCTGCGGCAGCCAGCTTGCGGCGGCGATCGTGCTCGCGCCGGCGTTGCCGTTCACGCCGGTGCCGGGACCGGTGACCCCTCTCGTCGCCGCGAACGTCGTCGCCCTCGCCCTGGGATCGACCGCGGTTGCTTATCTCATTTATTTCAAACTGATCGCGGACATCGGACCGTCGCGTGCGCTCACTGTCACATTTCTCATTCCGCTATTCGGCGTCGCGTGGGGAGTCATCTTTCTTGGCGAACCGCTCACGCCGGAGATGGCCGGCGGCGGCGCCTTGATCGTTGCAGGAACTGCGCTCGCGCTGCGCGCTCATCCTACGAGATCGGCGGCAGACCCGAGTATCTGCGCGCGCAACTCGCGGTAGCGCGGCATCTGCGGTGGATACACGCACAAGTACTTGACCTGCGCCGCTTGCAGGCAACGCTGCTTGATCATCTCGAGTTTCTGGTCGCGCGGATTGATGATCTGATCGGGTTCCTTCGAATCGACGATCGCGACGATCGTCATATCGCGATCGCACACGACGAATCCCACATGCTGGTTCGCTATCTTGTGAAACGCACGCAACCGCTCCATCCCGTGCGGCCCAATCTTCACTTGCAACACATCGGCGAGCCTGATGCGGGCGAATATTTCATGGCGCGGAAAGGCGGCTTTGAGCAGCAGGAACACGACGTTGTCAGCTTTGGTGAGAAAGCGCGGACGCAACAGGTAGAGTCCTGGCAGCTCGGCGGAGGACAATAGACGCGTCGTCTCGCCCTCGGTCCATTGCGCCACCGTACTGGGCGTATCGGTGATGCCGCGCGCCTTCGATGCGCCCGAGCGACTGCGCCGCATCAGGCCTACAATCACCGCAATCACCAGGGCGGCGATCGCCAGCGCAAAGAGAATTCCGGAAGTCATTTAAAGCCGATTCCCCTAGAGCTTCGGCTCCGCGTACCGGCGCGCTTTATGACCGAGGCATAGACGTTGTGGTGTCGTAAATATACCGGATAATCCATTGTAGTCTATAACTTTTTGATCGTTCCCTGGACCAGCCTTTGTTCGATGTTGCGGAATACGCGTAGCCGGAATTGCGTGTTGCCTATATGAGTGCGCATGAGCTCGTCGGATACCGCGACGGTCGTTATTCGCAGCGCTCCCGGGACGACGCCGACCGCCTGAATGAAAGAGGAGCCGCAACGTTGGCAGGGACACGGGATCGACGACGTCGAGGTGCGCAGTTCGTCCTCTCTGCAGTCCTATAACGAAATGCGCAAGGGGGAAGAGTTCTTAAACGGGAAATTCGTGGCCGCGCCCGCTCGCACGCGCTGGATCGCGGGGCCGATAACGATACTAGTGGAGCTTGCCCTCATGCCGTGGCGCAGAATGCGCCTCGCCGGCGACGCTGCGAAGAGCGTGGCGGTCCCAAACCTGACGTTCGCGGGCGTCGCGTCCCGCGACACTTCGATGAAAGCGGGCTAGACCGGAAGCGGATAGAATTTCGCTTTAGCGCTGGTATCGATCCGACCCGGGTGCCACCCGCCCTGCCGGCGCACCTAAAACAAAGGCCCGGACGAACCGGGCCTTTTGTTTCAAGACTTGCAACGACTCCGTAGCATCACGTGCTGGTCGCACGCGAGGTCCGAAATCCGGAGTGACCGTCTTGCGACGGCCCGCTCCTGGATACTGCGTCACATATCCATGTCGCCCATGCCACCCATGCCACCCATCCCGCCGCCGCCACCACCACCGCCCATCGGCTTGTCGTCCTTGGGACTCTCGGCAACCATCGCATCGGTCGTCAGCATCAATCCAGCAACGGACGCCGCGTTTTGCAACGCGAAACGCGCAACCTTGGTCGGATCGAGCACACCCATTTCGACCATGTCGCCGTAGTCGCCGGTCTGCGCGTTGAAGCCATAGTTGCCTTTGCCTTCGACCACCTTGTTGACGACGACCGACGGCTCGTCGCCGGAGTTGGCGACGATCTGGCGCATCGGCTCTTCCAGAGCGCGCAGCACGATCTTGATGCCGGCATCCTGGTCTGGGTTCGCGCCCTTCAAGCCCTTGATGTTCGCGCGGGCGCGAAGGTACGCAACGCCACCACCGGCGACGATGCCTTCCTCGACCGCCGCACGCGTTGCGTGCAAGGCATCCTCGACGCGCGCCTTCTTTTCCTTCATTTCCATTTCCGTCGCAGCACCGACCTTGACCAAGGCTACGCCGCCGGCTAGCTTGGCGACGCGCTCCTGCAGCTTTTCCTTGTCGTAATCCGACGTCGCATCTTCGACCTGTTTGCGGACGTTCTTCACCCGCGCTTCGATCGAGGCTTTTTCACCGGCGCCGTCGATGATGGTCGTGTCTTCCTTGCCGACTTCGATCCGCTTCGCGCGCCCCAGGTCCTTCAGCTGTGCATTCTCGAGCTTTAAACCCAACTCTTCCGCGATCACCGTACCGCCGGTCAGGATCGCGATGTCTTCGAGCATGGCCTTGCGGCGATCGCCAAAGCCCGGCGCCTTGACGGCGGTCGTCTTCAGGATGCCGCGGATGTTGTTGACCACCAGCGTCGCCAGTGCTTCGCCGTCGACGTCTTCGGCGATGATCAAGAGCGGCTTGCCGGCCTTGGCAACCTGCTCGAGCAGCGGCAGCAGATCACGGATGTTGGAGATCTTCTTGTCGTGCAGCAGGATGTATGGATCCTCAAGCATCGAAACCTGCTTGTCCGGATTGTTGATGAAGTACGGCGAGATGTAGCCGCGGTCGAACTGCATGCCCTCGACCAGCTCGAGTTCGTTCTCGAGTCCCTTGCCGTCCTCGACCGTGATCACGCCTTCCTTGCCGACCTTGTCCATCGCCTCGGCGATGGTCTTGCCGATCGCCTCGTCCGCGTTGGCCGAGATTGCGCCGACCTGCGCGATTTCCTTGCTGGTGCTGCACGGCTTGCTGATTTTTTTGAGCTCTTCGACGACGGCAATCACCGCCTTGTCGATTCCGCGCTTCAAGTCCATCGGGTTCATGCCGGCGGCAACATACTTCATGCCTTCGGCGATGATCGATTGCGCCAGCACTGTTGCCGTCGTCGTGCCGTCACCAGCCACGTCGGAGGTCTTGGACGCGACTTCCTTCACCATCTGCGCGCCCATGTTTTCGAACCTGTCCTTGAGCTCGATTTCCTTTGCGACCGACACGCCGTCCTTCGTAATCGTCGGCGCGCCGAAGCTGCGCTCGAGCACGACGTTGCGGCCCTTGGGGCCAAGCGTGATCTTGACGGCGTTCGAGAGAATGTTCACCCCGTTCACCATCTTATTGCGGACGTTCTCGCCGAAGCGTACGTCTTTGGCTGCCATGATTTTGTTCTCCTGGTGCTGTTCGTGGGAAGTAACGGTCAGTCGACAATGCCGATGATGTCGTCTTCGCGCATGTGCAGGAGGTCCTGCCCTTCCATCTTGAATTCCTGGCCTGAATACTTGCCGAAGAGAACCTTGTTGCCGGCTTTGACACCCATCGGCTGCAGCTTGCCGTTGTCATCGGTCTTGCCCGGTCCGGCCGAGACCACCTCGCCCATCGACGGCTTTTCCGCCGCGGTGTCGGGAATTACAATGCCGCCGGCAGATTTGCGCTCTTCTTCGAGCCGCTTAACGATCACGCGATCGTGCAGAGGTCGCAGTTTCATGTTAGTCCTCACTCCTATATTAAATTTTAACGAAAACAGTAGGTTACGGAGATTAGCCGCCGTTGGCACAGGAGCCGTCCAGCCGCCGTTGCTGCCGGCGGCTGCTGTCACCCGGAGATTATTAGCACTCAACCGCGGCGAGTGCTAATAATAACTGAACAATGCCTAAGGTTCAAGTACGGGTTTGGCTAAAATTGGACCTACCAATCAGCAGCGCACCCTGGGGCGTCAGGATTCGTGCGGTCCCGGGCGATTGAGGCAGGCCCAGAATTGCGCCGCCGCTCACGGCTCACGTGAAGCCGTTTGTAAGCCGATCCACCCGCATAACGCCAGGGGCGTTAAGTTGACGCCATGTTGCAACCCGCACACGTCGGTCACCTGGCTCTGTTGCGAGCGCTGATTCGGCAAGGCGCCGCCGACGGCAGCTTCGATCGTGATCTCGCTGGCGATACTCCCGAAGCCAGCGACTTCTTTGCCAAGTTGAAGCGCGCGCTGGTGACGGGCTACTTCGTCGAAGAGTCGCACGAAGGCAAGCTTTCCACTGTTGCAGTGCCCGGCTACGTGTATTGGTCGGACAACCGCAACAGCAGCGCGCCACCGGTCGGTTTCGGCTTATTTCGCGCGCTGGATATCGATGGTTACGAACTATGGCTGGCGGGACTTGACCTGTCGACGCGCGGCGGCGGACATGGGCGCGCGCTACTGGCGGCATTGTTTGCGACGCCGCCCGGACAGAAGACCCATATCGTCCGCGTTCAGCGCGGGTCGCGCTACGTTCATCAATTGCAGCATCTGCTGGCCGACTTCGGTTTCCAAGTTGTCGGTAACACGCTGCGTCTCCGCTGGTTCATTCGCGCGGATGCCCCGCACGAACTGGATTCGCGCGTCCGCGACATGATCGACGTGCAGCGCGCGCTAAACTAGCGGTTAGCCGCGCAGGAGTTCGCGCAAACGTGTAATTGCCGTCGCACGGTGATTCTGCAAGCATCCGCCCTGCGCCTCTCGTTGCGACCGCAACCACAACGTCAGCAAACGATACCGTATAGGTGCCATTGGTTATCCCATCACCGCCGCCGATTGCGTCATCGGCGGCAATCTCGCAGGTTCTTCCGCGTGCCGCCAAGGCGGGCAACGGCGCGCGCTGGTGGACGAGCGGATGGCGCATCTTCTGGGCGCAACCGGGAACGTGGATCGGTATCGTCGTTATTCAATTGGTCGTTTTAATTCTGGGCATGTTGGTATTGTAGACGCCGAAGATCGACGTCGCATCGATCGTGCAATCGATTCTTACACCGACATTCGGCGGCGGGCTGATGCTCGGATGCGCCGCGATCGCCCGCGGAGAACGATTGCGAGTTGGTCATCTCTTCGAGGGCTTCAAGGGCGCGCGCTTCTATCCGCTGTTCACGATCG
Source organism: Casimicrobiaceae bacterium (assembly GCA_037719965.1). GTDB lineage: Bacteria > Pseudomonadota > Gammaproteobacteria > Burkholderiales > Casimicrobiaceae > VBCG01. The sequence goes on along the minus strand of JBBJMT010000003.1, from coordinate 110,895 downwards.
GCCTTCTGAATGCGGCGTTCGTCATCGTGCTGACATTGGGCGCGATCACGGTATTCGCTGGGGCCGCAGGCCTCACCGGTTATGGCGACTGGGGTCGGATCATGCGCGGCGATCCTTCGACGGCCTTGGCGATGCTGCCGGCCATTGGCATCGGTGGCGCGCTTGCGATGCTTGTCTCGCTCACCGCGCTGGTGATCCTGACCATGCTCAACTGGTTTGCTCCAGCGCTGGTTGTGTTGGAAGGCCAATCGGCGCTAACGGCACTGAAGCTCTCGTTCATCGCATGCTGGCGAAACTTGGGGGCGTTCGCCGTCTACGGACTCGTAGCTATCGCCCTCGGAATCGGCATCCTGATAGTCGCGGCCTTGCCATTGGCGTTGGGGTTCGGCTCGGGCGACTGGGTGACGGGCGGCATGATCAGCTTCGCACTGCTGGTGATCCTCGTCGTTTCCGCAGCGCTCATCGTCGGACCCATTGTGTATGGTTCGATTTACGCCGGCTTTGCCGATACGCTCGGCGGCACCGAAGCACCCGCGGCGTGAGCCGCTAATGCGCTTCGTCCCAGTTGGCGCCCACTCCCACATCGACCACGAGCGGAGTGCGTAGCGCAGCGACCCCGGTCATCAAGTCCGGCAACTCGCGCGTAATGCGCGGCAGCTCCACGCTCGGAACTTCCAATACCAGCTCGTCATGCACCTGCAACACGAGCTTGCTCGCCAGCCTTTCGCGATCGAGCCAGCGCTGCACGGAAATCATCGCGAGCTTGATTAAATCGGCGGCGGTCCCTTGCATCGGTGCATTGATCGCCGCCCGCTCGGCGCCTGCGCGGCGCGGACCGCTGGCCGCCTTGATGTCGGTCAACCATAGTCTTCGTCCGAAGACGGTCTCGACGTAACCGTGCTCACGCGCGCTTTCGCGCGTGCGCTGCATGTACTGCGCCACTCCGGGATAGCGCGCGAAGTAGCGTTCGATGAACTGCTGCGCCGCGCCACGTTCGATACCGAGCTGCTGCGCGAGACCAAACGCTCCCATCCCATACATCAATCCGAAGTTGACGGCTTTGATGTAGCGCCGCTGCTCGGCCGTCACGTCCGCGGCCGCAACGCTGAAGATCTCGGCGGCCGTTGCGCGGTGAATGTCCAGCCCCTGCATGAATGCGTGCGCCAACGCCGGGTCTTCGGACAAATGCGCCATGATCCGCAGTTCGATCTGCGAATAATCCGCCGACACGATGACATGATCCGGCGGCGCGATGAACGCTTCCCGAATCCGGCGTCCGTCTGCCGTGCGAATGGGAATGTTCTGCAGATTGGGGTCGGTCGATGCGAGCCGCCCAGTGACGGCGGTGGCTTGCGACAAGGTGGTATGCACGCGGCCCGTCCGCGCATTCACCATGAGCGGCAGTTTGTCGGTATATGTCGACTTGAGCTTCGAGAGCGCGCGATGCTCCAGCAGCACTTTGGGCAACGGGTAATTAGCGGCCAGCTCCTGCAGGACGTCTTCATCGGTGGAAGGGACGCCCGTTGCGGTCTTCTTGAGCACTGGCAGGCCCATCCGCTGGAACAAAATCTCGCAGATTTGCTTGGGCGAGCCGAGGTTGAACGGTTGTCCCGCGAGCCGATGTGCCTCTGCCTCCAGCGCCATCATCCGTTCGCCTAGCGTGCGGCTTTGCTGTACCAGTAACTGCGCATCGACTAGGACGCCATTGCGCTCCATGCGGAACAGCACGTCGCGCACCGGCATCTCAATGTCGCGATAGACGCGCTCGAGCTTAGCATCGGCCGCGATCGCCGGAAACAACACGTGGTGCAACCGCAGCGTGACGTCGGCATCCTCCGCCGCGTACTCAGTCGCGCGGTCGAGCGCGACTTGATCAAAGGGAATACGCGCCGCACCCTTCCCCGTGACCTCGTCGTAGGTGATCGTCTTCGCGTTCAAATGCCGGCTCGCCAGGCTATCCATGTCGTGCGGCTTGTGCGACTCGATGATGTATGACTGGAGTAGCGTGTCGTGAGCCACGCCGCCGAGCGAGACCCCGTGATTGGCAAGCGCGTGCTGGTCGTATTTCAGATTCTGTCCCAACTTCTTCTTCGTCGCGTCGGCGAGCCAGGGGGCGAGTCGGGCAAGTGTCGTGTCGCAATCGAGCTGCGTCGGCGCGCCGGCATACCGGTGCGCCATCGGGATATAGCAGGCGCGCCCTGGTTCCGTCGCGAGCGAAATGCCGACGATCTTCGCCGCGAGCGGATCGAGGCTCGTCGTCTCCGCATCGAACGACACGATCTCCGCGCGATCGATGGCGACGAGCCAACGGTCAAGCGCCGCGTCATCGAGCACAGTTTCGTAATGCTTTTCGAGCGGGGGGCCGGCCACGATCTCATGTGACGCCTCTGCGGCGTGGTCACTCCAACGGTGTCCATCCTGGTCCTTCGCGGCGCGTCGCGCGATCGTGTCGGCGACATCGGTAGCGCGAGAATCCGCGACATTCAACGCAGGCAACCAGGCCTTGAATTCGAAGCGCTCATACAACGAACGCAGAGCGGTTACGTCGGCGGGCGTTATCTGCAAATCCGACGGGCGCATCGGCAACTCGCAATCCGCCTTGACCGTGAGTATCTTTCTGCCCTGCGGTAGCCAGGCCAAAGTCGCGCGCAGATGTTGGCCAACGACGCCGGGAATTTCGTCTGCATGCGCGATCAGGTTGTCGAGAGTCCCGTACTGCGTCAGCCATTTCGCGGCGGTCTTGGCGCCGACCTTGGGCACTCCCGGCACGTTGTCGACCGCGTCACCTGTCAATGCCAGCAGGTCCAGGATCTGATCCGCGCGCACGCCAAACTTCGCGAGCACGCCCGCCTCATGGAGGATCTCGTTGCTCATCGTATTGACGAGCGTGATGCGCGGGCCGACCAGTTGCGCGAGATCCTTGTCGGATGTCGAGACGATCGTGTCGATGCCCTGCGCAGCAGCCTGCAGCGCGAGCGTGCCGATGACGTCATCGGCCTCCACTCCTTGGATCATCAGCAGCGGCCAGCCGTGCGCTCGCACCAGTTCATGCAGCGGCTCGATCTGCGCCGCAAGATCGTCGGGCATCGCCGGCCGGTTGGCTTTGTAGTCGCCGAACCAATCGTTGCGAAATGTTTTGCCCGGCGCGTCGAACACGACGGCGAAGTAATCCGGCTTGCCGTCCGTCACCATTCGGCGCAACATCGAGAGTACCCCGCGCAGCGCGCCCGTTGGCTCGGCTTTCGACGTGCGCAGATCGGGCAGTGCGTGAAACGCGCGATACAGGTACGAAGACCCGTCCACCAGCACGAGTGTCGGCATGCGTCAAACCCACAAAATTCCGGAACTCATTGATCCCCAGGCGCTGTACACGACCAACGGTCAGGAAGCGTGGCGGGTGCTGGGGATTATGGCAGAGTTCGCTATCGCGACCGAGCGCCTCGCCGGCGTGCGACCCGCGGTCAGCATGTTCGGCTCCGCTCGCATGAAGCCCGGGCACGCCTACTTCGACAAAGCCGAAAGCATTGCGCGCCTATTGTCCGACGCGGGGTTCGCGGTCATCTCGGGCGGCGGCCCGGGGTTGATGGAAGCTGCGAACAAAGGCGCGCATCGGGGCGCGTCTCCCGCCATTGGACTCAATATCATGCTGCCCTTCGAGCAAGGCGGCAACGAGTTCCAGGACGTCTCGATTGATTTTCGCTATTTTTTCGCGCGCAAGATGATGTTCGTACGCCTGGCCTCCGCCTATGTGATTTTGCCTGGTGGCTTCGGCACGCTCGACGAGCTGACGGAAGTATTGACGCTCGTGCAGACCGGCAAGAGCCGCAAGATTCCGATCATCCTGGTCGGGGGCGATTTCTGGAAAGGTCTCCTCGACTGGCTCGAAGACAAGCTGGTCGGCGAAGGCATGATCGGGGCGCTCGATATGAACTTGGTTCAGATCATCGAAGAGCCCGCGGCGATTGTCGAGGCGATCTTCAAGTTCTATGAGGGCCGAGGTTTCCAGCCGACGCGCGCCGAACGCGAAAAAATGCTCAACCTGTAGGAGTCCGGATGACACCGCGCCGGTGCGCGGCTTGATAGAATGAAACGATGTCGAGCGGTTCATCTCGCGTCAAATTCGCATCCGCGTTGTTCGCCGCGATGCTCGTGCATGCGAGCATGACCTTCGCGCAACCCGCAACGCCGCCGAAACTCCCGCCGCCGACCTTACCGCCGCCGTTACCTGACCTCGCTAGCGATCCGGAGCTAGAGCCACAGGTCACGATTATCCGGCGGGAAACCGAAACGGTCGAAGAGGTCCGCATCAATGGCGAATTGCGCTATCTCCGGGTGACCCCGCTCACCGGGCGATCCTACTTCCTCGTGCCTGACACCAACGGCCAGACGTATATCCGCTACGATTCGCTGCCGTCGGGACTCAAGGTGCCGATGTGGCTCCTGTTCTCGTGGTGAGAAAGCCCGATAAAACCAAAACGCTGGGTACCTCGATGCAGCCTTGCCTCGGTCGCCGCGTATAGCGCGGCTGGCCTCCATTCGAGTACTCGAACTCTGGTGCGATTGGAGTTGATCGCACCGGAACTTGAGCATGTCTGTTTACACGACAGTAACCACCGGAGAGTTGGACGCTTGGCTTGCCCGCTATACAGTGGGTGGATTGGCGGAACTGGCGCCCATTGCCGCCGGCATCGAGAACACGAATTATTTCGTCACGACGGGCAATGGCCGTTACGTGCTGACGTTGTTCGAGCGCCTGCCGGCGACGGAGCTTCCTTTCTATTTGAACCTCATGGCGCATCTCGCCAAGGCAAAAGTCGCGGTTCCGGCGCCGGTACCCGATCGCACCGGCGCGCTGTTCTCGGTGTTGAACGGCAAACCTGCGGGACTGGTGGAGCGCATCGACGGCGCTCCGTCCGCTGGCCCGACGGCTGCGCAATGCGCGGCGGTCGGCGATGCGCTGGCGCTTCTGCACGTTGCGTCGCAGTCCTACCGGATGCGGCTCACCAACCGGCGCGGACCGGCGTGGTGGCGGCAGGCCGCGCGCGCCGTACGCTCATTTTTGAGCCCGGCGCAGGCGGTCCTGCTCGAACGCGAGCTCAAGTTTCAAACCGGTTTCGGGCGAGGAAAGCTGCCGCGCGGGGCGATTCATGGCGATCTCTTTGCCGATAACGTGCTCTTCGCCGGCGACCGCGTCGCCGGTATCATCGACTTCGGTTTCGCGGCGACCGACTACTTTGCCTATGATCTCGCAATCACGGTCAACGATTGGTGCGTGCCCGACGGAGCGGGCGCGGTCGATCCCGCGTGCGTAGCGGCCATGGTCAACGCCTACGAAAGCGTTCGCGCGCTCACCGCCGACGAGCGCGCCGCGTGGCCTGCATTGTCGCGCGCCGCGGCGCTGCGCTTCTGGCTGTCGCGGCTATACGATCTGTATTTGCCGCGCCTGGGTGAGCTGACGCACGCGCACGACCCCGCGCACTTCGAACGCATCCTGCGCGATCGCGCGGGCAAGCCGGCGCGCCTTCCTGAACGCTCTGTGGGTTCGTCTTTATGAAAGATGTCCCCAGCGATTTCCTGTTCACGCGCTACGATGCGCGGCAAGGGAGCGTGTGGCTGCGCCGCGCGTTCGCGATGTTCATGCGCGCGCGGCTGTCCTGGACCGTGTTGCTGCTCGCATATTTCGTACTTATGATTCTGGTTCGCCTGGTTCCATTCCTAGGGCCAGTGCTGTTGTCGATCGCCAAACCCATCTTTGCCGTGGGCCTGCTGGCCGCCGCATGGACGCAAGAGCGCGGCGGCACACCTTCGTTCGGCCAATTATTTCAGGGCTTTCGCGCGAATCTCGTCGCGCTGTTGCCCATTGGCGTCTTCTTCCTGGTGGGTGCGACGATCGCGATGTACGGCTCGGCTCTCGTAGACGGCGGCAAGCTCGTCGCGTTCGTGACGTCGGACGCGCGGATGAGCGACGAGGAAATCGCTGCGGCATTCGCCGATTCCGTCCTCCAGCGCGGGCTCCTGTTTTCCGCATTGCTGATGACGCCGGTGCTGATGGCCACCTGGTGGGCACCGGCGCTCGTCGTGTTTCAGGATGCGAAACCGGGCGCTGCGTTGGCGGCAAGCCTTAAAGCATCACTCGCTAACTGGAAGCCGCTGATCGCATACGCGCTCACCGTGTTCCTTTTTGGCGGCGTGCTGCCGGGGCTGTTTCTGGGAGTCGTCATCCTGATTCTGCCGCCACCAGTCGCCACGGTGCTGGTGCCGGCGTTGTTGCTTCCTTATCTGCTATTTTTCACCGCCACGCTGCACATTTCCGATTTTGTCAGCTACCGTGACGTATTCCATGCGGGCGAGACACTTACGCCTCTGACTTCGCGTTCAGCAGCCACCGACGCGGCACCTTGATCCCGCGAATCACGCGGCTTCGAGCTTGGCGTAATCGAGCGCCAGCCACTTCATGCCACCGTCGCGAAAATTCACATGGACGCGGGCGTCTGCGCCGCGGCCCTCCGCATCGATGATGACGCCGAGCCCGAACTTGGCGTGGCGCACGCTCTGCCCGATGCGCCACGAGGGTGCGGGTTTTGTTGCTTGCGGCGCCTTGGTCACGCGATCCCAATGCGCATCATCAGTCTCCTGCGAGCGCCGGCGGAACGGCGATAGCCATTGCAGCATTTCCTGTGGCAATTCGGCCAGGAACCGCGACGGAATGTTGTAGCGCGTCTGGCCGTGCAGCATGCGGCTTTGCGCTTGCGTGAGATACAGCCTCCGCCGCGCACGCGTGATGGCGACGTACATGAGACGCCGCTCCTCCTCCAGCCCGTCGGCGGTCAACAGGCTATTCTCATGCGGGAACAAGCCTTCCTCCAAACCGGTCACGAATACCGTGTGGAACTCGAGACCTTTCGCCGAATGCACAGTCATGAGCTGCAACGCGCTCCGGCCTTCCGCTGCCTGCGTTTCACCCGCCTCGAGCGCCGCATGCGCGAGGAACGCGGTCAGCGCGTCGGTCGCCCCTTCATCCGGACCCGAGTCCGGCGACGCTAGGAGCGGGTTGACGCGATTGCCGAGCATCGGCGCATCGGTTGCAAGTTGCGCCTCGCGCACGAATGCAGTCGCGGCCGTGATAAGTTCCTGCAGATTTTCCACCCGGTCCTGCCCATCTTTTTCGGCCTGGTAGTGCGCCAGCAGTCCCGCGTGTTCGATCACATGCTCGACCGCCGCGGGCAACGGTAACGACGTGGTTGCGGCGCGCAACGATTCGATCAGTCCGACAAAGGCCTTGAGCAACGAGCCCGCCCTTCCCGCGATTGTTGGGGACCCCGTCCCCGCGCCGGCCGCGTCCCACAGCGCCGTCCCCCGTTCTCCGGCGAAATCCTGCAACTGCTCGAGCGTGCGTGCGCCAATTCCGCGCGGCGGAAAATTCACGATGCGCAAGAATGCACTGTCGTCCGTCGGCGCGGCAACGAGACGGAGATACGCAAGTGCATGCTTGACCTCGGCGCGTTCGAAAAAGCGCATGCCGCCGTAGACGCGATACGGAATTCCTGCACCGAACAGCGCATGCTCGAGCACCCGCGATTGCGCGTTGGAGCGGTAGAGCAGCGCCACTTCATCGAGCGCTACGCCGTCGCTTGCAAGACCTTGCACGACGTCGACGATGAACCTTGCCTCATCATGATCCGACGGCGCCGCGAAAATCCGGATCGGGTCGCCCTTGCCCTCGCTCGTCCAGAGATTCTTCCCCAAACGCGCCTGGTTATGCCGGATCAGCGTATTCGCGGCGTCGAGGATGTGGCCGTGCGACCGATAGTTCTGCTCGAGCTTGATCAATTTGACTGGCGCGTCCGGGCGCCCGAAGTCGCGCTCGAACTGCTGCATGTTGGCGACTTTGGCGCCGCGAAAAGCGTAGATCGACTGATCGTCGTCGCCCACGGCGAACACGGCGGTGTGCGGTCCGGAAAGCATTCGCAGCCATTGGTACTGCAACGTGTTGGTATCCTGGAACTCATCGACCAGCAAGTGCGAAAAACGCCGGCGATAGTGTTCGCGCAGCGACGCGTGCTCGGCCAAGAGCTCGTAGCTGCGCAACAGGAGCTCCGCAAAATCGACCACACCCTCGCGCTGGCACATCGCTTCGTACAGCGCGTAATGCTCGACCTGCCGCCGCGACAATTCGTCGGTGGCTTCCACCATGTTCGGCCGCAGTCCCTCCTCTTTCGCCTGCGCGATGAACCATTGCAGTTGCCGCAGCGGATAGCGGTTGTCGTCGATGTCGTGCCCCTTGTAGAGACGCTTGATCAGCGCCAACTGATCCTGCGTATCGAGGATCTGAAATAGCTGCGGCAAACGTGCGTCGCGATGATGCGCGCGCAGCATGCGGTTGCACAGCCCGTGAAACGTACCGACCCACATTCCCCGTGTGTTGACCGGCGTTAGGGCCGAGAGCCGGGTCAACATTTGCCTCGCCGCTTTGTTCGTGAACGTCACGGCAAGAATCGCTAACGTGCCAGCCTGCCCGGTTGCGAGAAGCCACGCGATGCGCGTCGTCAGCACACGGGTTTTGCCGCTGCCTGCCCCCGCGAGGATCAGCGCGGAAGCATGCGGCAACGTGACTGCGGCAAGCTGTTCGGGATTGAGATTGTCGAGAAGAGGTGAAGCCATTAAAACGCGTCGTGCGAAAGTCCGATTCCTGGCGGAATGATAGCCGACGCGCGTGGACGGCGTTGGCGGCAGCGGGTCACACGTAGTTTCCATCTCGTCAACGCTATAATCGCGCGCCACTTTCACTGCGAATATGCCGTTAAAACCGAAGCTCCGCGCCCGCGACGCAACGCCCGACGCACGTTCCGCGACCATGCGCGCGTTCGTTCACTGGATCCGGGCCGCGGCGCCGTATGTACACGCCTTTCGTGGCAAGACCTTCGTTATTGCATTCGGCGGCGAAGTGGTCGCCGATGATTCTTTTTTGAACGTTGTCCACGACTTGAATCTGCTGCACAGCCTAGGCATCGATCTCGTGGTGGTCCACGGCTGTCGCCCCCAGGTCGAGGCCATTCTCGCGCAGCAGCATATTCCGAGCCGGTACGCGCACGGGGTTCGCATCACGGACGCCGATGCCATGGACTGCGTGCTCGAGGCCGCAGGCCAGGTGCGAGCGCGTATCGAGGCGCTGCTATCGCTTGGCCTCGCCAACTCGCCGATGGCCGGCGCGCGCAACCGCGTTTCGTCGGGTAATTACCTCACGGCGAAGCCCATGGGCGTCGTCGACGGCATCGACATGCAGCTGACGGGCGAAGTGCGGCGCATCGACACCGAAGCGATTCAGCAGCGGCTGGACGACGGCGATATCGTATTGATTTCCCCGCTCGGCTACTCGCCCACTGGGGAGATTTTCAACCTTACCGTCGAGGAGGTCGCGACTCAAGTCGCGGTGCGGCTCGAGGCGATGAAGCTCATTTTCCTGCTGGACGCCGACGGCGTGCGCAACGGCCGCCGCCAGTTGCTCACCGAGCTGTCGACCAACGACGCCGGCGCGTTGCTCGCCAAGTCCGGCAAACTCTCTGCTGACGTGCGACTTTTTCTGCCTGCGGCGATTCGCGCCTGCGACAATGGAGTCAAGCGTGCGCACTTGATCAGCCGTCACCACGATGGTGCACTGCTACTCGAGCTCTTCACCCGCGACGGCGTCGGCACGATGATCGCATCGACTGCGCTCTCGCACCTGCGCAATGCGACGATCGACGACGTGGGCGGCATCCTCGCGATCATCGAACCGCTGGAGGCGGAGGGCGTGCTCGTGCGGCGATCGCGCGAACGACTGGAAAGTGAGATCGAACGCTTCGCCGTTGCCGAGTACGACGGCCATATCGTCGGTTGCGCGGCGCTTTATGCGTTTCCGAAAGAACGCCTGGGCGAGCTCGCCGCGCTGGCCGTGCATCCGGACTTTCGCCGCGAAGGGTACGGTGAGGCGTTGCTGCAGGAGATCGAGGCACGCGCACGCAAACTCAAGTTGCAGGAACTCTTCGTCTTGACGACAAAGTCGTCGCACTGGTTTCTGGAACGGGGATTTCGCGTCGCAACGGTCGCCGATCTCCCGCAGCAGAAGAAGGCGCTCTACAATTACCAGCGCAAATCGCTGGTTTACCGCAAATCGTTTTGAGGAGGCGCCCCATGGCGCGCATGGTCAACTGCATCAAGCTCGGCCGCGAAGCTCCTGGCCTGGATTTCCCGCCGTACCCCGGCGAACTCGGCAAGCGCATCTACGAAAGTGTGTCGAAGGAGGCGTGGCAGCAATGGCTGCGCCAGCAGACCATGCTCGTCAACGAGAATCGCTTAAGCCTGGCTGACGCCCGAGCACGCAAGTGGCTCGCCGAACAGATGGAAAAGCATTTCTTCGGAGGCGGCGCCGAAATGCCGGCTGGCTACGTGCCGCCTACGCAATGAGCGCCGCCGGGCCGCTCCCAAGGCGCTCGCTCCCCCTCGGGGGGACAGCGCGCAGCGCGAAGGGGGCTCACACAAGCGCCGCCGGGCCGCTCCCAAGGCGCTCATTCCCCCTCGGGGGGACAGCGCACAGCGCGAAGGGGGTCCACCAATGAGCGCCCGCGCGGTCTCGCGCTACTCGGTGTCGCAACTTGCGGATCTGCCGGAGGACATCCAGTCCCGCTTTCTCGACGTTCAGAAAAAAGCCGGATTCGTGCCCAATGTGTTTGTCACGCTCGCGCATCGTCCCGAGGAGTTCCGTGCGTTCTTCGCATACCACGATGCGTTGATGCTAAAGGAAGGCAGCTTGACCAAAGCCGAGCGGGAGATGATCGTCGTCGCCACCTCCGGCGCCAACGATTGCCTCTATTGCATCGTTGCGCACGGTGCGATCCTACGCATCTACGCAAAGAATCCGCTAGTCGCCGACCAGGTGGCCGTGAACTATCGCAAAGCCGACATCACGCCGCGGCAGAAGGCGATGCTCGCGTTCGCGCTGAAAGTCGCGCTGGAGAGCAGCGCCATCGGCGATGCCGATTTCGCCGCGCTGCGCGCCCACGGCTTCTCCGACGAAGACGCTTGGGATATTGGTGCGATCGCCGCCTTCTTCGCGCTCTCGAACCGGATGGCCAACATGATCGCGATGCGCCCGAACGATGAGTTCTTCACAATGGGGCGAATACCGAAGAGCAAGTGAGGAAATGGGTGAGAGACCGGCCGTTTCTCCGGCGAAGACGCGTGGGATATCGGCAGGGCAACCGCGGTCGCCCTGCTTCGTGCGTCACTCCTAAACGTCAGGCCAGATTCTTCTTGAACCACGCCAGCGCACGCTTCCATCCGTCCTCGGCCGGTTCCTTGCAGTAGCTCGGACGGTAATCAGCGTGGAAGGCATGGGGCGTATCCGGGTAAATAACTATTTCCGACCTTGTTTTCCCCGCGGCCTTCAGCGCTTCGCGCATCTTCTCGACTGTGTCGTTCGGAACACCCTGGTCGGCGCCGCCGTAGAGTCCCAACACCGGCGCGTTGATTTGCGCCACGACATCGATCGGGTGTTTGGGGGTCATCGCGCCCGGTTGTCCGACGAGGCGGCCATACCACGCGACTCCCGCCTTCACGTTCGGATTGTGCGCGACATAGAGCCACGTAATCCGCCCGCCCCAGCAGAATCCGGTGATACCGAGCTTCGCGACGTCCGCCTTGCCGGTCGTCCGCGCATAGGCGACGGTCGCGTCGAGATCGGCCATCACCTGCTCGTCGGATACCTTGGGCACGACGTTGCTGCCGATATCCTGCATCGCCATTTTCGACACGTCGCCCTGCCGCGCGTAGAGCTCCGGCGCGATCGCAAAATAGCCTTCTTTGGCAAAGCGGCGGCAAACGTCCTTGATGTGCTCGTGCACGCCGAAGATTTCCTGGGCGACGAGGATGACCGGAAAATTGCTTCCGCTCGCGGGCATCGCGCGGTACGCCGGCATCGATCCGTCCTTGGTCGGCACTTTCACTTCGCCGGCGTCGAGGCCTGCGGCAGGTGTCGTGATCGTCTGCGCCGACACCGGCAATACGGCCAGCGCAAAACCAGCGCCGAGCGATGGCTTGATAAAGCCGCGGCGATCGAACGTCTGTTCCGGATAAAGGCTTCTGAATTCCGGATCGTCAACGATACTGTTCATGCAGTTCCTTTCGTTTCGATTTGACGCCGCTAAAGAAAAGCCGCGCGGCGCGGAGTTTGTCGAACAGTGACGCTTGCCTTCACGATCATCCTTCATACACAACCTGTCCTGCGACGAGCGTCCAGCGTACCCTGCCCGGCACTTCCAGATTGAGAAATGGCGTGTTCTTGCCTTGACTCTTAAGCGCCGCACGCTCGACCCTCCAAAAGGCTTCCGGATCGAACACGCAGATATCCGCCGCGCGCCCGACTGCGAGTTGTCCCGCGTCGGCGGCCAAGAGTTTAGCGGGTACCGACGTGATTTTCGCGAGCGCGGACGGCAGGCTCACCTTCTCCTCCGCCGCCCATTTGAGTGTCAACGGCAGCAGGAGTTCGAGTCCCGTCGCACCGGGCTCGGACTCGGCGAACGGCACCTGCTTGCCGTCATCGTCGACCGGTGAATGGTCCGAGCAGATCACATCGATCGTGCCGTCGGCGAGAGCCGCGCGGAGCGCTGCGCGATCGCGGGTCGAGCGCAGCGGTGGAATGAGATGCGCATGCGGATCGAACCACCCGATATCGACATCGCATAGATGCAGGTGGTGAATCGCCACGTCGCAGGTCACGGGAAGACGCTCCTGCTTCGCGGCGCGGACCAGCGCAACGCCTTCCGCGGTGGACAGCCGGCACAGATGCACGCGGACCCCAGTGTCGCGGGCAAGTGCCAAAATCGTTGTAATCGCAATCGTCTCCGCGGCCGCCGGTACGCCGGGCAGGCCCAGACGGGTCGCGACTTCCCCGTCATGCGCCACCCCGCCTTTCGCCAGATGCGCATCCTGCGGACGCAGCCACAGGCAGAACCCGAACGTCGCCGCGTACTGCATCGCTCGATGAAGGACCTGGGTGTCAACCAGCGCAACATCGGCTTGCGAAAACGCAACACATCCGGCTTCGGCCAGTTCGCACATTTCAGTCAACGCCGCTCCTTGCAACCGCACGGTGAGCGCGCCGATGGGGTAGACGTGCGCCGCGCTGCGCGCTTCCGCCCGTGCTTTCAACATCTCGACCAAACCGGGCTCGTCGAGCGGTGGGTCGGTATCCGGAGGGCATGCGAGGCTGGTAACGCCGCCGGCTACTGCGGCGTCGATTTCGGATTCGAGCGTTGCCTTGTATTCGAACCCCGGTTCGCGCAGCCGCACTGAAAGATCAACGAGACCAGGAGCGACGACGAGTCCGTGTGCATCAATGACGCGTTTTGCATGCCATCCCGCCGGCGCCTCGCCCACACTCGCAATTTTGCCCGCAGCAACGTAGAGCGGCGTGACGCGGTCAACGCCATTGGCCGGATCGACCAGACGGCCGCGTTGGATCTCGATTGTCATCGATTTCCCGCGATGATGCTCATCACCGCCATCCGCACGGCAATGCCGAACGTCACCTGCGGCAGAATCACCGAGCGCGCCCCGTCGGCCACCGCCGATTCGATTTCCACGCCGCGATTCATTGGTCCTGGATGCATGACGATTGCGTCCGGCTTCGCCAGCGCAAGCTTTTCCGTCGTCAGTCCATACTGCTTATAAAATTCGCCCCCCGAGGGCAGCAGCGCTCCGTTCATCCGCTCCCCTTGCAGCCGCAGCATCGCGACGACGTCGCAACCGGTTAAGCCCTCGCGCATATCGTGGAACACCCGCACCCCCATCGCCTCGACCGACGCCGGCAGCAGCGTCTTCGGGCCGATCACGCGCACTTCGGGCACGCCAAGCGTCGTCAAGCCATGAATAAGCGACCGCGCGACGCGCGAGTGCAGCACGTCTCCGACGATAGCCACGGTCAATTGGTGCAACTCCCGCTTGTAATGACGGATCGTGTAGAGATCGAGGAGCCCCTGCGTCGGATGCGCGTGGCGGCCGTCGCCAGCGTTGATGACATGTACATGCGTCGCGTGCTTCGCCGTCAGATGCTGGGCGATCAGGTGCGGCGCACCCGATTGCGCATGCCGCACGACGAAAATGTCCGCGTCCATCGCCACCAGGTTGTCGACCGTGTCGAGCAGCGTTTCTCCCTTGCTGGTGGACGACACACCGATATTCAAGTTGATGACGTCCGCCGAGAGTCGCTTGGCGGCAATTTCGAACGTCGTCCGCGTCCGGGTCGAATTCTCGAAGAAGAGGTTGAAGACGGCCTTGCCGCGCAGCAGCGGTACTTTTTTCACCTCGCGCTCGGCAATGGAGACGAACGGATCCGCCGTATCCAGAATGTGCGAGATGATTGGCGCCGGCAGCCCCTCGAGGGTCAGCAGGTGCGTCAACTCGGCATTCGCATTGAGCTGCGGGTTGCGCATCGCTAGTGTTGTCCGTTCGAATGACGGCAAAAGGACATTACGGCGTCGACTTCTCGGCGGCCAGCGCAAGCCGGCCAGCGTTGTTCCGGGAAAGAACGATCGATAAATCGCGGGCGACGATGAGTTTCGCACCGCAGTACGTTGGTTCGATCGGCAGCTCGCGGCCGCCACGATCGATGAGCACCGCGAGCTCGATGCGCGCAGGTCGGCCAAAATCGAACAACTCATTGATCGCGGCGCGCACGCTGCGGCCGGTGTACAAGACATCGTCGACCAGGACGATCGTCGCGCCTTCGACGTCGAACGGTAACGCCGACCGCTTGATACCGGTCTTAAGGCCAGTCCGCGCATAGTCGTCGCGATAGAACGAAACGTCGATGTAGCCAAGTGGCTGCTCACGGGGAATCATGGTCGCGAGCCGCTCCGCGAGCCAAGCGCCGCCCGAATAGATGCCGACGAACGCCGCATCGAATGCGATCGCGCCGCGCATGCGTTCCACGAGCTCGCCGAGCACGGTTTCGGCGTCAGGAAGCTCGAGCGCGCTCACGTTCGTCCTGGCGTTCGCTCATGTTGGTCTAACCAGCTTTGCAGGATCAGCTGTGCCGCTACTTGGTCGCGCGCCCCGCGTGCCACCGTACCTTGCGTACCCTGCGCATCGAGCGCCGCTTGCGCGAGCTCCGTCGTCCAGCGTTCGTCGGAAAATTCCACTGCCAATCGGAAGCGGCCTTGCAATTGGCGGGCGAACCGGCGCGCGCGCTCGGTCATCGCGTGTTCGGTGCCATCGGCATGCAGCGGCAGGCCGACGACGAGGATTGCCGGCCGCCACTCGTTGATCAGTTCCGCGATCGAATCAAAGCGCTTGTTGCGTTCCTGTTCGATCGTCGCCAATGGATGCGCGACGCGCACAAGTGTGTTGCCTACTGCGACGCCGATTCGGCGAGTACCGAAATCGAATGCGAGAACCGCAACGGCGGCGCACGTCGGGGCCGGTTTGCGGTCCCCGGTCACGCGTGTCCAGCGCCCTCGGACAGCCGTGCGAAATCGATACCGAGCAACTGCATCGCCGCTGGTAGACGCTGCTCCGGCGGAACGTCGAAGAGGACATCGGCGTTCGCCTCGACAGTGAGCCATGCGTTTTGCGCAAGCTCCTGCTCGAGTTGCCCGGCCGACCATCCGGCGTAGCCGAGCGACACGAAAACATCCTTTGGACCCTCGCCTCGCGCGAGCGCTTCGAGCACATCTTTCGACGTCGTGAGACCCAGATCATCGCTGATGGCAAGTGTCGATTGCCAGTTGCCGAGAGGCCGATGCAGAACAAAGCCGCGATCGATCTGCACGGGGCCGCCAAAATGAACGGGAGCCCCGCCCAGCGGGTTGTTGTTCAGCGGCACGTTGATCTGGTCGAATAGCGACGACAACGTCATGTCGATCGGGCGATTGATGACGATGCCAAGCGCGCCCTCCTCGTTGTGCTCGCACACGTACGTCAATGTGTTGGCAAAGCGCGGATCCGCCATGGCCGGCATGGCGATGAGAAAGTGGGCGGTCAGGTTGAGCGAATCGGACATTCGGGCGAATTGTAAACTCTAAGGGGGTAGGTCACAATCGCTCGGCTTTTGCAACGCGCTTCCTTAGATTTCCCCGGAGCGACCGCGAATGATCGCAACGCTCAAGGGCACGCGCTGCGTATCGCTTCGGGTATCCTCTACTCGTCTTCGTGCCGCCGGTGTTTCGCGTGCTCGGCGGCGAGCTGCTGTTGCAGCGTGGGCGGCGCGGGTTCGTAGTGCGAAAGCACCATCGACCACGCGCCATGTCCACCGGTCATCGCCTTCAACCGCGCCGCGTAGCCGTCAAGTTCCGCAAGCGGTGCGAGCCCGTTGACCGCCAACACGTCTCCTTGCACTGTTTTGGTACCTGTTACCTGCCCGCGGCGCGACGACAAGTCGCCGGCGACGTCGCCCATGTTCGCTGCCGGACATCTGATTTCCATGCCGACGATGGGCTCGAGCACGATCGGCCGCGATTTAGCGATCGCATCGAGAAACGCCTTGCGCCCGGCCACGACGAACGCGATCTCCTTCGAATCAACTGGATGATATTTGCCGTCAAATACGGTGACACGCACGTCGTGTAGCGGAAAGCCGGCGAGAGGTCCGGCGGTCAGCACCTGCTCGACGCCTTTCTGAACCGCGGGAATCAACGAGGTCGGGATCGCCCCGCCCTTGACCGCGGTCGCGAATTCGAATCCGGTGCCGCGGGGCAGCGGCTCGATCCGCAAATGCACCTCTCCGAATTGCCCCGCTCCGCCCGTTTGTTTCTTGTGACGGTGGTGACCTTCCGCGGAACCGGTAACCGTCTCGCGATACGGAATGCGCGGCGGCCGTGTGGCAACTTCGAGTTTGAACTGGCTGGCCATCCGCTCGAGGACCGAGCGCAAGTGCAAGTCGCCCAGTCCCCACAACACCGTCTCGTTCAGATTGGCGTCGTGCGCGACGATCAGCGTCGGATCCTCGGCGGTCATTCGATGCAGCACCTCTGAGATACGTTGCTCATCGCCGCGCCGCTTAGGCTCGATCGCGATGCCGTGCATCGGGGTCGGAAATTCGAGCGGACGCATACAAATGGAGTCTTCGTCGTGCGAATCGTGCAGCACGCGGTCGAACTCGATGTCGTCGACCTTAGCCACCGCGGCGAGATCGCCCGGCACCGCGCGGTCGATTTCGACGTTCTTGCTTCCCTGCAGCATGAACAGATGCCCGACCTTGAACGGCTTGCGCCCGTCGCCGACGAAGAGCTGCGTGTCTTTGGTCACCGTCCCCTGATAGACGCGAAACACGCCGAGCTTGCCGACGAACGGATCGACGACCACTTTGAACACGTGCGCGAGCACGTGCTTGCGCGGATCCGGTTCCGAATGAAACTCTCCATCGCCTTGTTCCCCGGCGCCCGCTTCTCCCCTGAAAAAGAGCGGCGGATTTCCCTCCTTGGGATTGGGTAGCAGCCTATCGAACACTTCGATCAATTCAGGGACTCCCGCGCCGGTGCGCGCGGACACGAAACAGACCGGGATCAGATGGCCATCGCGCAACGCCTGCTCGAAAGGTGCGTGCAACTGCGTGGGCTCGATCTCGCCCTGTTCGAGATAAAGCGACATCAACGCCTCGTCGACTTCGACGACCTGATCGACCAGCGCGCGGTGCGCCTCGGCGACGGACGAAAAATCCGATTCCCCGGCCGGATTGAAGAAACAATCGACGACGCGCTTGCCTCCGTCGGCGGGAAGATTGATGGGCAGACACTCTTTACCGAAGACTGACTGGATCGACGCAAGCAATGCGGGCAGGTCCACGTTCTCGGCGTCGATCTTGTTGACGATGATCAATCGGCACAACTTGCGTGCTCCGGCCCAGTCCATCATCCGGGACGTGATCATCTCGATGCCGGTTTGCGCATTGACAACGATCGCGGCGGTTTCCACGGCGTCGAGTGCACCGATCGCTTGACCGATGAAATCCGGAAATCCGGGCGTGTCGATCAGATGCACACGGGTGCCGTTGGTTTCGAAATGGAGCAGCGCCGCGCGCAGCGAGTGCTGGTAGTTGCGTTCCAACGGATCGAAATCGCTCACGGTGGTGCCGCGCTCGACTGCGCCCGCTGTTGGCAGCGCACCGGCTTTGGCGAGCAACATTTCAGCAAGGCTAGTTTTGCCTGCGGCCCCATGCCCGACTAGTGCGACGGTGCGAATGTTTTCCGTGGCGTAGTTCGCCATGCCCCCTCCTTTAGTGGAAACGTCACGAATTTACCCGGTTCCGCGAGCATCCGCGACTGGGCCCTTTTTGCCGCGCCAACGCTACCCCGACCGGCGGCCGGTTTCGGCGTTTGTCCTACAGTGAAAGCCGGCGGCTGCGGCAATAATCATTCTGTCGACGGACAGGTTGGTGTGTGCACCTTTTTCAACGGAGGGGCGATGAACACGATTATCGCAGGGCGCTTTGACGAGCAAACCGAGGTCGATCAAACGGTCAATGATCTGCATCGGGCCGGTTTCGATGTCGATCAGATCGACACGTTTTTCGTCAATCCGCCGGGACAGCACGACACCTTCCCCGTAGGCGGCGATCAGGACGAATCCGCGGGTGCCACCCATGCCGACGCTACCGCGGTCGGCGGCATCGGCGTAGGTGCGATCGTGGGAATTGGGGCAGGACTTGCCGCGGCGCCTTTCATCGGTCCCGCCGCAATCGCGGTGGGCGCGGGGGTGGGAGCGTATACCGGCTCGCTTGCCGGCGCGCTGGGCGGGATGGACGATCCCCACAAGCTCGAAGACGATACCGCGGTGCCGCAGTCACGGCACGCAGGACTTATCGTCGCGGTTCACACGCCGGATGAGGGTACAGAATCGCAGGCGATTGCCGTTCTGCGCGCGCGCGGCGGCAAGGACATCGAACGAGCCGAAGGAAAGTGGGTCGCCGGATCGTGGTCGGATTTCGATCCGCTGTTGCCTGCCCGTCTGGTGGGCATCAAGACGACCGACGATGCCGATTCAAGCATCGGCGTCGGCAGGACGCAGTCGCGGCTCGTCCAATAAAGAATCGCCCATTCCTCTGTTGCCAACTGGAGGCCGCCTTCGCGCCAGCATCCGGGTCACCCCTTTCCCGGGGTGACCTTGGCATTGTCGACTTTGCGATCCTCCTCCTTGGCTGCCTTCATCGCTTCGGGCTCGATCTCCTCGGCGCTGCGATTCAGCTTGACGAACACGCCCCAGGCCGCCATCAGCGCCGCGGCCATGATGCCGATGCTCGCGGCGTAGGGGAGATTCTCCGGTGCGTCGTGCGTGAACTGGAAGACGGCGACCAGCGCTTCGATTGAAAGTGAAACGACGAGCACGATCATAAAGCGCGAGAGGAAGCGGCGGACGCGGGTCGGCGCGCTCATTTGCGCGTCGCGCTGCACCTCCTCCTCGAGGATCGTTTGCGACAGCTCGAGCGCCGCGACGGCAATAGTCAGCAAAGCGATCGTGTCGAGAACTCCGTTCAGGCGCGACCGGACGGCGACGTCCATCGCAGGAACGACCGCGCGCCACAGCTCGGTCGCCGCGAAGAAGATCAACACCAGCGCGCAGGCGATGAAGAGCACGCTGATGACCAAGTGCGCCGCGGGAAAGATCTTGTGAAGGAGCTTCATCCGAACGAGTCGCCGATTGGCGGACACTTACCCGTCATCCCGACAGCCGGTCATCCAACTGCGAGTCTAGCGCGCCGTCGGTGGTGGCGCTATGCGCGGAGCCTGCCGCGGGCCCCGTCCCTCACGCTGACGTTACGGCACCCGTCATTTCGCGCAAGTGGCGCAACAGCTCTTCTTCCTGGAACGGCTTGCCTAAGTAGAGATCGACACCGAGCTCGGCTGCGCGATTCCGGTGTTTCGCGGCAGTGCGCGACGTAATCATGACGATCGGGATGGAGGCATTTTTCGTGTCGGCCTTGATAGTCTTGGTGAACTCGAAACCGTCCATGCGCGGCATTTCGATGTCCAGCAAGATCACGTCCGGCGTCTGTTCGGTGAGGAGCTGGAGGGCGTCGACGCCATCTTTTGCCGCGATCACCGCAAAACCCTCGCGCTGGAGCAAACGGCCGGTGACTTTGCGCACGGTCAGCGAATCGTCAACGACCATCACCAGCGGTTGTGTTTGCACGGGAACGAGAACGGGGCGCGGTCGATCCGGGGCGAGACGCTCGTCCTTGCTCGGGTCGAATTCCGGCACGCCGGTACGCGTCGCGAGCTGCACCGGGTTGATGATGAGCACGATCTCCCCCGTGCCCAGCACGGTCGCGCCAGAGATTCCCGAAACGCGGGCGAGCTGCGGACCGATGTTCTTCACGACAACTTCCTGATGGCCGATCATTGCATCGATATGAATTGCGGCGTACGTCTGCCCGCTGCGCAACAACAGCACAGTGTTGTAGCGCAGCGTCTCCGGATTGTGACCCTCGTCGCCCAAGAGCCGCGGCAGATAGTGAAACGGATACGCGCGTCCCTGCCAATCGACTTTGCGCACTACGTAGAGGTCGAGCAGCGCCTTGGCTTTGACTTGCTGCACCTGCTCGACCATCGCTGCCGGCAGCGCCCACAACCGTCCGCCCGCGCGCACCAGCACCGCTTGCGCGACAGCCAAGGTCAATGGCATCGTCAGCGTGAAGCGGGTGCCCGTCCCGGGCGTGGTCACAACTTCGACGCGCCCGCCAAGCGCCGCGATCTCGCTCTTCACGACATCCATGCCGATGCCGCGGCCGGAAATCGCCGTCACCTTCGATGCCGTCGAGAATCCTGGCTGGAAGAGGCAGTCGATCAGCTGGCCCTCGGTGGGCTTCGCGTCAGCCGCGACCAGCCCCAGCGCCTGTGCCCGCTCGCGAACGCGATGCAAATCAACACCCGCACCGTCGTCGGCAAGATCGATGACGACTTCGTTCCCGACCTGGCGAACGGTCAACGCAATCTCGCCGGTGGCGGCTTTGCCGGAAGCAAGACGAGCGGGTCGCGCTTCGATGCCGTGGTCCAGCGCGTTGCGCAACAGATGCTCGAGCGGCCCGGCGAGCTTTTCCAGGACCGAACGGTCGAGTTCTACTTGCGCGCCATGAATTTCTAGGTTGGCGCGCTTGCCGAGCTCCTTTGCCGTCGCGCGCAGAACGCGATACAAACGCTCCGAAAGACTGCCGAAAGGCACCGTACGGATCGCGAACAATCTTTGCTGCACGTCGCGCGAAAGGCGCGCTTGCGCAAGCAATGCGGCGTCGGCGTCATCCAAGTTCTTGAGCAGCGCCTGCTGGACGGTGGAGACGTCATTGATCCCTTCGGCGAGCGAGCGCGTCAGCTCCTGGAAGCGCGTGTACCGGTCAAACTCGAGCGGATCGAAGTCCCCCTCTTGCTCTTGCATGATCGACATGCGCGACTGGATCTGCGACTCACCCTGGATCTCGATTTCGCGCATTTGCGCACGCAGGCGGATCACGCTGCTCGTCAATTCGAGCAGGTTGGACTTGAGCGAGCGCAACTCGCCTTCAACGCGGGCACGGGTGATCGCGACCTCGCCGGCTTCGTTGACCAGGCGGTCGATAACGTCGGCCCGAACGCGTAACTGCGCGCGCGTCCCGGTTTCGAGTTCCGCGACCGCTTCCACTCTCGCGGCGGGTTCGGGCGCGGGTTGCGAGAGCGGCACGACGACCGGACGCTCCGGCAAGCGCGCAACCGGCGCCGGCGCAGCAGCGGCTTCGTTTTTACTCGTGGCGGCAGGGGCAGTTGCCGGCGCTTCTGCCATGATCGCGCTAACCCAGGGCAGTGGCGTATCCATTTCTCCGTTGCGCAGCCGGTCCAGCACAAATGCAACGTGATCGAGGTCGGCTTCCAGCGCTTCGAAAAGTTCCGGCGCTGGCGCCACTGGCGTATCGCCGTCGGAAAGACGGGATTCCATCAGATGAGTAAGCTCACCGAGGCGCATCGCGCCAGCCATGCGAGCGCTGCCTTTGAATGTGTGCAACGTGCGGCGCAGTTGCCCCGCGACATGCGCTTCGCCCGGCTTGCGGCGCCAAGCGCGCAGCTCTTCTCCCGCTTGCGGGAAAAGCTCGGCTGCTTCGTCGAGAAAAATCGGCAACACTGTCGCATCAACGTCGTCGCGGATCCCGCCCAGCGGATCCCGGCGCCGCTCCGGCAAGCGAATTTCTGCTTTCGCCACGACATCGGCAGCAAAGCGGGCGCTGTGTTGCGGTTCGATCGCTTCGGCGGGAGGGAGGAACGGCAGTGTCGCGGCTAGGTCTTCTTCCTGCTTCGCGATTGCGGCGGCCGTGCCCTCGGCATCGAGCACTTCGCTGGCGAGGTCCTGCCGCAACTCCTCGAGCTCCGTCTGGATAAAGCGCGCTTCGTCGGCATCTTGCGCTGAAAATCCTTGGCGCGCTTTCACGCGCGAGACAAATTCGGTGAGGCCCGCGACCGCTCGCGCCAACACCGGCTGGGCATTACCCGGAAGCGGTGCGCCGCGCTGCTCCAGCGCAAGCAATGTCTGCTCAAGCGATTTTGCTGTCACGGCGACCACCGGAAAGCCGCCGGTGCGATGGATTCCGCACATCGTGTGACTCGCGCGAATCATCGCGGCGGACGGTGCCGCGCGCGCATCCTGCAAGAACGAGAGTTCGTGCTCGAGCGTCGCCACGTGCTGATCGGCCTCGTCACACAAAATCTTCAACAGCGACGCGGATAAGGTCACGTCACCGATCGCGATCTCTTCTGGCTCCTCTGCAGACGTCGCGGTTACCGTCTCCGGCAGAGGCTCTTCATGCGCGAGGTCGGCGACAGGAGTGCCGGAGGCGGGAATCAGAGGGGCGGGTTCCACCAACGTCAAAACCGGCGGCCAGGCCGGAATACTCGCAAGCTCCACGACTTCGACGGGTTCGAGTTCCGGTGCCTCGGTCAGCAAGGAGACGACGTCAACGACCGGCGCCCCCAGCTCGGGCAGCTCGATTGTGTCGGCGACAACGTTTTCCAATGGTGCACTGGGCCTCGGAAGCGACGCGGCAAACACCGACGAGAGGTCGATTACGTTCGATACCGGCGTTGGTGGCTTGACCGGTTGCGCAGGCGACGCGGTACGGGCGTCGAATTCGCGCTCGACGGCATCGAGCGCTACGCGCAGGTCTCGGGGATCGAGCACGACGCGACCTGTTTGGACAAGTCCGTCGATCCAGCCGCGGAAGCTTTTGGTCGCTACGCCGAACATGGCGATCGCGGCGGGAGTCACCGGGCGTTCTTCTTCCAAGAGTCGGTTGCTGACCATCTCGACATCATGGGCGTAATCGCCGAGCTGTGTGAGGCCGACCATGCGGCCGCTGCCTTTCAGCGTGTGAAATCCCCGGCGCAGCGTGGACAAAGCCGCGTGATCGCCTGGGTTTGTCTGCAACCTCTCCCGCTGCGCAGCGACGGAGTCCAAAACTTCGGCCGCTTCAAGCAGAAATATGTCTACGAGCTCACGGTCGAGCTCGCCGGCATCGGTCGCCAGCAGGCGTTGCGTTTCTTCGGAAACTTCAGGCGCCGGCGCGGTCGTATCGGAGATCACCTCGGCGGCCTTGATGAGATTCGTCGTAATGCCCGCCGCGAGCTCTTCGACGATGGCCTGCGCCTGTCCGACGAGCTCCTTGTCGCCGATCAGCTCAGCGTCGTCGCGCAAGCCCAGGAGCTTGGTTTTCAAGCTCTCGCGCGCCGCATCGTCAGCCGGCTGGCGTTGCAGGTCCTCGACCAGGTGCGGGAGCTCGGCCCGGAACTCCGCGACGGCGTGTTCGACGGAATCCGTGCTCGCGATCGCCGGCGCTGCTGGCTCACCGAGCCGCTTGGCCAGCAACGGCGCGATCAGCCGTTCGCGATTCGGCCGCTGCTGTTCAACGGCTTCGATGTAAAAACCGAGTCCCGACAGCGCTTCAGCGAGCAGTTCCAGGTCCTCGTTGCTGACCGGCGAATCGGGACTTGCGTACGTCTCGATCTGCTGCTGGCACAACGCGAGTAGACGGTCGGCATCGTCCAAGTTGAGCATCTGCAGCGCACCGCGGATTTGCCGGCTGTCCTTGGCCAGCGCGGTCAGATCGGCCCGTTTGGAATGGTCGCGAAAGAACGAGTCCAAGACCTGTTCCATATGCCGCAGATTATTCTGAATCTCGCGTACGACTTGCGCCAGAAGAACACGCTCCTGCGCGCGCTTGGACATCTCATCGAGCACCGGCAATGCCGCCGCACGGCGACCAGCGCGCGCGGCGTCGAGGCGCGCGAGCATGGCGTCAACGTGCTTCGGAAAATCCGGCGACAGACTCGAATAGTTCTCAAACGCGGACTCCGCGAGCAGCAGCGCCGTCGCGTATTCCATCGCCAGCTGTTCCGAAACGCCCGACGAGGGCACTTTGTCGAGACGCTCCACCAGCGCCGCCGTGAGTTTTAAGAGGGCGCCGTTCTTGATCTCGGCAGCCTTGGCATGGACCGAGGTCAGCGTAGATTTCAGTTTTGGCAAGTTCTCGGCACGACCGGATGCGGCTTTGAGCCATGCGTCCTTGGCGCTCGCCAACTGTTCGCGCGATTCGCGCAACAACGGCTCCAACTTGACGACATCGGCGTTGATAATTTCGGACGAAGGGATAAGACCGGCAAGTTTGAACGCACGTTGCACCGCTTGTATTTGTGACGACACCGGTGCTGCGAGCGCAACAAAGTAGAGCACTTCACGGCGCAGCCGGTCGGCGACTTTGGCACTGCCTTCCGCTACGCGCCGGATCTGCAGGTCGACCCGCGCGGCCAACTGCTTGACGCCGAACCCTCTGTCGATACCCTTTTCGACGAGACCGTCCAGCAAGGCGCCCACCGTCCACCAGAACGTGCGAAGACTCGTTTGCGTTGAAACCCCTTCGATCGCGGCGATCGCCTTGCGCATCGCCGTCACGCCCGCTTCTTCGTCACGCAACCAGGCTAAGAGACCGAGTTGGTAGAGTCTTCGTTGCTTGACCAAATACGATGAAAGTTGCGCCGCCGGCACGTTCTCGCGCGACGCGATTTTCGGCGCCCGCGGCGCAAGATCGGGATAGAACAAGTCCGTCGGCGCCGCGGCCTTGACACCGCGCGCGTTTTGCATCGCTTCGTATTCCGGAAACAACGTAAGCGGTACCGGTAGGGTGCCGCTGACGAGCTCGTTCAAAAAAATCTTGAGTTTGCGGCACGCCCGGTCGAGGATCGCGCCGAGAGCCTCCGTTTCCCTCGGCGCCAACTCTTGCAGGCGCACCAACTGGCGCTCGAGTTCGTCGGTGTAGGCAACGACCGCGTCGAGACCCACCATCTGGATAGCGCCCGCCGCCTGATGCACATGCGAGCGCGCCTGCGTTAGCGCCGTCGCATCGTTGGGATTCGCGCAAAAGATCGCAAGCGACTCAAGTCCGCGAGTTAAGGCTTGATCGATCTCGTGCTGAACCCACGAGAGTGGCCCAACGTCGAACTCAGGAGAATTGTCGATCGACACGGCTAGGCACTCTAAACCTTGAAGCCCGCGGCCGACGAGCGCAGCTCGGCAGCCAGCTTGGTAAGCTGGCCAATCGACACGTTGGTCTGCTTCGTTCCCTCGGTCGTTTCCTCGGTGATTTTCAAGATCCCCTGCATGCCGCGGGTTACGTCGGTCACGGACGTCGACTGCATCTGTGTTTGCGTGGAAATCTTGCCGATGAGATCTGCCAGATCCTTCGATACCGTCCGGATTTCCGTGAGCGCGGCTCCGGCGGCGTCGGACAGCTTCGTTCCCTCGACCACGCCGACGGTCGACTTCTCCATGGCCGCCACAGCGTCCTGCGTGTCGGCCTGAATGGTCTTGACGATCGCTTCGATCTGCTTCGTCGCTTCGCCGGAGCGTTCCGCCAGTCGCTGCACTTCTTCCGCCACGACGGTGAATCCGCGTCCAGCTTCGCCCGCTGACGCGGCCTGAATGGCGGCGTTCAGCGCCAGCACATTGGTCTGCTCGGTGATGTCCGAGATCAGTTCGACAATTTCGCCGATTTCCATCGAAGACTCGCCCAGCCGCTTGATTCGTTTCGACGTATCCTGAATCTGCGTGCGAATTTCGTTCATTCCGGCGATCTGATTCTGCACGACGTTGCCGCCTTTTTCCGCGGCGGCCAACGACTGATTCGCCACCTGCGCCGATTGCGTCGCGGTCTGCGACACTTCATTGATCGATTCCGCCATCTGCAGCACCGACGCCGAGGCCTGTTGAATCTCCCGGTTTTGCCGCTGGGCGGCGTCGTACAGACGGTTCGAGATCGCCTGCGTTTCCTGCGTGGCCTTAGTAACTTGGTCGGTCGCCGAATTGATGCCGCGCACCAGCGTGCGCAGCTCCTCGATCGTGAAGTTGATCGAATCCGCGATTGCGCCGGTCACGTCCTCGGTCACCGAGGCCTGCACAGTTAGATCGCCGTCGGCTAGGTTGCCCATCTCGTTCAACAAGCGAAGGATGGCTTCCTGGTTTCGCTTGTTCTCGCTCTCGGACTCGATCGCGCGAATCCGCGCATCGTCCAGGAACACTTTGCCGAGCAGCAACAGGCAGACGAGGGCGAGGACCCCGAACACGATGGCGGCGCCGGCAGTAAACGCGCGCACGGTACTGCCCGTATAGGCGTCGGCCAGCGCGATCGAATCGTTCAACATCGGCTCGGCGTCAGTGTTGACGCTGCGCGCCGCCTGCTTCGCGACGACCAACCGCGGCATGTTCTGCAAGATCGCATTGATTCCCGCTTCGTACGACGCAAACCGCCGCTGGAGCTCGGTCAAGGTCGCTCGGGCATCGTCGTTGCGCACGCCCGAAATCCGCATCATGTCGCTGCCGCGCAGTAGCCCGACCAACAGGTCGCGGAACGTTCCGGCGTCCTTGCCCAGCAGGAACGCGACTTCCGGATCGATTTCGTCCTGCGACGCGAGCGAATTGGCATTCTTGGCGATTCGTTGCGACAACACGGCAAGCTGGTTCGCGAAATCGAGTTCGCGCAATGAGCCGCCGCCTTGCGCGATCTGTTGCGCCGCCTGCTGCGCAAGCTCGAGCACCGTACTGTTGCCGGCATTGATGTCGTCGAGCCCTTTGGCGAGCGTGGTGAGCGATTGCTCGTTCGCGAGCAATTGGCCGGAAGCCGTTTCAATACGGCTCCACTTATCCTTGACCGCGTTTAAGATCGGGAGCGCGGAACTGTCGCCGGTCGCGCTCAGCTCCACACCCCGGACGTTGCCACCCTTGCTCAACGCGTCCAAGTTGGCTTTGAAGCGATCCCGGCTGTCGCGTACCGACGCAAACGCGCTCGCTTGCCCTTGCGCCGCGAGCGCCGCGCCACGCGCGAGCCGCTGCGAGAGCATCTGCATTTCCGTCGCGGTCGCGGTCGCGGTTGCCGATTGCCCCGCCTGTCGGCTATCGACGAAAATCATCAAGACCGCGAGCAGAAGAAACGCCACGAGGAGCACGCCCAGCACCTGGAACTGCTTGGTCACCGGCAGGTTGCCCAGTACCGGCAATTTGGACGGCGTCCCTACATCGGATTTGGCGGTCCGCAACTGGTCCATGACCGAAACCGTATTGAGCGGGTCGTAGCCAGGTGTCTCCTTTTCGGTCAGTTTGACCTGCGTCGTCGGCATGTCGAGGTCCACGTCGGAAGGCTTGCTCCCGTTCCCGAACATATTGGTAAATTTGAGTGCCATCTTTGCTTCCTCCCGGTGCGCGTAACTCGTCGCGCAGCTAGTCACATACCTATGTCACGCAGCTTAAGCGACGCAGCTCTAGTCACGCAGCCAAGTCAAATTCCTACCTGCAAAAAAGCCGGATCGACGGCGAGCTTGGCAAGGTCGATTTCCTGCCAGGGGTTGCCGTCGCGATCCATCCAGCGTTGCGCGTACCATGCGGGCGCTTCGGTCGGCGCCGCAGCCGGCGCCAGTTCCGCGATATTCCGCAATCCGAGCACCCGCTGCACGACAATGCCGGCGTTCAAGTCGCCCGCACGCGGGCCAAAGAGCACCAGGCGGCTTTGTGCGCCGCCGGCGGCGACATTCCGCGCGAGAAAGCCCGCGAAATCGATGACGCTGACGAGGTTGCCGCGAATGTTCGCGACACCCAGATACCAGGGCTGCGTCAGCGGTACGGCGACGATCGGCGGCATCGTGATGACTTCGCCGGCATCGGACAAGCGAATCAGCCAACGTTCATCCATGCAGGCCATGCCCAGACGCGACGACTCGACCTGCGCTGCCGTCTTGCTCGCCAGCCGGGCAGCGAGTTCCTGCTGGAATGTGCGGAGATCGAGTTTCGCGGCGCGGGCCATAGGAGATTCTTCTAAAGGTCGATCAACCGAGAGCGGCAATCTTCTCGAGTAATGCCGCGCGGTCCACGGGCTTCACGATATAGTCGCGCGCGCCCTGGCGCATACCCCAGATCTTGTCGGTTTCCTGACTCTTGGACGTGCACAGGATGATGGGAATGAGCCGCGTATCTGGATCGCGGCTAATGGCGCGCGTCGCCTGAAACCCGTTGAGACCCGGCATGACCACGTCCATCAGGATGAGGTCGGGCTTTAGTACTTTGGCCTTCTGGATCGCATCCTCGCCGTTATCGCTGGCGACGACTTCGAAGCCGGACTTCGACAGCATGTCGTTCAGCACGTGTCGCTCGGTCGGCGAATCGTCGACGATGAGAATTTTCTTGATCGCCATGGCTCTTGGAGTTCCTTTGCAGCTCTTTAGAAGCGCGCGCTATGCGGCTGCGCGCTTGACGTGCGCGGCCACGGCTTTGAGCAGGCTCTCTTTGGTGAAGGGCTTGGTCAGGTACTGGTCCGATCCGACCATGCGACCGCGCGCGCGGTCGAACAGGCCATCCTTCGACGACAGCATGATGACTGGCGTCTCTCGAAACTTATTGCTTTTCTTGATGAGCGCGCAGGTCTGATAGCCGTCGAGGCGGGGCATCATGATGTCGACGAACACGAGATCCGGTTGATGGTCGGTAATCTTCGCCAACGCGTCGAAGCCGTCCTCCGCCAGGATTACCGTGCAGCCGGCCTGCAGCAGGAAAATCTCGGCGCTACGGCGAATCGTGTTGGAATCATCGATCACCATCACCCGGACGCCTTCCAACGGACTATGTTCGGCCAATTAAACCCCCAGCGCGCAATGGACCGCAAATCGGGGCCGCAATTCGCTGGCGGTCCGCGCCAAGTTTGTAGTGTTCAAGTTTGCCACGTGTCGCATGCTAAGGCCTAGAGCACAAAGCTTGCCGCGAACGCGCTTGCCTCAGAATTTTGCAGAAACGGCGAACCGGAGACATTTTCATCGGATTTAACTGCCGTGCCACGGCAGGGATTGCCCCACTTTGACGTGCACAAACGCCTCCCAATCGCCTGTTGTGAGGCGTCGCTTCCCCGCCATGGCTCGGGAAGCACCTCAACGTCCTAGAAACATTCGATAGGCTGGATTGCCCGTCTCATCGACGTAGCTATACCCTAGTGCGCCCAAAAAACGGCGAAATTCGGCGTTGGCGGCCGATGGCACCTGCATGCCGACGAGGACGCGCCCGTAATCAGCCCCGTGGTTGCGGTAGTGGAACAGGCTGATGTTCCAACCCGCGCTCATGCTGTTCAAGAACCGCATCAGCGCTCCGGGACGCTCCGGAAACTCGAAGCGGTACAAGATCTCATCGTCGGCCTCGGGAGCGTGCCCGCCGACCAGATGCCGGACGTGCAGCTTCGCCATTTCGTTATCCGAGAGATCGAACGCGTCGATGCGGTCTTTGCGAAACGCGGCCAGGAGCTCGTGCGTCTCGCGCCGATTAGCGACTTCGACGCCAACAAAAATGTGCGCGGTGCGCGCGTCTGCGTAGCGATAGTTGAATTCGGTGATATTGCGCTGGCCGAGTAACGTGCAAAACTCGCGAAAGCTCCCCGGACGCTCCGGAATGGTCACGGCGAAAATCGCCTCACGCGCCTCACCGAGCTCCGCGCGCTCGGCGACGAAGCGGAGACGATCGAAGTTCATGTTGGCGCCGCATGCGACCGCGACATAGGTGCGGTCTCTCGAACGATGCCGGGCACACCAGTCTTTGACGCCAGCAATCGCCAGCGCCCCGGCTGGCTCGAGCACCGCGCGCGTGTCTTCGAACACGTCCTTGATCGCGGCACAGGTGGCGTCGGTATCGACGAGCACCATCGCGTCCACGTAGCGCCGCGCCAGCCTGAACGTTTCGCGACCGACCTGCTTGACCGCCACGCCGTCAGCGAAGAGGCCCACGTGCGGCAACGTCACGCGGCGGCCCGCCTTGAGCGACCGGGCCATCGCATCGGAATCGACTGGTTGCACGCCGATCACTCGGATTTCCGGCCGCACCCGCTTGATGTACGCCGCGATCCCGGAAATGAGACCTCCGCCCCCGACGGCGACGAAAATCGCATCGATCGTCCCGCCCCACTGCCGGAGGATTTCCATACCAATCGTACCTTGGCCGGCGATCACGTCGGGGTCGTCGTACGGATGGACGAATGTCGACCCCTGCGTCCGTTGCAGTTGCTGCGCTCGAACAAAGGCATCCGAGTACGAATCGCCATGCAATGCGACCGTCGCGCCACGGCTCTCGACCGCCACGATCTTGATGTGCGGAGTGGTCACCGGCATCACGATGGTCGCGGCGCAGCCCAACTTCTGTGCGGCCAGCGCGACGCCTTGCGCATGATTGCCGGCGGAGGCGGTGATGACCCCCTTCGCACGCTCGGCAGCCGTCAAATGCGCCATCTTGTTGTACGCGCCGCGCAGCTTGAACGAAAACACTGCTTGCTGATCCTCGCGCTTCAAGAGCAAACGATTGCCCAGCCGGGTGGACAGCGCGGGCGCGAAATCGAGCGGCGACTCGATCGCGACATCGTAGACCTTCGCGGTCAGGATTTTTTGCAGGTAATCGATGGCCATCGGCGTTGTTGTTGGCTCCAGGGCACAATCCAGCGTAGCAGGAAGCGCTTCGGCATTATGGCAACGATTTCTGCTAGGCTTCGCGCCGCCCTCACGTGATGGCTTTGAAACACCGATTGATCGTGCGTGTTCATTCCCGGGCAACGAAAGCGAAGTTCTCGTCGGCGCCGGCGACTTTGGCGGTCGTCGATCTGGGTTCGAACAGCTTCCGGCTGGAAATCGGCCGGGTAGAGGGCGACCAGATCTTCCCCCTCGATACGTGGCGCGAAACGTTGCGGCTCGGCGCCAGCATGGACGAGCAGGGTCGGCTGACGCCGCAAGCGCAGCGCGCGGCGCTCGGCTGTCTCGCGCGCTTCCGCGAACGCCTTTCGGGACTGCATCCGTCGGCCGTGCGCGCTGTCGCCACAAACATCTTTCGGGTCGCCAAGAATGCGGCTACGTTTTTGCCGCGCGCCGAAGCCGCGCTCGGATTTCCGATCGATGTCATCGCAGGGCACGAAGAAGCACGGCTCATCTACGTCGGCGTTGCCCATGTGCTGCCCCCATCGCCAGCACCGCGGCTCGTCATCGACATCGGCGGTGGTTCCACCGAATTCATCATCGGCCGCGGTCCCACGCCCGAGCGCCTCGAATCGCTGTCGCTCGGTTGTGTCGGCCTGTCGCAGCAATTCTTCGCCGGCGGCGCGCTGAGCGCAGAAGCATTCACCGCGGCCGCAACGCATGCGCGCGCCGATATCGAAGCGATCGCGGTCCGCTTCGGTCCCGAACATTGGCGCGAGGCTTACGCGTCCTCCGGCACCGCACTCGCATTGGCCGCGATCCTCGAAGAAAACGGGCTCTCCGCCGGCGGGATCACTCCGGCTGGCCTGGCCCGCCTGCGTACGCGAATGATCAGCGCGGGGCACCTGTCGCGACTTTCGCTCGCGGGATTCCAGCCGGAACGCGCGCCAGTGCTGCCGGGCGGTCTCGCGATCATGGCAGCGGCGCTCGCCGAACTGCGGGTGCCACGGATCAACCCAGTTGGAGGTGCGTTGCGCTTAGGCGTGTTTTACGACCTGTTGGGCCGTACGGTTCGCAGCGATAGCCGCGCCGTCGCAGTCGACCGGTTTCTCGAGCGCTATCACGTCGATCGCCCGCACGCGTTGCGCGTCGCGGCATTCGCCGAAGCGCTCTACACGAACGCGGCGCCGGCACCCAATCCCGAAGTCGCGCAGCGCGTCCATTGGGCCGGTTTGTTGCACGAGATCGGTTACACGATCTCGCATACTGGCTTTCACAAGCACGGTGCGTACATCCTCGAGCACGCGGACATGCCGGGATTTTCGGAACAGGAACAGCGAGCGCTCGCGTTGCTGGTGCAGGGGTGTCGCGGCCGCCTGGCAAAGATTGGCCACGCCCTCCGTCAACCTGACACGATTGCCCAGGTGCTCGCGCTGCGGCTTGCCGTCCTCTTTCATCATGCACGCGGGCCGATCGACGCGCCACGCGTAGCGCTAGCGGTCCGGCACGTTATTCGGTTCGGCGTCTCCGTCCGTTGGCTCAAAGCGCACCCGCTGACCGCCCATCTGCTCGAGATGGAACGTGTCCAATGGGCGGATCTGGGTCTGGCGTGGCGGACGCCATTGCGCTGATCGTGGCGCGCAGCGGGAGGAACGACGAGGAGAATCAAGAGCCCACGAGTCCACCATCGATGCGGCGAATTGCAAGCGCGGTCGACCAGGAAGCGCTTCGTCTCTCCGCTGTCCGGATCGGCCGCTAGCATCATGTTGTTCTCGAGATTCGCGTAGTCGCCTTTGCTGAGCGCCGATGTCGACACGTCGGTCTCGACCACCCAGCCGAACCGGTTCGGCTCGTTGGGCGGGCTACGAAGGAAGCAGCCCGACGGCATTGCTATAGCGTCTCGGGCGATACGACCGCTAGCAGCAAGACTTCGTTTTGCTCGCGCTGGCTGAACCACCAGAGAGCGCCTTTTTTGATGCTGAGTGGAGCCGGCTTTCCGGATAGCAGTTTCGCGGCGGCGTGACCAAGGCTCGGTTGATGGCCGACGATGACAACCGTCTTTTCGCCACGCGGCCAACCGACGGCCTTTAGCATCGCGGCTGCCGTTGCTTCGGTGCCGAGGGCATCCAGCGTCTCGAATTTTTTGACCAGCGCGCGTGCGGTCTCCTGAGTGCGCCGCGCCGGACTCGCATATACGGCCGCCTGCTTGGGTAGACGCGGTTCGAGCCAGCGCGCGACTTGCTTCGCTTGTTTGCGGCCTTTCGCCGTTAGCTTTCTGTCGGAATCGGGCAAATCAACGCCGCCGTCTTCAGCTTCCGCGTGCCGCCACAAAATTACATCCATCTCTGAACTCCTTCTTCAAGACATCCTGCCGAAATGCTTTGCGATTGCCTGTACCAATCGCCGATCACCAAAACGTCGACGCGTGGCGAAACGCATTGAAACGCTTATCCAACGCGGGCAACTTTACTTTCGCCTGCGCAGCACTATAGCCGGCGATAATGCCGGCGGCTTCGTGCAGTCCGGCTACGATGCCGGCATCTTGCGGATCACCGGTGGTTAAGCTCGCGGCTCTTTGCTCGCCCGTTGCTTCATGCTTGCGAGTTTCGGACACTGTCAGATGCAACGGCAAAGTGGGCGTAGTCGCCGCATCGTTAAGCGCGCCCAAAACTTCCTGCAACTCGGCCAGCGCCGCTGTGTATTTACGAACCGGGCCTTTGGCGTACAGCGAGGAAAAAAACTCCGACGCATAACGCAGCTTCTTCACGGCGATACGCAGCTGATGGCGTTCGTCGGCGCCAAGCCGGCTTAGCTTGCGTCCGCGCTTACGCACCTGTTTATGGCGCTTGCTGAGAATCCGGCTTGCGTATTCCTTTAGAACGACCATGTCAGCCATCGGCGATGGCGCATTCGCCACGGCGTCGGTTGCCTGTGGCGTAGCAGCGATGGCCGCGCTGGCAGGGTCTGCCAGCGACGCCGCGGTTGCGCCGGCCTCAGCCGCAGCTTCCGCGACTTGCCCGGCTGCTGCCGATGCCGTGTCGAGCAAAGCCGTCAGCCACGCCGACAATAGCAACAGAAGCCGCTGATAACGCCGCGAAGCGATCGCTTCGATCGCCATTGCGCCGGCGGCGGCGCGCGCCTGCGCCGCGGATTTCGCGACTTGCGCGATTCCCGCATGGTCAGGAAATTGCGCGCCGATTTCCGGCAAGGTCTTCGTGCTGAAAACATCCCAATCGCGCGCCGGCCCCAGCGTCTGCCCGAGCCAGCGCAATTCGGCCGCGTGCTGTTGAAAAGCCGCGCCCGAGAACGCCGAACGAAATATGCCGAAGGCCGAGCGCAGCCGACGTACGGCGACACGCATCTGATGAAGGTATTCGGGACCTTGCCGCGCGAGCGTTCCTGCTTCATTTGCCTGCAGGTGGGCGAGGCAATCGAATACGATGCGTGTAAATGCGGCTGCGACACTCATCTTGCCTGTAAGCTTGATTGGAACGGCTTTGATTGGCTGTGGCGGCTCCGGCGGCTGTGGTGTCGATACGCGCAAGAGATGATAGCCGCGCTCGGCTTTTGAGCGGCGCTCCAATTTGAGCGGTATGCTGCGATCGAGCGCGATCGCGAGATCGTAAAGCGCCGACGGGGCGCCGCTGCGCAGTTCGATTTCGATTTCCGAAATTGGCAACGTATGGTTGCCGGCTCTGATTTCGCCCTGGTCCAAACAGAATTCCATCACGCTGCCGGGACTCGGCTCGAGCATCCGCTGCGTGCGCCTGAACTCGGTTGCGAACATGGGCCGCAGGCGCCGTTGCAAATCAGGATCACTCAAAGTCTTGCTCCAACCGGCCTGGGCCAGCACGGCGAAGTCGAGCTGACCATCATGCACTTCACTTTCTCCTTCAGGGCGTTGATGCAAGCCGCCTTCCACTCGCCCTGTAAATTTAACCGTCTGCATGATGCGCCGACCTTCGTGCCGCAGCCGCAACGCAACGCCGGCGCGTTGCAAAGCGAAGTCTTCGGTGTCGTAGTATTCAGCGAAAAACCTGCGGCTGACGGGTTTGCCCCGAGCGCCCGCGCGCAGCAGCGGATGCCGCCTAAGGCGGGCCAGGTGCTCAGGCGCGACCAGCAGCTTGAGCTCGATTTCCATGACCATGGCTTGCTCGCTCACAGGCCGCGACGGAGTTGTCGGCATTGCGTCGCGGACGGACGGCGGAAATCAGGACGCCGCGCAGGGAGCAACATCACACGAAATCGGGCCCGACCATCGCCTTCAAAACAACGGCCGCACCGCCTTCCTGCACGCGATTCGACAGCCACCACACGGCGCCTTTGCGTACCGACCAGTGCGATTCTTCGCCGGCGAGCAGAAACGACGCAACTGCCCCTAACGTGGGCTGATGCCCGACAATTACCACTGGTTCGCGCGAGTCCGGCCAGTTGGCGGCGCTGAGCACCGCCGCAACGTTCGCGCCCGGGGCGAGCTCTGGGGCGGTGCGGAACTTGCGTTGCAACGCCACCGCCGTTTGCTGCGCGCGGTCCGCCGGCGAAACCAGAATGCGGGACGTGTCCGGCAACTGCGCATCGAGCCACGCCGCCATGCGCTCCGCCTGCTTTTGTCCTTTGGACGTGAGACGGCGTCCCAGGTCAGGCTCACCGGGCTCCGCTTCGCAATGACGCCAAAGGACTAGATCCATCACTCTTCGCGTTTGGTTGCGCGCAGCCGTTCGAGTAGCTCGCTTTGCGCCGATCGCCGCTTGCCGCCGCGGCGCGGCTCGACTTTGGTCCATTCACCGTCCGCCCGAAGTTCCCAAGCATCGACGTTGTCGGCCAAATACACGTGCAGGCCTTCGTCGACAACGCGTTTGCTTAAACCGGGGTCGCAAACCGGAAACGCGACCTCGACTCGCCGGAACAGGTTGCGCCCCATCCAATCGGCGGAGGAGAGCCAGACGTCCGGGGAGTCGGAGTTCTCAAAATACCAGACGCGGTGATGTTCCAAAAACTGGCCCAAAATCGAACGGACCCGAATGTTCTCCGACTGTCCCGGCACTCCCGGGCGCAACGCGCACGCGCCGCGCACAATCAGATCGATCTTCACCCCGGCATCCGAGGCGGCGTACAACGCCCGTATGACACCCTCTTCCAGAAGAGCGTTCATTTTGGCGATGATGCGCGCCGGCTTGCCGTCGGCGGCGTGCCTCGCTTCTCGTCGAATCATCTCGATAATCCGGCGATGCATCGTAAACGGCGCGATCATCAGCCGCTTCATTCGCCCTGCTTTGGCAAGGCTCGTGATATGCAGGAAGACTTCGATCACGTCCGCACAGAAGTCCGGATCGGCGGTAAGGAGTCCGAAATCGGTATACAGACGTGCCGTCCGCGGATGGTAGTTGCCGGTGCCCAGGTGCGCGTAGGGAACGAGGTGCGTCTGCCCCGTCGCATCGCGTTCGCGGCGCAGGAGCAACGCGAGCTTCGCATGCGTTTTCAATCCGAACAGACCGTAGACGACCTGCGCGCCCGCCTGCTCGAGCCGTTCCGCCCAGTTGATGTTCGCTTCTTCGTCGAATCGCGCCATCAGCTCGATGACGACGGTGACTTCCTTCCCGGCTTTCGCCGCATCGATCAGCGCCTCCATCAGCACCGAGTTGACGCCGGTACGATAGACGGTCTGCTTGATAGCGACGACATCCGGATCTCGGGCTGCGCAGCGGATGAACTCGACGACAGGCTCGAACGACTGATAGGGGTGGTGCAAAAGGATGTCGCGCTCGCGGATCGTCGCGAGAATGTTCGGCGCGTCGGTAAGACCTGCGGGCAGTCCCGGCGCAAACGTCGGGTATTTGAGCTCTTCTGAATCGACCTCGTCGATCAGCGACGAGAGGCGCATGATGTTGACTGGCCCATCGCAGCGATAAAGATCGGCTTCGGCAAGATCGAACTGCGCGAGCAGCATTTGCGCGAGCTGCGCCGGGCAATTCGCCGCCACTTCCAGGCGCAACGGCAAACCGAATTGGCGATGTACGAGCTCGCCTTGCAACGCCTGCCGGAGATTCTTCACTTCATCTTCGTCGAACAGCAAGTCGGAGTTGCGGGTCACGCGAAACTGCGACCAACCCGTCGGTTCGCGGCCGGGAAACAATTCCGCGACGTGCGCATGAATGACCGAGGAGAGCAGGACAAACGTATTGCCGCCGTCGCCGAGCTCGGACGGCACTTTGATCACCCGGGGCAGCATCCGCGGCGCTTTGACGATGGCGATGGTCGTTTCGCGCCCGAACGCGTCGCGCCCACCCAATTCGAGCACGAAGTTCAAACTCTTGTTGACGACTTGCGGGAACGGATGCGCAGGGTCGAGACCGATCGGAGTCAGCAGCGGGCGCACTTCGCGCCGGAAGTACTCGGCGACCCACGCGCGCTGTGCGTCCGTACGATCAGCGTGATGCAACAGGCGCACGCCGCGTGCAGCGAGCTCCGGCAACACCTGCCGGTTAAGGATGCCGTACTGGTCGTCGATCAGGCTGCGCGCCGCGTCACCGATTTCCAAGACAAGCGCGCGCAGGTCCGTCAGGGACATTCCCGCCGGCGGTGTTTGGGCGCGCAGTTGTTCCTTTAACCCCGACACGCGGATTTCGAAGAATTCGTCGAGATTGCCACCGACGATGCATAGAAAGCGCAACCGCTCGAGCAGCGGCACTTCTGAATCTTCCGCCAATGCCAAGACGCGCCGATTGAATGCGAGAAGCGCGATCTCGCGATTGATCGACGTAGTGGGAGCGGCGGTCACAAGGCCATTGAGCGCTGTTGCGCACGAAACGCGAGCGGAGTTTAAATCGCGAAAGGCAACGGACAAGCATCACAGCCTAGCGTTACAGCGACGTGACAGTCAGGTGTTGCCCGGCGCGCCGTACGGGCTGCTTTGGGCGAGCTTCCACCACACGCAGCCGCTGCTGGACTCGCGATCCAGAATTTCCAGATAGGCGTGGTGCGCCGCCAGTTCCTCGGCCGTGGGCGCGATCACGACCAGGTGTGGCCGGTGTGCTCCGCTGCCCCCCCATGCCGCTTGCGCGATAGTGTCCGCCCCCGTCGCGCGCGCGCCCAAGTCAATCGTCAGCGACTCCTGGCCCCGGGTCATCGCCAGGTAGACCTCAGCCAGCAGTTGCGCGTCGAGCAGTGCGCCGTGCAAGCTCCGCTGGACGTTGGAGATGCCGAAGCGTTCGCACAGCGCGCTTAGATTGTGCCGCTTGCCGGGAAAGGCGTCGCGCGACATTTCAAGCGTGTCGATAATACCGCGGTGCACCATCGCGCACCCGGGAAATCCGGCCTGCGCGAATTCACGGTCAAGAAAGCCCACGTCGAACGCCGCGTTGTGGATGATCCACTTGGCTCCGCCCGCAAAGTCCAAGAACTCGGGAACCACGTCGCGGAACTTCGGCTTGCCCTTGAGATCGTCCCACGTCATCCCATGCACTTCGGTCGCCCCGGCGTCGATTTCCCGTTCGGGATCGAGATACAAATGCAAATGACGTCCCGTCGGCCGCCGGTGGATGATTTCGACCGCCGCCAATTCGATGATGCGGTGCCCGAGTCCCGCGTCGAGGCCGGTCGTTTCCGTGTCGAGGATGAGCAAGCGCATGCGGCGAAATCAGCGACGAGCAATTGCCGTGGGCGAGATCAACGGCGATATTTCTGAATGGTGGACTGGATCTCCTCGATCGCGTGCTCGATTTCGTCGTCGGTCAAATCACGCTGCGTGCCTTTGCGGTCGGTCAACGTCAGCGTATGGTCAAGCTGCGTCTGAAATTCGCCCAGGCCCATCGTTTCGGTAATCGTCGTCGACGGTTCGTCGGTGAGCGTTTCCGGTCCCCACCGGATGATGATCGCGGACAGATTGTCACCGTCCGGTCCGCCGCGCTTTTCGGCTTCGCGCAGCATTTGCGGCGCGGTTTTGAGGATCGGCGTCGACGTGAGCCACGTCGCGATCTCGGTCGCCGGGAACACGCTCCACAGCCCATCGGTACACAACAGCAGAATGTCGCCGTTGCGCAGCGGTGTGCGGCGCGAAAGGTCGATCACCGGATCGATGAGGCCGCCCAGGCAACTGAAGATCTTGTTGCGGTCCGGATGCTCCGCCACCTCCTCCACCGTGATGATCCCTTGATCGACCAGATACTGGACTTTCGAGTGATCCTTGGTCGAGCCGACCAACGCCCCTTGGCGAAACAGGTTAAGCCGCGAATCGCCGACATGCGCCCAGTACGCGTGCCCTGCCTGAACGACGCAACAGACGCACGTGGTGCGCGGCGTCTCGAGCATCGAAAACTGGTTGGCGTACGAACCCAGTGCCGCATGCGCGCGCAGCATCGTGTCCTGCAGGAATTTGAGTGGGTTCTTTAAGACCGGTTTCGCTTCCTGCTGAAACCGTTCGATAAACAGGCGCACCGCGATTTGCGCGGCGATCTCGCCACCCGCGTGACCGCCCATGCCGTCGGCGATGACGAGCATCAGCGTGTCGCGACTGTACGTATAAGCGAGCCGGTCTTGGTTGAGCTTGCGTGAACCCTTGCGCGATTCCTGAAAAATCGTGAAGCGCATACGGCGGGACCGGCTAGTGGCCTGTAACAGTCGAAGCGGAAGTGAACGCCAGTGGTATGACGCCGCGATCCGCCCCGAGGGCTAGGCGACGAAGCGCGGCAAGGGTAGGTCCCCTTGCAAGCTTCGGCAACACTGCCATCCGGGTGGAGCGCAAGTCAGACACTTTCGATTTGGCTGTTACAGGCCACTATGCGCCGATCTCGGAGAACAGAAGCTTCTTCAGGCTGCCAAAGAATGACAGTTTGCGTTTCACCGGCGGAATATCGCGGATCGCTTTTTGCAGCGCGAAGATACTCTGCGGACGCTCGAGCGGATCGAGCCGCAAGCACCAGTCGATGACCTCGAGCACGTCGTCCGAGTACTGGCCGGCCCATATTTTCTTCGCCGAGACGAGATGATCCTCTTGCACGCGCGCATCCGCCGCCTGCGGCGCGAAGGCGGCGAGGCAGGCGAACATCGACGCGCCGACTCCATACACGTCCGTCCATGGCCCCAACCGATCGGGATCTCGATATTGCTCGGGCGCGGCGAACCCGGGCGTATACATTGGCGCCAGCTTCGGCCGCGTGTTGGTCAGCGTCTGCCGCGCGGCGCCGAAGTCGAGCAGCACCGGGGAACCGTCGGTACGCAGATAGATGTTCGCCGGCTTGATATCCAGGTGCAGAAGCTTGTGCGTGTGCACTTCCCGCAGTCCGTTCAACAGGTGCATGAAGACGTGACGGACCAGGCGCTCGGACATCTGGTCCTGGCGCATTTGTATCTGCTGCTGCAAGGTCCGCCCGCGCTCGTAGCGCATCACCATGTACACGGTTTCATTCGCGCGGAAAAAGTTGAGCACGCGCACGACGTTGGGATGGTTGATCTTCGCAAGCGCTCGGCCCTCCTCGAAGAAGCATTTCATCCCGTACCGGAACGACGTCAGATTCTCCGCGGAGCTCGCGCGCACGATGTCGCCTTCGGTGCGCAATACCAGCGACGACGGCAGATATTCCTTGATGGCGACCGGCGCTCCCGTCTCATCAAAAGCGCGGTAGACGATAGAAAATCCGCCCCGGCTGATCTGCCGATCGACGCGGTAATTCAGCAACTGGTAGCCGCCGACTAAGGCTTGATTGGTGACGGGCATGTCAGCGTTTACTCAAAGTGTGATTGCTGGAGAGGGTTCAATGGAGTTTTCGCTCGCAATCCAAACGATGAGGGCAATTCGCGTGCCAGAAACGGGGCGCGGCCTTGCGCCACGCGCCGAGAACGCATACATTCTCTGCAACCCGGCTGGCAAAGTAAAGGCGATCGCTAACTAGCGCGCGAACTCGCCTAAAAAGCGGGGATAACTGCCGGAAAAACGCACGATCACCGCCGATTCTCCGCCAATCGACGAGACTTTTCAGGGATTTTTCATGATCCTCAGCATGACCGGCTTCGCGGCGACGACCGCCGAATCGCCCGGTTTCTCGCTTGTCGTCGAGTTGCGATCGGTCAACCATCGCTACCTCGACCTGACCATCAAGCTTTCCGACGAGCTGCGGGGTCTTGAACCGGCGCTGCGGGAGATGCTTGGCAGCGAATTGAAGCGAGGCAAAGTCGAGTGCCGGGTAGGGCTGCTGCGCAAGACGGGAACCGCCGCTCGTTTGGTGCTCGATCAAGCTCGTATCGTGCAATTGCGTGAGGCTGCGGCGCAAGTTGTTGACGCGGCTCATGACGCCACGCCGCTGACGGTCGCCGAGATTCTGCGTTGGCCGGGCGTGCTGACGGAAACCGAATCTCCTCCCGAGCAGTTGGTCGAAAGCGTAGTGGCATTGGTCGAACGGGGGCTCTCCGATCTGCGCGCGGCGCGCGCTCGCGAGGGCAGCAAGCTCGCCGCTATCCTCGAGGCAAGCTGTGCCAGCATCGAAGCGCAGATCGCGCGCGTGACGCCGCGCATCCCGCAGATCTATACCGCCTACTGCGAAAAGCTGGGGACGCGGTTGCAAGAGGCCGGCGTCGATACGAATGACGACCGGTTAAAACAGGAATTCGCGTTGTTCGCAAGCAAGATCGATGTCGCCGAGGAGCTCGCGCGACTCGCCACTCATGTTGCGGAAGTTCGGCGGGTGTTGCGGATCGGAGGCAGCGCCGGCAAGCGACTCGACTTTCTCGCGCAGGAATTGCACCGCGAAGCCAATACGCTTGGATCGAAATCGGTCGATGCGGAAATCTCGCAGGCGGCTCTCGAATTGAAGGTCGCAATCGAGCAAATGCGCGAACAGGTGCAGAACATCGAATGATCGATTCCACCAGAGGGAACGAGGCCGCGCCTCCGATTCTGGCCCCGCCCGCTACGACCCGCGCCCCGCCAGCGTCCGGATGTCTGTTTGTTCTTGCCGCACCCTCCGGGGGCGGCAAGACGAGTCTCGTTCGTGCGCTGCTCGAACGCGAACCTGGGATGCGGCTCTCGGTGTCGTATACAACGCGCGCCCCGCGGCCCGGTGAGCGCGACGGCATCGATTATCACTATGTCGACACCGCGAAGTTCAAAGCGCTCCGCGACGGTGGCGAATTCTTGGAGCACGCGCATGTGCATGGCCATTGGTATGCGACGTCAGCGACCTGGCTCGCCGCCGAGGTCCAGCGCGGCCACGACGTCCTCCTCGAAATCGATTGGCAGGGAGCGGCGCAGGTGCGACAGCTTATTCCCGATGCCGTGTTCATTTTTATTTTGCCGCCGACCGTTGCCGCCCTGAAGGAACGGCTCGAAAAACGCGGACAGGACACCCAAGAGGTCATTGCCCGCCGGATCGACGCCGCGCGCGAGGAGATGCGGCACTGCGGTGATTTCGATTATGTTATTATGAATCAGGACTTTGCGAGGGCGGTCGATGATCTTTCCGCGATTGTCCGCGCGGCACGTTTAACCGCGCCGCGCCAACAAGTACGCCACAAAGCGCTGATCGCCCAGCTCATCAACATCTAACGAGGTGGAATATGGCCCGCATTACGATCGAAGATTGCCTTGCCCGAATTCCGAACCGCTTTGAGCTAACGCTCGCTGCGACCAACCGGGCGCGCCAGATCACCGCTGGCTCGGCCCCGATGCTCGATGCGGATCGCGACAAACCGACGGTGATTGCGCTGCGCGAGCTGGCGGCGGGGAAAATCGGCATCGAAATGCTGCACAAGACGACGCCGATCGTGCCGCTTGCGTGAGTTGACCTGACGCGCTTCGCCATGTGATCCGGTATGTCGGAAATCGCGGAGTTCACTCGACACCTGGGCCACTACCTGCCCCCGCCAGACGTCGCGCTCGTCTCGCGCGCCTTCGAGTTTTCCGAAACCGCGCATCGCGGGCAGTTTCGCAAGTCAGGCGAACCGTACATCACGCACCCGCTGGCTGTCGCCAGCATTCTGTCGCAGTGGCGGCTGGACGCGCAGGGACTGGCAGCCGCGCTTCTACACGACGTGATGGAGGATACCTCCGTCACCAAAAACGAGCTCGAATCGACGTTCGGCAAACCGGTCGCCGATATGGTCGACGGAGTGTCCAAGCTCGATCAGATCGAATTCACGTCGCACGAGGACGCGCAGGCGGAGAGCTTTCGCAAGATGCTGCTCGCGATGGCACGCGATGTGCGCGTCATCCTGATCAAGCTCGCCGACCGTTTGCACAACATGCGCACGCTCGATGCGATGGCGCCTACGCACCGCAAGCGCATCGCGCACGAAACACTCGACATTTACGCCCCGATCGCGAACCGGCTGGGCTTGAACTCGCTCTACCTCGAACTGCAGGATCTGTCGTTCAAACACTTGTATCCGTTGCGGTACCGGATCCTCGCCAACGCGATCAAAGCCGCACGCGGCAATCGCCGCGAAATCATGAACCGGCTGCTCGACGTCATCCGCGACGGCTTCGCCAAGGCCGACTTGATGGCCACGGTCATCGGCCGCGAGAAAACGATCTACTCGGTGTACAAGAAGATGCGCGAGAAGCACTACACGTTCTCGCAGGTGTTCGATATCTACGGCGTACGGATTCTGGTCGCGGACCAGACGGCGTGTTACGCCGCGGTCGGCGTTCTCCACCAGCTCTACAAGCCGATTCCCGGCAAGTTCAAGGACTACGTCGCCATTCCCAAAGGCAACGGCTACCAGTCACTGCATACGACGCTATTCGGTCCCTTCGGCACGCCGCTCGAAGCGCAACTGCGAACCCATGAGATGCACCGGGTCGCCGAGGCAGGTGTGGCGGCGCACTGGCTGTACAAATCGGGGAGCGCTCTGGATTTGGCGCAGGCGCAGCGGGACACGTCGCGGTGGCTGCAAAGCCTTCTCGAAATTCAATCCGAGTCGGGAGATTCGAAGGAGTTTTTGGAGCACATCAAAGGGGACCTTTTCCCTGACGAAATCTATGTGTTCACGCCCAAAGGCAAGATCATGGCGCTCCCCCGCGGCGCTACGGCGGTGGACTTTGCGTACGGCGTCCACACGGACATCGGTCACCACTGCGTGGCGACGCGCATCAATTACGAATTGCTGCCGCTGCGTACCGAACTCAAGAATGGCGATCACGTAGAAATTCTGACAGCGCCGACGGCGCGCCCGAATCCGTCGTGGTTATCGTTCGTCGCAACCGGGAAGGCACGCTCCAGAATTCGCCACTACTTGAAGGGATTGCAGCAAAAAGAATCCGCCATACTCGGCGAACGGCTGCTGAATCAGGCGCTGGCGACGTTCAACGTGGAGCCCGAAGGAATCATGTGGGATCGCTGGGAAGCGCTGGCGAACGAATACGGTGCCAAAAGCCAGCTCGAGGTGCTCGCCGATATCGGGCTGGGTAAGCGGCTATCGTTCGTCGTCGCGCAAGCGCTTACCAAGCCCGCCAACAAAGCCGATGTTCCGCACAAGGATGCGGCGACCGGAACGAAGCCGGGATCGCTGACCTTGCGCGGTGTGGAGGGGGTGGCAATTCAGTACGCCAAATGCTGCCGGCCGGTTCCCGGCGACACCGTCGTCGGCCAGTTCCGCCGCGGGCAAGGCCTGCTAGTGCACATTCGCTCCTGCGCCACACTGAAAAAACAGCGTTTCGATTCCAGCGAAATCGTCGATGTCGAA
Source organism: Casimicrobiaceae bacterium (assembly GCA_037719965.1). Classification (GTDB taxonomy): domain Bacteria; phylum Pseudomonadota; class Gammaproteobacteria; order Burkholderiales; family Casimicrobiaceae; genus VBCG01. Next base: position 66,262 of record JBBJMT010000003.1, on the reverse strand, counting down.
TGGGCGCCCGACGCAGAAGGCGTGTTCGAGACCGGCGTTCGGCTGCTCATCTCCGACCGCCGCGGCTTGCTCGCCGATCTGGCGACGGCGATCGGCGACGCCGACGCCAACATCGACACCGTCTCGCTGGAGCGTCCGGACGGCGGCGATGTGCTCGCGATGTTTTTCGGGGTCCAGGTACGCGACCGGCGCCATCTCGCACGGATCATGCGCGCGTTAAAGCGCGTTCCGGACGTCAAACGCGTGCAGCGCACGCGCACGTGACGAACCCTTCTTCTTGCATTGTCACCAGGACGCGTCGCGATCCGGGGTCGCACTGATCTTGTGGATCGTCAAGTCGGTGCCCTGCCACTCCTCTTCGGGATCAAGACGCAGACCCATCGTCGCCTTGAGCACACCGTACACGATGGCGCCGCCGGCCAGTGCGACCGCGACCCCCAGTGCCGTGCCGGCAAGCTGCGATCCGACCGCGACGCCACCTATGCCCCCCAGGGCCTCGCCGCCGAAAATGCCGGCGGCAATGCCTCCCCACGCACCGCATATCCCATGCAGCGGCCACACGCCGAGCACGTCGTCGATCTTCCAGCGGTTCTGCGTCAACGTGAACAAATAGACGAATAGCGCGCCCGCCACCGTACCGGTCGCGAGTGCGCCGAGCGGGTGCATGACATCGGAGCCCGCGCAGATCGCGACCAGTCCGGCAAGCGGACCGTTGTGCACGAAGCCGGGGTCGTTGCGGCCCGCGACCCAGGCGGCGATCGTGCCTCCGGCCATTGCCAGCAGCGAGTTCATCGCCACCAGCCCAGAGATCTTGTCGATCGTCTGTGCCGACATCACGTTGAAACCGAACCATCCCGCCGAGAGCACCCAAGCGCCGAGCGCCAGAAACGGGATCGACGACGGCGGATGCGCGGAAATGCCGCCACTCGCCGAATAGCGGCCGCGGCGTGCGCCCAGCATCAAAACCGCGACCAGCGCGACCCAGCCGCCGACCGCATGCACGACGACGCTACCGGCGAAATCGTGAAACTCGTAACCAAACGTCGCTTTGAGCCACGCCTGAACCCCATAGTGCTGGTTCCACGCGATGCCCTCGAAGAATGGGTAGACGAAGCCGACCAGCAGGAATGTCGCGGCCACCTGTGGGTTGAATTTCGCGCGCTCGGCGATGCCGCCTGAAACGATGGCGGGAATCGCCGCGGCAAACGTCAATAGGAAGAAGAACTTCACCAGCTCATAACCGTTTTTCTGCGCCAGGGACTGCGCGCCGGCGAAGAAATTCACGCCGTACGCGATCGCGTAGCCAATGAAGAAATAAGCGATCGTCGAAACACTGAAATCGACGAGAATCTTGACGAGCGCGTTGACCTGATTCTTCTTGCGGACGGTGCCGAGCTCGAGAAACGCGAAACCCGCATGCATGGCCAGCACCATGATCGCGCCGAGCAGGATGAAGAGCGTGTCGCTGCCGGTTTTCAACGTATCCATAGCCCTCCCCGAGCTTGGTCATCAAGCGTCACATTTGCGACCCACAATCGGCGACCTGAACATCGCGACCCAGAAAAACGGGCCGCACAGTCGACGACTGCGCGGCCCGCTTCCGTGTTTTCGCGGTCTGTTAAGCCGTCTGCTTGTCCAGCAGCCTTTGCAGCTCACCCGACTCATACATTTCGCGGACGATATCGCAGCCGCCGACGAATTCGCCGTTCACGTAGAGCTGCGGAACCGTTGGCCAGTTGGCAAAATCCTTGACGCCCTGGCGGATTGCGGGGTCAGCGAGTACGTTGACCGACAGATAGTCGGTAACGCCACAGCGCTTCAGGATCTCGGCGGTCGTCGCCGAAAAGCCGCATTGCGGAAATTGCGGGCTGCCCTTCATGTAGAGGACGACGCGATTCTTGCTAACCTGCTCGCGAATGGTTTCCTGGATGTCGCTCATCTTCGTGCCTCTTCGTTTGGATCGAATGGCGATTTTACCCGACTTAAGACCGCGTCCGCGGAATGCTGGCCGCAAAAAAGTCGGACTAAACGCCTACTCCTTGACCGCGCCCGTGAGGCCAGAGACGTAATACTCGACAAAGAATGAATACAGAATTGCCACCGGCAGCGAGCCAAGCAGCGCGCCGGCCATCAGCGAACCCCAATGGTAAACGTCGCCTTCGACCAGCTCGGTAATGACGCCGACGGGCACCGTTTTCACCTCCGACGAGGACACGAACGTCAATGCGTAGATGAATTCATTCCACGACAGCGTGAACGCGAAGATACCGGCGGAGATGAGGCCAGGTACGGCAAGGGGCAGGATGATGCGGATCAGGATCTGCAATCGGGTCGCCCCATCGATCAGTGCGCACTCCTCGAGCTCGATCGGGATCGACTTGAAGTACCCCATCAGCAGCCAGGTGCAGAAGGGGATTAAAAACGTCGGATAAGTCAGGATGAGCGCAAGGCGGGTATCGAACAGGTTCAGCTTGTACACTATCGCCGCGAGCGGGATGAACAGGATCGACGGCGGCACGAGGTAAGCCAGAAAGATGCTCATTCCGACGTAGCGAGAACCCTTGAAGCGCAAGCGTTCGATCGCGTACGCGGCAAGCACGCTGGCGACGAGCGAGAGGAACGTCGCGACCACCGACACGAGGATCGTGTTCCACAGCCAATCGGGGTAGGCGGTGTCGAACAGCAGCTTCTTGATGTGCGCGAGCGTGGGATTGTTCACCCAGAACGGATTGCCCTCACGCGACAACAGTTCCTCGTTTGGCTTGAAGGCGGTGATCATCATCCAGTAGAAGGGAAACAGCAGCACGAACAGAAAAACGGCGAGCGGCGCGTACACGGTCACGACCCGCCGCGGCAGCGACACCAGATAGTTCATTCCTTGCGAGTCGATCGATTCGGACGTAGCGGTCGCGGCAGTCATTTGTCGGTACCGCCCTGTTGCCAGGCGCGGCGCTGAAGTCCGAAATAGGAGAACATGATCGCCGCCAGCAGGAATGGCACCATCGCAGTCGCGAGCGCAGCACCCTCACCCAGCGATCCGCCGGAAATGGCGCGCTGGAACGAAAGTGTTGCCATCAGGTGCGTCGAATTGAGCGGACCGCCACGCGTCAGCACATAGATCAACTGAAAATCGGTGAACGTGAACAGCACGGAAAAGGTCATAACGACCGCGATGATCGGGGTCAGCAGAGGCAAAGTGACGTAACGGAATTTTTGCCAATCGGATGCACCGTCGAGGCTCGCTGCTTCGTAATACGACGGTGAAATCGTCTGCAAGCCCGCAAGCAGACAGATCGCGACGAACGGCACGCCGCGCCAGATATTCGCCGCAATCGTCGAGAACCGCGCGAGCCACGGCTCGCCCAAGAAATCGATGTAGGTGTCGATTGCGCCCATCCGCATCAGCGACCAACTGATAATCGAGAATTGCGAATCGTAGATCCACCAGAATGCGATCGCCGACAACGCCGTCGGGACGATGAACGGCAAGAGTACGACGGCCCGCAGCAACGCCTTGAACGGGAGGTGCTTGTTGAGTAGCAGTGCAAGCCACAGGCCGAGAACGAACTTGATGACGCTGGCGACGAACGTATAGAACAGCGTGTTAAAGAGCGCGAGCTGCGCGACAGCGTCGCCCCACAAGTACTCGTAGTTCTCGAGTCCGACCCAGACACCGTCGCGACCGATCTTGGTGTCGGTGAAGCCGAGCCAGGTTCCCAGACCCAGCGGATAAGTGAGAAAGAGCAGCAGCAGCACCGTCGCCGGCAGCAGGAACAGCGCCGCCAGAACGTTGCGATTGTCGAGCGCGCGCGTCAGCGCGGTGTGTGGCGTGGGCATCTTGACCAGCACAGAATAGTGCGTCGTCCGAATAAGATCTTCACCGATCCGGATGACGCACGGGGCGACGCAATATCAGACCTTGTAATAGCGCTCCGCGCGCTTTTGCGCCCGCTCGGCCGCTTCCTTCGGCGTCTTCGAGCCCGACCCGGCTTCCGCCACCATGTTGGGGATGATGAAGTCGGCAGTGGCCGCTGCCGACGCGTATCCCATATCGCCGGCATAGCCGTTCGGCGTCATGATCTTCATGCAATCACGATATGGCGTGACCTTGGGATCGGCGGTCCAGAACGGACTCGATTCGTAACCGGCCAGCGGATGGCATACATAGCCGATCGAGGCCTCCTGCCAGGGCACGTACTGCTCGCGTTCCATCATGAACCGCAAGTACTCCTTGGCGGCATTCGGGAACTTCGTGTACTTGAAGATCATCATCGGGAACACCAGCACCAGTTCCCGCTGCTTGCCGTCAAGGCCAATCGGGAAGTTGGCGTGTTGGATGTCCTTGGTCATTTCCTGCAGCTTCGGATCCGGCGACGTCTTCGCCGCGTAGTAGACGGAGATGCCGTTCGCCGTCAGCGAGATCTGACCGTCGAGGAACGCCTTGTTGTTGTTCGGGTCGAGCCATGACAGCGTGCCGGGGATGAATGTTTCATACAGTTGCTTTGCGTACTCGAGCGCAGCGACCGTTTCAGGGCTGTTGATGACCACATTGTTCTTCGCATCCACCAGCTTGCCGCCGTGTGCCCAGACGAGCCAATGCGTCCAGCTAGAGTCACCGGTCGCGTTGCCGAGTGCGAAACCCGCCGGCGTGCCCTTGGCTTTCAGCGCCTGACAGAGCTTGAGAAATCCCGCAAGGTCCTTCGGCACCGCATCGAAGCCCGCGGCTTTCACTTGACTGTCGCGATAGACGATCGCATTGCCGGCAGCGCCCATCATGATCGCCACCCACTTGTTCTTGCCGTGCGTTCCATAGGCCTCCGCCGCCGGGTACCAGCCGCCATATTTCTTGCCCAGGTAATTGGCGAGGTCGGTGACGTCGACCAGTTTGTCCGGGTACTGGTGAGCGTCTTCCATCGTGCTGATGATGATGTCCGGTCCGCTGCCGACATTCGCGGCGACCGCCGCCTTCGGACGCACATCCTCCCAACCTTCGGCGTCGACGCGCACGTCGACGCCAGTCATCGCCGTGAACTTTTTTGTGTTGGCGGCCCACACATCCTCGTCACCCTGGACAAAACGCTTCCAGCGCAACACGCGTAACTTCGCGCCTTTTTCCGGCGTAACTTTGTATTGGGCGAACGCATCGGGCGCGAATAGTCCGGTTCCCGCCCCGAGCGCGGAGCCTGCCGCGACACCCGCGGTGACCTTCAGAAAATCACGACGTTTGATGTTGCTCATGCTTTCTCCTTTTCATGTCAGTGGTGAAAATTCTAACTACTGCTTACTTTGACGTCTGTCACATCGTAAGCCGCGAACCGCTTGCGGCGTCGAACAAGTGGGCGCGGCGGGGATCGGGCGTGAGAGCGATCCGGTCGCCGGGGCGACAGGTCACGCGATCACGCAGCATTGCGGTGACTTCCTGGCCGTTGACGCGGCAATACAGCTGCGTGTCAGCGCCCGTCGGTTCGACGACAGCGATCTCCGCCGGCAAGCCTTGACCAGCGATCGCGCAGTGCTCGGGCCGGATCCCGTATAGAACCTGCTGCCCGTCCGTTGCGCGCGCGGCAACCGGCATGGGCAGCAAAATACCGCCGACGAATTCCACCTGCGCTGCACCGCCGTTGACGCGAACTGTACCGGGAATCAGGTTCATCGCCGGCGAGCCGATGAAGCCAGCGACGAATGTGTTGACCGGCAAATCGTAGAGCGTCAGCGGGTCGCCGGTCTGCTCGACCAGACCATCCCGCATGACGACGATCTTGTCGGCCATCGTCATCGCCTCGATCTGGTCGTGCGTCACGTAAATCGAGGTCGTCGCAAGCCGCTGATGCAGCTCCCGGATCTCGGTGCGCATCTGCACGCGCAGCTTTGCGTCGAGGTTCGACAGCGGCTCATCGAACAGGAACACCTGCGGATCGCGGACGATCGCGCGGCCCATTGCAACGCGTTGCCTCTGGCCACCAGAGAGTTGGCGCGGGAAGCGTTCCAGCAACACCGTCAAGCCAAGAATTTCGGCGGCGCGTCCGACTCGACGCTCGATTTCGGCTTTCGACTGCTTGGCCAGCAGAAGCGCAAACGACATATTATCGCGCACTGTCATGTGCGGATACAGCGCATAGTTTTGAAATACCATCGCGATATCGCGCTCTTTGGGTGGAACGTTATTGACCACCCTGCCGCCAATGGCGATTTCGCCGCTACCGATCTCCTCCAGACCGGCGATCATCCGCAGCAGCGTCGACTTGCCGCAGCCGGAAGGCCCGACCAGAACACAGAACTCGCCGTCGGCGATTGCCACGTCGACACCGCGGATCACGTGCGTCGACCCGAACCACTTTTCAACACCGGCGATCGTTACCGCGGCCATGCCTTCTCCAATTCATTGTGCGCGCCGCATAGGCAAACGACCGCTTCAGACCGATCATCGGCTCGTGCCCCGAGATCCATCGAAATTGTCTTCGTCATCGAGTAACGCAAGTTATCTCCGGGACAGCACACTACGGCCGGCGCGTGCCGCGCGTGACCACATAGTCGGGCCGGCCGGTCGCCAACCACGTCAGGATATTCTGCGCCGCCTTGCGTCGCAATTCTTTTTCAGATTCCACCGAATAAAAAGCCGCATGCGGGGTCAGAATCGCGCGGGGGTGGGAAAGCAGCGGAGAGCCGCGGGGGATCGGTTCTTCTGGCAACACGTCGAGCGCCGCGCCGGCGAGCACCCCAGCATCGAGCGCGACGAGCAAATCGGGAAGATTTACGATCGCCCCGCGCGCCGTGTTCACGAAATACGTGCCGCGCTTGACCTCCGTGAAAAACCGCCGGTCGATCATACCGCGCGTTTCCGCGTTGAGGGGCGTATGGAGCGAGACGACGTCAGCGTCGCGCGCAAGCTCGCTCAACGTGCCCGCGCGCTCGACGAAAGCGGGGAAATCGCCGTCGATGATGTAGGGATCGTAGGCAATGACGCGCTTGAACACGTTGCGGGAGACATGCGCCATCCGCTTGCCAATGCGCCCGAGGCCTACGATCCCGAGAGTCAGCGCCGCCGGCCGCCGCAACGGGCCCGCCGATTCGTAATGCCAGTGACCGCGATCGATGTCGCGGTGGAATGCAACGATATTGCGGATGGACGCCAAGGCGAGCGCCAGCGCATGCGTGGCGACCTCGCCCACGCCATAGTCCGGCGAGTTCGCGACCCACACGCCCGCCTTCTCGCACGCACCGGTGTCTACGGTGTCGAAGCCGGCGCCGATGCGGCTAACTAGCCCAAGCTCGGGCAGCGCCGCGCAAACGCCAGCGGTGATCGGCGCGTACTGGAGCAGGATCGCGCGACAGTCGCGCGCGTGCGCAATGACGTCGGTTTCCGTCTTGCACTGAGCGGTCACCAAGTCGATTCCGGCTCCATCGAACAACGCGCGTTCCGGACCGATATCGGAATAGTCATAGTCGGCGAAAAGGACTCGTGGCATCTGCGGGATTTGGACGGTCGGTAGTTCAAGTCATGAGGCGGTAGCGGTCAAACGCAATGATTTCGGAAGGGATAAGGAAGAGGATGGCGCGTGCACTACAATGGTTTCAACCCGCTTGCCACGAAGATGTAGATGAACCGCCATGACGCTGCTTGCCACTACGATCGCCGGTAGCCTGCCGAAGCCGCATTGGCTGGCGGAGCCTACCGTACTCTGGGCCCCATGGAAACTCGAAGGCGACGCGCTCGTACAAGGCCAGCGCGACGCCGTTCGCTTGGCGCTCTTCGATCAGGAGCATGCGGGGATCGATATCGTCACTGACGGCGAGCAGACCCGCGCCACTTCGTGACGACGTTCCTCGAGGGGCTCGACGGCGTGGACTTCGCGCACATGAGGACCGTGCGCATCCGGAACCGCTACGACGCCGATGTGCCGATGGTCGTGGGTCAGGTTGCGCGCCGGCAGCCCGTCTACGTCGCAGATGCGAGCTTCCTGCGCGCAGAGACTGACCGGCAGGTCAAATACACGCTGCCGGGGCCGATGACGATGGTCGACACGCTGTACGACAGCCACTACGGGAGCCGCGAAAAGCTCGCCTGGGCCTTTGCCGAGATCTTGAACGAGGAAGCGCGCACGATCGCTGCGGCTGGTATCGATGTCATCCAGTTCGACGAACCCGCGTTCAACGTCTATTTCGACGAGGTCCGCGATTGGGGTGTGAAGACTCTCGAGCGCGCCGCCGGCGGCCTGCCATGCAAGACGGCCGTGCATATCTGTTACGGCTATGGAATCAAGGCCAACGTCGAGTGGAAAACGACGCTTGGCTCCGAGTGGCGGCAGTACGAGCAAACGTTCTCGCTGCTCGCAGGGTCACGCATCGAGCAGGTGTCGCTGGAATGCGCGAACTCACGCGTGCCCATCGACCTGCTCGCACTCCTCTCCGGCAAGGACGTCCTGGTCGGCGCGATCGATGTTGCCACGGACCAGGTCGAGAGCCCGGAAGAGGTCGCCGCCACGATCCGCGCGGCATTGGCGCACGTGCCGGTGGAGCGGCTCTATCCGTGCACCAACTGCGGCATGGTGCCGCTGCCGCGAGAAGTCGCGCGCGGCAAGCTCAACGCGCTGGCCGTCGGTGCCGCGCTCGTCCGGCAGGAGTTCACCGAGGCGTGATCATGGTTGATGTGGGATGGAACGGACGCGCCTGGAGGGAGCGCGCCTGGCTTATCCGCGCAGCAAGCCTTCGACAAAGCCGATGTGATAAACGATGAAAGCGCCGAGCGCGCAGGTCAAGCCGCCGGCAAGCGCCGTCATGCCGTTGTGCAACCGAGCGAAATGGCCGGCGGACAGACGCAAGGGTACAGCGATCGCAACCGAGAGCAGCGCCATACCTGCGATGGAACCGATGAACAACGCGATGTAGAGCAGACCTGCGGCCGGCGAATGCGCCGCGCCCACGCTCAACAGGATCAGCGCGGCGGAACCGGCCATGCCGTGCATCATGCCGATCGCCAGCGCGCGCAGTTGGCGGCTTTTCGGGATGCGCGTGGTGGTGCAGAGAGGCGACGTGCGCACCTTCTCCGGCGTGGCTGTGCGCATGCACGTGCGGCGACACCTCCCTCATGGCTGTGCACGTGAACGTGGGTCTTCCCCTTGTGCCGCCCAATAACCAGACCCACTGAGCTTCTCGTTCGGGATCGAGCCCTCGACCACCGCGAGCACGAAATTGTCGAGTTCGCCCTTGGCCGCTTGGTGAAACGGCGCCAGGAACTCGTCGCCGTTGGCATAGGCCAGCACCGGGTTGTGCAGGTGGCCTTGGGGAGGCCGGGGATCGCCCCCATGACCACGTCTTCGATGCTGGGCTGGGTGGCGGCAGTGCTTGACACCGAGTCACGATGATCGTCTGTGCGTTGCGCACATAGGGAATTTATCTAGCGTGCGAGAGCCACCGTCGTCAAGCGTGACGACCGTTGCCGCTTGGTCGAAGCGCGGCAATCGCGCATGCCTCCACGATTGCTTTATGGCAACCGAACACCACCGCTTATAATTCAGCGCCCTCTCCATGACATTCGCATGCAGACCTTCAGCAACCCGGCCGCCTCCGCCGTTTCCGGCGCTTCCGCTGACGACCTAGCTGAACAGCGCGTAAAGGAGTCCTTGCAGGAGCGGCGGCTTGCAAGCATGCGGCGCATCGCGACCGGCCTCCTACTCGCGATGGGCGTTGTCTTCGCGATCGCGCACCTCTACGAGCCCGCATACCCGACACTCGCGTTCGTGCGCGCCTTCGCCGAGGCAGCGATGGTCGGCGCGCTAGCCGACTGGTTCGCGGTGACCGCGCTGTTTCGCCATCCGCTCGGTATTCCGATTCCGCACACGGCGATCTTGCCGCGCGGGAAAGACCGGCTGGGCGAGAATCTCGGCAAGTTTGTCGAGCAGAATTTTCTCGCGCCCGAAGTCGTCGCGGCGAAGATCGCGGACAGCGACTATGTGGGCGCGTTCGCCAAGTGGCTGGTGCGGCCCGAGCAGGCGGCAAGCATCGCGGGGGGATTGACCGCGCTCACGCCAAGATTGCTGCATGCGCTCGACGATGCGGATGTGCGCCGTTTCATCAAGCACCAGGTACTCACCTACGCGAATCAGATCGAAGTCGCGCCGCTCACCGCCGAGTTCTTGACCACGCTGACCGCCCACAACCGGCATCAGGAGCTGGTCACGGCGATGATGACGCATTTGGCCGCGCTATTCGACGACAACAAATCTCACCTGCGCCAGAAGGTCGAGCAGGAAGTCTGGTGGGTGTTGCGCAAGCTCGCGATCGATGAAAAGATCTACAGGAAGATCGTCGCCGCGGTTGAGGAATATTTAACCGATGTACGCGAATCGCCGAGGCATGCGCTTCGGCTGCATTTCGACAAGAGTCTTGCCGAATTTATCGACAGGCTGAAAACATCTGCTGACTATCGGGAGAAAGCCGAAGCGTTGAAACGGCAACTGCTCGAAAGTCCGGCGCTGCATGCTTCGCTCGAGAATCTGTGGGACGAGATCAAGGTGCGAATCGCAAGCGATATCGCACTGCCCGATTCCAGGATCAAAGCGGGCCTTCAAACCGCGGTCGAAAGTTTGAGCGCGAGCTTGCAGTCCGATACCGCGCTGCGCGGCAAGTTGAATCATTGGCTGCGCGAGCTCATCGTCGAAACCATCCGGATCCACGGACATAACGCCGCGAGCTATATCGCTGATGTCGTGCGCAGATGGGACGCGGAAACCGTCACCAGGAAAATTGAGCTCGAAGTCGGGCGCGACCTGCAATACATCCGCATCAACGGCACGTTGATCGGGGGGTTGGTCGGCCTTGTCATCTACTCCCTAACCCTGCTTTTTTGACGATTGGAAGGCAATTTGGTGAGGGTACCGGCTTTCACGAAAAACGCGGCCTTGGCCTGCCCTTCACCATGCGCTGGGGCGACACAGCCTGCGAACCCGGCGCCTTAGAGCTCCTTTTACTGGGAAGATACCTGGGGGGTTCCCAACCGGGGCGTTTCGGCGTAAACTCTCAAAGGTGTTTTGTTTCAAGTACTAAAGACGTGCAAGCCCGGTCCTAAACGATTCGCGGTACCGTACTTTTCTGTCCTTGAGAATGAAACACGGGGCGGGCATCCGCCCGCCGATTATTTTTCTTAAGGAATTGCAGAAATGGCAACAGGTACCGTGAAGTGGTTCAATGATGCGAAGGGTTTTGGCTTTATTACTCCGGACGGCGGCGGCGAAGATCTCTTCGCGCATTTCTCCGCCATCAACATGCCGGGGTTCAAGACGCTAAAAGAGGGCCAGAAGGTTTCCTTCGAGGTCACTCAAGGACCCAAGGGCAAGCAGGCCAGCAACATTCAAGCCGCCTAGACTCCAACTCGATTGCGTCTAGCATCAAAAAAAAGCCGGGTTCGCCCGGCTTTTTTTTATAGCGCGCGGGCTCGTCGATGATCGCCTGCCGCTTCCAAAGACTACGCACCCGGGCCGTCGCTTAGTTTCATCTCCAGCTCATCGACCTCATCGAGTAGTTTAACGAACGCGCCGCCGAATGGTGTTAGGTGATACTCCACGCGCGGCGGCACTTCGGGAATGCTGGTCTTGTCCAGAATACCCAAGCGCACGAGCTTGGTCAGGCGCTCGTTTAAAACTTTCCCGCTTAGGCCGTCAATCGCATGTTCCTTTGCACCCGGCCGAGGCACACCTTTACGCACCAACCCGAGCACGGTCAGCGACCATTTGCAGCCAACGATGCTTTCAACCATGTGGCGAACGTTTTGCTTTCCATAGGATGACCAATTGTCTGGCGTTCGCGATCAACAAAATGCACCGGAAAGTGCCTACCCCACGAGTTTGTGCCTACTTGTTCTGAGCCGGTCCATTTCATAAATTGGCCCGTCGTCTGCTCAAATCTTAGTCGAAAGAGGCCTCACTATGCGCACGATCATCGGCATCACCGCAGTCTTTCTGGCCATGGATTCGACCGCCGCCGACGCGCCCGTCCCGTATCCGCAAGGTTATCGTGATTGGCATCACGTGAAATCGATGATGATTAACCCCGGGCACCCCCTGCACGATGCGTTCGGAGGGATTCATCACCTGTACGCAAACCCCGCTGCGGTCAGCGGCTACCGGAGTGGCAAGTGGCCCGATGGCGCCGTGATTGTCTTCGATCTGCTCGACGCCAAGTCCGCGGACAACGCCGTAACCGAGGGCGCCCGCAAAGTAGTCGGCGTAATGCACCGGGACGCCAAGAAATACGCAGCCACTGATGGGTGGGGTTTCGAAGGCTTCAAGGGCGACAGTCGGACCGAGCGAGTGGTGGGGGCGAATGCCGCGACGGCCTGTTTCCAGTGCCACGTCGGCCAGAAGGAATCCGCATACGTTTTCAGCAAGACAAGGCCATAACCGAATATTCCGACGCGCCGCCCGCCCCCGGGCATACTGGCGCAATACGCCGGTACCACGCAGCGGAGGAGTCGCACCCACAATGGAAACAAGAATCCAATGGCGACCAATGCAACAGGTCCACTGCCCTCGAAATACCTGGCGGATAAGTGCATGCGCCCGCGATTCAGTGCATAAGCGCCTTGTAACGCAAACGGCGTGGTTTGACAGCGTCCTCACCTAGCCGCCTCTTCTTCTCCGCCTCGTACTCCTGGTAATTCCCTTCGAAGAACGTCCATTGCGAATCGCCCTCGGCCGCGAGGATGTGCGTCGCGATCCGATCGAGAAACCAGCGATCGTGCGAGATGACAAGCGCGCTGCCGGCGTATACCAGCAGCGCGTCCTCCAGCGCGCGCAGCGTTTCCACGTCGAGGTCGTTCGAGGGCTCGTCGAGGAGCAACACGTTGCCGCCGCGAAGCAGTGTCGCAGCCAGATGCAATCGCCCGCGCTCGCCTCCGGATAGCTGCCCGACAATCTTTTGCTGGTCGCCTCCCGTGAAGTTAAACCGCCCGAGATAAGCGCGCGAGGGCATCTCGAATCTGCCGACGGTGAGGATGTCATGGCCGTTGGAGATCGCCTCCCATACCGTCTTGTCGTTCGGTAACGCCTCGCGCGTCTGGTCGACGATCGCGAGTTGCACGGTGGATCCGATCGCAATTTCGCCGTGATCCGGTCGCTCCTTGCCGGCGATCATCCGGAACAAGGTGGTCTTGCCGGCGCCATTCGGCCCGATGATCCCGACAATCGCCCCGGGCGGCACCTGGAAGCTCAAATCGTCCACCAGCAAACGATCCCCGTAGGCTTTGGTCACATTCTTGAATTCGATGACGCTGTTGCCGAGCCGTTCGGCCACCGGGATGAAAATCTCCTGCGTCTCGTTGCGCTTTTGGTGTTCGTGCGAAGACAGCTCAGTGAAACGCGCAATGCGCGCCTTGCTCTTGGCTTGGCGAGCCTTGGGGTTCGAGCGCACCCACTCCAATTCGGTCTGCATCGCCTTGATGCGCGCGCTTTCCTGTTTCGCTTCGGTCTTCAAGCGCGCTTCCTTCTGCTCGAGCCACGAGCTGTAGTTGCCTTTCCACGGGATGCCATAGCCGCGGTCAAGCTCGAGAATCCATTCCGCGGCGTTGTCGAGAAAGTAGCGATCGTGGGTGACCGCAATGACGGTCCCCGGAAATTTCTGCAGGAACTGCTCGAGCCAGTCGACACTTTCGGCGTCCAGGTGGTTGGTCGGCTCGTCGAGCAGCAGCATGTCCGGCTTCGACAGCAACAATCGACACAGGGCCACTCGGCGCTTTTCGCCCCCGGACAGATGTTCGATCCGCGCGTCCCACGCGGGCAACCGCAGCGCATCCGCCGCCACTTCCATCTGCACCTCGGAATCCGCACCCGACGCCGCGATGATTCCCTCAAGCCGGGCCTGCTCGACCGCGAGCTGGTCAAAGTCGGCTTCCGACTCGGCGTACGCAGCATAGACTTGGTCGAGCTTGGACTTGGCTTCAAGCACCTCGCTCATGCCCTCGAGAACTGTCTCGCGCACGGTCTTGTCGGGTGCGAGCAGCGGCTCCTGCGGCAGATGACCGATGCGCATGTTGGGCATCGGGATCGCCTCGCCCTCGTATTGGGTGTCCTCGCCGGCCATGATGCGCAGCAGGCTCGACTTGCCGGAGCCGTTTAGGCCCAGCACGCCGATCTTCGCGCCGGGAAAGAACGAAAGAGAAATGTCTTTGAGGATGACCCGTTTGGGAGGAACGATCTTTCCCACACGGTTCATCGTGTACACGTATTGGGCCATGGTTCTTAAGCGCGGTGAAGGTTCTCAGGCGATGGCGCTCCCGCCAGAAACCCTCGAATTAAGTGGCGGGAGGCGGCTACCCCAGATGGCGCAACTCACGCAAGGCCACAGAGAGCATTGCAGCGTCCGGGGAGGTGGTCGCCGTACGTAGCTCCAGAAGTAGGTGCGACGTTCGCTCCAGCGTCCGGCGATTGCGCTCCCGCCACACGGCGAACAGGTCGCCCGTCGCCTTCGCCTCGGCGCCGGCGAGCACTTCGTGCGTGATCGTGCGTTGCAACCCGGATAAATCGTCGAGCATCGCACCCTTTGCCAGCATCTGCCAGTGCTGTTCTGCCGGCAGCGCCTCGATGCTGTCGCGCAACCAAGGCAACCCCAGCCGATTCGCCACGTCGAAATACATGGCCGCCACGGGCTCGACGGGCAACTGCGCAATGGCGGCGACTTCGGCGATATCGAGAGTCGCATACAGCGCGTCGAAGGTGACGACCCGCAGCGCCACCTCCTGCGGGACGCCTCGCTCGGTAAAGCGAGACGCGGACGCATCGACCCGGCGTTTCTCGTCGTCGTTCAACAGTTCCGGCAACCGCGCAGACAGTGTGGCGACGCCCGGCGCGAAACGCGCGATCGTTGCCGCCATGTCTTCGTCGAGCCGGCGCGAGCGCAGAAACCACGTGGTCCCGCGCTCCAGTTGCCGGCTGATGTCGATCAACATGGCCGCCTGCACCGCGTCGTCGACCTTGTTGTCGAGCGCCTCGATCGCGATCCACAGCGGGACCAGGCTGAAGATTTCGCGCGCGACGAGATATGCGCGCACGACCTCGTGCGGCCGCGCGCCGGTGGTTTCGACGAGCCGGTGCACAAACGTGCTGCCGACGCGATTGACCATGCTGTTGGTCACGTGCGTGGCGATGATCTCGCGCCGCAACGGGTGCCGCTGCATGTACGCGGCGTATCGCTCCTGCAGCGCTTCGGGGAAATAGCGGACGAGCGCGGTGGCTATCCAAGGATCGTCGGGCAGCGTCGATGTGAGCACCTCGTCGTACAGCCAGATCTTGCTGTAGGCAAGCAGCACCGCGTGCTCGGGAGTGGTAAGTCCCAAGCCCTTGGTGCGCCGTTCGCCGATTTCCTCATCGGTCGGGAGAAATTCCAGTGCGCGTTTGAGCCGTCCCGCCTTCTCCAGGAACTGCATGAAGCGCTTCTGGGCATCGAGCAACTGCGGCGCAATGCGGCCGGTAACCGACAAGATCTGCGTGTGAAAATAGTTGTCGCGCAGCACGAGAGCGGCGACGTCGCCGGTCATCTCCGCAAGTAGCGAGTTGCGGTGCTTTTCGGTGAGCTCGCCCCCGGCGATCGGCAGCCCGAGCAGAATCTTGATGTTGACTTCGTGATCCGACGTGTCGACGCCGGCCGAATTGTCGATTGCGTCGGTGTTGATGCGCCCCCCGGCGAGGGCGAATTCGATGCGGCCCCGTTGCGTGAATCCCAGGTTCCCGCCTTCGACGACAACCCGACAACGCAATTCGCGGCCATTCACGCGGACCGCGTCGTTGGCGCGGTCACCCACTAGAGCGTGAGTTTCTCCCTCGGCCTTCACGTAGGTACCGATGCCGCCGTTGTAGAGGAGATCAACCGGCGCTTTCAATATGGCCGTGATGAGCTCGGCGGGCGTTGCCGCATCGGCTGTAATCGCAAGCGCGGCCTGGACTTCCGGCGTAATGGCGATCGACTTGGCGCTCCGCGAGTGGACGCCGCCGCCGGGCGAAATGCGCTTGGTATCGTAGTCGGCCCATGAAGAGCGCGGAAGGGCGAACATTCGCTCACGCTCCGCAAAGCTCGCCTCCGGGTCGGGCACCGGATCGAGGAAGATATGCCGGTGGTCGAACGCCGCAACCAGCTTGATATGAGCAGAGAGCAGCATGCCGTTGCCGAATACATCGCCGGACATATCCCCGATACCGGCTACGGTGAAATCCGTCGTCTGCGTGTTCAGTTCCATTTCCCGGAAGTGGCGCTGGACCGATTCCCACGCGCCGCGCGCGGTAATACCCATCGCCTTGTGGTCGTAGCCGGCCGACCCGCCCGACGCAAACGCATCGCCCAACCAGAAGCCATATTCCTGGCTGATGCCGTTCGCGTAATCGGAGAAGGTCGCCGTGCCCTTGTCGGCGGCCACGACGAGATACGGGTCATCGGCGTCGTGCCGTTTCACCTGCGGCGGCGGCACGATCTCATCGCCGGCGCGGTTGTCGGTGAGATCGAGCAACCCACGCAGAAAGTCCTGATAGCAAGCCACTCCTTCCTTCATCAAAGCCTCGCGATCGCCAGCCGCCAACGCGCGCTTCAGCACAAAACCGCCCTTCGAACCCACCGGCACGATGACAGTGTTCTTGACCATTTGCGCTTTCATGAGCCCGAGCACTTCGGTACGAAAGTCTTCGGGCCGATCCGACCAGCGCAAGCCCCCGCGGGCAACTTTCCCGCCCCGCAAGTGCACCCCTTCGAAGCGCGTCGAATACACGAAAATTTCGAACATCGGCCGAGGTTCGGGCAGCCCCGGCACCAGCGCGGGGTCGAACTTGAACGAGACGAAGCTCCGGCGCGCACCAACGCCATCGCGCCGCCAGAAATTCGTGCGCGTCGTCGCTAGAATCAGCGCCAGGTATTGGCGCAAGACGCGATCCTCGGACAAGTTGGCCACATGTTCGAGGGCCGACTCGATCGCGCGCACCTGCCCGGCGATGCGGGCTCCCGCGTGGGCGCCCGTATCATCCGGATCGAAGCGGGCCTTGAATAGCAGGACGAGTGCGCGGGCGATATCGCCATGCGCGGCCAACGTGGCCTCGATGAACGTCTGCGACAGCGCAAATCCGATCTGCCGGAGGTACTTGGCATACGCCCGCAACACGACGATCTCGTCGGCCGGCATGCGTGCCGCGATCACCAGCCGGTTGAAGTCGTCGTTCTCGACGTCGCCGCGAGAGATGCGCCCGAACGCCTCCTCGAACACGGTGTGCAGCGCCTCGATCTCGATGTCGGTGCCCGTGGGCATTTGCATGCCGAAATCGTGCATCCAGATTGGCTTTGATCCTTCGGGTGTTATGCGGTGCGAGCGCTCGTCCTGCACCTTGAGCCCCATGTGCTCCAGCATCGGCAGGCTGTCGGAGAGCGTCACCGGTGCGCCGCGCTGGAACAGCTTGAAGCGCAACGTGCCGGGACTGGCCTCGAGCGGCTGATACAGGCTCATCGCGAGCGGGGAGGCATCGTTGAGTTTCGCCATCATCTCGATGTCCGGCACGGCCGCGCGCGCGACAAAATCCTCGCGGTAGCCCGCCGGAAACGCCGCGCCAAACCCGCGCATACGCTCGTTGCCGCGCGCCTCGCCCATTGCGTCGATCAACGCATCCTTGAGATCGTCCTCCCAGCGCCGCGCCGACGCGATCAGCCGCGCTTCGAGCTCACGCACGTCGAAGTCGGGAATGTTGCCCGGCGTCGTGCGCACGGTGATCTGGATGCGCGCCAGCACCGATTCCGACAGATGGGCGTTGAATTCGGAACTGCTGCCGTTGAATGCCTGCGTCAGGATCGCCTGCCACTTCTGGCGCAACGCAGTCGAGTAATTCTCGCGCGGCGCATAGATGAGACACGAGAGGAAACGTTCGAACGGATCGCGCCGGACGAATAGCCGAAACCGCTGGCGCTCGCCGAGATGCAGAATTCCCATGGCGGTGCGCAGAAGGTCGTCCTCGCCGGTCTGGAACAGCTCGTCGCGCGGATAGTTCTCGAGAATGTTGACGAGTGCCTTGTCTGCGTGGCTTCCCGGCGGCAGACCGGCGCGCGCGACGACGTTCGCCGCCTTGCGTCGCAGAAGCGGGATCTCCGCCAGATTGGTGCTATACGCAGTCGACGTGTACAGACCGATGAAACGATCTTCGCCGGTCACGTCTGCCTTGTCGCCGAATCGCTTGATGGCGATGTAATCAAGATAGCCTGGACGATGCACTGTCGATCGCGACGTCGACTTGGTGATGACCAGAAGCTCCGGGCGGCGTGCATACGCGCGCACTTCCGGGGGGAGTGCTGAGAAACTCGCGGAAATCTCCTGGCTCGGACCCTCGCGCAGAATGCCCATACTCGAGTCCGGCACGATCCTGAGCGCAGCCTCGCCGTCGATGGTGACGAGCTCATGCCGGCGATAGCCGAGGAACGTGAAGTGATTGTCGGCGAGCCAGAGCAGGAAGGCGCGGGCTTCGCCGCATTCGTCGGCAGGAACCGGCGGCGGCCGCTGGTCAAGCTCCGCGACGACCGCGAGCAGCCGCGATTGCATCTTCGTCCAGTCTTCGACTGCCTCTCGCACATCGCCGAGCACGCGAACGAGGTTTGCGGCAAGCGCGTCCAGTTGTGCCGGGTCGATCATGCGATCGACTTCGACATGGATGAACGATTCGCGGTGGACAGGTTGTGCGTCCTCAGGCGCAACGCCGGCCAGCGTGCCATCGCTGTCGCGGTTCACGGCCACAATCGGATGCACGATCAGGTGCAGCGTCAATCCAACGCGGTTCACTTCCATCGTCACCGAATCGACGAGGAAGGGCATGTCGTCGTTGACGATCTCGATGATCGTGTGCGTCGACTGCCAGCCATGCTCCTCGATCGACGGATTGAACACGCGGACCAGAGCGCCGCCGGGCTCACGCTGGCGCGCGAAATTCCAATGCGAAAGCGCGGCGCCATAAAGATCCGCGGGCTGCCGCTCCGCAAGATCCTCGGGATCGACCTGCCCGAAATAGCGGACGACGAACGCTTCGAGCAAGCCGCATTGCTCCGGCGCCACCTTGGCACGCACGAGTTCTACGACGTGGGCAAGACACTCCTCCCGGTGATCTCGTTCAACCGTGTCCGTATTCATTCGTGTCCCTCTGACCCCGTTGGCGATGCTGCCCCGACGCAGCGACGAACAACGGCTGCGCGGATCGAGCGGATTCACGGAGGGCGCCGCCGACGGGCGTTACTGTAACTCGCCTGGATGCCGCGTGGGTTGTGAGCGGGCGCGGGCGTTGCCCGATGCAGGCTCGTGCGGGGGAGCGGTATTAGCGAGCGCTTACCGGCACGCCAAGACGGGCAGTTGTACTGCCGCCAGCACGAGCCCGCGGCGATCAGTACCCGGAACCGGTGCTGCGATGTCGGGACCCGTTCTCGTCGTCAGGTTTCAAAAGCCGCGGATTCCTATTTCTTCTTCTCGGCGAGCGCGAGCACCATCTTGAGATGTTCCTTGAGCACGGGCAGTGTCTTGCTGGCGAATTGCTTAAGCTCTTGCGAGTCGCCGCTTTTGGCCTGCTTCTCGAAAAGCGCGATTGTCCCCTTGTGATCTCTGACCATGCGCTCGACATACGCTTGATCGAGCTTCTCGCCTTTGAGTTCGGCGAACCGCTTCATGTCGCCCTGCTGCTCAGCCATCGGTTTGGGCGGAGCGGCGCCGAGTTTGGCGCTGATCGCCTCCAGCTCCTTACCGGCTTTTCCATGATCTTCCACCAGCCGCTGTGCAAAGGCTTTCACATCGGCCTGTACGCCATTTTGCGCCGCTATCCTGCTCAGTTCGATTTCAGCCATCCCGCCATTGGTCGCTTGCATAATGAAGCTGCGGTCATTGCTCGACAGCTTTTCGCGCGGGCTGCTCTTGTCCTGAGCATAGACACCGGAAGCGAAACTGAATCCAAGAACCGCAAAAATCAATCGAGCCGTTGCGTAACGCATGAGAGCCTCCGAGAATTTGCCGCGTGATCTCGCAACAAACAGCATCAGCTAGGACTAGCGAACGCGCGAAGCCGCCAACAGCGCCTCACCCGCGGTCCAGATCGACACTCCAAGCAGCACGAGGTCTTTCATTAGAAACTGGCCGGGCATGGCCGAGGCAAACGGAAAACCATAGCCGGCTTCCCATACACCTGGCGTCGTGAGAATGAAGCTCAAGGTGATGATGAACGTTATAACCGCGCCCAGGCTGCCGATAGCCGACGCTTTCGGCCAGAACGCCCGCGTCGCGATAAGCACACCGATTGAGATTTCAACCACGCCGATCAGATTCGACACACCCTGCAGACCCATCGCTTGATAGGCCCACGACCAGATGGGGCTGTTAGCGACCAGGCCCTCGATGTTTTTTGCCTCGTACGCGGTGAACTTCAACAAGCCGGCCCAAAGAAAAATGACCGCGAGCCCATAACGAAACACGAACTCGCCCGCGCGCATGAGCTTCGCTCCCATTTCATTTTCGGTAGCGTTCCGGTGCGCCCCAAGAGTACGGTCCTGCGGGGTAGTCGTAGCCATTCAATCTCCTTTTCGATGAAGGCGCGGTTTGCTGAAGTCACGGAAGTCCGGGCGTCATTCAAACCCGTCTATAGTGAAATGCGGCTCTTCAACCCGGGACAAAGCTCGATGCGGGAACCTTGGTATGCGAATGCCCCGTCGAGCGCGCGTGTGGACACACCGACCGGCGACTGAGCGCTCAGCGCGCCCACGTTATGCGGCGCCGAGCGCTGCCGCCGCAGCGGCAGCGCGATGATGGCTAACAGCTCGCTCTAGTTGGTCTCAGTCCCGAGACTGCGCAAGAACAGCACAAGATCATTGCGCTGCGCAGCGTCCGGCACGTAAAACGGGTGAGGGACGGTAGGTCCGCGGCTCGGATTGAACAGCACATCCAACGAGGGGACCGTGTTGTCGTGTAGGAACACCGGTTTGCGCGCGAGATCGAGCAGCAACGGCAGCGCAATTCCGCGTTGGAGACCCCGGAGACTGGCGTTGACGACCGCCATCTTGTCGTCGAAGATCACCCCCGGTGTGTCCAGGATCGGATTGAGCGGAGGCATCCGGCTCGCCAATAGCACCACCGGCGCATCGCCCGGGAAGATCGTCTTCATGGGCACGATGAACGTCGGCACAAACCGCCCCTGGTCGACGTTGTGGCAGTCGGTACAACCCCGGGTGAGAAATAGGTCGCGGCCACGCGCCGAGGCCTGCTGATCGACCGTCGCGCCCTTCGGCGCCTGCAAGCCGAACAGATACGCGTTCATGTCGAGCAGCTTGGTATTGTCGACGCGCACACCCAGCGGAAAGTCTTCGGTACCGGCCTGCGCGGGATCGGCAGGCGGACTAGCTTGGCCCAAGGGAAACGGGCCGGTGACACCGGTGGCCGCCAGGACCTTGGCGTAGTCCTCGGCGATCTCCGTTCCCGCGGCATCGCCACCTAATTTTCTCAAGAAGGCCCGTCCGCCGGGGGTCAGCAGCGTGGTGGGGTCTAACAGCGCGGTGTAGACAAGGTTGCTGAAGTTATCCAGGCGCGAGAGCGCTCCTTCGCTGCCGAACGGGAACGCGAGATCCTGCCGGAACAACGGCATGTTGTGCATCGGATCGCCGTTGCCGTCGGGGGTGTCGTCGAACATGCCTACCGGGTAGAAATTCTTGTTGGTCAGATAGGCGTCGACTTGCGCTTCCGTCGAGTTTTCGGTGAGACCGGTGGGTGCGCGTCCCAAGGTCTTGCCGCCGTTCGCGTCGAGCGCCAGTTGCAGCACCGGATAGTAGGCGCGCGAGTTGGTCCCGAGCGCGACCAGCGAACCAAAGTCCAGGCTGTGCGTGGCCAAGCCATCCATGCGTCGTCCGATCGACCCGCCGTTGGGCAAAACCAAACCCGAGCCGTCGGTGACCGTGTGGCACAACGCGCAGGTTGCACCGACCTTGTCGCCCCGCGTGATGTCAATGACGCCGTCCCCGTTGGTGTCCTTGGCCGGTAAGCCGATGACGGCGTTGGCGTTGATCAGCTTCACCGTGTTGGCCGGATTGTTGAGCGTGGCGGACGTGCGACCGGTGGGGTCGGCGACCAATTCCGCGGTCAACGCTTGTCGCGTCGGCGCGTCGATCGCCTCGATATCTACCTGGAGACCCAATTGCAAGACCTGCAAGGGCGTAACGCCTGCCGCCATCATTCCGGCTGGCAGGCGTATGGCGTCGGTCCAAAAACGCTCGTTGCCGAATGTCTCGAAGCGAAACACAGTTTGGCCATTTTTCGCGTTGCCGAGCTGGTGGGCGACCGGCGTTCCGGCATTTGCCGGGCCTTGTTGCGCCTGTCCACCATCGCCGCCACCGCCGCCGCACCCGGCAAGGATTGCCGCAACGCCGAATGCAAACAGCGAACTTCTCATGGTGTTCTTCCAAGACCGGCTAGCGTTCATTGCCAACTCCTATCAGGTTTCGACTCGTCAATGCCAACGTTTACTTCTTCGGGGTGGCGTCCCTCATCCCGCCCTGCGTCGTCTTGTCGTCCTTCATCGCGCCGCTTTTCATCATCTTGTCGTCCTTCATCGCGCTACCCTTCATCATCTTGTCGTCCTTCATCCCGCTCTGCATCATCCCCATATCCTTCATGTCGACCATACCGTCTTTGTTCTTCTTCATCTTCTCGTACGTCGCCTCGTGATGCTTCATGAACTCGTCTCGCGACACCATGCCGTCGTTGTTCGTGTCCATCATCTTCATGTCCATGCCCTTACCTTTGCCCTGCTTCATGGTGTCGGCAGCGACCGCCGATGCGCTGATGCCGATCAACGCCACGCCGCACAGAATCGAAAGTAGCTTGCTCATGTGATTTCCTTTGGTGGGTTACGAATAGTCAAAGCCATCGATGGCAACAACGGCCCGGGAATTAATTGGCACTTTGTCCGTTCCATTGCGTGCTCAGCAACTAAATTCTACCGGAATTATTAGTCCTGCTATGTTCGCCGCCACACACATGGGGGGAGCCCGGATCTTCCCTCCCCACTCAAGTGCTCGCGCCATCCAAGCGCAACTGCGTGCGGTGGCGACAATCGCGCTTGGTTTGTGTTTCATTTCAATAACTTAAGATCCCCGTCAACGCGAGCCGCGGGCCCAGCTTAACGCCGGCACGATTAACGCGGCGCAACATCCAACTGTAAAGTTTCCGTAAAGATTGTTTCTGGGGTCATGCAGGGAGTGTGAACCAGATCCAATTTTCGCCAGCAGCGCTCTCCGCCTTAACCTGACCGCCGTGCGCCTCTATCGACTCTTTCACGATGGAGCGTCTCTGCATGCGCTTCGACGATCTTTGGAGGTGGGCGGTAAACGTCGTTGCTCAAGCCTGCGAGGTATCTCGAATATTCTTCAGCGAGCCCCGTAACTCATGTTGCCCAGCTCGATGGCCGCGTCGGCGACGATGACACTCTGTGCCGCTTCAATCTGCCATCAGGGCGTCGGTTGCGAGTGAATGGGAAAGGGGCAGGGCGCGCAGTTCCGGGCGTGGCGCGCGATTCGACACAGCTCGAACGCCGCATCACTTCCACACTCACTCGTTATCCGAGTTTGAATGCCGGGGTCGAGTGGCCGATGCACTCGACCCCGGCGGGTAGCGTCAGGTCTTATTTACCGACAGACGCTTTGGGTGCTCGCCTGTCACCGGCGCGCCTACGGCTGGTTATGTATGTGCGTGTGGGTGAAGCCCTCGTGCGGGAGGCCTAGATAGGGGAATACACGCAGGTAGGGCACGTCGTTTGCGTCCACGTTGTCGGTCAGCGCAGCCGCCGCCGGACATGGAGTGCCGCCGAAGTTCGGCTGAAGCACTCCACCCCAAAGCTTGAGGAGGATGTCAACTGAATCGTCGCCGACGCGTCGTCCATTCGGCATCCCCGCGAAGTCGCCGGCTAAGACGCCGAGAGGATTCTCGACCGCCGACGGCGGGATGGTGTAGTTGAGCCTCATCATATCGGCGATTGCGGGATTCGCGGTTTGGGTTTCCCGGTTGCCGGGGAAGCCGTTCACCACGCCGGCCGGATAGCCCAACATCCACGAGGCAACTTGATCCTGACGGTTCAAGGTGTCCGTGCAGCGGGTAAATTCTGTAAGCTGCTGCACGAGCGTGTTCGGACCCTGTACCGAAGCGGGATTCAAAATGCCCGGGAAAACATTGTTTGCGTCTTGAGAAGGAGTCGTCGCGTTGTAAAGGTCCTTGATCCTGACGGGGTTGAGGAACTCGCTGAACAGCGGATTAGACAGGCGCGACACTTGCGTGCCCACGCCGTTGTTCCTACCCGGTTCTATGCACGGCGTATTCCCGCTCGCGCCTTGGAAATTGCACACCGGATGTCTCGTCCGGCTCGCGGTCGCCCATACGCCGATGATCCCGTCGGTATCACCTGCCGCCCTAAAGCGCGCCTTCGGGACCTCGACCGCGAGGCTCGAGACGTTCATGCCGCTGGTCCCGTCCGCGCCCGGCGCGCTCGGATTGATCAAATCGAACGCCGTACCGATGTTGACGTAGAAGCCCTCATCCCGCGGGCCCACGAAAACGCGCATGCCGCCCGAATTCGGAACCGTGTGGACGGCCATCTGGGCCAGGTTCTGGTACGCGACGGAGGTGTCCCCCTGGGCGGCAGAGCCCTGCCGCGAGGTTGGCTCCGAGCTCGGGTTGATCGTCTTCGGCCCGGCCCGCCAGGGTGCCGTGCGCACGTTCTCGAGCAAGATCTTTCCGCCGGCCGGACCCCCTTTGCCGAACTCCCTGAGCGTATAGCTCTGTGGCTGGTTCAGGTTGAGGTACTGCGAGGTCGGGTCGGCCGGATTCGGCGGTGGCAGGATGGTGCGGGTGGCGTACAGGTACGTACCCGGGTCAATGATTCTGCTCTCGAACCGGAACTGGTACGTCAAGTCAGCCTTCGCGTCCCCGTCCACGTCAATGTTTATCTCATAAGTGACGAAGTCGGAGAGCTTGTAGAAGTTCGGCCCGCCGGCCGGCTCCTGGAAGGGGTAGTAGTTGGCGATGAGCGTGACATAGTCGGAGCGTTCCTGCTCCGTGCTGACGAAAGCGTAAACATCTGTGTTGTCCGCCGCCGGGTCTTCCGAGATGAACGGAGCATCCCGGTGGCTTGAGGCACTGGCAGACGGTACGATAATGAGGCCCGTAAGTAAGCTTGCTGTAATGGCAAGCGCGCTGATTTTGGCCAGATGGCGATTCATCATTGTCATCGCTAAAGCAGTGAACACTTTTAATATCTTCATAGATTCTCCTTTTTACAAATCCCGTCCTTACGGACTGGTGGCCTCATGTTGAGCGCAGCAATGAAATGCCTTAGCCCAGAATTGCAATGGTAGTAAATCGCAGGAGCGTGCAACGTAAAGATTCGATAAAGATCGATCGCGAATCAGGCCGGAATGGTGAACCAGATTCGATTTTCTCCATCGATGCTCTCCGCCCCTACTTGCCGCCATGCGCCTCGACCATTTCTTGCGCAATCCCGAGACCTATGCCCGCGCCACCGTGCTCGCGCGAACGCGATTTGTCGATTCGATAAAGCGCTCGAAAATGTGGCAGAGATCCTTGCTCAGCAGGAATCCCCCACCGAGCCCCAAGGCCAGTGGCCTCCGAAAAGAGCAAGTGTCACCGCGCCGACCGCTGAGCGTGAGCCCGACGCGGGACGCCGAGGCTGAGGCTCACGAGTGAGTCGTGGAAACCCGAGGCGTTCGCGACCTACGAGCCATTCAGCACAAATCCGTTCCCCGAGGTGGTGAGCGGGCTGTAGTTGCGTCTCCCTCGGAGGGCGGGGGCGTCGTTCCCGGCGGCAGCCCGTCGGCCAATTGACCAATCCCACCCAGCCCGAGATACTTCCGTTCGTGCGGTTGGAGTTCCTACCTTTTTCTCCGTCTAACAATTCGAACGAAACCTAATTGCGGGCGACGCGGTAAATGGCTCCGTTTAAGTCATCGGAGACCAGCACGCTGCCGTCGGGCAGCGGCAACACATCGGCTGGCCGGCCCCAGTACTCGCGGCCCTGCAGGAACCCCGTGAGAAACGGCTCCATACCATCGACCTTATTGCCGTTCAGCTTGATGCGCACCACATCGTAGCCGACGCGGATCGGCGGATGCGAGCCGTGCCGCGCGACGATCATGCTGTCGCGCATCGCGGCGGCTACCGCGTCCCCCTTGTAGAACCGCGCGCCAAGTGCAGCGACGTGCGCACCCAGCCCAAATACCGGCGGCGTGAACTCGCTGCACGCGCGCTTCTCGCCGAATTTCGGATCGGCAATCGCCGTGTCGTGGCAGTAAGGAAAGCCAAAATGCTCGCCGACCTTTGATACCCGGTTCAGCTCGTCGTTGGGCCGCTCGTTTCCGAGATCGTCCTGACCGTTCTCGGTGAACCATAAGTCGCGCGTCTGCGGATGAAAATCGAAGCCGACGGTGTTGCGAATGCCGCGCGCAAAAATCTCGCGACCGCTGCCGTCGGGATTGACGCGGAGGACATGACCGAATTCATCGTTCGGCGCCTCGCACAGGTTGCACGGCGAGCCGACCGAGATGTAGAGCTTGTTGTCGGGGCCGATCATCATGAATCGCGCGCCGTGCCGTTCCTCATTCGGCAATCCGTCGACGACGGTGACTGGCGCCGGAGGATTGTCGAGCCGGTTCTCGATGTCGTCCATACGTAGAATTCTCGTCCGGTCCGAATAGAAGAGCGCGCCGTTATGAAACGCGACAGCGCTGCCATCGTTGAGCCCCATCGCGAGCGTGCGGGCTTGCACCACGCGATTGGCGTCAAGCGTCAGCGCGTGCACCTTGCCCGCGTTGCTGCCCACGAACAACGTCCCGCGATTGCCTAACACCATCTGGCGTGCTTTGGGGATATCGGCGGTAAGTACCGATGTCTTGTAGCCAGCAGCGGTCCTCAGTCGATCGAGCTGGATGCCTTTTTTTTCCTCCCGGAAATTCGCGAACCAGTTGCAGCCCGCAAGCGTGCCGATGAGCACAACGACAAGACCGATACGAAATATGCGCCTGCCTAGTTGATGGTGTCTCTTCATGATTAACCCCTGTTGACTCTGCTCCAAGGAGGCCGAGGCGAGCTTAATCACCCCAGCGAACGTTTGACGAATTGCGCGGCGTCGCTCAGGGTCTTTCCCTGGTTCGCGACCGCAACACCCAGTTCCTCCACCGGCTCGTCATTGCGATTGACCCAAAATCCGCCGTAGCCCACCGCCATGGCCCCAATGACGTCCCAACTATGGGAGGAAACGAAACAGATGTTTCCGGGACTCATGTTCAGTGCTTTCGCACCCGCGAGGTAGATGCGCGGATCCGTCTTGTATACCTTGACCGTATCCACGCTGACCAACCGGTCGAGCAGACCGTCAATCCCGGCGTGCTTGACTGCCGACTGCAGCATCTTGGGCGTCCCGTTCGAAACAATCGCGAGTGGAATACCCAGTTGCCGGAACTCTCGCATCGCTGCGACGACGTCGGGAAAGGCGTCGAGCCGAAAATACTGAGCCAATAGTTGTTCGCGTTTGTCCGCAGTCAGCTCAAGCTGCAATTTGTTGGTGGCGAAGACCAGCCCGTCTTCGGTGACCATTTCAAAATCCCGGTACCGCCTTAATAGCGTCCTGAGCCACGAATATTCGATCTGCTTGCGACGCCAGAGTTGGCTTAACTCCTTGCCCTTGCCCGGATAGAGTTTTTCGCCCAATACGGCAAGCGATTCGACATCGAAGAGGGTGCCATAGGAATCGAACGCGACCGCCCGAATTCTGGTTCCACTTGTTTCCGTGACAATTTTCTGATCACGGGCAGCCTTTGTTGCGGCGAAAGCCGACCAAGGCGCGACGGTCACAAGTGTGCTGCACGCGGCATGGATCAGGAATTGGCGGCGAGCATATTTCATTGACATTCTCCACTCCGGGTTAGTCGGATTGATACGCTGGAATTACGTCAGCGCGTCAGCCCAGATATTCTTGGCCCAGGCCCACGCAGCTGCTAGAAGCTGTACTGCCCGGAGAATTTCAAGCGGTTGAGATTGCCGCTAAATCCGTTCTGAGTTCGCCGGTAGCCGTAGATATACTCGACCCCGAGGTTTACCGAGGCAATCGAGCTCCAGATCAGGTTCAGGTGCGCCGACCTGGCTTCCTTGTTGATCGTGGCCGCCGTGCCGCCGGGATGATCGGCATAGGAAGCCGACAGCACCAGATTAGAGCGCCAATTGGGCGACCAGAAATGGCGGTAGGACACGAAGCCGCTGACCACATCCGATAATTCAATCTGGTTGTTGACCAGAATCCCGTCCGGGAAGAAGCCCAGTTCCTGATAACGGCCAACAACATTCCCGTAGTTGATCACAAAGCGGAAATCGTCCCTGCCGGCCGAGGTGATGGGGATGATGCCGCCGAGTTGCAACGCCGCGCCCCACTGGTTGTCAGTAGCGCCGGGCTGGTCGATGCGGATGTTGCGCACTAGGACCGAGCCCCAGAAATAGCCGAAGATACTGAATGACGTGTCGGTGCCAGGCAGTTTGAAGGAGCCCTTGAAATCACCCGCCGTAACCACGGTGGCCGGGGACACAGTCCCCTCATCCACCCTGGTCTGCAGTTCTTTCTGAGCCTTCTGCTGCGTGGCCTGGCTCCTTTCCAGACGCTCTATCCTTTGCTGTATGGCTTGGAGCTGCTGCTTGAGCAATTGAAGTTCGTCGGCCCGCGCGGGAGCAGCCGAGGGTAGAGACGCCGGCCAGGGCGGTGCCCGGCCGTTGCGGTGTTTTCATCGATATCGAAGTGAATCTTGCTTTCGTGGATCCTCCAGGTAATTCAGGTTTACTGGCATGCCCTGGGTATTCCTGGGTCGTAATCATGGCTATGTCATCCCAGTCAGCTGGTCGTGCCGTCTGAATGGCCGGGATGCCCTGACTTGTCATCAGTTCACTCGCACGAGCGCAGAATCGCGTTGAGCACGAACGGGTGCGGGCCGAGGCGCATGCCCCACCCCGCAGTTCTCAGCGGAAGCGGAACCTCAGCCGCTTACCACTCGCCGCTCCATTGCTTGCTCAAGCAAACACTAGCGAATCCGTTACTCATGCCATGTGCGCTGCCACACACATGATGTAAAGATTACGTAAAGACTGAAACTGCGGTCACGCAGGAAACGTGACTTTAGATCCGAATGAAAGTGCGACCACGCAGGACGCGTGACCAGACCCGCCTGAAACTGCGGTCAAGCAGGGAGCGTGAACCAGATCCGATTTTCGCCAGCAGCGCTTTCCGCTCCAACCTGACCGCCATGCGCCTCGATCAGCTCTTTCACGATGGCGAGTCCAATTCCTGCACCGCCATGCTCGCGCGAGCGGGATTTATCGATCCGGTAAAAACGTTCGAAAATGAGCGAAAGATCTTCCCCGGAAATCGCTTCGCCGGTGTTGGCAACAACCATCTTTACCGCTTTGGGGGCGCGCGCAACGGATACTCGAACGTGGCCTTCGCGTGGGGTATAACGCCACGCATTATCGAGAAGATTTTGCGCCACTTGCGCAAGCTTTTCGGAATCGGCGTCTACCGGATCCCGTGCTTCGGAAAACTGCGTTTCGACGGTGATCGCCTTATCCGCAAACTGAGTCTGAAACAGGTTCAGCGAGTGGGCAAGTAGCTGGCGCAAATCGATCGGTTCCCGCCGCAATGTCAAACGAGCCGCATCCGCCACGCTCAACCGCATCAAGTCATCGGACAGATTACCCAGACGGAGCGTCTCTTCATGCAACGCTTCGACGATCTTGGATGTGGCCGGCAAGACGCCGTTGCTCAAGGCTTCGAGGTATCCCCGAATATTCGTCAGCGGGCCCCGTAACTCATGAGCGACATCGATGACCATTTTCTTGCGGAGCTGCTCGATCCGTTGCAGATTGTCGGTCATCGCATTGAACGCCGCGCCCAGCTCGCCGATTTCATCGCGCGAGGTGATCCTTATTCTTGGCGTGTAATCCCCGTGCGCGATTTTCCCGGTGATCCCGATCATCTGATAGAGCGGGCCCAAGATCATCCGGATCAGCAGGACGCTCAGGGCAAGTCCCAGGATCAGCGCGCCGAGGCTCGCCCATATGAGGCCGCGGTGCGCTGCCTCAAGAAACATTTTCAGCACTTCGTTCTTCTTGGGAACCTTGTATTTGTCCAACAGGTCCGCGAAGTATTCGAGCGCAAAAAAGTCGATGGCAACCCAGACGATGAACGTCGCAACCACGATGACCAGTGCGACGGCCCCCAGCAGTTTGGTCGAGAGCCGGCTAAAGAGCAGGCGCGGTGGCAATGCCTTTCCCATCTGCTAGGTCCGGATTTTCATCGGTGAAGCGATAGCCAAGGCCCCGCGCGGTCAATATATAACGCGGGTTGGATGGATCATCCTCGATCTTCTGCCGTAGCTTTCCGATGTGAACATCGATTACGCGATCGACGACGACGCCACCGTGGGGATAGAGATATCCTATCAATTCGTCTCGCTCGAATACCCGTCCGGGCGCCGCCATCAGCGCGTGCAATAACTGGAATTCAGAGGGCGTCAGCGCTACCCCGCGATTGTTGAGATCGACTTGGTGCTTTGCCAGATCCATCGTCAGGCCGCCATGTGACAGCAAGGTCTTTGCCGGCGGCGTTCCACTTGCTCGCCGTAATATCGCATGTACCCTGGCCACCAGCTCCTTGAAGCTGAATGGCTTCACCATGTAATCATCGGCACCCAACGTAAGCCCTTTAACGCGATCGTGATCTTCTCCCAGTGCGGACAGAATCAGGATGGGGACGGCGGATGAGCGTCTCAGGCGGTGACAGATCTCCCAGCCATCGAGGTCGGGTAGCATCACATCGAGGATTGTCAAAATGGGGTTGCAACGTAAGGCCAGACCCAGAGCCTGCCGACCGGCGTAAGCCGCGACGGTATCGAAGCCCTCGCGTTCAAGATAGATCGTTAGCAGCTCTGACGTCTTTCGGTCGTCTTCAACGACCAGAATCGGCTTTGTAAATTTGGCTGCTTCAGGCGTTCTTACGCTCAGCAAGTTGTCCGCCT
The DNA here is from genome assembly GCA_037719965.1 of Casimicrobiaceae bacterium. GTDB lineage: Bacteria > Pseudomonadota > Gammaproteobacteria > Burkholderiales > Casimicrobiaceae > VBCG01. The sequence continues at coordinate 35,173 of JBBJMT010000003.1, read as the reverse complement.
TTATTTAAGACCAGCGCGCATTTAGCCTTCGTAGGGAAGCCGCCGGTTACGTTTCGATTGAAGCTTCGAGTTACCCGGTCGCACGATTCGCGCCACCGGGTAGGACGACCTAGAGTCTTGTTTTGAATGGTAACTGCCTTTGAACTGTCGCTGATTCGCAGAAAAAATTACAAGCCATGGCAACCCGTACTACCCGCGAGCGCTTCGCATGACGTCGCTCGCGGACCTGGTCGAGGTTTCGCGGCGCGTCGGGGAAAGTTCGAGTCGACGCGCCAAGATCGGCGCGATGGCGCACTTTTTGCGCAGGCTCGAAGCGGATGAAATCGCTATCGGCGTCGCCTACTTGGCAGGAGAAGCGCGGCAAGGGCGCCGCGGTGTCGGCTACGCTCTAATCCGCGAGGCACGAACCGCATCCGTCGCGGAAGCACCCCGGTTGACCTTGCATGACGTCGACACCGCGCTCGATCAGATCATGGAGACAAGCGGCTGCGGCTCGATTGGCCAACGCACCCAGCTCCTATCGGCGCTTTTTGCCCGGGCCACGACGCACGAGCAGGAATTCCTTGTCCGGCTATTGCTTGGCGAGTTGCGTCAAGGAGCCCTCGAGGGATTGATGGTGGATGCGGTCGCAGCGGCAGCGGAGTTGCCGGTAAACGAGGTACGGCGCGTAGCGATGCTCGCCGGCGGTATCGCAGCCGTGGCGGCAGCAGTGCTGATGGAGGGAGAACCCGCGCTGCACAAATTTGCGATCGCGCTCTTCCAGCCGCTGGCGCCGATGTTGGCGCAGCCGGCGAATGACATTGCCGATGCACTCGAGCGCTTACCCATGGCCGCGCTCGAATGGAAACTCGATGGCGCGCGCGTGCAGGTCCACAAGGACGGCGATACGGTGAGAATTTTCACTCGCACCGGCAACGACGTCACCGTCGCTGCTCCCGAAATCGTGGACGCCATTCGGCAATCTCCGGCAAACGCGTTGATTCTGGACGGCGAGGCGATCGCGCTGCAGCCCAATGGCGCTCCGTATGCATTCCAGGACACCATGCGCCGATTCGGCCGCGTGCTCGAAATCGACAGCATGCGCAAGTCGATGCCGCTTTCGGTGTTTTTTTTCGACTGCCTGCGCCGGAACGACGAGGACCTCGTGACCAAACCCGGCGGCGCCCGTTTCGAGACGATGGCTGCGGTGTTGCCGGCAGCCGTCTTGATCCCTCGGCTCATCACCAGCGACTTGGCGGCCGCGCAGGCGTTCTACGATGATGCGGTGCAACGCGGACACGAAGGCGTGATGGTCAAGGCGCTCGACGCCGCGTACGACCCAGGCCGCCGTAGCGCGCTGTGGCTCAAAGTCAAGCGCGCGCATGCGTTAGACCTCGTCGTGCTCGCCGCGGAGTGGGGGCATGGGCGCCGTCAGGGATGGCTGTCCAACCTCCATCTCGGCGCGCGAGATCCGGCGACGGGTGCATTCGTCATGCTCGGCAAGACCTTCAAAGGGATGACCGACGCCATGCTCAAGTGGCAGACGCAAGAACTGCTCGAACGTGAGATCGGCCGTGACGACTGGACTGTCCGCGTCCGGCCCGAGCTGGTCGTCGAGATCACCTTCAACGATCTCCAGTCGAGCCCGCGCTACCCAGGCGGGCTGGCATTGCGCTTCGCGCGGGTCAAAGGATATCGGCCGGACAAAAAATCGGAGGAAGCCGATACCATTGACACGGTGCGCGCCATTTACACCCAGCAGTCCGCGTCAAATGTAGGGTGACTCATCGGCCCGGCCATTACAATGTGACGCTTGCGCGCGCTTTGCGGAAAGAACCGGCGTGCCCCGCGCGTTTTTCGAACCGATAAGCACTAATTTTGCATCAGCGCCCGAAACGCTTGAGCCAACTGAACGAAGGAGTGAAACATGAGTACGCAGGAAGAACTTCAGGCGACGATCGCCAAGCTGGTAGCGCCGGGCAAGGGCATCCTCGCCGCCGACGAGAGCCTCCCCACGATCACCAAGCGCTTTCAGGCGCTCGGCATCGAATCGACGGATGACAGCCGCCGCGCGTATCGGTCGCTGCTGTTTACCACCCCCGGTGCGGATGAGTTCATCGCGGGCATTATCCTGTTCGAGGAAACCCTGGGCCAGAACGCCGACGACGGGACGCCGCTAACGGAGGTGCTGGCGCGCCGCGGTATCTTGCCGGGCATCAAGGTCGATAAGGGCACGGTTGCGCTACCCGGTGCGGCGGGCGATCTCATCACGCAAGGCCTCGATGGTCTGGCCGAGCGCTTGAAGACGTATAAGGAGAAGGGGGCGCGCTTTGCCAAATGGCGCGAGGTCTATAGCATCACCGACCGCAATCCCACGCCGCTCGGCATCGAAGCCAACGCGGAGGTGTTGGCTCGCTACGCGGCGATTTGTCAAGAGCAAGGCATCGTTCCCATCGTGGAGCCGGAGGTGTTGCTTGACGGCAACCATACGCTCGAGCGGTGCTTTGCTGTTTCCGAGGCGGTGCTGCATGCGGTGTTTCACGCGCTGCACCGGCATCGCGTGATCCTCGAATGCATGGTGTTGAAGCCAAACATGGTGTTGCCGGGAAAGGAACGTTCGCCAAAGGCGAGCGCTGAGGCGGTGGCCCGCGCGACACTCACGGTGTTGCGGCGCACAGTCCCGGCCGCAGTGCCGACGATCAATTTCCTGTCCGGCGGCCAAAGCGCTGTAGACGCGACCGCCAGTCTCAACGCCATGAACGTGATGGCGCCGAACGCGCCGTGGGTGCTGTCGTTCTCGTATGCGCGCGCACTGCAGGATGACCCGATGCGGACGTGGGCCGGCCGCGCTGAAAACGTGGGCGCGGCGCAAGACGCTTTCTATCGGCGTACCAAGATGAACAGCCTCGCGCGCCACGGCAAGTGGAGTGCGGCGCTGGAACAGGCGGCGTGACGTCAAGCTGAGTCTGGAGCGCGCCAAAGAGGCAGTCGCCGCGCGCTGTCGTGCTTTTTATTCGCGAAACGACGACTATGATCATCTGGCGTCGCGCGACGATTGTGCGCGCGCGAATTATGGTTGCTTGACCTCGATCACCAATGACGCGTACCACGCCGCGAGCTGAGCGATATCTTCGTCGGTCAGGGGTTTGGCAATCACGGTCATCACCTCGTTGCTGCGTTTGCCGGAGCGATACGCCTTGAGTTGCTCGGCAACGTAGATCTCGGGCTGCCCCGCCAGATGCGGAGCATTGGGCATTTGACTCAGGCCCAAGGGCCCGTGGCAGGTGATGCATGCCTGCGCTTTGGCTTTGCCTGCCGCAACGGCACTTTGCGCGTGCACGCCTCCTGCACTGCTCAAGACAAGGCTGCTGGCGATACCCAGCGATAACCAGAATCGCGAGGTTGCGACTTGGCGTTGCGAAGGCATTGCCACGATGCTGAGGAACTAAGAAGCGCTCGCGCTACCGAGTAAGCGGACGCGCGGAATTCACGTGCGCGCCCACTTTTCGGAATCCAAAATGACTCAACGCATTATTTGGCCTTCGACGCCGCATCGCCCACGTAGGTGATGCGGTAGAGGGCGCCGGCGAAATCGTCACTGACCAAAAGCGAGCCGTCAGGCAGGTTGGCCACATCCACCGGGCGCCCGCGGTACTGGTTCGTCTCGGGGTCCAGCCAGCCTTCGGCAAAGACTTCCGTTTTGTCGGCCGATCCGTCGGCTTTGAGCGACGTGAACATGATGCGCGCGCCAATCGGCTTCGTGCGGTTCCACGAGCCATGTTGGGCGGTGAAGATGCCGCCCTGATACTTGGCCGGGAATTTCTTACCGGTATAGAAAACGATTCCCAGATCCGCCGCGTGCGCGTCCATCAGCACCTCGGGATGCGTTACGTTCGGCGGCAACGGGTCCTTGTCGTAACCATGTTCGGTGATCCGCGTCTTGCCCTGGATCCACGGGTAGCCGAAGAATTGGCCGGCCTTGGTGGCGCGATTCAATTCGCCAGCGGGGATGTCGTCGCCCATGCCGTCGGTCTGGTTGTCGCTAAACCAGAGATCGTTGTTCTTCGGGTTGAAATCGAGGCCCAGCGAGTTGCGAATGCCCCGCGCATAGACCTCGCGCTTGCTGCCGTCGAACGGATTCATGCGCACGATGCCGCCAATGCCAACTTCGTCGAAGAGCTTGAGCTTGTCCCGCGGCTGCACGTTGAAGGCCTGGCCCAATGCGACATACAACATGCCGTCCTTGCCAATACGGCACGTGCGCGCACCGTGGTTGTAGGACTCTTCTTCCACCGGAATCAGCTTGCCTTGCGCCGCCACTTCGATCACGGCGACGTCCGGGCCCTCGTAAAAGAACTCGGCGGCGGGGAAGTTGAGAATGCGATTGTGCTCGACCACGATCAAAAAGCCATCGCGAGTCCAGCACACGCCGTTCGGCACCGAAAACTTGAGCGAGGGTGCAAATGGCTTCACCTCGGTTGCAACGTCGCCGCTGTTGCGATTCGTCACGGCCCACACCGTGGTTTTGCGCGTGCCGACGAACAACATGTTGGTCGACGGCGCCACCGCCATGTGCCGCGCGTCCGGTACGATCGCATACAGGTCGATCTTGAATCCCGGCGGCAGCTTGATGCGTTCCAGATTCGCGCGGATGGCGTCCGCGTTCTTGCCAGTTTGCGGCACGGGTGGGATATTCAGATCCGCACTGGCCACTTTCATCTGCTTTAACTTCTCGATATTGGTCTGAGCAGACGCGCTGCCGACTGTACTCAACGCGGCAATGACCGTCAGCCCGAGCATCCAAGTTCTTTGCGTGCGCATGAGTCCCCTCCTCTGTTAAAAGATTCGGCTAATGGTATCGAAAGAGGCGGGAGGCATTCCCGCCTTGCCGCAAATCAGCCTGCTAAGTCTAGTACCATACAATGAACTGTCAACTTTCGCGTTAATTCTCCGCGCCATCGTCACCATGACCCCTTCACGCAGCGATCGCGAAACTGTTCATGCCCGGATTCGCGAGCGCCTGTATACGGCCGTGCTTTCCGATGTGCTCGACACGCTCAATTTTCGCGAGCAGGCATTCCCACCGTCGATTCGCCCCCTCGACGAGTCGCTGATTATGGTTGGTTATGCTCGGACCGGGCTTTATCGCGAGGTCCATGACACTGTTCCCGACGAGAATCCATACGAACTCGAGATTGCGCTGGTTGACGATTTAAAGCCCGGCGACGTCGCGGTGTTCGGTTGCGGTGGGTCCAATCGAATCGCCCCGTGGGGAGAACTTCTTTCCACTACCGCTCGGGTACGCGGTGCGGCCGGCTGCGTTACCGATGGAATGGTCCGCGACATTCGGGCGATCCGGAATTTGCGCTTTCCCGTGTTCCATGCCGGTATCGCACCGCTGGATTCCAAGGGACGTGGAAAGGTGGCTGAAATCGACGTCCCTATTCGCTGCGCCGGCGTCGCCATTATTCCAGGCGATTTGATTGTCGGCGATGCCGACGGCGTCATCGTCGTTCCCCGCGCGCTTGAAGAACAAGCACTCGCGCTGGCATTCGAGAAAGTTGCCAGCGAGAACCGCACCCGCGACGAGCTCGCTGCGGGCGCCAAGCTCCGCGACGTCTTCGCAAAGTATCGCGTGCTATAAGGCTGCCGGGGTGTTGTCGCTCACTTGGCGCCGAGCAGCTTCGCCGCCCGGGCCACCGCTTGCGGCTTCACCCAGAAAATCGCGCCGAAGCGGCCATCACCGGTCGTGACGGCATCGACGGCGGTTACGTTGATCTTTGCGGTCGCGAGCGCGGTAAGAACATTGGTCATCGCACCGATCCGGTCGTCACCCTGCAGCAGGAAGCCGGTCTTTTTCGTACTTAGCGTTAGCCCAAGCTTCTTGGCAGCGCTCTTCAACCGTGCGGAATCCGCCGGCACCAAATCAAGTTGCGCGCGCCGTCCGCTCGGGAATCCGGAAAAGGCGAGCAGATCGACACCTTCGGCGGCGAGTCCCGCCATGATTTCAGCGCCCTGCCCGGGCGTGTTCGAAACAGTGGTGTAGAAGTAATCGACCTTGCGCACGTTATCGCTCATGATGTTCTCCTATGTGCGGACGGGAGGATGCTCGGGCCACTAATCGCCAGGATCGCATAGAGGGTTGTCCGCAAAGCAAATTATCCACCCTCTGCACGTTTAAATCAGCTTAAGCCGCCAAGCGTTTCCTTAAACCGCGGCCAAAAGGGAGGAAATGACCCATCGATGCGCGTGATGGCATAACATTGTTATAACTTCGGGGGCGCCATGAAAGTCGCGATTCGTCGGATGGGTAACTCGCAGGGCGTGCTCATCCCCAAGCCGCTATTGGCGCAAGTTGGACTAGAAGATGAAGCCGAGATGGTGATCGAAAGGGATTCCATTGTGTTGTGCCGCCCGCGGCAGAAAGTGAGGGAAGGCTGGGCCGAAGCAAGCCGCAACGTCGCGGCGACGGATGATGACAAGTTGGTTTGGCCGGAATTCGCCAACGACGGCGACACGGAGTTGCGATGTAGTGGTCCGTGGCGAGGTGTGGCTGGCCGCGCTTGACCCTACAATCGGCAGTGAGATCAGGAAAACACGACAATGCGTCGTGGTATCGCCACCCGAGATGCACGATTATCTGCGCACGGTGATCGTCGCTCCGATGACCACGGGTAGCAAACCCGAACCGTTCCGAATTCCGCTCAAGTTCAGGGGCAAAAACGGGCTGGTCCTGCTGGACCAAATGCGCACCCTCGACAAAGGGCGGCTGGCGAAGAAAGTTGGCGCCTTGAGCCCCACCACTTTGCTAGCTACGCTGTCCACGCTGCAGCAGGTATTTGCTGCGTGATCCATTCATCAAGGTTGAAGGCTTCGAGCGGCTTCGCCTCCCGCTTGGGTCGCGTAACGGTTTCTTGTTTGCCTCGACCGGCTGTCGCCAGAGGTCGGCGACGTCGCGTGCACGTGCGTTAATGACCGATCACTTGCGAAAAGGACGCTCGATTATGAAACGCTTTCTCATTGCCGCAGCGTTGACGCTGGCTGCTTCTTCCGCGCTCGCGACCGATGTCCGCGCTTCGATCACTATGGGCCAGCCGGGCTATTACGGACGCGTCGACACCGGGAGCTTTCCGCGACCGCCGTTGATCTATCCCAGGCCCGTTATCATTCAACCGGTACCGGTGGGGGTCGTGCGGCGTCCGGTCTATATGCACGTACCGCCCGGTCATGCCAAGAACTGGGGCAAGCATTGCCGCAAGTACAACGCCTGCGGGCAACCCGTGTATTTCGTCCAGGATCGCTGGTACAGCAACACATATGTCCCAGGCTATGCGCAACGGCACGGAAAGAAGTCAGGCAAGAAGCAAGGCAAGGGCAAGCGCCACAACAACGATTGACGCATCGCTGAAGACGTTGTCGCGCGGAAGTCCGCGGCGGCGGCCGGATCAATCTTCGCGCTGCAGCAACCCATTCGTGACACCTCCTCGCGGTTTATGTTGGTTGGATCGCGTCGACAATTGCCGCAAGCGATGACCGAAGACTGAGTCGTCTGCGTTGCGTCGGGTCACGTGGCAGGCCCAACGTACCAGGTAACCGGCGCGCCGCGCTGACGGCTGCCAATGCGAAGCCGCGTACCGGCGCGTGCGCGTTGACCGCCGAGTTAGGCCGCGATGTCGACGTAGCGGACAGCGCTGGAAGGCGGCGGGACAGGTGAGCCATCCTCGCGCAAGCCATCAAGGTGAAACTCAATCGCCTCACGGATCTCGCGTTCGGCTTCCTCGACAGTTGCACCTGTGGCTATGCAGCCAGGCAGATCCGGCACGTAAGCGGAGTAGTTGGAACCTGCGTTCTCGATCACGATTGCATAGCGCATGGTGAGCCTCACTTCTTGAAACCTGCCTGTTTCCTGATGCTGTTGAGCGTACCGGGTGCAAGCTCGTCGCTTGGCTTGCCCGGGACCGTCACTCGTCCCGGCTTCACGAGGTGCTTGAACTGGCGATGGCTGCCGCGAGTGGCAACCAAGACCCAGCCGTCGCCCGCGAGCAGACGAAGAATCTCGCTGACCTTCACGCGTTGAATTATGACTCGCCGCTGGGCTCAACTCAAACCGAGGCCTAACGAATAGGATTTTATCCGCCGTACGGCAGCATGGTGGATAAAATCCTATTCGTTAGATGGACAAGCGCAAAGCCTCTAAATTGCTTGCACGCGTTCGTGAGGAATCAGCCCGTCAAGCGCCGCGTTGCTTGCATGGAGCTCGGTCGTTACCACGATGCCGTTGCGGCCTGCGAGAAGACAGCCTCTCTTGACGAATATTCGTGGTTTACTTACGTTTATCTTGTCGCGGCCTACGGGCGGCAAGGCGACGCTGCCAAAGCTGCCGCCGAAAAGGCAAACTCTTGCGACAGCGGCCCGGTTTTTCGATCGCGCATTTCGAGGCGCTGCGACGACGATCGAGCGTTCCGGCATTTCGGCAGCAGACCGAAACGTATCTTTATGCTGGCCTTCGCAGGGCTGGTATCCCTGAAAATTAGAATGCCTTGCTGACGAGGGTGCGAGCCCGGCAGAGTTCGAGTTCGCCCCTCGTATAGGGTACATTTCCTTATGAATCCGCCCCACTCGCGGGCCGCTGAAACCGAAGTCGGCTACACCCACCGAAGCTCATGGCAAAAAGCAAAACCAAGAATAACAACGCCTCCGCCAACTTCGGCTTCGAAGCCAAGCTCTGGCAGACCGCCGATGCGCTCCGCAACAACATGGACGCGGCGGAGTACAAACATGTCGTTCTCGGCCTCATCTTCCTCAAATACATCTCTGACGCCTTCGAGGCCAAGCACGCCGAGCTCGACGCGCAGCGCAAGCAAGGCGCCGAACCCGAAGACCCCGACGAGTACCGCGCCGTCAATATCTTCTGGGTGCCGAAGGAAGCGCGCTGGCAGCACCTGAAGGCCAGCGCCCCGCAGCCGACCATCGGCACGCTGGTGGATGACGCAATGAGCGCCATCGAGCGCGACAATCCGTCGCTTAAAGGTGTCCTGCCCAAGGACTTTGCGCGCGTGGGCCTCGACAAGCAGCGGCTGGGCCAGATCATCAATCTGGTCAGCGACATCGCCCTCGGCAGCACCGCCGATCGTGCCAAGGACACGCTCGGGCGTGTCTACGAATACTTTCTGTCGCGGTTTGCGAGTGCCGAAGGCAAAAGCGGCGGGCAGTTCTACACACCGTCGCACGTGGTACGCGTGCTGGTCGAGATGCTGGCTCCGTACAAGGGCCGCGTGTACGACCCCTGTTGCGGCTCAGGCGGCATGTTCGTCAGCAGCGAGAAGTTCATCGAGGCCCACAGCGGCAAGCTCGGTGACATCTCCATCTATGGCCAGGAGTCCAACTACACGACGTGGCGACTGGCCAAGATGAACCTCGCGATCCGCGGCATCGATGCGCAGATCGGCCAGGGCGACACCTTCCACAACGATCGACACCCTGATCTCAAGGCCGACTACGTGTTGGCCAACCCGCCGTTCAACGACAGCGACTGGCGCGGTGAGCTACTCAAAAACGACAAGCGCTGGGTCTACGGCACGCCACCCGCCGGCAACGCCAACTTCGCGTGGGTGCAGCATTTCATCTACCACCTCGCGCCCACGGGCCTCGCGGGCTTCGTGCTGGCCAATGGCTCTATGTCGTCCAACCAGTCGGGCGAGGGCGAGATCCGCAAGGCCATCATCGAGGCGGACCTGGTCGACTGCATGGTGGCGCTGCCAGGACAGCTTTTCTACTCGACGCAGATTCCGGTGTGCCTATGGTTTCTCGCGCGTAACAAAAAGAACGGCCGCTTCCGCGACCGACGCGGCGAGACGCTTTTCATCGACGCGCGGAAGATGGGCACGCTGGTGGACCGTATCCACCGTGAGCTGACCGACAAGGATATCGCCAAGATTGCCGGCACCTATCACGCATGGCGCGGTGACAAGAGCGCCGGCGAGTTTGCCGACGTGCCCGGCTTCTGCATGGCGGCGAGGTTCGACGACATCCGCAAGCACGGCCACGTGCTGACGCCCGGGCGCTACGTTGGTGCGGAGGCTGCAGAGGAAGACGGCGAGGCGTTCGAGGAGAAGATGAAACGGCTCGCCGCAACGCTGCGTGAGCAGCAGGACGAAGGTGCGAAGCTCGATGCTGTTATCGCCGCCAACTTGAAGGAGCTTGGGTATGGGGGGTGACGGCTTTGAGCAAACCACGTTCGCCGACCTCATTTCCGAAGGCGCCCTCGAGATCGGGGACGGGTACCGCGCGAAGAATGAGGAACTCGGTGGCCAGGGCCTGATCTTTCTGCGTGCCGGGCACGTGACCGACACACACATTGATTTCGACGGGGTGGAACGTTTCCACGCGGAGCTGGAGCCGCGCATCCGATCTAAGCTCGCGAAGCCTGGTGATGCAGTTGTCACAACGAAGGGCAATAGCACGGGCCGCACGACGTTTGTTACACCCTCAATGGCTCCGTTTGTTTATTCGCCACACTTGAGCTATTGGCGCAGCAAAGACTCTGCCCGCGTCGAAGGTGGGTTTCTCCGCTATTGGAGTAGAGGGCCTGAGTTCATGGGTCAGCTCGCAGGGATGAAGGCGTCTACGGACATGGCGCCGTACCTCAGTCTCATCGACCAGAAACGACTTCGTATCTCGCTGCCCTCGATTGCCGAGCAACGCGCCACTGCCCACATCCTCGGCACGCTGGATGACAAGATCGAGCTAAATCGGCGGATGAACGAGACACTGGAGGCGATCGCGCAGGCACTCTTCAAGTCGTGGTTCGTGAACTTCGACCCCGTCCGCGCCAAGGCCGAAGGCCGCGACCCCGGACTGCCCAAGCCTCTCGCCGACCTGTTCCCGGATTCCTTCGAGGACTCCGAGTTAGGGGAGATTCCGAAGGGGTGGGAAGTCAAGTCCATCGGCGAACTCGCGGACGTGGCGGGCGGCACCACGCCGAGCACCAAGGAACCTGCGTATTGGGACGGCGGTACGCACGCATGGGCCACACCTAAGGACCTGTCCCGATTATCGGTACCCGTCCTACTTGATACCGGACGGCGACTCACCGAGGCGGGGCTGTCGCAGATCGGTTCCGGTCTGCTGCCGAAGGGAACCGTCCTGCTGTCATCGAGAGCTCCCATTGGCTACTTGGCCGTCGCAGAGATTCCGGTTGCTATAAATCAGGGCTTCATCGCGATGGCGCCCAAGATGGGAATCCCAAACATCTTCCTGCTTTTCTGGGCCAGCGTCGCACATGAAGAGATCGTCAGCCGCGCGAACGGCTCGACCTTCCTTGAGATCAGCAAGGCAAACTTCCGCCCAATCCAGGTCGTCACTCCATCGGTCGACGTAATACACCGGTTTGAACAGTTGGCGAGGCCACTATACGAGCGCATCGTCGAATGCGCCCGCGAATCTCAAACGCTCGCTGCCCTGCGCGACACGCTTCTACCCAAGCTCATCTCCGGCGAACTGCGTCTACCCCACACCGAACAGCGCGCAGAAACCGTCGCTTGATATTAAGGAAGGAAACCGCCCTTCGACGAGATCGTCTACTGCAGCGCCCTCATCGTTTCGTGTTGGCGGCCTTTGATGTCACATCTTCACGCTCAATGGGATTTTTAGGGACTTGATACCCCGCCCGTTCCTGTGATACGATTGTATATACATATTTGAATGGGATGAAATCAGACGGCAGATCAATATCGAAAAGCACGGCGTTGATTTCCGTCTCGCAGCAGGGATTTCTCGGGCCTGTGCTGGAGGCCGTTGACGACCGGGAAAACTACGCCGAGACGCGCTTTCGAGCGCTGGGCAAGGTTGGCGACATTTGTTTCATGGTCATTTACACAAGACGCGGCGAGACCCGCCGTTTAATCAGTGCATGGAAGGCAGGACGCAATGAGCAGGAAAGATATGAAAACCTATTCCCCGGATAAGCTTCGGGCAATGATCAAGAAAGGGGATTACACCCCCACCAAACCAGACGCACCGGTGATGACGCTGGATGAGAAGTTTTGGCAGGATGCCCGAATCGTCATGCCCGGCGAAGGCGCCAAGGTGCCGGTCTCCGTGCGCCTTGATCCCGATGTCTACGACTGGTTCAGGGGCACCGGCAAGGGCTATCTGACCCGCATCAACGCGGTTTTAAAGGCGTTCGTCGAGTCGCAGAAAAAACTGCACCCGTAAAGCCGGTCCGTGGTCAGGCTCATGAGCCATTTTCCTCGGAGTCCACCGATGAGTGGACAGCATACAAGCACCCCGGACGAAGTCCCCGGCGGCGAGGTCATCCTCTACGAGGCTCCCGACGGTCAGGTTCGGGTGGAGGTGCGGCTGGAACGGGAGAACGTTTGGCTGACGCAGGAACAGATGGCCCGGCTTTTTGGGCGGGAGCGATCGGTCATTACCAAGCACGTCCGCAACGTGTTTCGGGAGGGGGAGCTGGAGGCCGTGACAACTTGTGCAAAATTTGCACAAGTTCAAGTCGAGGGCGAAAGGAGCGTCTCCCGCGAGGTCGAGCACTACAACCTCGACGTGATCATCTCCGTCGGTTACCGGGTCAAATCCAGCCAAGGCACGCGTTTTCGCCAGTGGGCCACGCGTGTGTTGCGCGAGCATCTGATCGACGGCTACACGTTCAACCAAACGCGACTGGCTGAACGCGGTCTGCTCGAAGCGAGGCAGACGCTCGACCTGCTGGCGCAAACACTGCAAAACCAGGCGCTGGTGGACGACACCGGCCGCGCCGTGCTCGACCTAATCGTCGGTTACGCCGATACCTGGCGCCTGCTGCTGGAGTACGACGAGAACCGGTTGACGCTGCCGCCCGGCGCCAGCCCCTCTTCCGGCGTGCTGGACGTCGCCCGAGCTGGCACCGCGATTGCAGATTTCAAGCGGGAACTGATGGCCCGCAGCGAAGCCACGTCGCTGTTCGGCAACCCGCGCGGCGACGCACTGGAGGGCATCCTCGGCAGTATCGAGCAGACGATGTTCGGTGAGCCGCTGTACCGGTCGCGCGAAGAGAAAGCGGCCCATCTGCTGTATTTCATCATCAAGGATCATCCGTTTACCGATGGCAACAAACGCATCGGCTCCTTCCTGTTCATGCTCTACCTCCAACAGGAAGGCATGACGCACCAACTCAATCCGCAGGCGCTGACGGCGCTCGCGTTGCTCATCGCCGAAAGCGCACCGGCCGCCAAGGACCTGATGATCCGGCTAATCATCAACTTGCTGGCCGAGCACCGCGCGTGAGTACGTTCACCGAATCAGTCGTCGAAGAAGCCGCCCTTGCCTGGCTGGAGGCTCTCGGCTACACCGTCCTCCACGGTCCCATCATCGCAGCCGGCATGCCCAGCGCCGAGCGCAGCGACCCGAACTACCGCGATGTCGTGCTCGAAGGGCGACTGCGGCACGCGCTCGCGCGCCTCAACCGGGACCTACCGCCTGATGCGTTGGAAGATGCCTATCGCAAGCTCACCCGCGTCGACGCCGCGTCACTCCTCGAACGTAACCGCTCCGCACAGCGGCTGCTCGTGGACGGGGTAACCGTCGAGTATCGCCGCACCGACGGCTCGATCGCTGGCGCGCAGGCGCGCGTGCTCGACTTCGACGCGCCGGACAATAACGATTGGTTGGCCGTCAACCAGTTCACCGTCTCCGACGGGCAACATACGCGCCGCCCTGACGTCGTGCTGTTCGTGAATGGACTACCGCTCGGGGTGATCGAACTCAAGAACTCTGCCGACGAAAACGCGACGATCTGGTCGGCGTACCAACAACTCCAAACCTACCAGGCGCAGATCCCAGCGCTCTTCGCGACCAACGCGGCGTTGGTGGTCTCCGACGGTGTGCAGGCACGCATCGGTACGCTCGGCGCGGGGCGGGAATGGTTCAAGCCGTGGCGCACGATCACCGGGAACATCGTCGTGGGGCCGGGAATCGCTGAGCTTCAGGTCATCCTCGAGGGTGTATTCGAGAAGCGCCGGTTCCTCGACCTCATTCGATATTTCCTGGTGTTCGAGGACTTGGGCGGCGGCGCGTTGGCGAAGAAGATGGCGGGCTACCATCAATTTCACGCAGTCAACGTCGCCGTGGAGGAGACGCTACGCGCGGCGCAGACGCGCGTAGTGGCCGAGACGGGGCGGTACGAGTCGGGACAAATGCCGGGTGGCGAGCTCGGTGACCGTCGCGTCGGCGTGGTCTGGCACACGCAGGGGTCGGGCAAGAGCCTGACGATGGCCTTCTATGCGGGACGCATCATCCTGCATCCGGCGATGGCCAATCCAACTATCGTCGTTCTCACCGACCGCAACGATCTCGACGATCAACTCTTTGGTACCTTCGCGCGCTGCAAGGACTTGCTGCGCCAGGATCCCGTGCAGGCAGAGAATCGAACCGACCTACGCGCGAAACTGAGCGTTGGCAGCGGTGGGGTGGTTTTCGCGACGATCCAGAAATTCTTCCCCGATGACAATGGAGACCGCCATCCAGTGCTTTCGGATCGGCGCAACGTCGTGGTGATCGCCGACGAGGCACACCGGAGCCAGTACGACTTCATCGACGGTTTCGCGCGGCACATGCGCGACGCGTTACCCAATGCTTCGTTCATCGGCTTCACGGGCACGCCGATCGAGACGACCGATGCCAATACGCGGGCCGTGTTCGGCGACTACATCGCGATCTACGACATTCAACGCGCGGTGGCGGACGGCGCGACGGTGCCCATCTACTACGAGAGCCGGCTGGCGAAGCTAGTGCTCAAAGATTCCGAGCGCCCCAGGATCGATCCACAGTTCGAGGAACTCACGGAAGGCGAGGAAATCGAGCGCAAGGAAAAGCTCAAGACCGAATGGGCGCAACTCGAGGCCCTGGTTGGCACCGAGAAACGGTTGCAGCTCATCGCCCAGGATCTCGTCGCCCACTTCGCTATCCGGCTCGCAGCCATGGAAGGCAAAGCGATGATCGTCTGCATGAGCCGCCGGATCTGCGTCCAACTCTATCGGGAACTGGTGGCGCTGCGTCCGGAGTGGCATGGCGACCAGGACGAAAGCGGCGCGATCAAGGTAGTGATGACCGGTTCGGTCTCCGACCCGCTGGAATGGCAATCCCACGTCCGCAACAAGCCCCGGCGCGAGGCACTGGCGCTGCGCTTTCGAAATCCTGGCGACCCATTCAAGATCGTTCTCGTGCGCGATATGTGGCTGACCGGCTTCGACGCCCCGAGCTTGCACACGATGTACGTCGATAAGCCAATGCGCGGACATGGGCTGATGCAGGCCATTGCTCGCGTGAACCGGGTGTTCCGAGACAAGCCCGGTGGGCTGGTCGTGGACTACCTAGGCCTCGCCGACGAACTGAAGAAGGCGCTGGCGACCTACACGGAGAGCGGTGGAACCGGCAAGACGGCGATCGATCAAGCCGAGGCTGTGGCGATGATGCTCGAGAAGTACGAAGTCTGCCAAGGCATCTTCCACGGTTTCGACCGGCGCAAATGGATGTTGGGTACGGCGCCGGAACGGCTGTCGGTATTACCCGCGGCGCAGGAGTTTATCCTCGCGCAAGTGGATGGCAAGGACCGGCTGCTGAAGGCGGTTACCGAACTTTCGCAGGCCTTCGCGCTTTCGGTCCCGCACGACGAAGCGCTGCGCATCCGGGATGACGTGGGTTTCTTCCAGGCCGTGCGCGCCGTGCTTGCGAAGAACGTCCCGGGCGAGCGCAAAACCGACGAGGATCTCAATCACGCGATACGCCAAATCGTGTCGCAGGCGGTTGTCTCCGACGAGGTGGTTGACATCTTCGCTGCGGCGGGACTCAAGAAGCCGGATATTTCGATTCTCTCGGACGCGTTCTTGGCGGAAGTGCGCGAGATGCCGCAGCGGAACTTGGCGGTGGAGCTGTTGCGCAAGCTTTTGTCGGGCGAGATCAAGTCGCGGTCGCGGCGCAACGTTGTCCAGGCACGTTCGTTCGCCGAATTACTGGAGCAATCGGTGCGGAAGTACCAGAACCGCGCGATCGAAACCGCGCAGGTCATCGAGGAACTGATCGGTTTGGCGAAGGACATGCGGCAGGCCAACGCGCGCGGCGAGGCGCTCGGGCTCAGCGACGACGAGTTGGCGTTTTACGATGCGTTGGAGGTGAACGACAGCGCGGTGAAGGTGCTCGGCGAACCGACGCTCGTCGATATTGCGCGCGAGTTGGTGGCGACGGTGAAGAAGAACGTCACCATCGACTGGACCGTGCGCGAGAACGTTCGCGCGCAGTTGCGGGTGATCGTCAAGCGCATTCTGCGGAAATATGGTTATCCGCCCGACAAACAGGAACGGGCGACGCAGACCGTCCTTGAGCAAGCGGAGGTACTTTCTGCGGGATGGGCGGCGGCGATCTGAACTACACGAACCTGGGCATCATGGTCGGCGACCTGATCCGAGGCCGCCCGCTGGCAAGCCCACGGGCTGCCGGCCTATGCCCAGTTGACAATGGCGCCTGGGCCGACCGGTCGGTTCGAACATGACGCCAAGTAGCACCAGCGCAGTGTGCTGATCCGCGAGACGCTGTACATTATAATGTACACTTGGGACAAGGAGGGACATCATGCGGCAGACAACGTTTACGGAACTGCGAAATAACGCGAGGAGCTTCTTCGACGCCGTCGAAAGGGGCGACGTCGTTCGGGTGTTTCGCAACGGAAAGCCCATAGCAGACATTGTTCCGATTGCATCGGAGACCCCTTCCTGGAAGCGGCGCGCTGCCCAGCCTTTGGTCGTTAAAGGTGTCTCGATGAGCGCAGAGATCCTCAAAGATCGTATCCGATCGCGAGCATGAAACTTTTTTTTGACACCTCTGCTTTCGCGAAGCGGTATGTGGCAGAGACGGGGAGCGACGCCGTGCTGATGTTTTGCGCGCAAGCTTCGAGCATCGGCTTGAGCATAATCTGTTTGCCTGAGCTGACGTCGACGCTTTGTCGGCTGGTACGCGAGCGCAAGCTGTCCAAAGCAAAGTACCGCGAGCTGCACACTTCAATCATGGCGGATCTTGCCGATGTCGATATCTGCGATATCACGCCAGCCGTAATGAAGCATACCCTGCAGCAGTTGGAATCCGCACCACTTAGAACCCTTGATGCAATCCAAGTTGGCTGCGCAATTGCCTATGCACCTGCCCTGTTTGTCTCGGCTGATAGGCGTCAAATCGGGGCGGCCCGCCGCGCCGGCCTGCCCGTGCGCGCAGTTTAAAAGGCGGACGGATCGTCGTTTAGGTGAAAGAGGTGGATCTTCCGATGTCCCAGCGGGGCGGGCACATCCAGTGCCGCGCATACGGACTGCGCGACGAGGCGACGAGGCGACGGGAGTACCTGCGGCTGATTTTGTTGGGGGGTCAAGGACGGAATTGAACCATCCAACTCACGGCGCGGCTACACCGACCCAGCCGATTTCCGGCACAATTTCAAAAGAAGGGTCAGACGCGGCTTCTGTCGGAAAGGCCCATTGCTGCGGCGCGGCGGACCAAAAGCCCACTCTAGGAGGAGACACGATGAACGCAATTGGCACGACCATGCTTGCCACGCTGGTCCTATTCGCTCTCGCCCCGGTCATGGCGCACGCGCAGGAAACCACGCTGCGGTTGGTGAGTGCTTTCGCCGAGAACGGTATCTACGTCAAGCACCTGACCCCATGGATCCAAAAAGTGAATGCCGAAGGCAAGGGCACGCTGCAAATCAACTTCATCGGCGGCCCCAAAGCGATCCCGGCGTTCGAAGTCGGCAACGCCGTGAAGACCGGTGTGGTCGACATGGCACTCACCACCGGCGCGTTCTATACGAACCTGATGCCCGAAGCTGACGCGCTCAAGCTCGCGCAACTTCCGATTGCCGAGCAGCGCAAGAACGGCGCGTTCGAGTACATCAACCAGATCTGGAACCAGAAGGCCAACATGTACTACCTGGCGCGCATGGTCGAGCACCAGCCGTTCCATCTCTACCTCAACAAGGAGATCACCAAGCCCGACTTGACCGGCCTCAAAATCCGCATTACGCCGGTGTATCGCGACTTCTTCCAGGCGCTGAACGGCAACGTCGTCACGACTCCTCCGGGCGAGGTGTACACGGCGCTGGAACGCGGCGTGGTCGACGGCTACGGATGGCCAATCGGCGGGATTTTCGATCTCAACTGGCACGAGAAGACCAAGTTCCGCGTCGACCCCGGCTTCTACAACGCCGAAGTGTCGCTGGTCGTGAACCTGGACACGTGGAAAAAACTGACCGTCGCGCAGCGCGATTTCCTGCAAAAGCAGGCGGCGGCGTTGGAAGCGCAAAACGACTTCTGGAAGCAATACGCGGACGATGAAACCAAGCGTCAAGCGCAAGCAGGTCTCAAGACCATCACGTTCGACGCCGCGACCGCGAAGCAATACGTCGATCGCGCCTACGAAGTGGGCTGGGCCGGCGCCATCAAGGCGAGTCCCGAGCACGGGGCAAGGCTCAAGCAGCTTCTTAGTAAATAGGGTCGGACAGGCTGTCGAGCTGGATTACCAGCGGCGGCAGCTCAAAAGACGTCTCTCACACCATGCACAGAATCGCCGAGCTCTACGGCAAGCTCCTCGCGACGCTCGCGACGATTGCCTGCGCGTTGTTGTTTCTGATGATGCTAATGATCTGTGCCGATGTGCTGTTGCGAAACGTTACGCTCGTCCCTGGCCTGCGGGGGCTTGCCTGGTCCAACGAAGTCTCCGAGGGCATGCTCTATCTGATCACGTTGCTGGCCGCGCCGTGGATCCTGCGCCGCGGGCAGCATATCCGCGTCGACGTCCTGTTGGTCGCGGTGCCGAAAAAGTTCGCCTGGTACTGCGAATGGGCAAGCGACGCGTTGGCGCTCGCTTGCTGCATCGTGATGGCGTTCTACGGCTGGAAGATGACCGCCGCGAGTTTGGAGGGCGGGTCGCTGACCATCAAGACGCTGGTGACGCCGGAGTGGTGGCTGCTTGCACCGCTGCCCATCGCCTTTGCGCTGCTCGCAATCGAAGTGCTCTTTCGCATGCGGCGACTGTACGCCGGTGCCCGCGGTCCGCGCACCGACGCCGTGTCGGCCGGATAGAAAGCGACGATGACCTGGCAGGCCGCGGCGTGGCTGATGCTCGGCGGCTCGACCGCGCTCCTCTTTCTCGGTCTGCCCGTTGCGTTCTCCTTTCTCGTCATCAACTTGATCGGAGCCTGGCTCTTCCTTGGCGGCGAACCTGGGCTCACTCAGCTCGCGCGCAACAGCGTGCAGTCGGTGACCAGTTTTGCCCTGACACCCATTCCGCTGTTCGTGTTGATGGGCGAGACCCTGTTTCATACCGGGCTCGCGGAAAAAGTAATCGACGGTGTCGAGCGCCTGATCAAGCAAGTGCCTGGCCGGTTAGCGGTTGTAGCCGTCGTCGCCGGCACGGTGTTTTCGGCTATCTCCGGGTCCACGATTGCCACCACCGCGATGCTGGGTACGTTGATGGTGCCGGTCATGCTTGCGCGCGGCTATCACCCGACGATGGCCACCGGGCCGGTCATGGCGATCGGCGCGGTAGATATGCTGATCCCCCCATCCGCACTCACCGTGTTGCTGGGTAGTCTCTCCGGCATATCCATTTCCGGGCTGCTGATGGGCGGTGTGGTGCCCGGGTTGATCCTCGCGGCCGCCTTCGTCGCCTACATCGTCGTACGGGTTCGGCTCAACCCTGCGCTGGCCCCTTCGAGCGATCTTGTCGAGTACCTGGGGTGGGAAAAACTCCGGCCGTTTATCCAGTACGTGCTGCCGCTGGTGTCGATCTTCATGATTGTGGTCGCGTCGATGGCGGCCGGCTGGGCAACCCCGACCGAGTCGGCGGCAATCGGCGCGTTCGCCACGATTGCGCTAGCCCTCGCCTACCGCGCTCTTACGTTCGACAATTTGCTGCGATCACTGCGTGGCACTATCGCGATTTCGGGCATGATCTTGTTTATCATCGTCGGCGCCACGACGTTCGCGCAGATTCTGTCGTTCTCCGGCGCGAGCAGCGGCCTGGTGGAAGTCATCACCCAGCAGGGATTGCCGCCCCTCGCCCTGGTTGCCGGCATGCTGCTGATTTTGCTGTTCCTCGGTCTCTTCGTCGATCAGGTCAGCATGATGATGATCACACTACCGATCTTCATGCCGCTGGTGCAAAAGTTCGGCATCGACGCCGTGTGGTTCGGCGTGATGTTTTTGATCTGCATGCAGCTCGGGCTGTTGCTGCCGCCACATGGATTGCTGCTGATGACGATGAAAGGCGTAGCGCCGCCGGAAGTGACCATGGCGCATATCTTCCGAGCGGTGACACCCTACTTGGTCATGAGTCTCATGGTGCTGGCGCTGGTGTTTTTCGTTCCGGCAGTGGCCGTATGGCTGCCGCGTCTGTGGCGCTGACCCATTAAGGAGTCCACTACGTTGGAACGTTCATTCAAAGCCGAAGTCGAGTCGCTGAAACTGGGAAACGGACAGGTCTTTCATGGCGAAGGGATTCTCGCCGTGACCAAGGCGCTGCTGCAGTCGGGCGTCTCTTATGTCGGCGGCTATCAGGGTGCGCCGGTGTCGCACATGATGGACGTGCTGAACGACGCGCGGGACATCATGGACGAGCTCGGTATTCACATCGAGACCAACGCGTCGGAGGCAGGAGCCGCAGCCATGCTGGGCGCCTCGATCAACTATCCGATGCGCGGCGCCGTAACGTGGAAGTCCACCGTCGGCACCAATGTGGCGTCGGATGCGCTATCGAACCTGGCCTCCGCAGGCGTGAAGGGCGGCACGCTGATCGTGATCGGGAGAGGCACTGATCGAACTCGTAGGCCGAGGCGGGCTGGAGCGCCGGATCGGGTGGCGAATCCTGCTTCGCATTGGCCGCCTCCCATAGTGGCGGGCCCCGGGCGGGTGCGCTCCGGGGTGACGCTATCGGCTCGCCGAGGTGGGCGAGGATGTCGCGCACGGTCGCCGCATCGGTGACGAAGGCGAGGATGCGCATCGCACCGCCACACTGGGGGCAGCGGAGCGGGAACACTTCGTAGATGCGGGCCAACAGCAGCGCCCACGCATAGCGGGCGGCGCGGCGATGGATCGGTTCAGCGGCGGGTGCGGACGGGTTGCGGGGTGGCGCCGGCGTGGTCAGCGCAGGTACCGCCAGGGCGGTCACCGCCGCGCGCAAAGGTGCGTGGGGCGCGAGCACACCGAAGTAACGGTGGCGGTGGATGCGCGGTGGCGGCACCAGCGCGGCGAGGCGGTCGAGCAGTTCCAGCGGCGTCAGGAGCAGTGGGCCGCTGCCGCCCGGACCGGGCTTGGTGCCCTCGTAGAGCAAGCGCTCGGGATCGAGTTCGCTTAAGCCGGTCCAAGGCGAAGGGTGGGCGGGCGCAGTAACGCAGTAGGCGCTCGCGCCCCGCGCGGTCAGCGGCCTCGATGCGCACCGACGCGTCGACGCAAAAGCCACCGCCGTGTTCGCATTGCCCCATCGCCCGTGCGTCATCGCCTAGCAGCAGGCCGCGCCGCACGAAGCTGCGCAGCAAGCGCCGGCGTACGCATTCCTGCACTTGGGCGAAAAGCGTTCGCATCGAGCCCGGTCGCGGCACGGAAGATGACACTGCCCGCCGGATCGGGTTCGAACACCCCCTCGATGACACGGCTAAGGGTCGCACACCTGATCGGCCAGCAGGTCGGTGATGAAGCCATGCCCCGGCGCATGCGCGAGCATCAGCTCGACCTTCGCCGCCAGCGCGGCCTCCTGCGGGGTAACGCCGCACGCCCAGAACACCGGCAGCACGCCATCCGGAACGCGCGCGACCGGCGGTCCGAACAGGGGTTGCGCAAGGTCGGCGCCGATCGCCGCCGGATCGCCGATGTGGATGGGCGCGCCGTGATTGAAGGGAAAGCGGCTCGATACCTGTGTGGCGATGATCGCCTGTTGCGGCGTGAGCCAGCGCATGGTGACCGCCAGCTCACCGTGGAAGCGACCCGCGGGCTCGGTCCGCATCTTCGTGCGCAGCACCCAGCGATCCTTGTGGGTGGGGACGCCGGCGCGCTCGAGCGCCTGATCGAAGGTGATTCCCGACCCAATGAGGAAAGCGACCAGGTCGCTGCGCCAAAGCGCATGCAGGTCGCCCACATCCTCCGCACGCACGCCGTCGCGATACACGGCGTAGCGAGGCAGGTCGCACCGCAGGTCCGCGCCAGGTGCGAGCCGGCGCGGCTCGGCATCGCCCGCATCGCAGACCTCGAGCAGCGGACACGCCCTCTGGTTGCGCTGGCAGTAGAGCAGGAAGTCGAACGCCAGCGCCTGCGGGATCACCACCAGGTTGCACTGCACGTACCCGGGTGCCACGCCTCTCGTGATACCCGTATGGCGCTTCTCGCGTATCGCGAGGCGGGCGGCTTGCGCCGGGTTGAGTGACGAGAGACTCATCGCACCTCCAATCCTTCCAGGATTCCACGCAGATAACCCACCCCCCGCGCGGCGCACGCCAGGCCGTCCGGCAGGTACTCGAACGGCTCGATGGCAACGAAGCCGTCGTAGCGGTGCCGCTGAAGGATGTGCAGAAAGCCCGCGAATCGATCCCGGCCCTGTCCCGGCGCGCGGCCGTTGCGGTCGTTGACCTGGACATGGGCGACGAGGCCCGTCGGCAGCCAGCGCTCCGCCACTTCGGCAAGCGTTGCCTGTTCCGATAGCGCTGCGGCGCGCGTGTCGATCTGCGTGCGCACGAAGGGCGAAGCGAAGCGGCGCACGAGCATCGCCGCAGTATCCAAGCTCGCGATCGGCTCATCACCTGCGGCGCTTTGCGGCAGGGCCTCGATGCAGTACACGACGCGGGCGTCCTCGAGCGTTGGCAGCAATGCCTCGATGCACCACGCGACGTGCTCACGCGCCTGCTCCGCGGTCTCGCCCGCGGCCACCCGCCGCTGCGCCGCCGATCCCTGCACCAGCACGCCTGCGCCGAGCTCGGCCGCGAGTGCCACATGCCCGCGCAGTACGTCGACGGTGCACAGGCGCTGGGCGTCATCCGCGCTGGTAAGCGACAGTCCGGGGGGCGCCTTCAGCAGCCAGTGCAGGCTCGAGATCGCGATACCCGAATCGCGCGCAGCGGCACGCATCGCCCTGGGCGAGTCGACCAACGTGTACGGTGCAAGCTCCAGCGCATCGTAGCCCAGCAACGCCGCCATCTCGCACTGGCGCGCGAACGGCAGACCGTCGAGCACTTCGTTGCAAAGCGCGAGCTTCATTCCATCTTGAGCAGCCGCAGCGCGTTGCCGGCGTAGATCTTGCGGCGTGCGGTCGGCGAGATCTCGGCAATCGCGTCGATGGCCGCCGGAATGGTTCGTATGTACATCGGTCCGCCTTCGGGATCGAACGGGCAATCGGTGGCGAACAGCACGTGATCCTCGCCGAAGAACTCGAAGCCGCAGCGGATGCCGGCCTTCGACCCCGACAGCGCGGTATCGGCATAGAACATGCGGAAGTAATCGATGGGCCGCCTGGCCATTCGCTTCAGCAGTCCTTCGTAGTCCTCGTCGGACGTGCGGCTGCCGAACTGGTCGAGTCCCGGCCCGAGGCGGCCGTCGAAGAACGGCACCATCGCGCCCATGTGATGGGTGATGAGCCGCAAGCTCGGGAGCTTGTCAAAAAAGCCGGAAAACACCATGCGCGCCATCGCAGCACTGGTCTCGTAGGGCCAGCCGAACGTCCACCAGATCTCGTACCGGGACTTCTTCTCGCCGAGGTAGTCGGGAAAGCCGGCACCGCGCGCGGGATGCATCCAGACTGGCACATCATAGGTGTTCACCGCCCGCTCGAAGATCGGCCAGAGCTCGGGCTCGTCGAGCGCGCGGCCGTTGACGTTGGTGAAGACCTGAATTCCCTTCGCCCCCAACTTACGGATTGCGCGCTCCATCTCGGCGAGCGACGCGTCGCCGTTGTTCATCGGCAGTGACGCGACAAATGCAGGAAACTGGTGCGGATGGCTGGCCACGATGGCGGCCATGCCGTCGTTGGCGAGGCGCGCGAGCGCGGGCGATTCATCGGGCGCGGCGAGCAGTTCGATCGGTGGCGAGGACAGCGTCAGCACCTGCCGGTAGCCCGGGAACTCGCGCATCATCGCAAGGCGCGCGTCGAGGTCGTAGAGTACGGGGACGGACAGCCAGCGTTTGAGCGTGGCCGCGAGCCGTGCATCGCGCCCGGCGATGTCCTGCAGCCGCTGGAAATACGCGGGCGGGAAAATGTGGGCGTAGACGTCGAGCTTCATGGCGATGGCTACTCGTCGATCCGGCATTCGTAGAGCTGGGCGTGGCCCGACACGTCGCTCGTGTAGAGCACGCGCTTGCCGTCGGGCGAGAAGCGCGGGTGCGGATGCGTGTGCTGCGGCGCATACACCTCGCGCGGGCCTTCGTTGTACGGGAACGGACCGTTCCAGTGCGAGCCCACCGAGGTCGCGTGCGGCATGCAAATCGTCTTGGGCACGCTGGCTTCGTTGGCGGCGAAAACATGCACGCCTCGATCCGGAAAATTGGTGTCGCACACGAAGCGCTCGCCGCGATCGTCCGGATGCGCGTGCCACGCGGGAAAGCGCGTGATCCAACGCATGGCGCCGGTGTCGACGTGGACCGCACGCATGCCGTGCGGCCAATCGACGAAGGCGAGCTCGCGCCGGCCGCGGATCCAGCTTTCATGCGTGAGCCATTGCTGGTCGTTCTCCCGCCGCCATAGCGGACGATTGCCAGTGCCGTCGCGGCGGATCAGCCAGATCCGGTCGGTAAGGGGTCCGGCGTAGTAGATAAGGTTCGGATCGTCGGGACAGAACTGCGGATGGCCGATCGTGTCGCGCTCGAGGATCACGCTCGCGGCGCCCGAATGCGTGTCGATGATGTAGAAGTGGGATTGCTTGCCGATCTTGACCGGCACGGCCCACCAGCGGTCGTCGCGCGAAAGCGTCGTGGTCCCCATTGCAGCGCCGACCATGCCGGGCTCGCGCATTCGCGCGCCGCCGAAGTCGGCGAGCTGCTCCTCGCGCAGTGATTCGAGGTCGACGCGCCACCCGCCCGCGCCGGCGGTGAAGTAGACGTAACGGCCATCGTGCGAAGGATGCAGCGACCACTCGGCGAGGTCGTCGCGATCGGTGAGCTGCACGATGCGGCCGCTGTCCTGCTCTTCCGCGAACAGCTGCGGGCGGCCCGTGCGATGCGAGACGAAGACGAGGCGCCGCATCGCGTCGTCGTAGGGCGGGACGAAGAAGAACGGATGGTGATGGATGGCCGGCTGGGCGGTGACCTGACGGATGCGCGCGCCGGTGTGCTCGTCGCGCAGCCACCGCGTCTCGCTTGCGCAGGTGGCGCCTTTTCCTGTCATCGCGTCGGCACTGTACCGGCGACAGTGTCGCGCCGCCCCTGCATCAGGGCGCTGAAGCCGATGGCCACCGCAAACGCCACGATGGCGCCCAGTCGCACGCCGATGCCCAGCGGCGCGAGAATGAGCGCTACCGAGAGTACGCCGTACAGCGCCCGCTCGTACCGCGGGATGCGCCCGAACACGTAGCCCGCGATCAATATCGTCCATGCGGCCGTGCCGCACATCAGCGACACTGCGGCGGTCGCGATCTCGAAGAGCGAGCCGATGAAAAGTATCGCCGGGTTGAAGAGAAACGCGAATGGAATCAGGTACGCCGGAATTCCCAGCGCGAAGGCGAGCCAGCCGGTCTTGTCGGGGTTGGCTTTGGCGATGCCGGCGGCGGTAAACGCGGCCAGCGCGATCGGCGGCGTGACCATCGACAGCACGCCGAAGAACAGCACGAAGAAGTGTGCCGGCAGCTCCAGGAAACCCAGCCTGATCAAAGCGGGCGCGAACAATATTGCCGCGATGATGTACGCGGCGACGGTCGGCAGCCCGGTGCCCAGTATCAGGACGCCGAGGGTGATGAAGAACAGCGAGCCCCAGATCGTGCCGCCCGAAAGCTCGAGCAGGTTGCTCGAGAACTTGATCGCCAGGTTCGACTGGATCGCGATCGCGATGAACACGCCGCTGATGATGATCGGGATGGCCACCGAGAAGGCTTGCCGCACGCAATCGTCGGTGACGTCGAGAACATTCCTGAAGGTGATGGGTCGGCCATGGGGCAGGTAACCGCAGGCCCAGGCCGCCAGCATGCCGATGATCGCGGCGCTGGTCGCCGAATAGTCGAAGAAGAACGCGGCCAGGAGGGCGATCGGCGGCGTCAGTAGATGGATGCGCGGCAGGATCGCGGCGATCGCGTCGATTTCCTGCGCGGGCAGGCTGCCGATGCCTGATCTTCTGGCCTTCAGATGCACGAGCAGATACAACGCGAGGTAGTACGTTACCGCCGGAATCGCCGCGGCCAGCGCGATGGTCGCGTAAGGCACGCGCAGGATGTCGGCCATGACGAACGCGGCGATGCCCATCACCGGCGGCATCAGCTGGCCGCCGGTGGACGCGATGGCCTCGTGCGCGGCGGCCTCCTCGCGCGAATAGCCGGTGCGCATCATGAGGGGGATCGTGAAGGAGCCGGTGACGGTCACGTTGGCGACCGCGCTGCCGGAAACGGTGCCGAACAGCGCCGACGACACGACCTCGGCCTTGGCCGCGCCGCCGGGCTTCTTGCCGACCAGCCGCAACGCGCAGTCCATGAACAGGTCGGTACCGCCGACCGCGGTGTACACCGCGGAGAAGGCGAGAAAGTAGAAGACGAGCTGTACCGACGCCTGGGTCGTGATGCCGAAGATGCCGTGACCGGTCATGGTCATGATCTCGATGAACTCGTCGAACTTGAAGCCCTGGAAATAGAGCCAGCCCGGCATCCAGGGCCCGACAAAGGCATACGCTACGAAGACAGCGGTAAAGCCCAGCAATCCCCAGCCCATCACGCGACGCGACGTCTCGGCGAGCAGCAGCAGCGTGAGGAGGCCGAACACCTTGTCGGGCAGCAGCACCGGGTCGACGTTGTCCATGCGCTCGGTCAGGTAGCTCGAGTGGCTCACGTAGTACACGGTGCACGCAAGCGTCGCGGCGATCAGGAGGGCATCGAGCCAGGGGCCCGCGCGCCCGGCTCGCGTGGCGGAGCCGAGCGGGAGCCAGAGGAGCGCCAGAATGACGGCGAACATCACGTGCACGGCGCGCTCGAGCATCGGCAGCTGTGGGCTGTAGGCGATGTACATCTGCGCCACGAACCACGCGAGTCCGAGCGCGCGACGCCCGTACTGGACGAGCGGTACTACTTGAGCGGTCAAAACGAGAGCGCTCGCGCTAACAGCGATGCGGCGACCCTACGACTTGATCCAGCCCCGCTCGCGGTAATATTTTTCGGCGCCCGGATGCAGAGGAATGCCCAGGTTTTCAGCTTTCCACGCGTCAGCGGGCACGAAATCCTCGAATGCCTTGTGGCTTTGCACGAGCTTGTCCTTGTTCTCCACGACAGTCTTGGTGATGGCGTATGCGACCGCGTCGGACAGATCCTTGTTCGCGATGATGTTGGTGCCCATGTCCACCGATTTGGTGGCACCGCTCTGCCCCTTGAAGAACTGCGGCATCGGCGACGGCTTCAGGCCGCGCTGCGCGAGGTAGGCGAGCGTCTTGTCGGGCAGGTCGACGAAACGCACGTTGGCGGTCAGCGTCACCTCGGTGACCGCCGGGTGATCCTTCGCAGCCGACTCGAAGTAGAGGTCGGCGCGGCCTTCGCGCAGCATGTCGGAGGTCTGCGTGGCGTCGACCTGGATGATCTGGCCGCCGCCCGCCTTGATCTTGTCGGGGTTCGTGTTCATGGACTCCATGATCATCCGCGCCACCGGCGGCACCGACGATCCCGCGGGCTTCATGATGATGCGGATGTTCTTGTCGGCCAAAGCCTTCTCCAGCGTATCGTTGCCGGTACGCTTGATGTAATCCTCTTTCAGCATGGCGACGATCCAGACCGAATTGATGCCGCCTACGAGCGCGCGGATGTCGCGGTGCGGCTTGCCCTTGTAGAGCTCGGGCTCCCCCTGCCAGGCCCAGGCCGATGTTGCGACGTTGGCCATCGCCACCTGCGCCTTGTTTTCGTTGACCACTACGGGATTGGCGATGCCGCCGCCGCGCGCCAGGACTTCGATCTTGGTCCCCGCGGGCAGCTGGGGCTGCACCAGCGACGTGATCGAGGCCCCGGCGATGTACCACCAGGTGTTGAGCGGCATGGCGCCGAACTTGAGCTCGGTCTGCGCTTGCGCGGATACGCCGGCGGCGCAGGCGACCGCGGCGACGAGCATCGAGAGCTTTCTCATGACTCCTCCTTGGAGTAGCGAATGGTAGACAGCTTTGTGGTTCGATTTTTCAGGCGGCCGCTTTGACGAGCATGCCCGCGTTGCGCAACGCGTCCTCGATCCCTTTGGCGACGGCGCCCTCCGGCGTACGAGTGGGCGGCCGGCACAGCGACGACTTGAAGCGCCCGGCGAGCGCCATAGCGTACTTCATGCGTGCGTGCGCCTCGCCCGTCGGCTCGCCGAATCCATACACGACGTCCTTCAGCGGATTGATCTCGAACTGCAGCTGCATCGCGCGCTTGAGGTCCCCGGCCTTCACGGCGTCGTAGAGCGCGACAATCTTGTCGGGAATGAACGAGGCGAACCCGACCAGCGCGCCGTCCACGCCTTGCACCATGGACGCGAGCAGGTATTCGTCATGGCAGGTGATGATCGATTTCTCCGGCGCAGCCGCACGGATGTAGCGGATATCTACCGCGTACTTGTTCATGTCGCGGGTACCGATCTTGAACGCCTTGACCCACGGCAGCCGCGCAAGCTCGGCCAGCAGCTCGCAGGAGTAGGCCGCGCGGGTCCACGACGGATAGATGTGCACGACCTGGTCGAGCCCGCTTGCGCGGCCGATGGCGCTGAAGTGGTCGATGACGTGCTCGGGCTTCATGCCGAAGCGCAGCCACATGTGCGGCGGCATCACCAGCAGAGCGGAGGCGCCCGCTTCCTTGGCCATGACGGCGTGCTCGGCGGCCTCGGTCAAGCTTTCAACACAGATCCCCGATACGACCGGAATCTTTCCCTTCACCTGATCGGCGACGATGCGGGTGACTTCGGCGCGCTCGCGCGCGCTGAGTGCGAACACCTCGCCGGTGTGGCCGTTGGTCACGAGCCCGGTAATGCCCCGGTGTCCGGCGAGCCACTCCGTGAAGCGGCGCAGCTCCGGCTCGTCGATCGAGAAATCCGGATGGAAGGGCACCTGCATGGCTGGAAGGATGCCTTTGTAGTCCCACTTCATCGTGCGCTCCTTAAGGTTTTGAGTTGAAGTCACGCCTGCCGGGCGCGCGGCAGCGCGTGCGTGCCGGTCGCCTGCATGGCTTTGGAAATGTCTACCGCCGCGCGAATGACGGGCTCGCGCGCCAGCGCGCTGAAATCCTCGAGCGACATACGAAGTACCGGCGCGACTAGCGCAACCGCGGCGCAGACCTTGCCGTCGATGTCGAAAATGGGTGCGGCCAGCGTTCGCAGGCCCGCAGTCACTTCCTGATCGACCACGGCGTAGCCCTGCTTGCGAACCTTGGCCAGCCGCGCCTTGATCTCGCCCAAGCCGACCATCGTGCGCGGCGTCAGCTTGACGCGCTCCGTCGCGTTGAGTATCCACGCCTGCTCGCGTGGCGGCAGGAAGGCGAGCATCGCGAGGCCCAGCGCGGAGCAGTAGACGGGGATGCGGGTGCCGATGCGTGCCTGAACTTCAACACCGACACGCGACAGGCGCGTCTGTACGCGCTCGACGTACATGACGTCGGTGCCGTCCAGTACGCCAAGGCTGGAGGCTTCGTTGACGTCGCCGACGAGCGCGCGCAGCACCGGTCGAGCCGCCTCGCGCAACTCGGTGCGGGCGATCGCATTGAACCCCAGTTCCAGGCATTTGAAGGTGAGGCGATAGAGGCGCGTGCCGTCGACCTGGTGCACGTAGCCGAGCATGGCCAGGGTGTTGAGCAGTCGAAAGGTGGTGGCGTTGTCGAGCTTGGCCCGCCGGGCGATCGCCGCCAGCGTCAACTCGGGCTCGACCGCAGTGAAGGCTTGCAGGACATGAAAGCCCTTGGCCAGCGACTGCACAACGTTCTTCGGGTTGTCCCAGGCGTTGCGCAGGACCACCGGGGCTCCGCCGAGTGCGCGGGCGTGGTGTTCGGAATGCGAACTTTTGTTCGAGGGCACTGGCCAAGTCTAGCGCGCAGCGTTGCCGATCGTCAATGTGCGGCGCAGTGCGAGCTCAAGGCCCGCACTGCTATGAGATGCTCCTGTAGCACCCGCGGCAGCTCCGCGGGCGGCAGGCGCCCGAAACCGCAATAGGCCCCTACGCCGAAATCGGCGAGATGTTTGCGGGCGGTCGCCAATCGTTGCGGGAAGCGCTCCATGTTGTGCACCATCCCCAGGTGTACCTTCGCGCCCGCGAGCCGCAGGTTCTGCAACGGCGCAAAAAACGCGTCGTCGCTGCGGTCGAGCACCGGAATGTGCATCCAATCGACCCGGCGTCCCGCGGCTTCGACGAACGCGTTGGCGAGCGCCACGGCCGCGCCGAGGTCATCGGGTGCGAAGCGAGGCCATCCGCCGAGGGTGCCGAAGCACAGGTGAAAGCCGAGCGCGATTTTGGCGGGCAGGGCTGCGGACAACGCGACCTGCGGGAGCTGCGCATCCAGGTTGCCGGCGTACGCTTCCTGCAGCTCCGTCGCGCAATCCCACTGGATCGCCAGCTCATCGTGCGGGATGTGT
The DNA here is from genome assembly GCA_037719965.1 of Casimicrobiaceae bacterium. GTDB lineage: Bacteria > Pseudomonadota > Gammaproteobacteria > Burkholderiales > Casimicrobiaceae > VBCG01. Next base: position 4,415 of record JBBJMT010000003.1, on the reverse strand, counting down.
TGGACCAGCGTGTCGAGCTCCGCGCCAAGCGCGTCGGCGTAACCCTCGCGCACTATCGCGCAATCGTCGTCGCTTTCGAAGATGCGAGGGGGCGCCGCACTGTTCACCATCGGCAGCGAGACCTGGAAGCGCAGGTGCGGCGCAAGCGCGCCATCGCGCTTCAGCGTCTTGAAAACGAAATAGGATGCGAGCGCGTCGCGCGCGAAGCCCAGGCGCCAGCCCGCTTCGCCAAAACGGATGTGCCTCACGCCGGGCCTGACCCTGAACTTCCAGCTGTCCGACGTATCGTGCGGGTTCAATCGTTCAACGCCGTCGTCCGGGCGCGGTTGTCGCAGGATCTCGATGTCGGGATGGATCGCGAACACCTGGAAGTGCACGCGGCTGATCCAATGGCGCCGCAAGCCGACCTCGCCGTCCGGAATGCAGCCTAGGTAGGGGCCAAGCGGCTTGCCGAAGGCTTCGTAGACCTCCACGGCGGAATCTAGCGGGATGCTGCCGACGAGATGCAGCGTCTTTTCATTGCTGGGCATGGGCGATTCTAAGCCGGCAGCCGACGAGCGCGTGAAATGTTGCAAAATGTCGCACACTAACCACCCATGCGCTCCGCCCTTCGCTACACGCTGTAAGGCGTGTTGGCCGTATCCGGATTCTGCGCCCTGATCTACGAGTCGATCTGGTCGCCCTACCTGCGCAATTGTCTCGGGCATGCCGCGCACGAGCGATCCGTCGTGCTGGTGATCTTCGTCGGAGGGTTGGCAATCGGCGCGTGGCTGGCGGGACGCTATACCGCACGCGCCTGGGCGATCCGCCTTACTCGGATAGCGGAGCGTTCGCTCGCCGAGCCTACTTGACCACGTACGGCAGCAGGCGATCGAACTCCGTTTTCACGACCTGGTAGCACTCGCAGCATCGAGCCTCGAGACTCGGACGATCGAACGCTGAGATTCGCCCGATTATTTCTTGCGCGGAGGGGTCAGAACACCCCGAAATCCGAGCGTATTTGCGCACTTCGCTTTTCAACAAACTGCTAATCCTTCCGGCTGATCGCGGGGTACCCACCCCGCGCGCCACCATGACCGCCCATCCCGGTGCACCGGGCGCAGGGGCGAGGCATGACGGAGGTGGCGGTCACGGCGAGCTGCCCGACGCCGTACCGTCGGCGGCGGCCCGAGCGCACGCTGCTCTATCGCACCGTGCAGACCCACTTCGCGACCTGGCTCGCGCTCACCCGCGAGGGGGCCGTTGACGGCGATCCGGTGCCGGCCCACGTCGAGCGCGAGTTCCGCCGCTACCTCACGTGCGGCATCCTCGCCCACGGCTTCGCGCGGGCACGGTGCGGCGACTGTGGGCACGACTTCCTCATCGCCTTCTCCTGCAAGGGGCGCGGCGTATGTCCGGCGTGCAACACGCGGCGCATGGTCGCGACGGCAGCGCATCTCGCCGATCACGTCTTCCCACGCCTGCCGGTGCGCCAGTGGGTGTTACGGATAGGTGTTTCAATCACGCGAACCTGAGTATTGGGGGTTCGATCGTGCGGGTCAACCGGCGGTGTTCGGCGGCAGTAGGCTGATCCGGGCACTTTTCGGAAGAACTCCGAGTGGGCCCCGGCGGCCGGCAAGAGCGGCTTCCGTGACGAGCCCGCAGGTATCGCCGGACGACTTGACTACCAGGAGAGGCGCTGATCGAACTCGTAGGCCGGGGCGGGCTGGAGCGCCGGATCGGGTGGCGCATCCTGCTTCGCATCGTCCGCCTCCCCTAGTGGCGGGCCCCGGGCGGGTGCGCTCCGGGGTGGCGCTATCGGCTCGCCGAGGTGGGCGAGGATGTCGCGCACGGTCGCCGCATCGGTGACGAAGGCGAGGATGCGCATCGCACCGCCACACTGGGGGCAGCGGAGCGGGAACACTTCGTAGATGCGGGCCAACAGCAGCGCCCACGCATAGCGGGCGGCGCGGCGATGGATCGGTTCAGCGGCGGGTGCGGACGGGTTGCGGGGTGGCGCCGGCGTGGTCAGCGCAGGTACCGCCAGGGCGGTCACCGCCGCGCGCAAAGGTGCGTGGGGCGCGAGCACACCGAAGTAACGGTGGCGGTGGATGCGCGGTGGCGGCACCAGCGCGGCGAGGCGGTCGAGCAGTTCCAGCGGCGTCAGGAGCAGTGGGCCGCTGCCGCCCGGACCGGGCTTGGTGCCCTCGTAGAGCAAGCGCTCGGGATCGAGTTCGCTTAAGCCGGTCCAAGGCGAAGGGTGGGCGGGCGCAGTAACGCAGTAGGCGCTCGCGCCCCGCGCGGTCAGCGGCCTCGATGCGCACCGACGCGTCGACGCAAAAGCCACCGCCGTGTTCGCATTGCCCCATCGCCCGTGCGTCATCGCCTAGCAGCAGGCCGCGCCGCACGAAGCTGCGCAGCAAGCGCCGGCGTACGCATTCCTGCACTTGGGCGAAAAGCGTTCGCATCGAGCCCGGTCGCGGCACGGAAGATGACACTGCCCGCCGGATCGGGTTCGAACACCCCCTCGATGACCACGCAATGAAAGTGCAGGTGGGGATTGAGGGTGGAACCGAAACGGTGGATGAAGGCCACCGCGCCAAGACGGGCCGAGGTTCCCGCGCCAGGACTATGTGCGCGCAGGCGTTGCTCCACCACGCGCAGGAACTGGCGCAAGGCGGCACCCTGGAGGTCGGCGTCACGGTGCAGGAAGTAGCGCAGGCGCTTCGGCACCGCCAACACCCACTGGCGCACCGGCAGGCGCGGGAAGATGTAATCGGTCAGATGCGCCGCCGTCTCCACTATGCGCCGGGCATTGCACGAAGGGAACACGCCGCGCCCCTTGCAGGAGAAGGCGATGAGGAAGCCGTGCCCGCAGTCGCCGCACCGTGCCAGCGCGAAGCCGTGGGCGAGGATGCCGCAGTCGAGATAGCGGCGGAACTCGCGCTCGACGTAGCCGGGGACCGCGTCGCCGTCATCGAACCCGTCGCGCCTGCGCGCCAGCCAGGTCGCGAAGTGGGCCTGCACGGTGCGATACAGCAGCGTGCGCTCGGGCCGCCGTCGGGGTACGGCGGCGGGCCGTTCGCCGCGGCCTGCTGCACCGCCGTCATGCCGCCCTCCTGCGCCCGGTACACCGGGATGGGCGGTCATGGTGGCGCGCCGGGCGAGTACCCCGCGATCAGACGGAAGGATTAACCGGGGTGGACGGGAGCAGACCGCAAACAGGGAGGAAGCGAGCGGGAGGCTGGTCCACAGCATCGCTCCGGAAAAGGCCTGCTCTCGGCCGATACGATCGACGGTGTCGAGCGCCTGATCAAGCAAGTACCCGGCCGGTTAGCGGTTGTAGCCGTCGTCGCCGGCACGGTGTTTTCGGCTATCTCCGGGTCCACGATTGCCACCACCGCGATGCTGGGTACGTTGATGGTGCCGGTCATGCTTGCGCGCGGCTATCACCCGACGATGGCCACCGGGCCGGTCATGGCGATCGGCGCGGTAGATATGCTGATCCCCCCATCCGCACTCACCGTGTTGCTGGGTAGTCTCTCCGGCATATCCATTTCCGGGCTGCTGATGGGCGGTGTGGTGCCCGGGTTGATCCTCGCGGCCGCCTTCGTCGCCTACATCGTCGTACGGGTTCGGCTCAACCCTGCGCTGGCCCCTTCGAGCGATCTTGTCGAGTACCTGGGGTGGGAAAAACTCCGGCCGTTTATCCAGTACGTGCTGCCGCTGGTGTCGATCTTCATGATTGTGGTCGCGTCGATGGCGGCCGGCTGGGCAACCCCGACCGAGTCGGCGGCAATCGGCGCGTTCGCCACGATTGCGCTAGCCCTCGCCTACCGCGCTCTTACGTTCGACAATTTGCTGCGATCACTGCGTGGCACTATCGCGATTTCGGGCATGATCTTGTTTATCATCGTCGGCGCCACGACGTTCGCGCAGATTCTGTCGTTCTCCGGCGCGAGCAGCGGCCTGGTGGAAGTCATCACCCAGCAGGGATTGCCGCCCCTCGCCCTGGTTGCCGGCATGCTGCTGATTTTGCTGTTCCTCGGTCTCTTCGTCGATCAGGTCAGCATGATGATGATCACACTACCGATCTTCATGCCGCTGGTGCAAAAGTTCGGCATCGACGCCGTGTGGTTCGGCGTGATGTTTTTGATCTGCATGCAGCTCGGGCTGTTGCTGCCGCCACATGGATTGCTGCTGATGACGATGAAAGGCGTAGCGCCGCCGGAAGTGACCATGGCGCATATCTTCCGAGCGGTGACACCCTACTTGGTCATGAGTCTCATGGTGCTGGCGCTGGTGTTTTTCGTTCCGGCAGTGGCCGTATGGCTGCCGCGTCTGTGGCGCTGACCCATTAAGGAGTCCACTACGTTGGAACGTTCATTCAAAGCCGAAGTCGAGTCGCTGAAACTGGGAAACGGACAGGTCTTTCA
>JBBJMT010000016.1:0-72581 GCA_037719965.1 Casimicrobiaceae bacterium | reverse complement strand
TGAGAGAGCCGGCCGCAGGCAAAGGCGCGTAGCGCCCGTCGGCTCTCGACCGAGCTTAAGCCCGACAACTCAATCCACCATGTCTCGCCGACCCAACGTGGAAGGGCGAGTGAGAGAGCCGGCCGCAGGCAAAGGCGCGTAGCGCCCGTCGGCTCTCGACCGAGCTTAAGCCCGACAACTCAATCCACCATGTCTCGCCGACCCAACGTGGAGGGCGCGCTATGGCCGCTGACAGTTCGGGCAATAGAAAGACGATCGCGCACCCAGACGCATGTGTCGAATCACGCTGCCGCAGATTCGGCAAGGCTCTCCTGTCCGTGCGTAGACGTAATAGTTCAACTGAAAATAGCCGGGTTCACCGCCGGCATCGACGTAATCGCGCAACGTGCTTCCGCCCTTGGCAATCGCTTCGGTCAGGACGGCTCGAACTTCGGCCACGAGCCTGCTCAAGCGGGAGCGGCTTACCCGCCATGCCGGCGTTGCCGGACGGATGGCCGCGCGAAAGAGTGCTTCGTTAGCGTAGATGTTGCCCACACCGACCACGAGCCGGCTATCCATAAGCGCGAGCTTGATCGCCGCGGTGCGTGCGCGGGTGGAGCGCCATAGATAATCGCCATCGAATACCGGATCGAAAGGTTCGGGTCCCAATGATTGCAGCAACGGATGCGCGGTGGCCGGGAATGGGGCCCAAAGCATGGCGCCGAACCGGCGGGGGTCGTGGTAACGCAGCACCGCATCATCGTCGAAGACGACGTCGACATGATCATGCCGGACTCGCGGCGGCGGCGGCTGCGTGTAGACGCGGAGACTGCCGGTCATACCGAGGTGTACGAGCAACGCTCCAGTGCCGATGCTGAAGAGCAAGTACTTGCTTCGACGTTCGAGCGCGTCGACGATGTACCCTTTGAGCCGGTCCTTGAGATCGATCGGAACCGGCCAGCGGAGCCGAGAGTCGTACACTTGCAGATCGACGATGCGGCGCCCGACAACTCGCGCCGCTACACCTCGGCGAGTGGTTTCGACTTCGGGCAACTCGGGCATCTATTGTTTAATGGCGTGCAATCGCTAAGAGGGCGTAGGAAAAGAGGTCCAGTTCTTGCGGGGGGTTGCTTGCGTGGGGCCCAATATAGCCTAACATCGGGTCAATAATCAGCGCCCGAACCTTACTTTGCGAACCCGATGCCGTTACCTCCCACTTTGATGCGCCCGCGCCTGCATGGCTCCGGCCGGACCTGCTGGCCGCGTGGTGCACTCGGGGTAGCGTTGTGCGGTGCAGTGGCCGTGCTGCTACCCGCCGCGTTGTTGGCGCAGCCGTTGCCCGCAGCGCCCGAGGCGACGACGGCCGTCGCAGCGGCGGGAGGCCTGACCGCGGATGTCTTCTACCGCGTGCTGGTTGGCGATGTGGCGTTGCAGCGTGGCGAGGTCGGTCTCGCGGCGCGCGCCTTCTTCGAGGCAGCGCGCGAGGCCCGCGACGCGCGGATTGCCCGCCGTGCAGCCGAAGTTGCTCTGCTCGGCCGCCAACGTATGCTGGCGCAGGAGTCAGCCAAACTCTGGATGGCGCTCGATCCGTCCGCCGAGCGACCCAAGCAGATCCTCGCAGCGCTTCTGGCAAGCCCGCCCGACAAGGATATTGCCGGCGTCGGCGACAACGCCGACATTCGCTTGCGGCTCGAGAGGCTGCTGGCTGATTCCGCGGTGTCCGGCCAAGGGGTCGGAGAGGTCTTTTTGCAGTTGAACCGGTTCTTGGCCCAGCAGCCTGAACGCCGGCAGATCTTGGACATCATCCGCGATCTCGCCAGCTCCTATCCCGGCAGCGCCGAGGCGCGATTCGCGGTCGCGCTCGCCGCGTTCAATATTGGCAAGGTCGATGCCGCGGCCATCGATCTTGCCTCGAAAGAGATTGACCGCGCGCTGGAAATAGCGCCGGCATGGGAGCGCGCGGCGCTCTTGAAGGCGGAGTTGCTCGCCCGGCAGTCGACCGACGCGGCAATTCAATACCTCAAGACGTTCGTCGCCGCCAACCCCGACGCTCGCACTGCGGGCGGCGGCTTGGCGCAATTCCTGGTCGAACGCAAACGCTATCCGGAAGCCCGTGCACTGTTTCAATCGTTGTGGGACGGCGATCGCAATGCACGTGAGTTCGAGTTCGGCGTCGCGGTCATTTCCGTGCAAATGAAGGATTGGGCGACGGCCGAGGCGCTGTTCCTCGACTTAAAGCGCGCCAACCATGGCGAAAACGGCTCGGTCGAGCTTTACCTGGCGCAGATCGCCGAGGAAACCGGGCGTTATCAGGATGCGATCGATCGCTATCTGGCGGTGCCCGAAGGCGAGCGCGCGTGGCTTGCGAAACTTCGCGTCGGCGCAATGATGGGAAAGTTACGGCGCGTCGACGAAGCTCGTCGATATCTTGCTGACCTGCCAGCAGTCACTATCCCGCAGCGCATACAAGTGCGGCAGGCGGAGGCACAGTTGCTGCGGGACGAGAACGAGCACACGGCGGCGCACGCGCTCCTCGCCAAGGCACTGATCGAACATCCCGACGCACCCGAACTCCTCTATGACGCGGCAATGGCCGCGGAAAAGCTCGATCGCTTGGACGAAGCCGAAGCGCGGTTGCGCCGGGTGGTCGAGCTCAAGCCCGACGACGCGCAAGCGCTCAATGCGCTGGGCTATACGTTGGTCGACCGAACCGCGCGTACAAGCGAGGGATTCGAGCTGATTGAACGCGCACACAAGCTGTCTCCTGACGATCCCTTCATACTCGACAGTTTGGGATGGGCGCTGTATAGAATGGGCCGGCTGGACGACGCGGAAACGTATTTACGCCGTGCGTTTGCCGAACGCCCCGATGCCGAGATCGCGGCGCACCTGGGTGAAGTATTGTGGACGAAAGGCGAACGTACGGGTGCCAACGAAATCTGGCAGTCGCAGCTGAAGACGACGCCCGACCATCCAGTGCTCCTGGAAACCGTGCGGCGGCTGGCACCCTAAGTTCTGCGACCTCGCGCGCAACGAATTCGTCGCTCCCGCACCTCGCAACATCTTGGCGGCGCGGTGCTTGCGGCCGCACTGGTCATCGCAGTGATCGGACTGGCGGCGTGCACGACGCTCGACACGGTCGCCCCGAATCGTATCGATCCGACGGCTCGGGACAACGGGTTCGACATCGAAGGAAGGATCTCCGCGCGCCGTGGAACCGCTGCGGTTGCCAGCAACTTCGCTTGGTCACACACGCTCGTGGACGATCGCCTCGATTTCGCATCGCCGTTGGGGCAGATTTACGCGCGCGTGTCCGGCAACAAAGGCGGCGTGAACGTAGCGCACGCGGATGGAAGGACGGATTCGTACAGCGACTGGAGCACGCTCTCGCTTGCGCTCTTCGGCCTCGCGATTCCGGTCGACGGACTCTCGGCGTGGATCCTCGGCGCGCCGCGGCAGGAGCAGCCGTTCACGGTTGAGCGCGACGCCGCGGGGCGGCTGAGCGTTCTGCGGCAGCACGGATGGGAAATCGTCTACGCTTACGCCGCGGGCGACGCGGGCGAGCGACCTAAACGTTTGGTCTTGCGCTATGCCGATACCGAGCCGATCGAAGTGCGGGTCGTCATCGACCGCTGGAACTAAAACGGGACGGATCGACCGATGCCGATTCCGTCCTCCCGGATCGCGTTGGACGCCGAGCGCGGTTTACAGCGACAATGTAGGCCCGCTGGGGAGTCGCCAAGTGGTAAGGCACCGGATTTTGATTCCGGCATTCGTAGGTTCGATCCCTACCTCCCCAGCCACCCACGCGACGGGGCAGGTCGGTCCGCATCGATCTGCCTGTTTCGTTTTTTGAAGGCGCTTAAAGCTCGAGATGGCTTTCGAACAGATGCGGATTTTCACCGGCAACGCGAACCCGAAGCTCGCGGAGGCGGTCTGCCGGCACTTGAACATCAGCCTGGGCCGCTGCAACGTCGGCCGCTTTTCCGACGGCGAAGTAATGGTCGAACTCATGGAGAATGTGCGCGGCCGCGAGGCGTTCGTCCTGCAGTCGACGTGCGCGCCGACCAACGACAACCTGATGGAAATCCTGGTGATGGTCGACGCATTGAAACGCGCCTCCGCCGGGCGCATTACCGCCGCGATTCCCTATTTGGGCTACGCGCGGCAGGACCGGCGACCGCGTTCGGCGCGGGTCGCAATCACGGCAAAGGTGATCGCGGATATGATCACGACGGTCGGCGTGAACCGCGTAATGGTCATGGACCTGCACGCGGACCAGATCCAAGGGTTTTTCAACATTCCGGTGGACAATATCTACGCGACACCGATCCTGCTCGGCGATCTGTGGAAACGGAACTACGAAGACCTGATCGTGGTGTCGCCTGACGTCGGCGGCGTCGTGCGCGCGCGCGCGATTGCCAAGCGGCTCGATTCCGATCTCGCGATCATCGACAAGCGGCGTCCCAAAGTGAACGATGCCGAGGTCATGAACATCATCGGCGATGTGCAAAGCCGGACGTGCGTCATCATGGATGACATCGTCGATACCGCCAACACGCTATGCAAGGCGGCGGCGGCGCTCAAGGAAGCGGGTGCCAACAAAGTCGTAGCGTATTGCACTCATCCGGTGCTCTCCGGTGGCGCGGTTGCCAGGATCGCCGAATCCGAACTCGATGAAATCGTCGTCACCGATACCATTCCGCTGACGCCGGAAGCACAGGCGTGCGTCCGCATCCGCCAGTTGTCCTGCGCACAGTTGCTCGCGGAGACGATGACGCGTATCTCTAACGAAGAGTCCGTTTCCTCATTATTCATCGAGTAGTCTGCCTTGAGCGTTACTGTCGCGTTTCGCGGGCCAATGCTTTTCGCCGACCTTGTCATTCTGATTTCGTACTGGAGCATTAGATGGCCGATTCCATTGCATCCGATCTCGCGGGCAAGTCCGTGCTCGTCACCGGCGCTTCAACGGGAATCGGCGCCGCGGCTGCGCGCGCATTCGCGTCCGCCGGGTGCCGAGTGGCGATTCACTACAACGCGAGTCGCAATCGCGCGGAAGAGGTTGCGGCGGATGTGCGGCTCGCTGGCGGCGAAGCCTATCTCGTTGGAGGCGACCTGCGTGCCGCCGCGAAAGCGCGGGAGGTGGTCGATGCAACCGCTGCGCATTTCGGCGGTCTCGACATTCTTATCAATAACGCGGGCGGATTGGTCAACCGCGTACCCATCGCAGAAATCGACGATGCATTCTTTGACGATGTCATGGATTTGAATGTCCGCTCACTCGTCGCTGCATGCTCTGCCGCTGTGCCTCATATGCGCCGCGGTGGCCGCGGCAACATCATCAATGTGACGTCGATTGCGGCACGGCACGGCGGCGGCAGCGGCGCCGTCATGTATGCATCCGCCAAAGGGTTCGTCAGCACGTTCACGCGCGGTCTCGCCAAAGAAGTTGTGCGCGACGGCATCCGCGTCAACGCCGTATCGCCGGGCGTCATCACGACGCCGTTTCATGAACGGTACTCAACGCCGGCGATGCTCGAATCGTTCAAGGCCACGATCCCGATGAACCGCCTGGGAGCGGCGGACGAGTGTTCCGGCGCGTTTTTGTTCCTCGCCTCGGATGCGCTGTCCGGTTACGTGACCGGCCAGATTCTAGAGGTCAATGGCGGGCAGTTGATGCCTTGATTCATCTTCCGCCCGGTCTCGCCGTCGTTGCCATTCGCGATACGAGCTTGCTGGCAACGGGCAACAGTTTCGGGTTATAATTCAAAGCTTTCCGTGATGCCGCCCGGCGCTGAAAACGCCTCGCAGTGCGCGGTTGTCGCCCACCGCGGACGACTCTTCCTTTGGCACGCCGTTTCGAAAGCGCGTCCGAAGGTCAGGAGGGAGGCCGCAGACAACAGGAGTAAAGGTCGATGAGCATCGAATTCTCAGCGTTTCCGCGAACGACCGAAGGCCGCGGGGCGAGCCGGCGCATGCGCCGGGCCGGGAAGGCGCCGGGTATCGTTTATGGCGGCAAGGCGGAGCCAACACCCATTGAGCTCGACCATAACGCGCTATTCCATGCGCTACGCAACGAAGCCTTCCATTCGTCGATCCTGTCGATGAAGCTCGACGGCAAGTCCGGGAAAGTGTTGTTGCGCGATGTGCAGATGCACCCGTTCAAGAACGAAATCCTGCACGTCGACTTCCAGCGCGTCGACGAAAACCGAAAAATCCACATGAAGGTGCCGCTCCACTTCGTCAATGGCGAAGTGTCGCCGGCGGTCAAGTTGCACGAGGCCATCATCAGTCACGTGATGACCGAGGTCGATGTGTCGTGCCTGCCGAAGGATCTGCCGGAATTCATCGAGGTGGACTTATCCGAGCTCGACACCGGCCATTCGATCCATGTCTCGGCGCTTGCGTTGCCGGAAGGCGTCAGCGTCGCCACTCGCGGCAAGCTCGATCCCGTCGTTGCAACCGCAGTGATTCCGCGTGCCCCGACGGAAATCGAAGAGGAGGCCGCGACGACGGACGAAGCCGCTGTCGCCGCCGCGGCACCCGCCGCGGATGCCAAAGCCGGGGACAAGGAGGCGGAGAAGCCCGCCGAAAAAGGCGCGGAGAAGAAAGGCGACAAAAAGGACGACCGGAAAGACGACAAGAAAAAGTAGCGGACGCCGCCAGAGCGGACGTTTTGGCGATCTCGTCCTCGTTGCCGAAGGCCCGCCCGCTGGCGGGTCTTTTGTTTGCGCGCCCGGCGAAATCGGTGCGCGAGCCCCTGGAACTGCGAACGGGGAAGCGTTACTTCGAGAAACCACGATTGAACGTTCGATGTCGATTCCCATTCGCCTCGTGGCGGGTCTTGGCAACCCCGGCCGGGAATACGCGGGTACGCGCCACAACTGCGGCTTCTGGTTCGTCGATCGGCTGGCCGCAGTGCTGGGGGTTACTTTTGCCGCCGAATCGAAATTTGGGGGAGAGATCGCCAAAGCAGGTGAGATTCGGATTCTGAAGCCGTCGACATTCATGAATCTGTCCGGACGCGCGGTCGCGGTGGCCGCGCGTTTCTTTGGGATCGACCCCGACGCGATTCTCGTTGTGCACGACGAGCTCGACCTTAAACCCGGCGATGCGAAAATGAAACTTGGCGGCGGCGTCGCCGGCCACAACGGTTTGCGCGACATTCATGTGCAGTTGGGCTCACCTGACTTCTGGCGTCTGCGCATCGGCATCGGCCATCCGCGCGATTCCGAGCATCCGCAGCAGCAGGTGGTCGATTTCGTGCTGCACTCGCCGCGCCCCGAAGAGCGGGTGGCGATCGACGACGCGTTGGCACGTGCGCTTGCTTTGTGGCCGGCGATCGCTTCCGGCGACATGGGACGCGCGATGCTGGAGTTGCACACGCGCCCGGCCCAGGATGGGCAATGAGCCTTAAGTGCGGCATCGTGGGGTTGCCGAACGTCGGCAAGTCGACGCTCTTCAACGCGCTCACCCAAGCGGGAATCGCCGCGGAAAATTATCCGTTTTGCACGATCGAGCCCAACGTCGGCATCGTCGAGGTGCCGGATCCTCGGCTTGCCGCGATTTCCGCCATTGTGTCGCCGCAGCGAACCATCCCGGCGGCCGTCGAATTCGTCGATATCGCCGGATTGGTCGCGGGCGCATCCAAGGGAGAAGGTTTAGGCAATCAGTTTCTCGCCAACATTCGGGAAACCGACGCGATCGCGCACGTCGTGCGCTGTTTTGCCGACGACAATGTCGTGCACGTCGCGGGCCGTATCGATCCCGTCTCGGATATCGGGACGATCGACACCGAATTGGCGCTCGCCGACCTCGCCGCTATCGACAAGCAGCTTGCGAAATACGAGAAAGTTGCGCGCTCCGGCGGAGACAAGGACGCGCAGCGCATTGTCGCGGTGCTGCAGAAGGTCTCCGCCGTCCTGGACGTGGGCCGGCCAGCGCGAAGCGCCGATCTCTACCCGGAAGAGAAAGCGGTGCTCCGCCCCTTTTTTCTGCTGACGATGAAGCCAACGATGTTTGTTGCGAACGTTGCCGAGGGCGGCTTTACGGACAATCCGCTGCTCGCGGCAGTAGAGTCGCACGCCGCCGCGGAAGGCGCGCCCGTTGTTGCTGTGTGCGCGGCGATCGAGGCGGAAATCGCCGAGCTCGACGGCGATGACAAGCTCGCGTTTCTCGCGGATCTGGGGTTGACCGAGCCCGGTTTGGATCGCGTGATCCATGCCGGGTACAAACTTCTTGGTTTGCAGACTTACTTCACTGCGGGCCCGAAAGAAGTCCGTGCATGGACGGTCGAAGTGGGCGCCACGGCGCCGCAGGCGGCTGGCGTCATCCACACCGATTTCGAGCACGGGTTCATTCGCGCGGAGACGATTACGTTTGATGACTTTATCGCGTGCAAGGGTGAGCAGGGAGCGATGAAGGCGGGCAGGATGCGGTTGGAAGGGCGCGATTACGTGGTCAAGGATGGTGACGTCATGCATTTCCGGTTCAATGTCTAAAGCATTTACACGCGGCACCGCGAATGTGCTGCCTCGTGTCGTGAGGGCGTGGGCGATTGTCGCAATCACCGCACTCGCTGCGCTCCCGGCATGCGCGATGGCGCCGAGACTGGACGTCCCGAAAGTAACGGTGGTGTCGGTCAGCGCTGACCGTATCACCGGCACTCAGGCATTTTTCACGGTCACCCTTGCGATCGCGAACCCAAATGACCGCGAGGTTTCGGTCGCAGCGGCCGAAGCGAATTTGACGATTGAAGGCACGCCCGTCGGGATGGCGACGCTTGCCGCCCCGATGACGTTACCCGCGAAAGGTGAGGTGACCGCAACATTGAACGCCCAAGCCAACTGGGACGCTGCGCTCAGGATCGCGGGTGAACTCGCCGCCCGCGCGCGTGCTCCAGGGGCGCCCGGGCAGATTCCACCGGTGCGCTACACCGTTTCCGGCGTCGCAGTGCTCGAAGGTGGCCTGCCGATTCCGTTCAACCGCAGCGGCGAATTTCGTATGGGCGGCGGCCGGACGGAGATTCGATGACGTCGCTCGAGTTCACGAAGATGCACGGGCTTGGCAACGATTTCGTCGTGTTCGATGGCGTGCGCCAGTGCGTCGAGCTCTCGACGGCGCAAATCCGCACGTTGGCCGACCGCCGTTTCGGCGTCGGGTGCGATCAGGTGTTGATCATCGAACCCGCGCACGGAGACGCCGACTTCCGCTATCGCATTTTCAACGCCGACGGGGGCGAGGTCGAGCAGTGCGGCAACGGCGCGCGGTGCTTCGTTGTGTTCGCGCGCGCGCGCGGGCTTACCGATAGGCGGGAAATAAGAGTCGAGACCGCCGGCGGGCTGATCGTGCCAAGGCAGCAGGACGATGGTCTAGTGGCGGTCGACATGGGCAAACCGCGATTCCGGGCCGAAGATGTACCTTTTATCGGAGGAGAAGGGGCGATCGTCGAACCTTTGGACGTCGACGGCAGAATCGTGCAGATTTCAGCGCTGTCGCTGGGAAACCCGCACGCGGTTCAAGTCGTCACCGATGTGAATGCTGCGCCCGTAGCCGTCGAAGGACCCGTGATCGAACGACATCCTCGTTTCCCGCAAAGAGTGAACGCGGGATATATGCAGATCATCGATCGCGCTACCATCCGTCTGCGTGTCTGGGAGCGCGGCGCAGGCGAGACCCCGGCGTGCGGTACCGGAGCATGTGCAGCGGTCGTGACGGGAATCCGGCGTGGTTTCCTCGACTCCGTGGTACGCGTCCAGGCGCGTGGCGGCGAGTTGATGGTCGAATGGGCGGGGAATGACCGCGAGGTGACGATGACGGGACCGGCAGAGACGGTGTTCGAAGGCAGGTGGCCTGCGTGACTTTCGAGCCAGCATGCCAGGTGAAAAATGCGGCCACTAAAGAGCGCATAACGAATCAGGAACAATAGAAGAAACGCGAATGGACGCTACAGCCGTCGCAGTTTACTTAAAAGAGAATCCGCAATTTTTCGAGGAATACGCTGATTCGCTTGCGGAGATTTTTGTCCCGCATCCGCACGGCGGGCATGCGATTCCGATCGCCGAGCGCCAGATCATTACGCTGCGCGAGAAGAACCAGGAGCTTGCCGCGAGGTTCAAGGAACTCGTCGCATACGGAACCGAGAACGATCAGATCGGCGAAAAGATGCATCGATCCACTCTCGCACTTTTCGCGGCGCCCGACCTCGAAACAACGCTCGCCGTCCTCTACCACAGCCTGCGAGAGGATTTCAACGTACCACAGGTGGCCGCGCGGTTATGGGGGAAGGTCCCGGAGCAATCGTACTTGCCCGAGCTTGCGGCGACCTCGCCCGAAATCCGCGGATACGCCGACCTGCTGACTGCGCCGTATTGCGGCCCCGTCGCTGCGTTCGAGTCGCGTGAATGGTTCGACGACGGCGAAATTTTGCAGTCGTTCGCATTCCTGCCGCTGCGCACCGTGAACTGCTTCGGCTTGTTGGCGCTCGGAAGCCCCGACCCGCAGCGCTTTCATTCCGGCATGGGCACGCTTTATCAAACGCGCTTAGCGGAGCTCGCGAGTGTCGCCACCGCGCGTTTCCTGCCTGCTCTTTAAAAACGGATGATCGGAATCGGCAGCGCGGCAGTGTCCCCAACGCCAAGCGCTGACGCCAGCCCGATTCATCCGGGCAATGCCGCTTTACTCGCGTCTTTTGCCACGCACCTCGCGACGCGGCCACGACACACGCGGGAGGCTTACCTAAGCGACGTAACAAGACTTTGCGCGCTGGCGGGCGAGGCTCAACTGCCGCTTCTAACGCGCTCGCAACTCGCTCGCCACCTTGCGACCTTGCATGGGCGCGGGCTCTCCGGTCGCAGCATCGCACGCATGCTCTCCGCGTGGCGTGCGTTCTATCGTTTCCTGTTGGAGGGCGACCCCGCGTTGACCGCGGATCCATGCGCCGGCCTCAAGGCGCCGAAGTCGCCCAGAAGGCTGCCATCGGCGCTCACGCCCGACGAAGCAGTGCAACTCGTCGCCATCGACGGCACCGGACCTTTGGAGGTGCGCGATCGCGCGCTGTTCGAGCTTGCCTATTCGTCGGGATTACGGCTCGCGGAACTGGCTGGACTCGATATCGAGCGGATCGATCTCGAGACCGGCGAGGTGCGGGTATGGGGCAAAGGGGCGAAGGAGCGCATCGTTCCGGTCGGCGCAGCCGCGCGAGCCGCCGTCACCGCATGGTTGGCGCAGCGCACTGTGCTGCCCACAGTCGAGGCGCAAGCGCTTTTTGTCGGGATGGAGGGACGCCGCTTGTCGCCGCGGTCGATTCAGCGCCGGCTCGCCGAGTGGTCGGTCAAACGCGGCTTGGGACGGCACGTGCATCCGCACATGCTGCGGCATTCGTTCGCATCGCACGTCTTGCAGTCTTCGGGCGATCTGCGTGCCGTCCAGGAGATGTTGGGTCACGCGTCGATTGCGAGTACGCAGGTGTACACGCATCTTGATTTTCAGGCGCTCGCCAAAGTGTACGACGCCGCGCACCCCCGGGCGAAGCGGCAGCGAGACAAGTCCGGATAAGTTTCTGCGCGCAGCCATTTGCAGCATTTAACCCACGGACGGGAAGCCCCATCCGTGTCTAACGCTGCCAGCGTTGCCGCTTGTTCAGGTGCGGTAAGCGGACTCCCCGTGCGAGGTCACATCGAGTCCCTCGCGCTCCTCCTCCTCCGGGACGCGCAAGCCGACGGTGAGATCGACCAGCTTGTACGCGAGGAATGCGACGACACCTGACCAGAGAATGGTTACACCGACGGCCTTCGCCTGGATCAGCAACTGTTCGCCGTAGCTTGTGTAACCCGTTTTCCCGGTAACCCAGTCGGTGACGAACCCCGGGCCGCCAAGATCGGGTGCGACAAAGATGCCGGTGAGTAGCGCGCCCGTTATCCCACCGATCGCGTGCACGCCAAAAACATCGAGCGTGTCGTCGACATTCAGCATGTGCTTCAAGCCAGTTACACCCCAGAGACACAGCAACCCGGCGGCGGCGCCGATGACGAAGGCGCCAGGGATTCCGACGTTGCCGGCAGCCGGTGTGATGGCAACGAGTCCCGCGACCGCGCCGGATGCAGCGCCGAGCATCGACGGCTTGCCTTTGAACAGCCACTCGCCGAAGGTCCACGACAGCACGGCGCACGCGGTTGCCAGAAACGTGTTCATGAACGCAAGCGCCGCGACGTTATTCGCTTCGAGCGCGGAGCCCGCGTTGAACCCGAACCAACCGAACCACAGAAGCGATGCCCCCATCATCGTCATCGGCACGTTGTGCGGCGCCATCGACTCGCGGCCGAGTCCGATGCGCGTACCCATCACATAGGCTCCGACGATGCCCGCGATGCCGGCGTTGATGTGCACGACGGTGCCGCCGGCAAAGTCGAGTGCTCCCCATTGCCAGATCAAGCCGGCTTTGGCGTTGGTGGCGTCTACCACGTTCGCGGCGGTGTACGCGTCGGGCCCGGGCCAGAACCAGACCATGTGCGCAATGGGCAGATACGAGAACGTGAACCAAAGCACGGCAAACAGCAGGACGGCTGAGAACTTGATGCGTTCGGCGAATGCGCCGAGGATCAAGCACACGGTGATTGCCGCGAACGTCGCCTGGAACGCGACGAACACAAGCTCCGGAATCGGCGTGTTCTTGGAAAAAGTTGCGGCCATCGCGAACTCGCCCGTGCTTGAGTCGAATGTGCCCTTGAGAAACAAGCGGTCGAGACCGCCGAAATAGGCGTTGCCCTCGGTGAACGCGATGCTGTAGCCGTAGACGCACCACAGCACGGTGATCAGCGAGAAGACGACGAACACCTGCATCAGCACTGACAGCACGTTCTTCGATCGCACCAAGCCACCATAGAACAGCGCAAGTGCGGGCACGCTCATCATCAGCACCAGTGCGGTCGACACGAGCATCCATGCGACGTCGCCCTTGTTCGGCGTTGGGGCGGTCGCCGGCGCGGACGCCTGCGAAGCGGGAGCAACCGCCGGCGCAACAACAGTTGCCGCCTTCGCTTCCGAACCCGGCGGAGGTGCGGCTTTGTCCTGAGCCGGCGCTGGCGCCGTCAGAGCAATCGCGCCGAGCATGGCGAGCACGACAAGAAGTTTTTTCATTCGATCGGTCCGTTACAGCGCGTCCGCGCCGGTTTCGCCGGTGCGAATGCGCACGACCTGCAACAGGTCGAACACGAAAATCTTGCCGTCACCGATCTTGCCGGTGTTGGCCGCTTTTTCCACCGCTTCGATGACTCGATCGATAAGCTCGTCGTTGACGGCGGCTTCGATCTTGACCTTAGGCAGGAAGTCGACGACGTATTCGGCGCCGCGATAGAGCTCGGTGTGCCCTTTTTGCCGTCCGAACCCCTTCACTTCAGTGACGGTGATTCCTTGCACTCCGATCGCGGAGAGGGCCTCGCGGACCTCGTCCAGCTTGAACGGCTTGATGATGGCGGTAACCAGCTTCATGGAACCCCCGAGGTAAAACGTGGTGGTCAGAACTTGAACAGCAGTTCAAAGCCAAACGACCACTGATTATTCGTCGGCGTCGAGCCATCGGATTTCAGGAACGCCGACTGGTCGGAATGGTCCCGACGCGCCTCCGCACGCATCTCCAGTTCCTTCGTCGGCAGGTAGGCGAGCGTCAGCGTGCCTTCGGTCCACTTTTGCGCGACACCGGTCCGGTAGCCGTCGCGGTCGTTGAAATATTCGCCGCGCAGCGATGTCCGCCACAGGTCGTTGATTTGATAGTTGGCGTAGCCGGCGACGCCGTACCACTTCGCCTTGTCGACGCCGCCCACGCCGCTTTCCTGCGTACCGTAGTCGTAGTTGATAACGAAGGTAAGCTCATCCGTAGCACTGAACGTGGCGACGAGGTCGAAAAGGTTGCGAGTACCTTTCTCGCCGCTTATCGCCGGGTAGGCGGCAAGGTTTTCTTTGCCGCTATAGAACACGCCTAACACCGAAACCGCTTTGGAGGGCACGAAGGCGGCACCCAGTTCCACCGTCTTGTCGTTGTTCGTGTCCTTGAACAGGTCCCAGCCCTGATTGACACCGGCGGTCACGCTCAGCATGTCATTGAGCTTGTACGAGGCGCGCACGCCGGTATGCGTGAACGGAATTGCATAACCAAACAAGATAGAGCGTGAATAATTGACGTCAGCGGCACTCTTGATCACTTCTGCACCCGCCAGCGTCACGTACTTGCCGGCGATGACGGTGAAGGGCGCTGCGCCGAAGTGCACGTAGCCTTGGGTCAGATCGGCATAGTGATCCGCGCCATTGGCCGGACCTTTGGTCCTGCTGATCATGCCGTACGACGCGATCGTGTCGGCATCCTTGCCCAAGGTCACATTGATCAGGCCGCCGAAGCCGTCCTCCGGAAGTTTGGCGAGCTGAAGGTCAAGGGCGTGGATAACGGCGGCATTGCGCCTGAAGTCGAAGACCCGGTTGTTCAGGCCGCTGACGAACTTGCCGGAACCTGACAGGTGCGTATAGCCGACATCGAAATGGCCTGTCAGGTCGAAGCCCCAGATCGAAAAAATGGGTGCCGATGGGGCTGGCTCGGTGGGCTTGGGGTCCGCAAGGGGCGTAGTGGTTTGTGCGTTTGCGCCCACATTCGCAGTGCACGCCAACGCAACTATCAGCGGGAAGGCGAAATGGGTTCTCCCAGACATGGCGGATTTCCAGATGCCAACAGAACGGCGGTTAACCCGCCGGGATCGGCGGTTTCGGGAACATTCCAGAGCATTCCATGTGCCAATAACAAAAGCTCAATAAGATCAGTCGGCTGCGCACGCTTCGCGACATTAGGCTGCAATGGCGACGCCGGCACTGCACCGCGCCGGTGCGACAGGTTCGTGCGTTGCACATCAATCGAGCAGCGTCCGCGAAGTTTCCGCGTCTGCGGCCGCGCGACTACGCCGAACGGAGGAGGGCGGCTACCACCGACGCTTTGCTAAACTCTCCCGCACACGCTCGCGAAAGCGCGGGCCAACCCGGTCCTAAAGTAAATCCGCGGAGGATGCGATGCTGAATTCCAAGACCCTGGACGAGCTTGCCGCCCGTATCGGCAAGGCCGTCGAAGGAAGCCCCGTCAAGGACATTGAAAAAAATGTCAAGGGGCTCTTGCAAAGCGGCCTGTTGCGCCTCGACCTCGTAACGCGGCAGGAATTCGATACCCAGGCGCAAGTGCTTTTGAAGACGCGCGAAAAAGTGGAACGCCTTGAAGTGCGTGTCGCCGAACTCGAGGCGCGCTTTCCGCCGCTGGGCTCTGCGCGCTGATCGCGTGATGTTGTTTCGCAGCGTGTGGCGACCGGTTAGCGAACAATGTCGGTCGCCGTGCTCCATAGCCGAGCGCTCGCCGGAGTGGCCGCGCCGCGGGTCGCTGTCGAAGTCCACCTGTCGGGCGGATTGCCCGGCGTGCATATTGTCGGCTTGCCGGAAGCCGAAGTGCGCGAGGCGCGCGACCGCGTACGTGCCGCCATGCAGAATGCGCAGTTCGAGTTTCCGGCACGTAAAGTCACCGTCAACCTGGCGCCAGCCGACTTGCGCAAGGAGTCCGGCCGCTTCGATCTGCCGATCGCGCTCGGAATCCTCGCCGCAACCGGGCAGATCCCGGCCAATGAGCTGCCACGTTACGAGTTCGCGGGCGAGCTCGCGCTAACCGGCGAGCTGCGCGCGGTACGCGGCGCGCTGGCGATGGCGCTGGCGGCGCGGCGGGACGGGCATGCGTTTGTGCTACCCGCAGCGTCGGCCGGCGAGGCCGCGTTGGTCCGCGACGCCGAGGTGTACGCGGCGCCCTCGCTGCTTGCCGTCTGCGCACATCTGGCTGGGCGCGCACGACTGGCGCTGCCCGCGCCCTCTTCCTCGGCAACTTGCAGAGCGACAACCGATCTCTCCGACGTGCGCGGGCAGGCGCACGCCAAGCGCGCGTTAGAGATCGCGGCGGCGGGCGGGCATTCGCTGCTCTTCACCGGTCCGCCGGGCACGGGGAAATCGATGCTTGCGCAGCGACTCCCGTCGCTCTTGCCGCCGCTCGACGAGGACGAGGCGCTCGAAGCGGCGGCGGTGGCTTCCATCGCGGGCCGCTTTGTACCGGAGCATTGGCGCGAGCGGCCGTACCGAGCGCCGCATCACACCGCCAGCGCCGTCGCGTTGGTCGGCGGCGGCAGCGACCCGCGGCCTGGCGAGATTTCTCTTGCCCATCACGGTGTGCTGTTTCTCGATGAGCTGCCGGAATGGGATCGGCGCGTGCTCGAAGTGTTGCGCGAGCCGCTTGAGTCCGGCGTCATCCATATCTCGCGCGCTGCGCGGCAAAGCCAGTTTCCGGCCCAGTTTCAGTTGGTCGCCGCGATGAATCCCTGCGCGTGCGGTTGGTTGGGCCACGCAAGCGGGCGCTGCCACTGCACACCTGATCGCATCGCACGCTATCGGTCGCGCATTTCCGGCCCATTGCTCGATCGGATCGATCTGACCGTTGAAGTGCCGTCGTTGTCCGCGGAGGCGCTCGCGGCACCGGCGTTGACCGCAACGCGGCGCGTGCGCGACTCCGAGGGTGGTGTGGCGCTGGCTGAGAAGCCCGCGACGCTTTCCGCGGAGTCGTCGGCGGCGGTACGGGCCCGAGTTACGGTCGCCCGTTCGCGCGCGCGCGAGCGTCAGGGGAAGCCGAACGCCCGGCTCCAGCCGGCGGAGATCGTCGCCTACTGCCGGCTAGATGGCGCTGGCGAGTCAATGCTCGCGCAGGCGATGGCGCGCCTTTGGCTGTCCGCGCGCTCCTATCATCGGGCGCTCAAGGTCGCGCGGACAATCGCCGATCTGGCTGGGAACGTCAACATCGCTGTGCCGCACGTGGCCGAAGCGATCGGCTATCGGCGGTTCGATCGCCTGTGAAGGGCAGTCCAACGGCCTTCGATTGCCCTACAGCAAGCTTTCGTCGAGCGCTGCTTTAACCGCTGTGTTTTGCAATCGCGGGAGATCAAAATGGCATTGTTTGCTTAAGACCGATTGCTTCGGTCGGTCGCAATCCGCTCTTATGAAAAGTCATCGCGGATGATTACCGCAGCACCCGCGCGTATGCCGGCGATCTTTTTTGGTCACGGTAATCCGATGAATGCGCTGGCGCAAAATTCGTACACTGAAGCGTGGAGGAAGATCGGCGAAACGGTGCCTCGACCCAGAGCCGTTCTCGCCGTTTCCGCGCATTGGTACATTCCCGCGACGGCGGTGACCGCTATGGCAGAGCCTCGCACGATCCACGATTTCGGCGGATTCCCGCAGGCACTGTTCGAATTCGAGTACCCTGCGCCCGGCAGTCCCGAACTGGCCGCCCGAGTACAGGACTTGCTCAAGCCTATGGAGGTCGTAGGCGATTTGCGCTGGGGTCTCGATCACGGCACCTGGTCAGTCCTGTGCCATGTTTTTCCCGGCGCCGATGTTCCCGTGGTGCAGCTCAGCATGGACGAGACGCAGCCGGCGGCATTGCACTTTGATCTTGCCAAGCGGCTGACACCGTTGCGCGATGAAGGCGTTTCGAGGGCGTGGGCGGAGGATCGATCTCGATGCTCTCGATCCAAATCGGCTGATTCCTTATCGTGATCGCCTAGGAAGTGGTCGTTGTAACGTACGGTTGCGCCGGGTAATCGTAGGAAAGCGCCCGTCCGTCAGGTATGCGCGGTGGGGAGCCGCGAGCGCCTTTCTTCCTGTGCTATAAATCGCCGGAAGTCTCCGCGGACGAAGCACATTCGAGCATCGCCATGAAGGAAGCCTAAAGTGTTTTGCACAGGGCCAACATTGTCGCAACGACTCGCGCGCGAGTTGCCACGCGCCGCCGCGTGATACAGGACACCGCTTCGGCACCGGCATTGACGCCGCAGGCGCCGGCCGGCGAAAGCGCGCCGTTGCTTGCGTTTTCCGACGCGCAGGGTGCTTCGCGCTGGTCGAAATCACTGATGATCGCCGGTGTCGTGCCGCGGTATGAGGCGATCTACGGGCAGTTGAAGGCGATGGCAGGCACGGAGTTCGCGCCACGCGAACGCGCGACGATCGCGGAGGTCATGCGCGAGCAGGTGGCGTTGTTGCACACCGAGCTCGCGCGCCGGTACGCGGGCAAACCGCAGCCTGCGGCGGACCGCGAACTCGAAGCCGCCGACCAGGCGATCGCGCTGTGGCAAGCGCTATGGGAGCAGTATTCCGCATGCTTGAAGCCACTGCTGGAAGGCGACCAGGAACTCCAGGGTGTCAAGGCGAAGCTTCTGCAACGCGGCCTGTATGTCGGCAAGCAGATGGTCCTGGTTCACGGTTTGGCGCGACGCGTGTCTCCGGCAAGCGTATGGCAGGAGCTGCACGCTTATTACCGATTGGCGGAAATGCTGGACTGCACGGTCACCGCGGTGTCGGATGATCTCGCTCCGAACGCAGTGGGCATTTCCTGTTACGCAACCTACTGTCACGCGCTGCTCCTGCACCTTGCGGACCCGTGTGCAATGACCATCCGACAGATCGAGTTGACCGATCGCTGGCTTGGCCAATGGGCGCGCAAGGTATTTCCGTACGCGCAGCAGCGCGAGACCGAAGGTCCGCTGATCGTCGTCGATCTCGACGGCACGACGGGTGCCCAACTCGTGGCGGCGTCGCCGCACGATTCGCCGCCGTCGTTGCGCTATGGCTACCCCGGCAAACTTGCAACCAGTGTGCGCGGTCGCCTAAAGCGGCTCACCGCCGGCGCCAGTCCCGCGGAATTGCAGTTGGGGCAGGACACATCGGTAGAAGGATCCGCTGCGCTGTTGAAACACCTCGACACGCACTGGTATCAAACGCGGTCAAGCACCGCTGACGAGCACCGGACCTCGCTTGATCTGACGGCCGGGGGAGTCCCCGCAGCGTATTACCGCGTCGGCGGCCGCACATTCGATCGGCAGGATCCGTTGGGCCGGTTGACTTTTCAGGGCGCTTCGCATCTGCAGACGCTGGGGGCGTTGACCGACTACGACCGGCACAAGGAAGAGGCCGAGCGAAACTGGCCATGGGAGCGCTGGCAGGGCCGGTACGAATGGCAGGACGCAACACTCGCGCGCAGTGAGGGCGGGCGCTATCGGTGGTTCCTCGAACAGCTGGTCGTGGCGCGCGATGAGGAGAACGTGCGCTTGGGTTACGTGACCCGAGTCGCTTTCGACACGCGCGGTGATTTTGCGCTGACGCTTGCGTTCTGGCCGGGCACGCCCAAGACCGTCGCTGTCCGCCCGCTGTCGATTGCTTTTTCAGAGGAACCGCCGATGCCGGCGCTCCTTCTGGCCGAAACGTCGGAAGAGCAGGCGACGATCATCGTGCCGCCGCGCACGTTCAACGCGGGTCGTGTGTTGCGGTCGATGGATCCGGGCCCTGAACGCAAGTTCCGGTTGTTGCGGCTCGTACAACGCGGCGGCGATTTTGAACGAGTCGCGTTCGAAGAATCCTAAAATACAAGCGTTAAAGACCAAGACGCGAAACCCGCGCGTTCCCCGCTTCATCGATGACCAACCGCCTCGCGGGCGCGACCAGCCCCTATCTGCAGCAACACGCCGGTAATCCCGTTGATTGGTACCCGTGGAGTGAGGAAGCAATCGACCGTGCGCGCGTCGAGGGCAAGCCGATCCTGCTCTCGATTGGCTATTCGGCGTGCCATTGGTGTCACGTCATGGCGCACGAATCCTTCGAAGACGCCGCCGTCGCGGCGGCAATGAACGAACACTTCGTCAACATCAAGGTCGATCGCGAGGAACGGCCCGATCTCGATCAGATTTACCAAAAGGCGCACTCTTTGCTGACCAGGCGATCAGGCGGCTGGCCGCTGACGATGTTCCTGACGCCCCAGGGCGAACCCTTTTTCGGCGGTACGTATTTTCCTAAGCATTCACGCCACGGCGTGCCCGGATTTCTCGAGCTCGTGCCGCGGATTGCCGCCGCTTATCGCGAGCAAGGCGAGGCGATTGCCGCGCAGAGCCGCCATCTTATCGCCGCGATGGCCACGCTGGAACCCGGCGGCGGCGCCGCGGCGTTGCCGATCAGCGCGCCGGAGCGCGCGCTGCAAGAGCTCAAACGGATCTTCGATTCGAAGCATGGAGGTTTCGGCGGCGCGCCTAAATTTCCCCATCCGTTCGAACTCGACCTCTGCTTGCGCGAATGGGCGCGCACCGGTGACGGTGAGGCGCTGGCGATCGTGCGCACGACGTTGGCGCACATGGCCGACGGAGGGATCTGGGACCACTTGGGCGGGGGATTCAGCCGCTATTCGGTGGACGCCGAATGGACGATTCCGCATTTCGAAAAGATGCTCTACGATAACGCGCCGCTGCTTGCGTTGTACGCGGATCTGGCGCGTGTGACCTTTGATCCCCGGTTTGCTGATATCGCCCGCAATCTGGTCGGATGGCTGGTGCGCGAGATGCGCGCTGCCGACGGCGCCTTTTATTCCAGTCTCGACGCTGACAGCGAAGGGCACGAAGGTAAGTTCTACGTTTGGTCGCCCGATGAAGTGCGCGCGACGGTCAATGCCGAGGAATGGCCGGTCGTCGCAGCGCACTTCGGATTGAACCGCCCCCCGAATTTCGAAGGTATCTCCTGGCATCTGCGGGTAAGCGAGCCGCTCGCCGATGTCGCGGCACGGCTTGATCTCACGTTGCCTGATGCGCAGACGCGGCTCTCCGGAGCCAAAGCGGTATTGTTCGCCGCGCGCGAGCAGCGGGTGCACCCCGGTCGCGATGACAAGATTCTGACGTCGTGGAATGCGCTCGCGATTGCCGCACTCGCACGTGCCGCACGCGCACTCGACGAGCCACGCTACGCCGACCTCGCGTTCGACGCTATCGATACGCTGAAGCGCACGGCGTGGCGCGACGGACGTCTGCTTGCGACGCGCAAGGACGTCCGCGCCGAGTTGAACGCCTACGTCGACGATTACGCGTTCCTGTTAGCCGCGCTCATCGAATTGCTCCAGACGCGGTTTCGCTTTGATGATTTTCTCTGGGCGCAGGAGGTTGGGAATGCGCTCCTCGAGCGCTTCGAGGACCGCGACCGCGGCGGATTCTTCTTCACGAGCCATGACCACGAGAAACTCATCCATCGCACGAAGCCCGGCCACGACAATGCCACCCCGTCAGGGAACGGCGTAGCGGCGCAGGCGTTGATTGCACTTGGACATTTGAGCGCAGAGCTCCGCTTCGTCGCCGCAGGCGAACGCGCGGTGCGCGTTTTTGCACCGGCGCTCATCGAATCCCCGGTGGGATTCTCGACGTTGCTGGGGGCGCTGGCCGACCTTGAGCGACCACCGGCGGTCGTGCTGCTCGAAGGCGACCCAACCGAAGCGGCGGTGTGGCAGCGCGAGCTGGAACGGCGCTATCGGCCGTCCGTGCGGATTTTCAACGTGGCCGGCATCGACCTTCTGCCGGCGGCGCTCGACAAGGGGGCGGCTCCACCAGGCGCCAAGGTCGTCGCGTGGGTTTGCCGCGGCGCTGCGTGCTTGCCGCCGATCGCGTCGCTGGAGACCGTTGTGGAAGAGCTCGACACCCAATCGGCGGTCAACGAGAATGCCCGTTGATCGTTGAATTCAAATACTCTTTGCCGGCACTCCGGCTTCTGACTAACGACCGCTAACTTCTAGACGTGGAGATTGGATGAAAATCGCTTTGGCTGCACTCGCTTCCGTGACATGGCTAATCAGTGGCAACGCCGCCGCTGTGCTCGAGAGAGCGGCCGCGGACGCGCTCATGAAAAAGGACGGGTGCGCGGCGTGCCATGCCGTCGATAAAAAAATTATCGGTCCCTCCTACCAGGACGTAGCTGCGAAGTACAGGGCCGACAAGGACGCCATCGCCAAGCTTTCCAAGAAGGTGAAGGACGGCGGCGTGGGTGTCTGGGGGCAAATCCCGATGCCGCCCAACGCGAACATTCCGGACGCCGACATCAAGGAACTCGTGGCCTGGATCATGACGCTCAAGAAATAGGCAGAGACGAGGGTATTGGATCTGGGAGTGAACCACTACCGAAATGAGCGCGTTTTGACCGACGCTGGGGTCTCCCGGTACAATTGTTCTTGTTCGTGCAGGAGAGTGTGACGCGACCGCTTATGCGTTGCTGTGCATTGCGCTCGTGTCGCCGCCGAAGGCGTAATCCCGAAATCGCTCAGGCACCGAGGACTGCACGCGACGCTTAACCGATCTGGAGAGCGGCTTTAAGGCAGCGCGAATGCGTGCAGCCTTGGGCTCACCGAAGGGGCACCGGGTGCGCAACTCCGATACAGACATCGAGTTCGCACTCCAATCTCTCAGGTAAAAAGGACAGACGGGGCGACAAGCGGATGGCCGCTTCTCGCCCCATCTTTTTGTCCTCGATGGGAGTGGCCAACGTGCTCAAGCAAACGCCGTTGAATGCAGAACACCGCGCGTCCGGTGCGCGCATGGTGGATTTCGGCGGCTGGGATATGCCCGTCAATTATGGCTCGCAACTCGACGAGCACCACGCGGTACGTCGCGACGCCGGGATGTTCGACGTGTCGCATATGCGCGTGGTCGACCTCGCTGGCGCTGCCGAGGCCGGCGGCACGGAAGGTGCACGCGGGTTTCTCCGCTACGCGCTGGCCAATAATGTCGATAAGTTGCAGGAGCGCGGCCGCGCGCTTTATTCGTGTCTGCTCAATCCGGACGGTGGGGTTCTCGACGATTTGATCGTGTATTTCGTCCGCGAAGACTTGTTCCGGGTCGTCCTCAACGCGGCAACGGCGGACCGGGACATCGAATGGTTGCGCAAGCTGCTTGCCCAGCACGCCCCGCAACTCACGCTCACTTCGCGCAGCGATCTGGCGATCAACGCCGTGCAGGGTCCGAACGCCCGGGCGAAAGTGTGGCAGGCGATTCCCGGTAGCGAAGTCGCCACCGCCGAAATTAAGCCATTCACGGCGGTCGAAGCGAACACCGATTTCGGTGACTTGTTCATCGCGCGCACCGGCTACACGGGCGAAGACGGCTTCGAGTTGATCGTCCCGGCCGCGCGTGCGGAGTCGATCTGGCGCGCGTTAGCGGCTGCGGGCGTGAAACTCTGCGGCCTGGGTGCGCGCGACACATTGCGCCTCGAGGCCGGAATGAACCTGTACGGGCAGGAGATGGACGAATCCACGTCACCGCTCGCATCGGGCCTGGGCTGGACCGTCGATCTTGCGGGCGCGCGCGATTTTGTCGGCAAGGGTGCGCTGATGGGAAAGTCCCGCTCGCAGCAGCTGACCGGTTTGTTGCTGCTCGACCGTGGCGGTGTGCTGCGCGCTCACCAGTCCGTGCTCACCGTCCATGGCGATGGCGAAATCACCAGCGGCACGTTCAGCCCGACGCTCGGGCAATCGATTGCGCTCGCGCGTCTGCCTGCCGCGGCAGCCGTGGGCGAGATCGTTCACGTCGTCATCCGCGACAAAAAGCTTGCCGCCCGTATCGTCAAGCCACCATTCGTGCGCAATGGACGAGTGCTCGTGTCCTGACCTTTTGTTCAAACCTCTACACGTCGATTTTTGGAGAAGCCGCCATGAATGTTCCCACCGAACTTCACTATGCCGAGAGTCATGAGTGGTTGCGCCTTGATGCCGACGGCACGGCCACCGTCGGCATCACTGACCACGCCCAGGCCGCGTTGGGTGACCTTGTCTATATCGAGTTGCCACCGGTCGGTCGCGTCGTCGCGTCCGGCGAAGCGTGCGCCATTGTCGAGTCGGTCAAGGCGGCAAGCGACGTGAATGCGCCGATTGCCGGAGAAATCCTGGCGGTGAACGAAGAAGTCGCGCGGGCGCCCGAAACCGTGAATGAAGATGCGTACGCCGCATGGCTCTTCAAGATGAAGCCGGCCGACGCGGGCGCCGCGCGCAGATTACTCGACGCCGCCGCGTACCAAAAAATGATCGGTGAAGCGTGAACGGCGCGCGCGACCCAGCGATGAAAAGGAACGAATTCGCAACGAAGGCGACGCCACTTTCGGCGCTGGAAGATCACACCGCATTCATCGCGCGTCATATCGGCACGACGCCGGACGAACAAGCGGCGATGCTCACCATGCTGGGCTACGACTCGCTACCGGCATTGATCGATGCGGTCGTGCCGGAGGCGATTCGTGAACGGGCGCCACTCGCGCTGCCGGGGCCGATGACTGAGGCAGAGGCACTTGCGCGCCTTAAACGTCTCGCTGCGCAGAACCGTGTGCTCAAGTCATTCATCGGCCAGGGTTATTACGGCACGCACACACCCAATGTGATCCTGCGCAATATTCTGGAGAATCCGGCGTGGTACACCGCGTACACGCCCTACCAGCCGGAAATCGCGCAAGGCCGGCTTGAAGCACTTATCAATTTTCAGACGATGGTCGCCGATTTGACGGGGATGGTGATTGCGAATGCATCGATGCTCGACGAAGCCACCGCCGCCGCCGAAGCGATGACGTTCGCGCTGCGGCTTGCGCAGGGCAAGCGCGACCGGTTTTTTGTTGCGGATGATGTCTTTCCGCAGACGCTTGACGTCGTGCGTACGCGCGCGCACCCGTTGTCGATCGAGATCGTTGTGGGGCCGGCAGAGACGGCCACGCTAGCGGATGCGTTCGGTGCGTTGTTGCAGTATCCCGGCGCCAATGGGGAGATCCGCGACTACCGCGGCCTTACAGAAGCGCTGCATGCGCGGGGCGCGCACGTCATCGTCGCAGCCGACCTCCTCGCGCTGACGTTGCTCGCGCCGCCGGGGGAGTGGGGCGCCGACGTGGTCGTGGGCTCGACGCAGCGGTTCGGCGTGCCGATGGGCTACGGGGGGCCGCACGCCGGCTATTTCGCGACGCGCGATGAGTTGAAGCGTGCGATGCCAGGGCGGCTCGTCGGAGTCACCGTCGATGCGAGCGGCAAACCTGCGTACCGGCTTGCATTGCAGACGCGCGAACAGCACATCCGGCGCGAGAAGGCAACGTCGAACATCTGCACGGCGCAGGTGCTTTTGGCCGTTATCGCCGGCATGTACGCCGTCTATCACGGACCAGAAGGGTTGACGACCATCGCCCGTCGCGTCCAGCGGTTGACGATGATCCTCAAACACGGGTTGGAGCGGCTCGGGTTCCGCGTGCCGACGATCGCGTGCTTCGACACAATCGTCGTCGCGACCGGCGATCGCACGCAACGCGTTCTCGACTCCGGCGTGCAAGACGGCGTCAACTTCCGCATGGTCGACGCGCACACGCTTGGGATCTCGCTTGATGAGACGACAACGCGCGAAGACGTGGCACTCATCTGGCGCTCGTTCAACTTTGCCGATGCGCCGTTCACGGTTGCCGACCTCGATGACGGAGCGGCCGGCGCGCTGCCCACGGCACTCGTGCGCACTTCGGCGTTCCTGACCCATCCGGTGTTTCAACGGCACCGATCCGAGACGGAAATGCTGCGCTATTTGCGGCGATTGGCCGACAAGGATTTGGCACTTGACCGCTCGATGATCCCGCTTGGATCGTGCACGATGAAGTTGAACGCCACTGCGGAAATGATTCCCGTGACTTGGCCGGAATTCGGCGCGCTGCATCCGTTCGCGCCCGCCGATCAGACTGCGGGGTACCGGATGCTGATCGGCGAGCTCGAGGCGATGCTCTGCGCTGTTACGGGGTATGACGCCGTGTCGTTGCAGCCTAACGCAGGGTCGCAAGGGGAATACGCCGGCCTGCTGATGATCGATGCCTATCACGCGAGTCGCGGTGAAGCGCATCGCAATGTCTGCCTCATTCCTGCGTCCGCGCATGGAACGAATCCCGCGTCCGCGCAGATGGCGGGCATGCGCGTCGTCGTCGTCGGATGCGATGCCGCGGGTAATGTGGATCTGGCCGATCTCGAGCGCAAGGCCAAGCACTACGCGCACGATCTCGCCGCTGTCATGGTGACGTACCCATCGACGCACGGCGTATTCGAGGCGGGAATCAGGCAGCTGTGCGACATCGTGCACGGTTACGGCGGACAGGTTTACGTCGATGGCGCGAACCTGAACGCTCTCGTCGGACTGGCGGCGCCGGGGCATTTCGGCGCCGACGTGTCGCATCTCAATCTGCACAAGACGTTTTGCATCCCCCACGGCGGCGGCGGTCCCGGCGTTGGGCCGGTAGCGGTCAAGGCACACCTTGCACCGTTTCTGCCGGGTCACCGTCACCTTTCGCGCACCGCTTCCGCCAGTGCGCCCGAACCCGTCAATGCAGTGACCGACGCGCGCGCGGAAACATTTGCGATTGGCGCCGTCGCGGCAGCCCCGTACGGCAGCGCGTCGATACTGCCGATCTCGTGGATGTATCTGACGATGATGGGCGGGACCGGGTTGAAGCTCGCGACGGAAACCGCGGTCCTGGCGGCGAATTACATCGCAAAGCGTCTCAACCCGTATTACCCGGTTCTCTACTCCGGACCTTTCGCCCTAGTCGCGCACGAATGCATCCTGGATTTACGTCCACTCAAAACGACGTCGGGAATCGAAGCGGAGGATGTCGCTAAGCGCCTCATGGATTACGGGTTTCATGCGCCGACGATGAGCTTCCCCGTTCCGGGAACGTTGATGGTCGAGCCGACGGAGTCCGAGTCCAAGGCCGAGCTCGATCGCTTTGTCGACGCGATGATCGCCATTCGCGGGGAGATTCGCGCGATCGAGGCCGGCCGGCTCAATCGTGCCGACAACCCGTTGAAGCATGCGCCGCACACGGCGGCGATGGTGTGCGCCGATGAGTGGTCGCACCCTTACACCCGCAGGGAAGCCGCGTTTCCGATCGGCGACCTTGCGGCGGCGAAATATTGGCCGCCGGTGGCGCGAGTGGATAACGCTTATGGCGACCGGAATCTCTTCTGCAGTTGCGTGCCGGTCATCGAAGACGCGAACAGCGAATTCGAGAACGTAGCCGCCTGATGTGCATTCTGCCGGGCTGGACGATGGCGTGCGGCTCGGTCGATTTCGCGTTTAATCAGGGTCAGACCTTGGCCGAGCGCTTCAGATTGGCGCGCACATGATCACCGCATCGGGCCCATACCCTTCGGCGATGAAACCGGCGGCAACCATCGCGTCGCGCGTGCCGCGATTAGTCGTGTAGCGGTGGTTCGAATCGCCGCGGTTGTTCCACACCCGATACACGGGAATGGTGTTGCTGGGGCAGGCGCCGGTCAATGTGTTGGGCAGTGCGATGAAGAACACGGCCGACCCTTCGAAGCTGAACGTCGGAAATTTGAAACGCGTCTCGTTGCACTCCTGCGGAGAAGCCGAGAAGAAATGCGAATCGCCCTGTGCGGGCGGAATGTAGAAACGGCACACGGGGTTGACCCCGCTGCCTCCGCTCGCCTGGCTTGGAAACACGCGAAAGGTCTGGCCGGTTCGCCTCCAGCCCGCAAACCGGCCCGAATCCAACGCGTCGAGATCGGGTTGCAGGGCGCTGATAAAAAAGTGATCCAGCGCGTCGTTGTAATACTCGACAACCGTCACCGGCAGTGCCGGCAAACTCGTTTGCGCACCGGCGAAATTGGCAGGCGTGTTCACGCTTACGAATCCGCCGCGAAAAATTGCATCGACGCCGTCGGTAGGCAGCGCGGTGTATGTCACCTGATCGACGCCGGCGTAATTGACGGTCGCACCGTCGGTCGCGAGAGAACCGTTTGGGATGACGTAATCAGGCGTGATCAATCCGAGCGCGGCAAGCCCCTGTGTACCGATGAGCACACGCCTGCCGGCAGTCGCGCTACTCGGAAGATTGCCGGGAAACGTGAACGCCTTGATCACGCCCGCATGCGTGATCGTGAAAGAGTGCCCGGCAAGAAATTGCTCGTTGTTGAAGCCGCTGCTTTCGCGAAGCACGACATACTGGACGGTGCCGTCGGCGTTAGAATAAACCTGGTCGATGGTCCACGTGTGGAACGCGGCGTGCGCAGGCGCCGTGAAGGCGAAGGCGCACGCGGCCAGAATGCACCTGACAAAGTGATTCATGAGCTTAATCCTCCATGGCGAGTCGAGAATCTAATTCGATACGCTTAAGTTTACAACCAGATCGCAGCAGCAATCTTCCAGACGCCGTACTCATCGCGGCTCCATAGGTTGACATAGTGGCCCGCGGAACGCGGGGCGCCTTCTGTACTAAGAGTCCCGTAAGTGTAGGCAAAATCTCCGGTGGCAGAGCCGCCGCCCGCCGTGTGGGACAAGGATGCCGAGCGCCAGCAGGCGCGAAACGCTGTCGCAACGGGTTCTCGCAAAAGGATAGGCGCGTTTCCGTTGCGGTACCACCGCGCATCGGCCGCGAGCCACGATGCGAACGCCTCCGGGGACGAGTTTCGAATGCTGCGCTCGATCTCCGCGGGCGAGAGCATCTGCGGAAAGTTGGGCTTGCTCGCCGTGCCGTGCAATTTCGGCGCAGGCAGAAGCGCCGCCGCCTCGATCGCGGCATTGGTCAGCACCCCGGCATCGAGCACGACCTGCCACACGCCGAGGGCATTCTTGCGCCAAACCGACGTGTAGATGCCATGCTGCGGCGGCCGCGTCCCGGTGCGGTCGGTCAACGTGAACGGTCCGGTGGTAAAGCCCATTTCTCCGGATGCAGCAACGGCAGCAGCAGCGGGCGCCCGCTCGAGCTTCAACGCCAATGGATCGGCGGGCGCCGGGCGCGCGGTCCACGTCTCGTGCACGCGAATGGGGCCGGGTTCGAACACCAGTCCGTCGGTGGCGAACTGCGCAAGAAACGACGCGCGGATTCCGTGCTCGACTGCCATCGTCGCGAATGCACGCTGAGCCGCGAGGAGCGCTTCGACTGCCTGTTGCTCCATAGGCGCGGTCGCGCACGCAGTCAGCGCATTTACGCAAACAGCGAATGCGCCGAGCCTGCGGCGAGTAATTCGTGGTAGCCGCGGGAGCCAGGAAGCACAACGGTTCATGGCGGTTCTTCGTTGAGTTCGTCGTCGTGTCGCAAAAGGAGTCGAAATTCGCTGCCAGTATAATCACTCGTTTTCGCATAAGCGTACATGGTCTCCCGCGCGTTTCTCGCCGTCATCACTGCTACGGCGCTCGCCGTTTCCGCACCGGGCTTAAGCCAGACCAGGGCGGCGCTTCCGTCCGCGAGCATCAATCCGGCGGTCATCAATCCGGCGGTCGTCGCTGGCGTTACCTCCCCGACCGTCGCTGCCGCGGCGTATGTATTGACCGATGTCACCACCAGTCAGACGCTCGCGTCCGCCGCCGCCGACGAACGCCGTGAACCGGCATCGCTGACCAAGCTGATGACCGCTTACCTCGTGTTCGGTGCGTTGCACGCGAAGACCATCGTTCCATCGCAAATGGTCAATGTGTCCCAGCGCGCCTGGCGGGCGGAAGGCTCGCGTACCTTTATCGAACCGCGCAAGGCCGTCACGGTCGACGAGCTTCTGCGGGGAATGATCGTGCAGTCGGGCAACGACGCCTCGATCGCGCTGGCCGAGTTGGTCAGCGGCAGCGAAGAGGCATTTGCCGTCAGGATGAATGCCGAAGCCGCGCGCCTCGGGCTTACCAACACGCGGTTCACCAATGCGACCGGGCTCGCTCATCCGCAGCATTTTTCGACAGCGGCGGACATGGCCAAACTCGCGTCGGCGCTGATTCGTGATTTTCCCGACTACTATCCGCTCTACTCGCAGAAAGAGTTTCGCTATAACAATATCATGCAGGCTAATCGCAACCGGCTGCTCTGGACGGATCCGTACGTGGACGGCGTGAAAACCGGCCATACCGACACGGCGGGATGGTGCCTGATTGCCTCGGCCAAGCGCGGTGAGCGCCGTGTCTTGTCGGTGGTGCTCGGCGCCAGCTCCGATGCCGCACGCGCGGTGGAAAGTCAGAAACTCTTGAACTGGGGATTCCAGGCGTTCGACACCGTTCAACTTTATCAATCCGGTCAGCAGGTGGCGGCGCTGCGCGTCTGGAAAGGCGAAAAAAGTGAAGTGCCTGCGGGTTTTCAGGCTAACCGGTATTTGACCGTTCCCAAAGGGCGCGCGGACAAGCTCCTGTTGACCTTGGTCGCGCAGGAACCCCTCGTCGCGCCGATTGCCCGTGGCGAGCGCGTGGGAATCGTCAAAGTCGCGCTTGAAAGTAAGCCGGTAACGGAGTTTTCCTTGATTGCGCTGGAAGAGGTACCGGTTGCAGGTGTCTTTGGCCGTATGTGGGATACCGTACGTCTGTGGTTCAAGCGTACTTGACGGAAGAGATTTACGACCATGCTGGATTCCGATCAGATCGTCTACTTGAACGGCGAGTTCATGCCGCTCACCGACGCCAAGATTTCCGTGCTCGATCGCGGCTTCATCTACGGCGACGGCGTCTACGAGCTTGTGCCGGTTTACGCAGGTCAGCCCTTTCGCATGCCGCACCACTTGCAGCGCTTGCAGCGCAGCCTGGACGGCATAGGTCTTGCCAATCCGTATGGCGCAAAGCGATGGGAAGCGTTGCTGGGCGACTTGATCGGCAAGAATCCGTGGCCCAATCAAGGCGTTTACCTGCAGGTCACTCGCGGGGTCGCCAAGCGCGATCACGCCTTCCCCGCGGGCGCAACGCCAACGGTGTTCATGATGAGCAACCCCCTGGCCACTCCTACGGCCGAGCAGGTTACGCGGGGTGTGGCGGTTGTCACGGCCGAGGACAACCGTTGGCATCGCTGCGATTTGAAGACCATTTCGCTTCTGGGCAACGTCTTGATGCGCCAGCTCGCGGCGGATCACGGCGCGGTGGAGACGGTGATGTTTCGCGACGGTTTTCTTACCGAAGCATCCGCCTCCAATGTGCTGATCGTGAAGGGTGGGACGATCGTCGTACCGCCCAAGGATAACCACATTCTGCCCGGCATCACGTACGACGCCACGATGGAATTCGCACACGAAATGGACATTCCAGTTGAAATCCGCGCGG
This sequence comes from Casimicrobiaceae bacterium, assembly GCA_037719965.1. Lineage (GTDB taxonomy): Bacteria > Pseudomonadota > Gammaproteobacteria > Burkholderiales > Casimicrobiaceae > VBCG01. The sequence continues at coordinate 41,664 of JBBJMT010000016.1, read as the reverse complement.
TGCCTAAGGACGAAGCGTTGGCAGCCGACGAAATGTGGCTGTCATCGTCGACCAAGGAAGTGCTGGCGATTACGACAGTCGACGGCCGGCCGTTTGCCTCCGGCGCACCCGGCCCTGTATTTCGCAAAGTGTGGGAAACGTTCCAGGCGAGGAAACCCAAACAGCGCCAAGCTTGATACACTTTTCCTGGCGAGATGACACGCGGCGAGTACATTGCACCACCGTACAAATAGGCCGAGGACGGAAGCGCGCTCGGCGACCTGAACTCTCGTAGCCGCGGAGGCCGCGACATGGTTGCACTCCCTCAGATCATTGCTAGCCGCTACGGCGGCCGGAACCTGCCCGTCACGTTGATTCTTCCTGACGGCGCTCGCCTGCAATTGTCTTCAGAGCCGGCGGTCGACGTCGTCGCGCGGACCTGGCGAGGCCTGCAGGCGCTTGCCTCGCCCGCATTGGGTTCTCTCGCCCGCGCGTACGTCCGCGGAGACCTCGATTTCACCGGCAGCGCGCGGCGTGTCCTGGATATCGCCGAGGCGATGGTAGGCGCGGTATCGCATGGCGGCGAGCAGGCGCACGGAAAATGGAAACAGTTCCTGCACCAGCGGCGTAGCAACCGCAGGAACATTGCGCATCACTACGATGTTTCGAACGCCTTCTATCGGTTGTGGCTCGATCGGCGGATGGTGTATTCGTGCGCCTATTTTCGCCATGACGACGATTCCCTCGATCAGGCCCAAGAGCAAAAGCTCGACCATATCTGCCGCAAGCTGCGCCTCACCGCAGGCGAACGCTTCCTCGATATCGGCTGCGGCTGGGGCGGGCTCATCTTCCACGCCGCCGAGAACTACGGCGCGGAGGCAACGGGGATTACGCTTTCGCGAAACCAGTTCGACCACGTGCAGAGCGAAATCGCCGCGCGCGGCTTGGCGGCGCGCGTGCGCGTCTTGTTTCTTGATTATCTCGATCTGCCCGATGACGTGATCTACGACAAGATTGCGAGCGTGGGCATGTTCGAGCACGTCGGCGTCCGCAATTTTCCGAAGTATTTCGGCAAGATCTGCAACGTTCTAAGACCGGGCGGCCTGGTCCTGAATCACGGCATCACGCACAACACGCTCGATACAGATAGCTTGGGGAGCGGGATCGGCGACTTCGTCGCTGACTATGTGTTTCCCGGCGGGGAACTCACGCATGTGGCGCGGGTGATGGAAGGGGTGGCGCGGGAAGGGTTGGAGGCGGTCGATGCCGAGGCGCTCCGCGAGCACTACGGCAAGACGCTGTGGCATTGGGTCGACCGTCTAGAGGCCAACGCCGGGGCTGCGCGCCAGGCGGTCGGTGAGGAAAAATTTCGCGTCTGGCACATTTATCTCGCAGGTTCGGCGCATGCGTTCGACCGCGGCTGGCTGTCGCTGTGGCAGATTCTCGCCGGCAAACCGCTGTCCAACGGCCGGCTACCGCACCCGTGGACGCGGGATGATATTTACCGATGACCAAGCGCGAGCCCGTCACCGAACACCAGCCCGCCGATCCGCAGGAATCGGCGCTCAAGTTCCCGTGCGCGTTCCCGATCAAGATCATGGGACGCACGCAGGATGGCTTCGCGCAAGCGGTCGCGTTGGTGGTCCGCAAGCATGCCCCCGATTTTGACCCGGCAACATTGGAAATGCGCGCGTCGAAGGCCGGCAACTGGTTGTCGGTCACCGCGACCGTCAACGCGACGTCACGCGAACAACTCGATAATCTCTATCGCGAGCTCGTCGCGCATCCGATGGTGAAGATGGTGCTGTAACGCCAAGAGAGTAACGCCCTGCGAGTAGGGATGTTTAGGGCAGGTGGGGTTGACGACGACCCTTTTCCAGAGCAATATTTAGTAGAAAGAATTTCTCTGGGAAGATCGCTATGGAACTCCACCGCATCTCGGCATCCGACCGGGTGCCCGTTTCAGATGCTGCCGTGCTGAGCAAAGCTGTCGTTCGCGCTGCGCGACTGCTCGAACTTACGCAGCGCGATGTCTCCGTTGCGTTGGGGATTTCTCAAGCGACGACTTCCCGACTCTTTGCCGGCAAATACCTGCTCTCGCAGGTCCGCGCGAAAGAGTGGGAGCTCGCTCGGTTGCTCGTTCGCATGTTTCGTTCGCTCGACGCACTCTGGGGACATGAAGAGTCAGCGCGGCTATGGCTTGGTAGCGACAATCTCGCGCTGGGGGCCAGACCGAAGGATCTCCTCCGCTCGGTGGAAGGCATAGTTCGTGTCGTCACGTATCTGGACGCCGCGCGCGGTCGCCTCTGAATCGGCCTCACTGCGACTGGACATCTGGCGCGCGGTTGAGGCACAGCACGTGGTTTCGACCATGGCGCTCGTCGACACGCTCGACGAACAGCATGTTCTCGAGCGTCTTCTGGAAGAAGGCAAGCCGCTAGTCCCCGAGGGCGCGAGCTATCTGCACTATCTGCTCTTCACACCGTTTCGCTATTCGCCGCCGCCGGGAGGATCGAGATTTCGCGGACCGAACGATCCGGGTGTTTTTTATGGCGCTGATGAAGTGCGTACAGCGTGTGCGGAGCTCGGTTACTGGCATTGGCGGCACTTGCTTGACGTCCCGGCGTTGAATTCGATGCCCGCCAAGCCGCAGACGGTCTTTCGCGTGAAGCTCGCCGCCGACGGGGTGGACTTGCGCATTCCGCCGTTCATCCGCGATCGCGAAGTCTGGACGCGATCGGCCGATTACGCGGGCTGCCAGCGTTTCGGATTGGTTGCTCGGGACGCCGGTATTAGTGCAATTCGCTACCAGTCGGTTCGTGACCCGCTTCGAGGCGGCTGTTGTGCGGTACTCTCTTGGCACGCGTTTGCGCGGCCATCGCCCGTCGAGCAACAGACTTGGTTGCTTCTGGTGTCACGCGAGCGAGTTGTCTGGCGGCGCACGGGTGCGCTGCACGAGGACGAACATGAATTCTTGGCGAGTGGATGGAACGGACCTGCATCGACGACGCCGGCAGTAAAGAGTGGCGCGCCACGGCGATGAGCGCACCGGGGCATGCGCCGTCGGCATGGGACGAAAACGCCTCGGTCGCCCCCGGTCCCGTGGGCGGCGTGCGTATTCGCACCCTCGGCTGCACCGATTATCGAATTTGCTGGAGCGCGATGCGCGCGTTCACCGACGCGCGCACTCCGGTCACCCGAGATGAGATCTGGCTGACCGAGCACGCGCCCGTCTACACGCTCGGACTCGCAGGCCGCCGCGAACATCTGTTGCGTGACAATGGCATTGCGGTCATCAAGACCGATCGCGGCGGACAGGTCACCTTCCACGGCCCGGGTCAGCTTGTCGCGTATACTTTGATCGACTTGAAGCGCAACGAGCTCGGCGTGCGCGACATGGTCAGGCGGCTGGAAGCCGCGGTGATAGAGTGGCTTGCTTCAATTGGCATTGCCGCTTACGGCAAGCTGTCCGCACCCGGTATCTATGTGTTATGCGACGGCGGCGAAGCCAAGATCGCAGCGTTGGGGCTTAAAGTGCGCAATGGCTGCACCTATCACGGATTGAGCTTGAATATCGCGATGAGCTTGGCGCCGTTCGCCGACATCAACCCGTGCGGCTTTCCCGGGCTTCCGGTAACGCAACTCGCCGACTTTGGTGTCATCCGGACGGCAGAAAGCGTCGGCGCGGAACTCGCGCCCATCCTCGCGAGCCGTCTGACCTACCGCTGATCATGGAAGCTTCGTCACTCGCGGTACCGGCGAACACGGCCGGCATCAAACACAAGGGCGACGCCAAGACTGCGCGCATCCCAATCAAAGTCATCGCTACGGAAGCGCTTGCGAAACCCGAATGGATTCGCGTCCGCGCGGCATCGTCCCCGCGCTTCTACGAGATCAAACGCATCCTGCGCGAGCACAATCTGCACACGGTGTGCGAGGAGGCCTCGTGTCCGAACATCGGCGAGTGCTTCGGCAAAGGCACGGCGACGTTCATGATCATGGGCGATATCTGCACGCGCCGCTGCCCATTTTGCGACGTAGGTCACGGCCGGCCGCTGCCGCTGGACGCAGACGAGCCGCGTAATCTGGCCGCAACGATCGCCGCGCTCGGACTCAAATACGTCGTCATTACGAGTGTCGATCGCGATGACCTGCGCGACGGCGGTGCGCAGCACTTCGTTGCATGCATTCGCGCGGTCCGCGAGCATTCTCCGCACACGCAGATCGAAGTGCTGGTGCCGGATTTCCGCGGCCGGCTGGACCGGGCGCTTGCGATTCTGGGTGAAGCGCCGCCGGACGTGATGAACCACAACCTGGAAACGGTGCCGCGCCTCTACAAGTACGCGCGACCCGGATCGGACTACGCGCACTCTTTGCAACTGCTCGATGACTTCAAGGCGCGGTTTCCGCAGGTCCCGACGAAATCCGGGCTGATGGTGGGCTTGGGCGAAACCGACGACGAAATCCTCGCCACGCTGCGCGACATGCGCGCGCACCACATCGACATGTTGACGATCGGCCAGTATCTGCAGCCATCGCGCAATCATCTTCCCGTCTTGCGCTACGTTCATCCCGATACGTTCGCGCAGTTCGAGCGCGAAGCGTACGCGCAGGGCTTCAAACATGCGGCGGTGGGGGCGCTCGTGCGCTCCTCGTATCACGCCGACCGGCAGGCGGAAGAGGTTCTGACCGGGACGACGGCGTGAACTCTAAGCCGGTTCGTTAAGCCGGTTCGCAAGTAAAACGGCCACCGGGCAGGCGGCCGTTCCCGGGCAGTGCAATCGTTGACGACGTATTAATCGGTCAACACGAACGTGACCTTGAGGATGACCTTATAGCCCGCTACCTTGCCATTGTCGACGAGCACTTCCTGATCCTTCACCCACGCGCCTTTGACGTTGCGCAGGGTCTTGTTCGCGCGGTCGACGCCTTTGATGATCGCGTCTTCGAAACTCTTCTTGCTCACGCTGCTGATTTCGCTGATGCGGGCGACGGTCATTATTTTCCTCCTTCGAATATTGGGGGGTGGGACCTTTGGTTCCCACGAATAGTTTGCGCTCGCGGCAGCTAGCGCGCAACGGCCACGAATGCATTCATTGAACCGGCAACGGTGCATGCTTCGGCCATAAGAGCCACATACGTCCCTCTTGCCGCATGCGACCCGCTTCGCGTCCGGCTTGCGCGCCGGTGCCCCAGAAGAAGTCCGCGCGTACCGCGCCTCGGATGGCGCCACCGGTGTCCTGCGCCAGAACCAGCCGCTGGAGCGGTGTGTTGGAAAGCGGCATCGTCGTCGCGAGAAAAATGGGCGCGCCGAGCGGAATGACGCTCCTATCGATGGCGATCGTGCGTCCTGCGAGCACGGGCACGCCAAGCGTTCCGATGGGTCCATCGATTAGCGCTTCCAGAGATCCCGGCGCAGGCGGCGGCACTTCGCGAAAGAAAACATAGCTCGGGTTTTCGTCGAGCAATGCGCGCAACCGTTCGGGGTTAGTCTTGGCCCACCCGATAATGCCCTGCAAGGATGCTCGCTCGCGCGGCAGTTCGCCGCCGTCGATGAGCACGCGCCCGATCGATCGATACGGATGCCCGTTTTGATCGGCGTAATTGAGACGAATGACCGATTCCCCGGCAAGACTCACCCGGCCCGAGCCTTGAATCTCGAGGAAAAACGCTTCGACCGGATCGCTAACGTAGACGAGCGCTTTCCCGGCCAGCGGCGCCGCCCCGCGCTCGATGTCGCGACGAGGCCAATACGGCACGACCTTCGTTCCTTCGACGCGGCCACGGACCCGCTTGTCCTTCAATTCCGGATGCAACTCGGCGAGGTCGACGGTCAACAGATCGTCTGGCGGTGCGTACAACGGGACGTTGAACGTGGCGGAGCGCACACGGGACCCGGCTAAGACCGGTTCGAAGTAAGCGGTGACAAGACCGGTCGCATGGCCATCCGCATCGCTGATACGGTATGGGCTAAAATGTTGCTCGAAGAACGCGCGAACCGCCGACCTCTCACTGGCATTGACCGCTTCGGTCGCCATGCAAGGCGCCTGCCAGACTTTGATCCGTTCGCGTTCAGTCAATAGCGCGCGGCAACCGATGCGCAGCGCCGGCCACGCGGCTTCCAGCGCATCGGTGTTCCATCCAGGCAGGTCGGTCCACGTTACCGGCGCAAACAATGCGCGCGGCGCAGGATCGCGCGCCGCAGTGCGTTGCCCATCCTGAATCGCTGCTGGAGGTCGTCGGGCGCTCGGGTCGATGCCAGGCGCGGTCTGGCAGCCGCCGGCCAGGGCGGCGAGAAAAAGTAGCGCCGCATGCAGCGCACCGCGCGATGCGCGAAGGAGCGGAATCGGCATGGAATGGATATTCCTGGAGGTCTTAATCGCGTTGGCGATCGGAGTTGCCATCGTGTGGTGGACGATGGCGCCGACCAAGAAGCGCAACGCGGCAACGAAGAAGCGCGACGCTGCAAGGAAGAACGCTGATCCGGAAAAGACGGAGAAGCGCTAATGGAGTGTGCGCGGAACCGACAGCGTGAACAGTGGAATCTGCGCATCGAACGCCTGGCCGTCTTCGGCGAGCATCTGATACGTTCCGCGCATCGTACCCACGGCCGTCTGAATGCTGGCGCCGCTCGTGTACTCGAAGCTCTCGCCGGGTTTGAGCACCGGTTGTTGGCCGACGACACCCAGCCCCCTCACTTCCTGCACCTTGTGCTCGGCATCGGTGATGATCCAATGCCGGCTCACGAGTTGCGCGGGAACATCGCCCGTGTTAGTGATCGTGATCGTATACGCGAACACGAATTTGTTCATCGCGGGATCCGATTGATCCGCGAGAAACGCCACCTTCGGCGCCACCGTCACTTCGTAACGCTTGCCGTCCGCCATTGTTCCCGCGCCGCACTTCGTGTAGCTTGCCTGCGGTCTGTACGCCCTCTACGCGCGCGTGTCGCGCGCTTGCAAATGATTATATCGTGATGGCACCTTTGTTCCGGATTGCCCCTTCACTGCTCTCGGCGGATTTCGCGCGTTTGGGCGACGAAACGCGCGCCGTGATTGCGGCGGGTGCGGACTTCATCCATTTCGACGTGATGGACAACCATTACGTGCCGAACCTCACGGTGGGTCCGCTGGTGTGCGCGGCAATCAAACCGCATTCGACGGTGCCGCTCGACATACACTTAATGGTTTCGCCCGTGGATAGGATCGTCCCGGATTTCGCGCAGGCCGGTGCTTCGCTCATCAGCTTTCACCCCGAAGCATCCGCACATGTCGATCGCACGATCGCGCTGATCCGCGATCACGGCTGCAAGCCCGGCCTCGTGCTCAACCCGGCGACGCCGCTCTCCTGGCTCGACTACACGCTGGACGCGCTCGATCTAGTTCTTGTCATGTCGGTGAATCCGGGATTTGGCGGGCAATCGTTCATCCCCGGTTCGCTTCCGAAGATCCGCGCGGTGCGGCAGCGAATCGACGCCGCGCAACAGCGGACCGGACGGGAAATTCTGCTCGAAGTCGACGGTGGCGTGAAAGTCGAAAACATCGCCGAGATCGCGGCGGCGGGGGCCGACACGTTCGTCGCCGGCAGCGCGATCTTCGGTACGGAGGATTACCCGGCGACGTTTGCGCGGATGCGCGCGCGGCTTGCTACCGTGCGTTGAGAAGCCCCCTCACTCATGCTGACCGAATCCGCGTTCCAGGCGCTGGCCAAGCAAGGGTACAACCGCATTCCATCGGTGCTGCAGACGTTTGCGGATCTCGACACTCCGCTTTCGCTCTATCTGAAACTCGCGAATCGCCGTTACACGTTTTTGCTCGAATCGGTCGTAGGAGGCGAACGCTTCGGGCGTTACTCGTTCATCGGACTACCCGCAACAATCCGCCTGCGCATTCGTGGGCGGCACATCGACGTCGAGGGTGACGCGGGCGTACAGGAGACGCACGATGGCGATCCGCTGACGTTCATCGAAACCTTTCGCCAACGTTTTCACGCCGCACCGCTTCCCGACCTGCCGCGGTTTTGCGGCGGGTTGGCCGGCTATTTTGGATACGACACGGTGCGCCATATCGAGCCCAGGCTCGCGGCGAAGGAACCGCCAGCGGACCCGGATCTCGCGGACATCCCGGACATCCTGCTGCTGTTGACCGAAGAGCTTGCGGTCGTCGATAACCTGGCGGGAAAGATTTCGCTGATCGTCTACGCCGATCCGGCGACTCCCGGCGCCTACGCGCTCGGCTACGACCGTTTGCAAACGCTGCGGCGCGAGCTTCGCAGCAGTGTCGCGATTCCGGTGGAAACCGGCGTGACGCAGACCGAAGCAAAGAGCGATTTCGGCGAAAGCCGCTATTACGCGGCCGTTGCGCGGGCCAAGGACTATATCGCCGCCGGCGACATCATGCAGGTGGTCGTCTCGCACCGGATGCGCATGCCGTTTGCGGCGTCCCCGTTATCGCTGTATCGCGCGCTGCGCTCGCTCAATCCATCGCCGTATATGTTCTATTACGACTTCGGCGATTTTCATGTCGTCGGTGCATCGCCCGAAATCCTCGTGCGCAAGGAAGGTGCGGCGATTACGCTGCGGCCGATCGCCGGCACGCGACCGCGCGGTGCAACGCGAGAAGCCGACGAAGCGCTCGCTGACGAATTGGCGCATGACCCCAAGGAACTCGCCGAGCACATGATGCTGCTCGACCTCGGCCGCAACGACGTCGGACGAGTCGCGCAGACAGGCACGGTTGCCGTCACCGATCGCATGGTCATCGAACGCTATTCGCATGTGATGCATATCGTATCGAACGTCGAAGGACGACTGAAACCGGGACTCACCAGCATCGACGTTTTGCGTGCCACCTTTCCTGCGGGCACGGTCAGCGGCGCGCCTAAGATACGCGCGATGGAAATCATCGACGAGCTCGAACCGACGCGCCGCGGCATCTACTCCGGCGCAGTCGGCTATATCAGCTTCCAGGACGACATGGATACCGCGATCGCGCTACGCACCGCCGTGGTCAAGAATGCGATGCTCTACGCGCAGGCGGGGGGGGGCATCGTCCACGACTCCTCACCCGCGGGCGAATGGCAGGAAACGCTGAACAAGCTGCGCGCCGTGCTGCGCGCAGCCGAAATGGTGCAACAGGGGCTGGACGCCGCCTAGCTATAGCTAAGCTAGGAAACTGGTCGGCGCGTGACTCCGAACGCCGCAAAGGGGATACCGAGAAGGGCGAGTGTCGCCGGCTCGGGAACAAACTGCTGGACGCCAACCTGCGCACCCAATGCGCACAAGCCATGGTGCGGTCGGAGTTCTATCCTTTTGTTCAGATCAGGTTGCGCAACGCGCGTCCGGAGGGGGTACGGTAGATCCTGAAGTGGCGCGCGTCCGTCGTGATGAGGTCGAACGTCCGAAGTTTGTCGGCCAGCCATAACAGCGAAGCGTCGGTCACGTCCATTTCGGCATCACTGTACTTCTCGACCAACGCTGTGATCGGTACGATGGCGGCCGGCGGCAGCTCATGAAGCGTCACCCCTCCGTCTTTCACCCACCGCAGGAAACGGATGCCCGAAGGGGCGGGCAGCAGGTGAACGGTCTCAACGACCACGGGCCAGGTAGTCACCAAACTGCCCCGGAACTCGTCGAAGAACGTGGTGACGCGCGGGTGCTCGCCGTCTCTGCGGTTGAACCAAGCGACGAGGGCACCGGTATCAACGATCGTGCCGGGCACGAATTCGCCGCTTCAGATGGCGCCGGGCATTGCGCGAGAGGTGCCTCGGACCATCAAAGCAACCGATCAACTTGTGGTCCCGAGCGAGTTCCGCCGGCGTCTTGGCGCCCGCGCTCCTGGCGAACAAGCCGAGCGCCTCCTTGACAATACCGCTCGGCGTTTTGCCCGTCGCCGCGCTCAGCCGTTCAAGCTCGGCCTCATCCTGGTCGGAAAGTCTCACCGAAAGAATCTTCATAAGAGCCTAAAGGGTGTCATACGATTGCATCATACATCTGGCGCGCCCATGGAGCAAAGACGTTACGAGGCGTGAGTGGGCTACCCCATTGAACGCTATTCGCATGTGATGCATATCGTGTCGAACGTCGAAGGACGCTTGAAACCGAGGCTCACCAGCATCGATGTCCTGCGCGCCGCCTTTCCCGCAGGGACGGTCAGCGGCGCACCCAAGGTGCGCGCGATGGAAATCATCGATGAACTCGAGCCGACGCGGCGCGGCATCTATTCCGGCGCTGTCGGCTACATCAGCTTCCAGGACGACATGGACACGGGCGTGTTAACACTAATCATTGAATTTGTGAGATACTGCGTGAATGGAAATCAGCGAAGCGCAGTACCGCCTAATCGAGGACTGTTTGCCGATTCAGCGCGGCAATGTGAGCCTGTCCAATGTGCGGGTGTTGAACGCCATCCTGTACGTCGCCGAACAAGGCTGCAAGTGGCGCGGTCTGCCGCAGCGGTTCGGCACACCATCTACACGCGCATGAATCGCTGGTCGAAGAGCGGGGTGCTGGATCGGGTATTCGCCCAGTTGCAGCATGCTCAGATCGTCCGGGTCAAGATCGAAGCAGTCGGTTTGGACAGTACGGCGGTCAAGGTGCATCCGGACGGGACGGGGGCTCTAAAAAAAACGGCCCGCAAGCCATCGGCAAGTCCCGCGGCGGCTGGACCACCAAGATTCATATGGTTGCCGCGAATGCTCGAACGGCCATAACGTTTACCTGGTCGCCCGGCCACGCCCACGATGCGCCCGAGGGGCGCACGCTGCTGCGCAAAATGGGCAAGGTGCCGTGGCCCATGCATCTGCTCATGGACGGGGCCTACGAAGGCGATGAGACTCGGCAATTGGCACTCGATCTGGGCTTTATCCCCGTCGTTCCGCCGAAGCAGAATCGGGTGACACCATGGGAATACGACCGCGCCATGTACAAGCGGCGCAACGAGATCGAACGGCTGTTTCGCCGACTCAAGGGCTTTCGGCGCATCTTCTCGCGCTTTGAAAAGCTGGATGTGATGTTCGTTGCCTTCATCAATTTCGCGCTTATCGTCGATGGGCTGCGTTAGTGTGAACAGGCCCTAGTCTAAACGAATCCGGGCCGCCGGCGATGTTGGTCAACGAAGCATTCAGGGACAGAATGGCATTGGGGTTCGCCGCGATAAGGGCGTTCACGAAGGTCAGCTGATCATCGCCGTCAGCAGGTCCGCTGATGCGGAAAATAAAACCCGCGGATCCATTGCCTTGAAAGCTGTTTAGGAAATCGAATGAACCATCGATTGCTCCAAGCAACACGCCGGTGGGACTGAAGAAGTTGAGGGTAATGTCCGTAACATTGGCCCGGTTCCCGGCGGGTTCGGTGCCGTTGAACAGAATCCCGATATCATTCGCCTCACCGGCCGGAATGCCCAATGATGCGAGGCTCGGAATCCCAAATTTCTGGTTGTCATCCAGAGGAGGTGTCTCGCTGCCGCCGATGTTCTGAACTCCGTTGGGTTTAAACACGGATCCTTCCGCCGTGCAGGAACCTGCGCCGATCGTGATCTGGCCCATCGCATTCACCGCGACGCAGCCCGACTCGGTGGTGGCCATCATTCCCCCTCCCTGGACCGTGAGATCGCGAGGGGCGGTACCGAAGCCCTGAGCGCTCAGCATGACGGTACTGTCGAAAATAAGGCTTGCACTAGCTATTCCAGAAAGCAGGCACGTGGCGAGCGCGGCGAGGGACTGCAGCTTTTTCATGATGACTCCTTGGTGCAATGTCGAGGTTCGAAGGGACGCCGCAAGGGCCGGTGCCGATCGCGGAGAGCCAACATCTAGAAAAGTCTAGGCCCGACACTTAAAACTATGAATTTAATACGTTTTGTTGTACCTGACAGGTTCGACCGGCCCGAGGTGTAAAATTCCCCGACGATGTGCAGGAATCCTACGTCCCCATAGGGGCCATAAACCCGGTCGGCAACCCCGGCCCTGCGCCAATGCGAGGGAATTGTCGAAAAAGTTTCCGACTACGGCCGGCCGGCTAGCGAGAGTGTCGAGTTGTTGCCTCTGTTCAGACCGATTCGGATGATTCTACGGGCAATTAGTCGATGGCCGAGAGTGTTGAGTCGTTGCCTCTACGGCTTGCCCGCCCGTCCCCGAAGCGGCGCACCCATCATCCGTCGAATACCCTTAGCGCGCCGAAGCGTTATTGCGACGCGTCGAAACCTTTATAAAGCAAAACGCCGGCGCGAGCCGGCGTTTTGCTTTGAGACAGACTCCCTCCCTATTTGGTTACCCGGATCGTTGCGGTTGTCTGATTTCCCGCGGTGTCGGTTGCCACCGCGCTGATTGTATGCGTGCCGGTGGCGACGCTCTTCGTATCCCACCGATACGACGTAGAAGGGACGTTGCCGGTAGCCATCATGACGCCGTCGATATAGAGGCTTAAGCTCGCGATGGCAACGTTGTCGGTGGCGATCGCTTTGATGGTCACCTGGCCACGCATTCTATCGCCGCGGTCGGGGTCCGTGATGGTCACCGTCGGCGGAATCGTGTCGGGACCGGACGTGACCGGGGTGGGCGTAACCGGCGCGGGCGTAACTGGGGTGGGCGTGACCGAAGTGTTCGCGACCGTGACGGCCACCGCAGCGGAGCTGCGCGAATTGCCCGCCGCATCGTAAGCACGGGCGACCAGCGTCGCACCACCATCGGCAAACAGCCTCGAATCCCAACTGAAAGCGTAGGGGGTCGACGAATCGCTGGCGATGAGCGCGCCGTTGACCAACAATTCGACCCGAGACACGGCGACGTCGTCACTGGCGGCGACGTTGACGAGCGCAATTCCGGACACCGTGCCGCCGGTCGGCGCCGAGATGGCTACGGATGGCGGCTGCGTATCGACGGTGCGCGCCCCGGCTGCCGCCTGCACTGCGGCGGCGGCACTCACTCGGCCGTGGCCATAATACTGGTCATACCCTGGCGTGCCCAAATCGATCGCGGTAGATTTCAGGAGATCCGTGATTTGGGACGGAGACAGCGCGGGATTAGCCGCCATCATCAATGCAACGATGCTAGCGGTGACCGGGCTCGAGAACGATGTTCCCGAGACAGCGGCGTAACCGCCGCCGGCTGCGGTCGACCAGATGCCGACACCGGGTGCGGCAAAATCGACATGCGCGCCGTACGTTGACCACCCCGCGCGGACATCGCCACTGTCGGTCGCGGAAACCGAAATTAGACTGTCGCTTGCCGCGGTCGGATCGAATCCTCCCGTGTTGCCTGCAGAATTCACGACAACGCCGCCTTTGTTTCGCATGTATTGCGCGGCGCTTTGCACCGTCGCGCTGCTCTGCACCATATAGCTAATGTTGGCCACCTTGGCGCCGCGATCCGCCGCCCAGCTTAAGCCGCTGGCGATGGCGCTCCATGAACCGTAGCCATTGACGTCGCTGATGCGGATCGGCATGAGCTTGGAATTCCACGCCATCGAGGTCACGCCGAGGCTATTGTTGCCCGCCGCTGCCACGACCCCGGCCACCAACGTCCCGTGCCCGTAGACATCCGCGGTGTCGTTGTTGTTGTTCCAGAAATTCCATCCGGGAACCAATTGCCCCTGGAGATCGGGATGGCTGGCATCAACTCCAGTGTCGAGAATGGCAACAGTGACTCCGGCGCCGAGCGAGTAATCCCACGCGATGGGCGCCTGCACCATCTGCAAGTGCCAGGCGCTGCCGTAATAAATATCGTTGGCGCCGAGGTCGGGTGCGACCAATTGATCCGGTTCGGCGAATTTGATATGCGGGTGTAGCGAAAGAAGCTTTGCGACGGCTTTTTCCGAAGCGCTAGGCGGCAATTCGACGACGTGAATGTTGAGATTGCCAAGCTTGCGCGCGGCTTGGCCGCCGTGCGCGCCCAGGATTTTCGCGAATTCCGTGTCGGAGAGACCAGCGCGCGGCATGACCAGGATGCGACCCTTGGCCCATGGACCCTCGTCGCTCGGTTCGTGGGCGGGTGGGGCGGCCAGCGCGTATCCGGATAAAGCAAGCGACAACAAAAGTGCCGCCGGCACGCATGAGGCGAGACTGACTCGCGGGTGCTGATTGCGCGGCGGCGTCCCGCCGAAAGACTTCGGCAAAACGCGATTAACGGTGCAGTTTGACGGCGTGTTGGCTGCGTAGCCCATTGCTTCTCCTTGATGTCATTAATTTTCGACCCGAGGGGAAGAACCGCGTGGACACGCTGGCGTACGCACTCACATAGGGCTTAGCCGCGAACGGCAAACCCGAGCACGACGCCTCAACACCCGTGACGAGAGCCGCTAAAGGCAGCGCCACGAGGGCGGTATCTGGCAGTCCAGCCGTCTTGGGGCACTAGAATCGCCCGGTAGACCCGGTGACTTTGCGTCCCCCGCTTTCGCGGGGTTTGCCGTTACAGATAGGACACTGGCATAAAGCAAGAATTGTGCAGCGTCGTCCCGGAAGGCAAGGACGACACCGCAATAGGCAATGGCGCATTTGCAATCTATTGATCGCACTACATTTCCCGCAAGTTCACTACAGCGTGCGCGCGTCAAGTAGATGCACACGAGCGCAAAAGTTCGACCGTAAACCGACGCCAGTTGCCGCGGCCGGTCCAGGTGGGATTGCCCAAAATGAGAAACTGCATGCAACTCCGCTGGAGCGCCACATACCCCTATGCTGCTGATGATCGACAACTACGACAGCTTCACCTACAACCTGGTCCAATACTTCGCCGAGTTGGGCGCCGACGTGCGTGTGTATCGCAACGACGCGCTGACGCTCGACGACATCGGGGCGCTAGAGCCGGAACGCATCGTTATTTCGCCGGGGCCCTGCACCCCGGCCGAGGCCGGCATCTCGGTGCCGCTTATCCGGCGCTTCGCGGGTGTGATTCCCCTGCTCGGAGTGTGTCTCGGGCATCAGGCGATCGGGGAGGCGTTCGGCGGACGGACCGTGCGCGCGCAACACGTGATGCACGGCAAGCTCTCACCGGTGTCACACGACGGACGTGGCGTATTTTCCGGCCTCCCCTCGCAGTTGACGGTGACGCGTTACCATTCGCTTGCAATCGACCGCGCGAGCGTGCCGCACGTCCTCGACGTGACCGCGACAGCGCCGGATGGGGAGATCATGGCGATTCGGCATCAAAGCATGCCTGTCGAAGGCGTCCAGTTTCACCCCGAAGCGCTCTTCACCGAGTACGGCAAGCGCATGCTTGCCAATTTTCTCGACGGCGCGCGTTAGAGTGTCCCGAGTCAGGGATTCATTGGATAAATCGCGCTCGTCTTTAAGATGAACGCAAGGGAATCGAATGACCATCTCGCTAAACGATGCGCTGCAACGGACAATCGAGCATCGCGAGATCTTTCACGACGAGATGTTGGCGCTGATGCGCAAGATCATGAGCGGGGAAGCTTCACCGGTGATGATCGCCGCGGTGACGGTGGGCTTACGAGTCAAGAAAGAGACCATCGGCGAAATTGCGGCGGCGGCGCAAGTGATGCGCGAATTTGCCGTCAAGGTCGAGGTTCCGGATCGAGAACATCTGGTCGATATTGTCGGTACCGGCGGCGACTCCTCGCACACCTTCAATATTTCCACCGCTTCGATGTTCGTCGCCGCCGCGGCCGGCGCGCGTGTGGCCAAGCATGGCGGGCGCTCGGTGTCGTCCAAATCGGGCAGTGCCGACGTCCTGGAAGCGCTTGGCGCCAACATCATGTTGAATCCTGCTCACATTGCCCAATGCATCGGCGAGACCGGCATCGGCTTCATGTTCGCGCCGAATCACCACGCGGCGATGAAGCATGCCGCTCCCGTGCGCAAGGAACTGGGCGTGCGCACGATCTTCAATATCCTGGGTCCGCTCACCAATCCGGCCGGAGCGCCGAACCAGTTGCTCGGCGTGTTTCACCCCGACCTCGTCGGAATAGAGGTGCGCGTGTTGCAACGGCTCGGCAGCGAGCATGTGCTGGTCGTCTATGGCAAGGACGGCATGGACGAGGTGTCACTCGGGGCGGCGACGATGGTCGGCGAACTCAAAGACGGTGAGGTGCACGAATACGAAATCCACCCCGAAGATTTCGGGTTGCGGATGATCAGCAATCGCGGGCTCAAGGTCGCCGGCACGCAGGAGTCAAAGGGAATGGTGCAGGAAGCCCTGGCGAACATCGAAGGTACACCGCGCGAAATCGTGCTTTTCAACGCCGGCGCCGCGTTGTACGCAGCCAACGTCGCCGCATCGATTGGCGAAGGCATCGAGCGCGCACGCGAAGCCGTGGCCAGCGGTGCGGCCAAGAGGAAGCTTGAGCAATTCGTGACAACGACGCAGAAGCTAGGCGGCGGTCAGCGCTTGAAATGAAGCCGAATTCGAGCCGCGACCGCGCCGCGCATCGCAGCGACATCCTCGCGAGGATCGTGACGGCCAAGGCGCAGGAGGTGATCGCCGCGCAGGTCGCGACCCCCTTCGCTGCGATCGATGCGCAAGCGCGCGCGGCCTCACAGCCGCGCGGATTCGAGCGCGCGTTGCGCGCGACGATCGCGGCGGTGAAACCTGCGGTCATTGCCGAGATCAAGAAGGCGAGTCCGAGCAAAGGCGTGTTGCGCGAAGCGTTCGATCCTCCTGTGATCGCCGCCAGCTTCGAACGTGCGGGCGCCACGTGCCTGTCGGTGTTGACCGACAAACCGTTTTTTCAAGGCGACGCACAATACCTAGTCGCAGCGCGTGCCGCGTGTTCGCTGCCGGTGCTGCGCAAGGAATTCATCGTCGACGACTACCAAGTCGCCGAATCGCGGGCGCTCGGCGCGGATGCGATCTTACTGATCGTCGCGGCGCTCGAAGATGCGCAGATGTCCGCACTGGAGGCAAGCGCGCACGCGTACGGCATGGACGTGCTGGTCGAAGTCCACGATCGCGCAGAGCTCGACCGCGCGTTGCGGTTAGAAACCGCGCTGGTGGGCATCAACAACCGGAATCTGCGCACCTTCAGCATCACGCTCGACACGACGCTCCATCTGCTGGCGCACGTGCCTCCGGAGCGCTTGGTCGTCACCGAAAGCGGCATAGTGACTCCGCGCGACGTCGCGCTGTTGCGCGCTCGCGGTGTACACGCGTTCCTCGTCGGCGAGGCATTGATGCGCGCGCCCGATCCCGGTTCCGCGCTGACGTCGTTATTTGGTTGAACCCCAGTGTCAGCCATATCCGTCGAGAACGTCAGCAAGCATTGGGCCGCCGCCGAGGGCCGTATCCGCGCTGTCGAGCAAATTTCTTTCCGATGCGATGAAGGCTCGTTCAACGTCCTGCTCGGACCCTCCGGTTGCGGAAAATCGACGACGCTGCGATTGATCGCCGGGCTCGAAGTGGCCGACGGCGGGCGCATCTCGATCGCTGGGCGCGACGTCACGCAACTCTCCCCCGCGCAGCGCAACATCTCGATGGTATTTCAGAGCTATGCGCTCTTTCCGCATCTCTCGGTAGCGGAAAACATCCTGTTCGGCCTGCATGTGCGCAAAGTGCCGCAGTCCGAAAGGAGCGCGCGGTTGCAGCGCGTCGGTGCCTTGCTCGGCCTCACCCCGCTACTCGCCCGCAAACCTGCGCAGCTATCGGGCGGACAGCAGCAAAGGGTCGCGCTGGGCCGGGCAGTGATTGCCGAGGCGCCGGTATGTTTGATGGACGAGCCGCTGTCGAATCTTGATGCGCAGCTTCGTGCCGAGATGCGCCTGGAAATTCGTGCGCTGCAGCGTAAACTTGGCATCACGATGGTCTATGTGACGCACGACCAGGTCGAAGCAATGTCGATGGCCGATCGCGTCATTTTGCTCAACGGCGGACGCATCGAACAGAACGGAACGCCCATCGATCTCTATGAAGGCCCGGCGAATACTTTTGTGGCACGCTTTATCGGCACGCCGCCGATGAACCTGCTTCGGCTCGAGGCCGGCGCGGGCGGCGCGATCATCGCGGGCACGAACGGCCCCGCGCTGCTGCCGGGCGCCTGCTCCGGAGGCGTGCTCGGTGTGCGGCCGGAACATATCGAGCTTAACCACGAGCGTGGCGTGCGCGCGGACGTCGACAACGTCGAATACTTGGGCGGCGATTCGTTGCTGACCTGCCGAATTGGCGTGCAACCGCTCGCGGTGCGCGTGCAAGGCAGCGTCGGGATTGCCCCCGGGGCCGCGGCGTGGCTCAGCTGGGCCGCCGGCGCGCAGCACTATTTCGAAGAGAGCGGCACCCGCGGGCGCATTCCCGCGCGGCACGAGTCCGCAACTCTGATGGCTTAACGTTCACCAGTTTTGTTTGGCTCTAAAGAAGAGGAGAAAACCATGTGCGTTCGCCGTATTCGGAATTTGTTTGTCGCGCTGACCGCCGCGAGCATGCTCGTTGTGCCCCCGCTTGCGCAGGCGCAGACCGAAGTTTCGTTCTACTACCCGGTGGCCGTGGGCGGGCCGATTACCAAGATCATCGATGGTCTGGCCGCCGACTTCGAGAAAGAAAATCCCGGCACGAAAGTGAAACCGATCTATTCGGGCAGTTATCAGGAAACGATTACGAAGGCGCTGACGGCGGTGAAAAGCGGCGAGCCGCCGGTGACCGCGGTGATCTTGTCGACCGACATGTACACGCTGATCGACGACGACGCCATCGTGCCGTTCGACGACGTCGTGAAGACGGCGGATGACCGCGCGTGGATCAAGACGTTTTATCCGGCATTCATGGAGAACAGCCAGACGGGGGGCAAGGTCTGGGGCATTCCATTTCAACGCTCGACGATCGTCCTCTACTGGAACAAGGAGATGTTCAAGGAGGCGGGACTCGACCCGAATCGCGCTCCGGCGAGCTGGAAAGAGATGCTCGACTATGCGCAAAAGCTCACCAAACGCGATGCGTCGGGCAAGGTGACGCAGTGGGGGGTGCAGATTCCGTCGTCGGGATTTCCCTATTGGCTATTCCAAGGATTGACCACACCCAACGGCGTGCAACTGATGAATGCCGCGGGCACCGAAACGTATTACGACAAGCCCGAGGTGATCGAGGCGCTGCAGTATTGGGTCGATTTGTCGCGCAAGCACAAAGTCCATCCAGAAGGAATCGTCGAATGGGGTACGACGCCGAGGGATTTTTTCGAGAAGAAAATGGCGATGATGTGGACGACTACCGGCAACCTGACCAACGTCAAGAATAACGCCAAGTTCGATTTCGGCGTCGCGATGCTGCCGGCGAGCAAGCGCCGCGGCAGCCCCACCGGCGGCGGCAACTTCTACATTTTTGCCAAGACCACGCCGCAACAGCGCGAGGCGGCGCTTAAGTTCATCAAGTGGGTGACTTCGCCGCAACGAGCGGCGCAGTGGGGCATCGATACAGGTTACGTCGCGGTGCGCGCCGATGCATGGGAGACGCCGCTGATGAAGAAGTACGCTGCCGATTTTCCGCCCGCGGCCGTCGCGCGCGACCAATTGCAATACGCGGTTGCCGAGCTCTCGACGCACGACAACCAGCGCGTGACCAAGGCGCTCAACGACGGCTTGCAGGCGGCGCTCACCGGGACCAAGACGCCCGAACAGGCGATGAAGGATGCGCAGCGTGAGGCCGACCGGATCTTGCGGCCGTATCGCAAGTAGAACGGCGCATCGGCCCGCCTAGCGCGCAATGATCCGGCCGCGATCACTCGTGCCGCCGCCCTGACGGACGCGGGGATGTGCATGCTGACTCGTCGCATCGAGTGGCTCTATGCTTGGCTGCTGCTGACGCCTGCCATGGCGCTGCTCGTGCTCTTTACGCACTACCCCGCTGTGGCCAACCTCTGGCACAGCTTTTTTTCGACGCCAAAGGGCAGCCGCGCGGCCTCGTTTGTCGGCCTCGACAACTATCGCACGCTGGCTGAAGACCCGATCTTCTGGCAGGCGCTTGCCAACAACTTCTGGTACGCGCTCGGGACCATTCCGACCTCGATCGCCCTGGCCTTGGTGATGGCGGTATGGGTGAATGAACGGATCCCGGGACGGGGATTGCTGCGGCTCGCGTACTTCACGCCGACGATCCTGCCGATGATCGCGGTGGCGAATATCTGGCTCTTCTTCTACACGCCGGAATACGGACTGCTCGAGCAAGTACTCGGCGTGTTCGGGCTGCGCAGCCACAACTGGTTGGGGAGCAACAGCACCGCACTGCCGGCACTGATGGTGGTGACGATCTGGAAGGAAGCCGGGTTCTTCATGATTTTCTATCTCGCCGCTTTGCAATCGATGTCGCCGCATTTGGCCGAAGCCGCAGCGATCGAGGGCGCCTCGCGCTGGTACTTTTTTCGCCGCGTCACGTTCCCGCTGCTCATGCCGACGACACTTTTCGTGCTGGTGAACGCGATCATCAATGCGTTTCGACTCGTCGATCACATCGTCGTGATGACGCGCGGAGGCCCGGACAACGCGACCGCACTGCTGCTCTATTACATCTATGAAATCGGCTTCCGCTTCTGGGACTCGGCCTATGCAGCCGCGCTGACCATGGTGCTGCTCGCGGTCCTGGGCCTGGTGGCGCTCGCGCAGTTCTTCTTTCTTGAACGCAACGTGCATTACCAATGAGCGCCGCCGGGCCGCTCCCAAGGCGCTCGGCCTTGCAGACCGCGGCGTCGCGAGACGCGACACCTCCTCGTTCCGTCCCTGCCCACGCAGGTGGGCATGGAGCCGCGGAACTCGGCCCCCTCGGGGGGACAGCGCGTAGCGCGAAGGGGGCTCATACAAGCGTCGCGTCGATTGGCTATCGCACGCACGGCATCGGGCGTGCGCTCGAAACCGCCGCGGCGTGGTTGCTCGGCTTTCTGTGGGTACTCCCGCTGCTCTACGCGTTCTGGACGGCATTTCACCCGCCCGAATTTGCCACCCGCTTTTCGCTGTTCGCCCCGCTGACGCTCGATAACTTTGTCAGCGCTTGGGACGCGGCGCCGTTCGCGCGATATTTTCTCAACACGGTGCTGCTGGTGACGATGGTGCTTGTTGCGCAGCTCGTCTTGGTGACGCTGGCTGCCTACGCCTTCGCGCGCTTCGAGTTTCCCGGACGCGATGTCCTCTTCGCGCTGGTCCTCATGCAGTTGATGGTGATGCCGGATGTGCTGATTGTCGAGAATTACCGGACGATGACCGCGCTCGGGATCAAGGACACGATTTTGGCGATCGGTCTACCGTACATGGCCAGCGCGTTCGGCATCTTCCTGATGCGACAGACGTTTAAAACCGTTCCGCGCGAGCTCGACGAAGCCGCGCGCGTCGAAGGATGCACGCCTCTGCAGGTGTTGTGGAAGGTTTATGTGCCGCTTGCGCGGCCCACGTATCTTGCCTATGCGCTGGTGAGTGTCAGCTATCACTGGAACAACTTTTTATGGCCGCTCATCATCACCAATTCAGTGGAATCGCGGCCGGTGACCGTTGGCTTGCAGGTATTTTCCGCCACCGATCAAGGCATCGACTGGTCTATCATCACGGCGGCCACCTTGCTCACGACCGCCCCGCTGCTTATCGCTTTCCTGCTGTTTCAGAAGCAGTTCGTGCAATCTTTCATGCGCGCCGGCATTAAGTGAAGCTCATCACCTGGAACGTCCAGTGGTGTCGCGGCATTGATCGCCTCGTCGATCCTGCGCGGGTCGTGGCGGAGGCGAAACGCCTCGCCGATTTCGACGTCCTGTGCCTGCAGGAGATCGCCGACAACTTTCCCGACCCGCGGTTGGCAGGCAGCGCCGGCGAGGATCAGTTCGCTGCTCTTGCAGCGCTGTTGCCCGGGTTCGTCGCCGTGCCAGGGATCGCCGTCGACCATCCGGCGGAAAACGGCCACCGGCGGCGCTTCGGTAACATGATCCTCTCACGCCTGCCGGTACAGCAGGTGTACCGGCACTTGCTGCCCTATCCTGTCGATCCGGGAGTTCCGGGTATGCCCCGCATCGCCGTCGAAGTGGTCGTGACCGCGGCGCTCGGAGATGTTCGCGTCATCACCACGCACCTCGAATACTATTCGCAGAAGCAGCGCGCGGCGCAAGTGGAGGCGCTGCGCTCGATTTACGCGGATGGTTACGTTCACTCGCAAGATACGCGCCCCACGAAGACCGACGGCGGACCGTTCCACTCGTTTCGGCGCCCGGCGGCGACGATCATCACCGGCGATTTCAATCTCGAGCCAACCGATCCGTTGCACGCGCGCGTGGTCGCACCGCATGACGACGGAACGCCGCCGCTCTCTGATGCCTGGCTGTGCGCGCATCCTGATTCCGCGCATCCGCCGACGTTCTGCATCTATCAGAAAGATCGTCCCGGTGCACCGGCGCTGCACTGCGACTTTATCTTCGTCAGCGCCGATCTCGCGCACCGCGTAGCAGCGGTTACGGTTGACACGGCAACACAGGTCTCCGACCATCAACCGGTGATTCTGACGCTTGGGTAGGCAGCCGTTCAAGTGCGGATGTCGCAGGGAGGAAGGGTTAAGACAGCTACAATGCGCAACGACATGCCGCGGCGTACAACGCCGCGTCGTACGACCTCGCCCGCTGCCTTGGCCCCCGATTTGCCCGCGATCCGCGCGCTCACGTTCACCGGCGAACGATTCACACCCGAAGAGCGCGGGCCGATATGGTATGAGCATTGGCACCGGTATGCGGAAGCGGCGCACCTCGCGCGCGGCAAACGCGTCTTAGATGCGGCGTCCGGCGAGGGTTACGGCAGCTTCCTGCTTGCAGACGGCGCACGATTCGTCGTTGGAATCGACATTTCTTCCGAGGCCGTCACTCACGCACGCGCCCGGTATGCGCGACCCAATCTCGTTTTCACACAAGCATCAGTCACACAATTGCCGTTGCGCGATGCGAGCATCGATCTCGTCATCTCGTTCGAAACCGTCGAACACTTATCGAAACAGCGGGAGATGCTCGCAGAATTTCGGCGTGTCCTCGCACCGGATGGCGTTCTCGTCATCTCCTCGCCGAATCGGCCCGTCTACAATGAAGAAGCCGCCGTCGAGAATCATTTTCACGTCAAGGAACTCGACCGAGCTGAATTTTCGACTTTGCTCGATCCCCTTTTTCCGTGGCAGGCCTGGTTTGGGCAGCGCGTCATCGCCCAATCGGCGCTGTGGGCAGAAGATGACGATGCCGGCCGTGTTGCGTTCACGGTTCTTGACAACGGGGGAACGGTGCAACATATGCAACCGGTGCCCCCCATGTATTTCGTCGTCGTCGCCGCGGCCGAAGGCGTCACGCTGCCGCGGCTTCCTTTCCTGTCGCTCTTTGACGATGGTGCTCTTACGCTATGGCGGAGTTACGCAAGCGCTTGCGATCGGCAGCAACAATCGGCGTGGCGCGAGCTCGAGGCGCGCAAAGACGCCGACAAGTGGCATGCGAAACTCATCGTCGCCGTCAACGATCTCGCGAGTGAGCGGCAGAAAACGTCGGTGCTCGTTCCCCGGCTCAAAGCGTTGGAAACCGAGCTCGCGCATAGTCAAGCGGAGTTGGGCCGCACAAAGCATGGTCTATACGAGGCGAACGATGCCTTTGCTCGTGAAAGTGCCGCGTATGGCGAAGTGCTGCGGCGGCTTGCCTACCGCGAATCGATCGTAGGCTGGCTGCGCTTTCCTTTCGCTGCGCTCAAGCGCCGGTTAGCCCGGACGGGTTAAGCAGTGAGCACCGTCGACGTCATCGTTCCGTTCTATCGAGATTTGGCGGCGCTGCGCGGCTGCGTCGCGAGCGTGCTCGCATCGCGCTCGCGCACGGCGTTCGAACTCATCATCGTCAACGACGCAAGTCCCGAGCCCGACGTCACGGCGTATTGGCGCGAGTTGCGCGGAGATGCCACGATAATTGATGTGCCGGCGCGGCAAGGATACGCGGCTGCATTGAATCGCGGTTTGGCACTCCATCGTGAGCGGGACGCGGTGATCCTGCACTGCGACGCTTTCGTCGCCGGCGACTGGCTCGAGCGTCTAGCTCGGCACGGCATGGATCGTGAGGTTGGCATCGTGGGAACGTTCACCGACAAGGCGGGATTCGCTACCTATCCGCTGCCGAAGCGCGACAACCCATTACCGCCAGGCGAAACCGTTGCTTCGCTCGACGCGCTTTTCGCGCAAGCGAACTCAGCCGAATCCGCGCAGGTGCCCGCCATCAACGGCCCGTGCCTTTATCTCCGCCGCGATTGCTTGTCCGCCGTAGGCGCGTTCGATGGGACGCCTTTGGGCAGTGACTACGGGGTGGAGCTGGATTTCTGTCTGCGCGCCGGCGGAGCGCGCTTTCGCCATCTGCTAGCCGGCGATGTGTTCGTGGGCCACAGCGGTCACGCGCCGTACGGCGCGCGCGAGGCCGACGATTTTTCGGAGCGCACCGAAGCGGCGCTTGCCAAGCTGTATCCCGACTATACGGCGAAAATTGCAGCGCATGACCCGGCGCGGCCGTTCGCGCGCCGTGTCGATCTGCTGCGCTTGGCGCGGTTGCCGGAGCATCTGATCGTGTTCGTATCGCATCCATGGGGCGGCGGCATTCGCCGCTACATGAACGACCTCGCAACACTCACCAAAGGGCGCTGCGAAATGCTGTACCTGGAACCGGCGGTGAACGACACGGTGAAACTTCATTGGCCGCGCGCGGGCGAGAGTTTCTCCGCGTACTACAGATTGCCGCAAGAACTGCCCGCGCTGGCTAGTCTTCTCCGTGCAATCGGGGTCGAGCGGCTGCATTTCCAGCACGTCCATTTGCAACCGCAAGCGATCCTCGAGCTTCCGACCGCTGCCGGCATTCCTTACGATTGCACGCTGCACGACTACTACGCGATCTGTCCGCAATACCATCTGGTGACCGAGAACGGTCGCTACTGCGGCGAACCCGACGCGGCGGGCTGCGCCGCATGTCTCGCGCGGCGTCCGCCGCAATGGAAACTCGACATTTCCGCGTGGCGCGACGCATTCGGCCGCCTGCTGCGCGGCGCGGAGCGAGTTATTGCGCCGTCGCAAGATGTGGCGACGCGCATGCGACGCTACTTTCCAGACTTGCCGATCTCCGTATGGCCGCACCCGGAAAGTCCGCAAGCGTCCCTGCCGCGGGTTGCGCGCGTGGCCATACTCGGTAATCTGTCGCCGGAGAAGGGGCTCTATGTCGTCGCCGCATGCGCTTGCGACGCGCGGGAGCGCGGCTTGCCGCTTGCGTTTCGCGTGCTGGGGTCGACGACGGAGCCGATTCCACAGGCGCCGGACGTGCCGCTCACCATTTACGGTCAGTATGTCGACGCCGAGCTTGCGCGCATCATCATGGAAGAAGCGCCCGACGTATTGCTATTCGCCGCGCAGGTGCCGGAAACGTACGCTTACACGTTGTCCGTCGCACTTGAATCCGGCGTGCCGATTGTTGCCTCAGCGTTAGGCGCGTTGCCAGAACGGTTAGCCGGGCGACCGCAGAGCGCGATGGTCGCGTGGAGCGCACCGCCGTGTGTCTGGAACGACGCGCTGCTGTTGGCCGCAGGGCTCGGCGAGCGTGCTGCCAAGCCCCTCCCGCCGCCGATTTCCGCCGCCGTGCCATGATGGATCCAGCCCGCTACCGAGACCTCTATCTAGCCCCAATCCCTCCGGGCGAACGCGTGCGGGCGCAACCGCCGGAGATCCCGTCGTTGGCGGAAGCGAATTTGTATCTTTCGAGCGATCAAATCGAGTCGCCGCCGCTCTCACTGCCCGAGTTATTTACGGCTGGAGTCGAGTGCGGTCACACCGAAGCGCGCCTTGAATTGAAGCGCCGGGTGCAGGTCGCGGAGCAGGAGCTCGAGGATTTTCGCGTCGTGCGCGATCGCGCGCAGGACGATCGCGGACAGCTCGCCGCCCGTTTGCTCGGCGCGCAACGCGAAGTGCTCGCAATGCAGGTTCATGTCGGGCAGATGCAGACGCACATCGATCACATACAAGCCGAACACTTCGACACCGAGCTCGCCGCGGCGCGTGCGCGCATCAGCGAGCTCGAAAACTCGACGGTATGGCGCATGACTGCGCCGCTGCGCCGGACGGGCCATCGCGCGAAAATTGTGATAGCGCGACTGCGTGCCCAAAGCACGGCGATCCGGCGCACACCGCAACTTGCGTCGACGGCGCTGTCGATCGTCAAAAACGAAGGAGTGGCCGCGCTCGCTCGACGCGTGTGGGCGAAGCTTGACCGCGGCGGTAGCTTCAAGCCAAGCCCGGGATCGGTCTTCACGGTCGAGACCGAAGTGGCGCCGCTCGCCTTTCCATCGGTCAATGCGCCACGTGTTTCGATCCTGATCCCCGTCTATGGCAAGCCTTTGCTGACGTTCACCTGCCTCAAAAGCGTGCTTACGCACACGGGAGCTGGGGAATACGAAGTTATCGTGCTGGACGATGCATCAACGGAGCCCGTCGCCGACGCGCTGCGCGAAGTGGCCGGCGTCCGGTTCGAGCGCAATGCGCAGAATCTCGGTTTCGTCGGGACTTGCAATAGGGGAGCGACGCTGGCGCGCGGCGAGCTCATCGTATTCCTCAACAACGATACGATCGTCACGCCTGGCTGGCTCGATGCGCTTGCTGCGGTGTTTCGCGCAAGGCCCGAAGCCGGCCTGGTCGGGGCGAAGCTTGTCTACCCCGACGGCCGCTTGCAGGAAGCGGGAGGAATCGTCTGGCGCGATGGGTCGGCATGGAACTGGGGCCGCAACGATG
Organism: Casimicrobiaceae bacterium; assembly: GCA_037719965.1. Classification (GTDB taxonomy): domain Bacteria; phylum Pseudomonadota; class Gammaproteobacteria; order Burkholderiales; family Casimicrobiaceae; genus VBCG01. The sequence goes on along the minus strand of JBBJMT010000016.1, from coordinate 15,018 downwards.
ACCCCGAAAAGCCTGAATACAATTATCTGCGTGAGGCCGATTACTGTTCGGGAGCATGCCTCGCAATTCCGCGTGCTCTGTTCTGCGATATCGGTGGCTTCGACGCGATTTACTCACCGGCGTACTACGAAGACACCGACCTTGCGTTCAAGGTCCGTGCTGCGGGATATCGAGTTTTTTATCAGCCGCTCTCCACTGTCGTGCATTTCGAGGGCCAGACTGCCGGTACCGACCCGACGACCGGGATCAAGCAGCACCAAGTCATAAACCGGCGCGCGTTTGCGGCTAAATGGGCTAGCGCGCTTGCGCAGCATGGGGCGAACGGCGTGCGCGTTGACGCTGAACGCGACCGTTGGGCCCAACGCCGGGTTTTGGTCGTCGATGCCTGCATGCTGACGCCCGATCAGGATTCGGGTTCCGTGCGCATGCGGGCAATGCTCGAAATCTTCACAACGCTGGGCTGCAAGGTGACGTTTGTCGCGGACAACCTCGAGCATCGGCAGCCCTATGTCCAGCAGTTGCAGCAGCGGGGAATCGAAGTACTTTTTCATCCGTACGTGAAGTCGATCGCAGAACTCTTGGCTCGGCGTGGCAACGAATTCGACATGGTGCTGGTCTCGCGGCACTACATCGCCGCAAAGTATGTCGATGCGATACGCGCGTTCGCCCCTCGCGCGCTTATCGTCTTCGATACTGTCGACTTGCATTTCTTGCGCACCGAACGCCAGGCCGAGCTCGAAGACTCGCCGCTGGCGCGCATTTCGGCGCGGGCGAAACGCGCGGAAGAGCTTGCGCTGATCCGCAAAGTGGACGTTACGCTGGTCGTCTCGCCGTTTGAGCACGCATTGCTCGCCGACCTGGCGCCTGACGCGCGCGTCATGGTATTGACCAACATTCACGAGCAACTGCCGGGAGGCAAGCCATTTGGCGAGCGGCACGGCCTCGTTTTCATCGGCGGGTTTCAGCACCCTCCGAACGCAGACGCCGTGCTGTGGTACTGGCGGGAGGTCCTCCCCCACGTGCGCGTCGCGTTGCCGGGCGTCAAGACCTATATAGTCGGCAGCAAAGTTCCGGCGAGTGTCCGGGCGCTTGCTGCGGAAGATTTCGTCGTGGCGGGGTATGTGCCGGACGTAGCGCCCTACTTCACGGGCTGCCGGATTTCGATTGCACCGTTGCGTTACGGCGCAGGTGTCAAGGGCAAGGTCAACTTTGCAATGAGCTACGGATTGCCCGTCGTTGCGACGCTGGCGGCAATCGAAGGCATGTTTCTCGAGCCTGACCGAGACGTCCTCGTCGCCGACGCTGCATCCGAGTTTGCCGCCGCCATCGTGCGGCTGTATCGGGATGAAGCGCTGTGGCAACAGCTCGCGGCGGCGGGACGCGAAAATATCCGCACATACTTCTCGCGCGACGTAGCGCGCAGTACGCTTACTCGCCTGATCGCCCTCGCGCGCGATAGCGCACCCGCACGATCGTTACCTGGAAACCCGTGAACGAATGAACAAGACATCCCATACGCCGTGACCGAGATTCAAGCCACGCGCCTCGAACTTGCTTTGCGGTCGCAATAAAGGGCGCTGCGCGAATGTTTCGGCGGTGTTCACCAGCAACGGTTCCGCCGCGCAAGTGGCGAGAATCTCGTCGGCGTAGTCCTTCCAGTCGGTCGCCGCGTGCAGATAGGCGCCCGGCGATAGCCGTACGCTCAATTCACGCACGAATGCCGGCTTCAGCAGGCGCCGTTTGTGATGGCGCTTCTTGGGCCACGGATCGGGAAAGTACACGTGCACACCCGCGAGCGATCCTGGCGGAATCATCCGCCCGACCACTTCCACGGCGTCATGCGCGATGACTCGGACATTGGACAGACCAAGTTCGTCGATCTGCCTTAACAGCGCCCCGATGCCGGGTGAATGCACTTCGATGCCAAGGAAATCATGAGTCGGATAAAGAGCCGCGATTTGCGCCGTGGTTTCTCCCATGCCGAACCCGATTTCCAGAATTACGGGCGCGCTGCGACCAAACGTCCCGCCGAAATCGATGAAGTGCGGTGCGAAGGAAACGCCCCAGCGAGGCAGCAGAGTTAGAAGCGCACGCTTTTGCGCCTGCGACATTCGCCCCTGGCGCAGGACATAGCTGCGAATGGGTTTTGGTTCGCACGCGCCATCGGACGCGCCGGGGACGTCGAATGGTCGTGCATTCATTGTGCACTCAACCGCGACAATCAGCGGGCGTCGAATCTGGTCCAACCCGGGTCGGCGAGACGCCGCTCCAGGGTCAGCGTCTTGCCGTTGCCTAGCGTGTGCTCGATTGCGAGCGTTGCGGCGTCCTTCCAGGATACCGTGACGTCCGTCCAAAGCTCGCGCGGTTTCCATGCGGATTCCCGGCCCACGCCGTCGCGCGTTACCCGCCACACCGTGATGTCGTTAGCGCAATCCTTCTCGCAAAAATCGGCGATCACAAGCCGTTGCCGATCGGGCGCCAGCACCGGCTCCGCGGGAAGCGCCGTCATCTGGCCGGTCGCGCGCTGTAGCACGGCGTACCCGGTGCGGTCGAGGTTGATCGTAAACAGCACAACCGCGTTGATCGGGCCCCAGTAATCCCAGAGCGAATAAGTTTGTGACCCTCGAATCGTGTCGACGTCGACGAATTCCCGTACACCCCCCGGAAACAGCGTTACCCGCAGCGTGTCGCCGTCGCGCCCGGCCAGATTGGGCAACGCCTTCAATTGCTCGGCCTCGATCAGCCGGCCGCAATGCACTTGTCCGTCGGCGTTCGTGCAAAGCTCGGCGACGCGCGCGGGCGCGAGTGGCGCGGCCGGCGCATAGGGCGCCGCAAAGACTAACGCAGCTATAAATACTCCCCCGCGAGGCGGGCGCTTAAACTTCATCGCGCCTTAAGAAATGAGCCCCGACACCGGTGAGCTCGGACTCGCCGAGTAAAGTTTTTTCGGCATTCTGCCGGCGAGAAACGCTTCGCGTCCCGCTTCGACGGCAAGCTTCATCGCGCGCGCCATGCGCACTGGATCCTGCGCCTGCGCGATGGCCGTATTCATCAGCACGCCCGCGCAGCCCAATTCCATCGCGATCGCGGCGTCGGAGGCGGTGCCCACCCCCGCGTCAACCAATACCGGCACATTGGCCTGCTCGATGATGAGCCGCAGATTCCAAGGATTCAAGATCCCCATGCCGGAGCCGATGAGCGACGCGAGTGGCATGATCGCGACACAGCCGATGTCCTCGAGCTCGCGGGCGATGATCGGATCATCGGATGTGTAAACCAGGACCTCGAAGCCGTCGGCGATGAGCACTTCCGCTGCGCTTAACGTCTCGCGCACGTTCGGATACAACGTGTTCGCATTGCCCAGCACTTCGAGCTTGGCCAACGGATGCCCGTCGAGCAATTCGCGTGCAAGCCGCAGCGTCCGCACGGCATCGGCGGCGGTGTAACACCCGGCGCTGTTCGGCAGATACGTGTATTCCGCTATAGGCAGCGCATCCAGCAGCGAGGGGGCGTCAGCCTCCTGGCCGATATTGGTCCGGCGAATGGCGACGGTGACGATTTCGGCGCCCGACGCCGAGATCGCTTCGCGTGTTTGTGCGAAATCACGATATTTGCCTGTGCCGACAAGCAAGCGCGAGCCGTACGCGCGGCCGGCGATCACAAGCGGATCGGCTAGCGCGGAATGTCGGGCGGGCGCGTTCATGACCGCTATTTTACGCGCTTAGAAGTCAGCCGCCGCCGATGGCAGCAACGACTTCGAGTTTGTCGCCGTTGCGCAAATGCGTTACTGAATAGCGGCTCTTCGGAACGATCTCGCCGTTCAATTCAACGGCGATGCGCTTGCCCTCGAGGTTCAAGTGTTGAACGATCCGAGCGAGCGTCGTCTCATCCGAGGACAATGTTCGTTCGATCCCATTCACCGTCAGGAGCAACATAGATGAAATTTTACCGCAACTCCTCGAAGCCCAAGCCAACGTACATTCCGGGCGTGTACATGTAGGACATCTTCCTACATCGACCGAGCACGTGCGGGGACACGCGAATTCGCCCGATGCCGATGACTCACTGCGGAAAAATCGACGAGGATATTGGTCGCCCAAGTTGACGTTGGGTGCAGTCGATTGGCTGACAGCCCCTAAGACAACTTAAAGGAGAGGGCATGGGCACTAAAGAGCGAGAGGGAACGGGCACCAAAATGAGCACCAAAGACAACGTGCATGGCGAAGGCAACTACGAAGCCAGCCGCCAGTACAACAAGGCGACCAAGGAATTCGTCGAATCGGGTAAGGTTGAAGAGGCAGCGCGTGCTGCCGCGCCCGTCGATGCGCGAGAGGCCTCCGAGTTGAAAGCGGCGGAGGCGGCAGGGTTGGAGCGCGCAAAGGAAGACGATATCGCGCTGAAAGGTAAGGATGTGCCTGGTGCCAAGCAAGGCACAAAGGGCGGCGTCAAGGCCAACCCAAGTGAGTAAGCACGAGCAATGTTGCCTTTGATTTATCCTGTTGCAATTCCGAGGCGCCGTATTTGTCGATAGAGTTCAGAAAGTGCTCCGCTTAGCCGTCATTTTTTTTGTCGTTGCGATTATCGCTGCGGTATTCGGGTTCGGCGGTATCGCCGTGGGTGCGACCGAAATCGCTAAAATCCTGTTTTACATTTTCATAGTGCTGTTCGTGGTATCGCTGATTTTGGGTCTGTTCCGACGCGGTCCATGACATTGGAGTGATGACGATGAACAATCCGTTGCAACATGTGCCAGCGCTTCTTAAGCGCCGGGCACAATGGCCGGTGAGCGATCCGGCCACCGACCATGTCGTGGGCGACAGTGGCGAACATACTTCTTTCGCCGACAACGAGGCGACGTTGGAAGGACGTCCAGAACTATGCCCATCGAGTCCTGGCGGTTACAACCCTTACTGGGATTTGCCGCCGGCCTGACGTCTGACTACGGTTGAGCCTCGACCGGAAACCGATCTCGGCCAGCGGTTCAAATGACGGGGTAGCGAGCGAGGGATTCGAACCCCCGACCAAAGGATTATGATTCCTCTGCTCTAACCAGCTGAGCTAGCTCGCCCCAATCGTAAATTATCCCAGAGCGCTCCGCACGCGTCAAAATTGCTACGCAGGGTCGTTACACGAATAGCGCGAGACGATCCGTCACGCGCGATCGCACACGCGCTATTGCGCGACGTTTCTAGAGCTGCGAACGCAGCAGTGCCGCCAGGTGCTCCCACGCCTTTTCGATCAACGGCCGATCGAGCCATTGCGCGTAATTGATCTCGCGGGTCTTGGCGAGATCACGTTCGAAATCGGCGAGCTGACGGGCCGCGAAATCGGCCGCATACACGTTGAGATTGGCCTCGTCGTTCAAGAATAACGAACGCTCGTCGAAATTGGTCGAGCCGAACGACGCCACCAAGCCGTCGACAACCATCATCTTTACGTGAAACAGCGTGGGCTGATACTGAAAAATCCTGACGCCTGCCTGCAACATCGGTCCCCACGTCGCGCGCGCCGCGCGCCGCACAGTCTCGGAATCGGATTGGGTGCCCGGAACGATAACGCGAATTCTCACGCCGCGCTGCGCGGCTTCGACGAGCGACCGGATGGTCATCTCGTCCGGGACGAAATAGGCGCTCGACAGGTCGATCGATTGGCGCGCGGCAGTGATGGCCAGCAGGTACATGAGATGCATGCTCTCGCTGCTCGAAAACATTTGCGCCGGCTGCGAGCCATGCGGCGTGAGAGGCGGAAAATACGCGTCGCCGTGGAGGACCTCTCCGCGCACTTTCATCCAGTTGTCGAGAAAAGTCGCCTGCATTTGCGCAACGACTGGGCCTTCGACACGGAAGTGCGTGTCGCGCCAGTGGTCGGCATCTTGCGCATTGCCATCCCATTTGTCGGCGATGCCAACACCTCCGGTAAAACCAACGCGGCCATCGACGACCAGCAGTTTGCGATGCGTGCGATTGTTCAGACGCGCGACGTGGTACCAGGAAAGCGGGTGGTATCGTTCGATCTCGACACCGGCGGCTTTCAGCCGATCCAGCAACTCCGGCTTCATCCGCTGCGAGCCGACCCAGTCGAGCAGCACGTGGATCTTGACTCCGGCGCGGGACCGCTCCGCTAGTTTCTCGGCGAACTGCTCGCCGATCGCACCTTCCCAGTAAATGTAAGTTTCAAAGGTGATCGTCTGGCGCGCCTTTTCGATCTCGCCAAGCATCGCCGGAAAGATCTGCGCGCCGTTGAGCAATGTATCGACTCGATTGCCTTGCAGGATGGCCGGACCGAGAAGCACGCCCATCGAGCGCTGATAGGCGGGTTCATTGGCCGAGTAGAGACGGGGGATCCGTTGTTCGACCTGCTTCTCGCCCGGGAGCAAATTGAGAACCAGCACAATCCCCCCGAGGGTGGCGATGATGGCAACGACTATCCAGATGATGAAGCGTCCACGGGGAAAGCGCATGACATCCTTCAATAGTGAGCCGGGACGGCACGCCATTGTGCCGGCTTAGTTTGCGGCGGTACATCTCCGTCGGATCCTCCCGTCACTTATTGTTGTTCCTAGACAACGCGCGATGGCCAGCGTAGCTTGGCGAGTTGTTCGCAACCGGCAACTTTAGCGTCCTGAACAATGACCGCAGTGGACCGCCCCACCGTTGCACTCAACATCAGCGCTGTCGAACGCGAGACGGGGTTATCGAAGGACGTGTTGCGGATGTGGGAGCGGCGCTATGGATTTCCCAAACCTGGCCGCGACGATAACGGCGAACGCGAATACTCACCGGCGGACATCGGTAAGTTGCGCGCGGTCAAGCGCTTGATGGACGTCGGATTACGACCCGGCAAGATCATCGTGCTCTCGCTGGCCGAGCTCAACGCTATGGCTGACGCGCGCGCCAAGCTACGCGACGGCGAGTCAGCGCCAGTACTCGAGCGCGACGTACTCGCGATAGTGCAGTCGCACGATGCGGGGTCGCTGCAGCACATGCTGGCCAACCTGCTGATGCGACAAGGGCTGCAACGGTTCGTGCTCGACACGGTTACGCCGTTGAATCGCACTATTGGCGACGCGTGGATGCGCGGCGAGTTGCAGGTATTCGAAGAGCATCTGTATACCGAGCAGTTGCAGATCGCACTGCGTACGGCGATCAACGCCTTCCGCCGTCAAACGGGCGTTCCTCGAATATTGCTGACGACGTTTCCGACCGAGCAGCACAGTCTGGGCCTGCTGATGGTCGAGGCGATGCTGGTGCCCGAAGGAGTCGAGTGTCTCTCGCTTGGACCGCAAACTCCGCTGGAAGACATCCGGCGGGCAGCGGTTGCGCACAAGATCCATATCGTCGCGCTTTCGTTCTCCGCCGCCTTTCCGGTGCGACAGGCGACCGATGGGTTGGCGACACTGCGTAAAGTGCTTCCGCCGCAAATGGCGCTGTGGGCAGGTGGCGAAATGACGCGCAGGGTGCGCAGGACCATGTCAGGTGTCATTTTGATTCCCGACTTGGCTTCGCTCGCCGGCGCACTGCGCAGTTGGCGTGCCCACGGGGTTGTGCAAACGACTTGAAGGCGCGCTTCCTCTCTTCCGCGACGCATTTATCATCGGCTTATGTGGACGGCGCTGGTTCTGGGGTTGCTTGTTCTCAGCGGGCTCGCTGGGTACGGGACGTGGGCCGTGCACGCAATCGCGCAAGGTGCGTCGGTTTGGCCTTTCGTTATCGGGCTACCGTTGGCCTATCTCGCCGTCCCGTTTGCTTTTACTTGCCTGTGGTTCGCGCTCGCATGGGTGTTTCGCGCAGAGCGTCCGGACGATATCCAATTGACGGCCGCCGCACGACTGCGCCTCTTCGTCAACGAATTCTGGGCGCTTGCGAAGTCGGCGCCGCGGATGATCGGTTACCGTTTTCTGATGCGCGACCCCGATCCCGCTCCGTCGGAATTGCCGGTGCTGCTGGTGCACGGAGTTGGCTGCAACGCCGGCGTCTGGTCTCCGTTCCGCCGCTATCTCGAGCGCAAAGCCATACGCCCTGTGTATGCGCTTTCCTACGGTCCGCCATTGGCATCGATCGAGCACTTCGCCGAACAGCTTGCCGTGAAGATCGATGGGGTCCGCAAGGCGACTGGCAGCACGCAGGTGGTGCTGGTCGCCCACAGCATGGGCGGTCTCATCAGCAGGGCGTACCTGCGCAGGTTCGGCGGAACGGACATCCGCCGCCTCATCACCATCGGCTCGCCACACCAAGGCAGCATGCACGCCTATCTGATGGGAGGGCGCGGACTATCCGAAATGAGGCCGGGAAGTGCCTGGCTCACCGACCTGAATCGCGACGGCGAGAGCACGACCGCCGGGGTGCCGGTCGTGTCGCTCTGGTCGTGGCACGATTCGATGGTCACGCCGCAAACGTCGTCGCTGCTTGAGGGCGCCGAGAACATTGCGCTCACCGGCATCGGTCACAACGCCTTGTTGAACGACCCCGACGTTTACGAGCGGATCGCCGCCGAGATCAAACGTGCTGCCGGTCCTACCAGTGAATTCCCTGCGTCAGTTGCGCAAATGCCATCTGCTCGGGCGTAAGTTCCCGCGAGCCGGCGCCGCCCTTCTTGCCTTGCGCGGCGACGGAATCCGGAAACATGTGGAATGCCGTATTGAGCAGAATTTGCGTCAGCTTCGGGGCGATCGCGTGGCACACTGCGCCGAAGATGCCCAGGCGCGTCGCAATGCGCACGGGCCTGTAGACAATCGCTTCAATGATCAGCCCCGCAGCTTCTTCCGGCGATAACGTCGGCACGTTTTCGTACATCTTCGTGGGCGCAATCATCGGGGTGCGGACCAGCGGCATGTTGATCGTCGTGAAAAAGACGCCCTTGTCGACAAACTCCGACGAAGCGCACGCCGAAAAGGAGTCGAGCGCAGATTTCGATGCGACGTAAGCGGAAAAGCGCGGCGCGTTGGAGAGTACTCCAATCGATGAAATGTTGATGATGTGGCCGCGCTTTTGCTCGATCATCTTGGGCAAGAACCCCATGATCAGACGGATGGCGCCGAAATAGTTCAGTTGCATCGTGCGCTCGAAGTCGTGAAAGCGGTCGAACGAATTCACAATCCCGCGCCGAATCGAGCGTCCCGCGTTGTTGACTAGGAAGTCGCATGATCCGTGCTCGTGGAGCACCGCGGTGACCAGCGCGTCGCAGGAGGCCATGTCGGAGACGTCACACTGATACATGTACGCGCGCCCGCCGGACTTGTCGATTTCCTCCTTGGTTGCGACGAGCTTCTCCTCGCCGCGCGCGACAAGCATCACGCGCGCGCCCGCGTCGGCGAGCTTTAACGCCGTCGCGCGGCCAATGCCGGATGAGGCGCCGGTCACGACCACGACTCGCCCTTTCACGCGCCCGGACAGCGAATGGTCGACGAAGAGGTCGGGATCGAGGTGACGCTCCCAGTAGTCCCAAAGTTGCGGAGCATACGTTTCGAGCGGCGGCACGGAGATGCCGGACCCCTTCAGCGCTTGCGCCGCCGCCCGGTTGTCGTAGCGCGTGGGCCAATTGACGAACTGAAAAACATCCTTGGGAATGCCAAGATCGGTCAATACCGCTTTGACCATCCGCTTGACCGGAGACAGCGAGCCGAGACCGTACAGAATGGGTGCCGGGATGAAGCCGAACATTCGCGCGTTCACCCGCAGTGTCATTTGCGGTGCATGGCCGGCCCGCGCAAAAATGTTGAGCACTTCGCCGATCCGTTGGGGCTCCGGATCGGTCAGGTGAAAGCACTCGCCGTCGAGGCCTTTTTTGTGCGCGAGGTACTCAAGGGCACTGGCGACGAAGTCGACGGGTACGATATTGATTCGGCCGCCTTCGATGCCGAGCATCGGCATCCATGGGGGAAGCGCAGCACGCAGCTTCTGGATGAGCTTGAAGAAATAGTACGGACCATCGATCTTGTCGATGTATCCCGTCTTCGAATCGCCGACAACGAATCCGGGACGATAGATGCGATACGGTCGTTTGCACTCGCGACGAACCACACCCTCGGCGTCGTGCTTGGACTTGAAGTACGGATGATCGAGGTCTTCCGCTTCCTCGAACATGTCCTCGCGAAAGACGCCGTCGTATAAGCCGGCCGCGGCGATCGAGCTCACATGGTGAAAGCACCCGGCGGCGATTGTGTCGGCGAATTGCACCGCATGGCGAGTGCCTTCGACGTTGGCCGCCTCTTGCTCCTGCGCGCTCGCCTTCAGGTCGTAGATGGCGGCAAGATGGAAAAAATGTTCGACTTTGCCTTTAAGTTTCTTCCTATCGGCGGCAGATACGCCGAGATTGGTTTCTCCAAGGTCGCCGATGACTGGAATCAACTGGTTTTCGGTGGCGTAGCATTGCTCGCGCAGCGCCTCGAGTTTTTTCGCCGACCCGCGACGGACTAGAACGTAAATCGGTTTTCCACGTCGCAATAGATTGCGAACGAGAAACCCGCCGATGAACCCGGTTGCGCCGCTCACGAAATGGGTCAAGGTTTCCTCCCAGATTGCTGCGGTTCATTCTTACCGCCGCCTACACTAGGCGTGCACGAACGCGGCGCCATCAAGCGCGCGGCGATTGTACCTCCGAGATTTTCTCTTTCGACGCTTGGAACTTCTGAAACGCGACGCAGCTTCTCTGTGCGTATCCGCCTTTAGTACCATTGCTCTAGGCGCCGCGCATAGAATGAGTTTAAGCGCCGGACGAACTCGGTGGGCGAGGTCGGGACGCTAGTTACCACGGGAGAACTTAGGATGTTGAAAAAGGCGAAGGCGGACTTAGGTGGCAAGACAGGCGGCAGGACGTTCGAGCAGGCAAAGGATATTTCGCAGGCGGTGCTCGATTCGTCCCGGCAGATTTGGCTCGCGGGTCTGGGCGCATTTTCGCGCGCACAAGAAGAGGGTGCGAAAGTGTTCGACACACTGGTCAAGCAAGGCGAGGCGGTCGAATCGAAGACGCGCCGTGCTGCGGCCGACACGGCCGCCGCCGCACGCGGAGCGGCCCGGACGAGTTTCGCCGAGGTGCAGAAAAACGTCGGCGGCACCTGGGACAAGTTAGAGCAGGTGTTCGAGGATCGCGTCGCGCGCGCATTGTCGAAACTCGGGGTCTCCACGCGTGACGACGTGAAGCGCCTGGAACAGCGCGTCGATGCGCTGGCGCTGGCCGTCGCTGACCTGACCAAGGCGGGTGGCGCGCGAGGCGCCCAGTCAGCGTCTCGGCGCCCAACGAACGAGGGATCGACGGGGACCGACGACGCGACAACCGCCAAGTCGGCGAAAAGAACCGTGCGCGCTGCGGCCAAGCGCGTGCAGACCGACAAGGCTTGAGCGCAAATGGTCTAGCATCGCCAAAGCGAGGCCGAGAGGTGCGGCGAGGATCCGCTGGGATTACGTCCTACTCTCGATTAAGCTTGTCCACCAGCTTCACATAGCCGGTCATGGCGTCTTCGCGGCTCATTCCCTTCAATTTGGACCACGCGTCGTATTTTGCGCCGCCGACAAAATCGAACCCACCGGGACGATCCCCTGTGACGTCGCCGTCGGTCGCCTGCTTGTAGTGCGAATACAGCTTGAGCAGCGTGCGTTGTCGGGCTTTTTTCTGGTTTGTTTCGCTGCTGCCGCTGCGGCATCGAACTTAGCTTTGAGGTCGTCCTTCTTGGGTATGGCCATGGCTTTTTCCTCGGGCTCGTGCGGGTTGGGGCTACCTGCGCGCATGCTACTTTAGCGCAAGCACGAAGCCACGCGTAACAGCGCAAAAGCGCAAAAGCGTTTCTACCTTTGTCAGCACTAGATGCCCTTGGACTCGACGCGCGAAAAGATGTCCGCCGTGGATACCGCGTGGCTACGGATGGACCGACCGCATAATCTGATGATGATCTGCGGCGTGCTGCTGTTTCGCGAACCGGTTGAGTTAAAGCGCATGCGGGAGTTGGTACGTCAGCGCTTCCTGGTCTTCGCGCGGTTCAGACAACGCGCCGTCGAAGCGCCGGGTGGCGCTTTTTGGGAGACGGACCCTCATTTCGACTTGAGTCGGCACGTTGCCTCGGCACGCTTGCCGGGTCGCGCCGGGCAAAGCGAGTTGCAGCGGTACGTGTCGAAGCTCATCGCCACTCCGCTGTCGCGCGCGCGACCAATGTGGCAGTTTCATCTCATCGCCAACTACGGTGGCGGCAGCGCGCTCATCGCCCGCATCCACCACAGCTACGCGGATGGCATGGCGCTGGTGCGGGTGATGCTTTCGATGACCGATGCATCGCCCGATGTCCTCCCGCGATGCCCTTCGCCCCGGAAGCACGCGCGCGCAGGGAATCCGATCGTGCGTCGGGGCGTTCGCGGAACACATTGAACGCCGCGTTGAAAGTCGGTTCCATCCTTCTGGAAAAAGGAGCGGCTCTGCTGGCCGATCCCGCAAAGGCTGCCGCGCTCGCGGCGCGAGGCAGCGCCTTTACCACGGAGATTGCCAAATTGGCGCGGATGCCGAAAGATTCGCCAACGCGCTTCAAGGGCGCGCCGGGTAAGGCAAAACGAGTCGCTTGGGCGCAGCCGTTGCCGCTCTCCGAGGTCAAAACCTTAGGTCGCGCGCTGGGTGCGTCAGTCAACGACGTGATGCTGTCGTGCGTGGCGGGCGCGATTCGCCGCTATCTTGCGGAAAAGGGTGATGCAGTAACAGGCGTGACCTTGCGCGCTCTGGTACCCGTCAACTTGCGGCCGATGGAGGAAGCCTGCCAGCTCGGCAACAGATTCGGGCTGGTTTTTCTCGACCTCCCCATTGGCATCGAAAATCCGGTCGCGCGGTTATACGCGGTGCGCGCGAACATGCATGCGCTCAAAGGATCGTATCAACCCATTCTGGCGATGGGCGTGCTCGCGGCGATGGGGACGGGACCGAAAGCGCTGCAGGAAGCATTGCTGCACGCGCTCTCGCGCAAGGCTTCGGCCGTGATGACCAACGTCCCGGACCGCAGCAACCCCTTTACGTGGCCGGCGCGAAAATCGACAGCCTGATGTTCTGGGTGCCGCAATCGGGAGATATCGGCATGGGCGTCTCGATCCTCTCTTATGACGGGGCCGTGCAGTTCGGTCTGCTGACCGATCGAGGGCTCTGCCCGGATCCTGAGCGCATCATCGCGCGGTTTGGGTCCGAGTTCGACACACTGCTGTTGACGACGCTGATGGCATCATGGCCGCGCGATGGGAATCTAGACCCGGACGAGGCTGCCGTCGCGGCAGGCGTGTTCGGAGGTTGAGATTTAACGCGCTTGCATAAACGAGGACGCAGCACGGTTGCGCGACCAGTCGTTAAGCTGCGGAACTGGATCGTGCTGCGCATATTCATTTCTCCTTAGGTGATTTCGCAAAGCGGATGAAATCTTCGCGGCACCACCAATTTACCGAAATTTCCTAGAGCAATCGCCTTAATCGACAACGCTTTCGCGTCCAGCATTTCAAGGCACAAGTGTGGAGGCAAGCGCACTCGCAAGGCGCGCAACGACACCGTAGATCGAGAGCTGCGGATTAGCGCCGGTGGATGTCGGAAACAGCGACCCGTCGAAGACATACAGATTCGCGAGTTGATGGCGAACGCGATGCGTGCAGGCGGCAACGCCAGCAGTGCGAAAAGTTGGGCGAGCTCCGTTTGCGCCGACGGAGGCAAACCGGCGATCGCTGCGTCGATGTGCGTCAACGTTTCTGCGGCAGCCGCACTGCGCTCGCCAACCGCTGTCGGCAGCGCGCCGGCGAGCAGCACTGGCAGGATCGCCGTCATGATCGCTTCGCCGTCGGTGTCGAGCGCGCGTCGTGCCACCGCCGTTGCGCGAGAGTGCGGACGTTGCAACCAGCGCGCGCAACGAGTGCGGTGGTGCCCGCGAGACCGGCGGCGATAAACGTGCGACGGGAAATCATCGGCAAATCCTTGGTGAAACCTTGCAACGAGAACGCCGCCGCCTCCCGGCTGCGATGCTCGCGAGAGAATATCCCGCCCACTGTAGGGTGAACAATCTAATACGGCGCTCAAAGCACGACCGACACGCGACGCATCGGCTAGACTTCAGGCATTCGATTCCAAGCTGCGGCTAGTTTGACGTGTCTTCGAGCGCATCCACCTCCGAGCCCCAAGCTGCGTTGATCCGCGAGCTCGCTCGCGTGCACCGGCTACACGGCGAGCGAGCGGCTAATCCGATTCTCGCCGGCGCGCTCGACCGGCTCGCCCTGTGGCAAGGACGGCGGCTACGGGGCACGTACGCGGATCTGGCGGCCGATCCTCGCTACGCAGGCGCCATCGCGTATTTTCAGAACGATCTATACGGACCGACCGATACTCGCCAGCGCGACCACGAACTTGCGCGCGTCGTGCCGATCATGGTCCGCATACTGCCGGAAGCCGTCGTGGGAACGGTGGCGCACGCGATGGAATTGAGCGCGTTGTCGCAAGAACTCGATCGCGCGCTGCTTTCGCGGTTGCCGCGAACAGCACAATTTACCGTCGCTGAATATTGCAAGGCCTACCGGCGCGCCGCCAACTTTCCACTGCGGCGCCGCCAGATCAAGCTGATTGTCGACGTCGGCGCCGCGCTCGATCGTCATGTCGACAAGCCGCTGGTTCGCGCGGCATTGTCAATGATGCGACAGCCGGCGCGGCTTGCAGGGCTTGCACCCCTACAGGATTTCCTGGAACGCGGCTTTGCCGCCTTTCGCGCGATGCACGGCGCCGCTGACTTTCTCCATACGGTCAACGAGCGCGAGACGGGGATTCTGGAAGCAATCGTCGGTGGCGCGCTGGCGCCGTTTCCGGACCCGCTCGCAAGCCCGCTGTCCGGCCCGGCGCCGTCGTCCGGTCCCCGCGCGTAGAGTCATCGCCCTCCTTGAACGCGGCAGCCAGGGCGCGACCGTTGCGCGTCGGGCTCTGCTCGGTCGAGAGCCGACGGGCGCTGCGCGCCTTTGCCTGCGGCCGACTCTCTCACTCGCCCTCCTTGAACGCGGCAGCCAGGGCGCGACCGTTGCGCGTCGGGCT
>JBBJMT010000015.1:0-84154 GCA_037719965.1 Casimicrobiaceae bacterium | reverse complement strand
GAACAGGTGATCGACGCGTCGGGAATCTCCGCCGCGATCAGCTCGGCCGCGCGCCGCTCATGGCTGGGATCGAGGGGCGAGAAGATCGAGGAGATGCCGACCGATTTCAGGCCGGCCGCCCGCATCTCCCGTGCCGCACGCGTGACCTCCGCCTCGTCGAGCGGCATGAACGGCCTTCCGTCATATTCGTGGCCACCCTCGACCATCCACACACCACCGCGCACTAGGGCCGCGAGATCCTCCGGCCAGTCGCAGAACGGCGGCAGCGACGCCGAGGCCGGCAGCCCGAGCCGCAGGGCCGCCACTTTCGTCAGATGCCGGCGCTGGACCACGGCGTTGATGAAGTGCGTGGTGCCGATCATCACGCCGTCGATGCGCTTCAGCGCGCCGGACGCCTCCTTGAGCACCCCGGTCTCGCCGAGCTTGGCGAGCGACTCGAGGATGCCCGTGGTCACGTCCTCGCTGGTCGGCGCCTTGACCACCCGAACGACCTTGCCTTCCTCGATCAGGACGGCGTCGGTATTGGTGCCGCCGACATCGACGCCTATGCGTCTCATGCGGAAAAAACACTCTTGAAGTCGATGTCGTAGGCGAAAGCCCGCGGGCCGACATGCTGCAGGCCTTTGGGGGTGAGGAAGACCGGCGGCGGCGGCAGCGCGATCACCGTGACGCGCTGGCCGTAGCGGATGGTCTCGGTGCCGACCGCCTCGCCCGACACGCTGTCGAGCACGCAGATCAGATCGGGCGACATGGCGATCGGTTTGCCGTCGAGCCAGGCCACGATCCATTCGTTCTGGAAGGCGAGCTCCATGGCGGCCCCTCGCCAGTCGTCCATGCCGTCGAAGCGTGTGCGACCGCGCAAAAATCCTTCGGTGGCGCGTCGCTCGACGTCGACCACCTTGCCGCGATAGAGCACCTTGCCCGGCTCGACCGACAGAATCGCGGCGATCGGATCCTCATGCCTGTGCTGCGCCTCGCGCACCGCATGGCCGATGGCGATCGACTTGGTCGTTGTGCCGTGGATAGCCCATTTCTTGACCTCGGCACCACTGCGCGGCGCCTTGCAGGTCGAGGCGATCGAGCCGTACTCAACGCAGATCTTGCGACTGACCCGCTCCATCCATTTCCACGTCGGCACTTTATCGACCACGGATTCGAGCCCACGCACGTCGACCGTGGTCAACGGATAGGGCACCAGATCGCCCACCGCGACCGAGGTCATCTGCGCTTCCGGATAGGCGCGGCCCATCATGTCGGCATCGATCACCGGGCGTTTCAGATGCGCCGCAGCCATCAGCGGCTGGATCGCGTTTCCGCCCCCGATCTCCAGCGCCATGATGCCGCGAAAACGGCAGCCGGTATGACGCTCCATCAGATCGACGGCGCGGGCGATGGTGCGGCTGTCGGTCAGTCGCTCCTGGCCGACCAGGGGCGCGCCCATGTTGGAGACGGCGGCGACCCAGTCGTCGTCCAAGAGGTCGTCCACGGCCATCAGCTCGACACGGTATCCCTCAGCGTACAGCTGGCGCATGTTCAGCAGCCCGAGATAGGGGCTGCCGCCGCCGCCGGTGCCCAGTACCCAGGCCCCCACCGCGAGGGATTCGATGTCGTCGAGCGTGATCTCGCGCAGGGCCATCCGCTTGCTTCTTTCCTGTAGCGCTTCTATATAGCCGGGGACCGCTTCGCTGACAAAGGAACCACGCATTGTCGCGAAAACCGCGCACGAAATCGTCGTGCTTCTCCAGCACCAGGACGCGCACCTCCGGCGCGCGCCAGAAGAAAACCCAGCATCAGGGCGGCGGGGCCTCCGCCGACGACATGCATTTGGCGCTCAAGGGTGCGTTGCTCGTCACGCGATCAGTCCAGCATCTCGCGCAGCACCCGACCGGTCGCCGTGATGGCGAGCAGGGTTGGCACGCCCAACGCCGGCTTCACCCAAGCTTTAGTCGCGGGCGTGTAGCTCATGCAATCCATGGCCACGAGATCGGGCGCGCAGGCGGCCAGCCGGCGGGCGGCGGCACCCGCTTCGGCGGCATCGGCGCTGGGCGCCAGGGCTTCGGCAACGATTTCCAGACCAGGACGCGCCCATTTCGACACGAGTTTTTCGACCTGCTCGGCCAGCGGAATCAGAATGCCCAGCCGGCCGCGCGGCAAGAGGCCTGCCGCCAGTCCATTCAGCACGCGCGACGGAAACAGCACGCCCTGATCGCCCTGCATCGGCGGAAAGTCTCCGGTGCAGGCGTAGACGATGACGTCCGCACCATCCTCCCGCAACCGCGCCAGCACGCCGGGGGAGCCGGCGATCACAGCCTTCTTGGAAATCTTGACGTCGCGGTCGCCGCGCAGGCGCGTGTAGAGCGTGTCGCCGCCATATTCGGGCCTGATCGCCTCGATCTCGGCATCGGACATGCCGTCGAGGCAGCCGCGCAGAATCACCTTCGTGCCGGCTGGCGCGTGTGCAGCGAAGAGCGCGGCGATATCAACTCGCGGCGCCTGACCTATCGTGACGATGCCCAAAGTGCGGGTCATGGTCCTATGATTCCCCTTTCGTCGCTGCGTGCTCCCTTCCCTCCGCGGGGAAAGGTAAAGAAAAATCGATGCCTCCCCTTGAGGGGGAAGGTTGCCCGAAGGGCGGAAGAGGTTCGCCGCGCGCTTATCCTTCCAGCATCACCGCGTCGTCATCGTTCCACGCCATGCCGACGCGGTCGCCCGATTGGCGGCGACTGCGCTCGCCGGCATGGGTCTCCCGCGCCAGCATGGTTCGGCCGTTGTCGCCGCGAATGCGGTAGAGCGTGGCATCGCCGACAAAATTCGCGGTCTCGATGCGGCCCGACAGGCGTGCGCCGTCGGCCACGACCAGGCGGATCTTCTCGGGTCGCAAGGCACGGGCGCGGCTAGAGTCATCGAGCAGGTTGATCTCGCCGATGAAGTCGGCGACGAAGCGTGTGCGAGGCTTCTCGTAGATCTCGGTCGGCGTGCCAATCTGTTCGATCCGGCCCTTGTTCATGACGGCGATGCGGTCGCTCATTGCCAGGGCTTCTTCCTGGTCGTGAGTGACGAAGACCAGCGTCACCCCGAGGCGCCGTTGCAACTCCTTTAGCTCGAACTGCATCTGCTGGCGCAGCTTGCGGTCGAGGGCACCCAACGGCTCGTCGCATAGGAGCACGGGCGGCTCGACGACCAGCGCACGGGCCAAGGCCACACGCTGCTGCTGGCCACCGGAGAGCTGGCCGGGCTTGCGCTCCTCCAGCCCGGTGAGGGCCACGAGCGCGAGCGCCGCCGCCACGCGCCGCTCGATGTCGGATTTGGGCACGTTGCGCATGCGCAAGCCAAACGCCACGTTCTCGTCCACGGTGCGATGGGGGAACAGCGCATAGGATTGGAACACCATGCCCATCTCGCGCCGGTGCACCGGCAGATCGGTGATGTCGCGACCGCCAACATGAACGCGGCCGGTATCGGGCAGCTCGAAGCCCGCGATCATGCGCAGGCTGGTGGTCTTGCCGCAGCCCGACGGGCCCAGCAAAGCGAAGAACTCGCCAGCTTCGATGTCGAGTGTGACATCGTCGACGGCCACGACTCGGCCGTCGAAGGTCTTGCTGACCTGCTCCAGCCGGATGGGGGCGGAAGTCAGCGTCTCAGCCCTTGAGGATCTTGGTGACCTGCTCCAGCCGGATGGCGGCGGAAGTCAGCGTCTCAGCCCCTGAGGATCTTGGTGACGCGCGCGTCGATATCGTCCTTGCGTGCGTTGTACCATTTCCAGTCGGGCTGGATGAGCTGCGCCACCTTTGCCTCGGTCGTGAACAGCTTGGCGTCGTACTTGGCGTCGAGCTTCACCTTCTTGTTCGACGGCGAGTACCACACGCCCTCCGCCAGGACCTTCTGCACGTTGGGCCGCAGCATGTAGTCGATATAGGCGAAGGCCAGGTCCTTCACCTTAGAGCCTGGCGTGACATTCAGCACCTGCTCCAGCGCCAGCACGCCCTCGGACGGGATGGCGAAATCGACCGGCTGGTTGGTGCCGTCGTAGCGATAGACCCCGCTGTCGTGGATGACGCCCATCGACACCTCGCCCGCCAGCAGCATCTTCTCCATCTGACCGGTGAAATCGACCAGCTTGATCGGCTTCAGCGCCTCGAGCGCCCGGTAGGCGGCGTCGAGGTCAGTGAGGCCCTTGCCGTAGACCTTACCCAGCATCATCAGATGGGCCTGGCCGAGGCTGTTGACCGGGATGATGTAGCCGCCGCGCGCGCCGGCCAGCTTTGGATCGGCGAGGTCCTTCCAAGAGGTCGGCTTGGTCAGCCCTTTGTCGGTGCGAAAGCCCAACCCGATGGCGCTGGTAAAGATCGAGACGCCCACGATCTTGTCGCTGACGGCATAGGGGAAGACATCGACGATGTTGGGTACGTCCTTGACCGAAATCTTGTCGACCACCAGCCCTTCGGTCAGCGCGCCCCACTGCTCGTTGGAGTTGGTGTGGAGGACGTCGTAGAGCGGGTCGTTTCTGGGGCTGGCCTGCAGCTTGGGCATGAACGGAAAGGCCTGGTCGGCCTGAACGTTGCATTTGAACTCCTTCTCGAAGGCCGGCAGGACCGTCGCCTTCATGATTTCGCCCCACTTGCCGCCCCAGGTCGTGATCTTGAGCGTGCGGGTCTGGGCGTGAAGGATCGCCGGCGCGCCCATCGCCGCGGCGGCGGCAAGCCCGGCGCCGATGCGCAATGCCTTGCGACGCGAAATCGAACGAAGAATGGACATGGTTTCCTCCCGCTCCCATCAGAGCTTAACATGGGTTTTGAGACCGATCAGCTTCTCGAGCGCGAGCACGACGGACAAAGCGAGCAAGATCGAAACCATCGAGGCCGCGGCAATGGCGCCGTCGAGGTCGTATTTCATGTAGTTGAAGAGCACCACCGGCAGGGTCTCGCCGTTCGGGACCACCAAAAACAATGACACGGGAAACTGATCGAACGAGACGATAAAGGCGAACACGCCACCCGCGAACACACCCGGGCGGATCAGCGGCAAGGTCACTTCGAAGAACACGCGCGTCGGACTCGCGCCAAGAACGGCCGCCGCCTCCTCGATGCGCCGGTCGAAATTGTACAGAACGGCCAGAGTGGTGCGCAACACATAGGGCACGGCGATCAGCGTGTGGCCCAGGATCAGGCCCCAAACCGGGCGACCGATCCCCGCTAGCAGGTAGGACTGGAACAGCGCGAGGCCAGTCAGGATCGCCGGCAGCATCAGCGGCGACATGAAAAACGCGGTGAGCCAACCCCGCCCCGGCAGATTGCCCCGCGCCAGCGCCAGCGCGCAACTGCCGCCGATCGCGATCGACAGCACCAGAACGCAAGTGGCGGTCCACAACGACAGGTACAGCGCGTTCATGAAATCGGCGCCGGCAAAGAATTTGTGGAACCAGCGCAGGGTGACGCCGACCGGCGGGAAGGAAATATACGGCGTCGGATTGAGCGCGAACACGACCACCACCGCGATCGGCGCCAGCAGGAAGAACAGCAGCGCGGCGTTCAGCGCCACATAGGCGGTTTGGCCCGCATCGAACGGGCGACGGTTGACGGGGAGCGTCGCCGTCATGCCAGCCCCCGCTCGCCCGACAGGCGCGCCAGGATGCGGTTATAGGCGACGATGATGACCAGGGAGACGAGCAGCAGGATCACGCCCAGCGCACCGGCAAAACCGGGATTGAAGCTGGTGCCGACCTGCTGGGCGATCAGCATGGGCAGGGTCAGGACCTGCGTGCCACCCATCATCGAGGGCGTGACGTAAGCGCTGATCGAGAGCGCGAACACCAGCAGAGAACCGGCGAGAATGCCAGGCAGGCTGAGGGGGAGCGTCACTTCGACGAAGGCGCGCAGACGTCCGGCGCCGAGGCTGCGCGCGGCCTGCTCCAGCCGCTCGTCGATGCGGCCGATCACGCCGGCCAGAGTCAGCACCATGAACGGCACGTAGATGTGGACCAGCGCCAGCACCGTGCCGAACTCGTTGTACATCAGCGGCAACGGCTTCTCGATCAAGCTCCAAGACATCAGCGTGGTGTTGATGACCCCCTTGTCCTGCAGGATCGTCATCCAAGCAAAGGTGCGCACGACGATGCCGGTCAGCATCGGCGCGATCACCGCCATCAGAACCAGCGCATGACCGAGTCGCGACCGCATGCGCGCCATCCAATGGGCCAGCGGATAGCCAATCAGCAGCGCCACGATGGTGGTGACGAGCCCGATGCGCAGCGTCGCCCACAGCGCGTCGTGGAAGATGTCGGCCGAATCCTCAATGAAGCGTTCGTAGTGGCGCGTCGTCAGCACGGCATTGGGATTGCTGACCGGGTTGGCCGAGAAGAACGACATCACCGCCATGACGCCAAACGGCAGCACGAAGAACAGCACGAACAGCAACAGCGCCGGCGTGATCAGCCAGGCCATCGGAGTGAGACGCGATGGAGCAGCGGTGGTCATCGCAATCGAAGTACACGGCAACGCGGTAATGTCCGGTCTTAGCAGAAGTGGTCCCATTTGTCAGTTACCGAGTTCCATTGTAAATTCGGAAACGCTTCTGTCGGATCTGCGATCAGTGCGCATGTTCGCTGCCAGGAATGCCGGTCGCGTGCCGCCAGCAGCGCCGAGCGCCCAGCCTCCGGCGTAAACCACGGCGCACGTGCCGCGCATTGCTCCACCAGCGACCGGTAAAATTGCGACCCCTCCAAGCAGCGCCTACGCATCAAAGCCAGCGCGGCAGGGTCCTGCACCGGAAAGTATCCTGCGTAATGCCCACCGAGCATGCCCACATTACCTGACAGAGCGGGCAGCGGAGCGGCAATGCAGCATCGATGCGGGCCAGGCGCAGGGCGGGGAGGTGTAGCGGGAGGCCGCGCGGTGGAGCGGTTCGGCCGCCGGAGCGGGCTTTGCCGGCGCTGCGGTCGCTGCCGTCGCCGGCCCCGCCGCCAGGGCCGTGACCGCCGAGTGCAGCGGGGCATGCGGTGCCTTTTCGCCACGCCCCATCACGCCTGGGAACGCGGCACCAATGTAAACACCAATGGCACAGTACCGCCCAAGCGCACCAGCATGGCTACACTCACCCCAGCATGAGTGCAACGTCATTGCCCACAAACTCAACACCCGACCGCGAAAGCGTCTCGACTTCCGACCAGAGGAGTGGCACTCATCGCTGACAACGGTATGCGCGGACGCGATGAGCGCTTTGCGACACAGGATCGGCATAAGGAAACGCCCGATCCACTGCACGATAAAGCGAAAACCGCGAAGAAACTTCAACCTATCAGCCCAGCGATTTCACCTACGACGCCGAGGCCAAGACTTGTGTCTGCCCGGCAGGGAAGTCGTTGTACCGCCATGGGCGCGGGGTTATCAACGGTTACGCGGTCGTGCGCTTCCAAGGTGCGCAGCGCGACTGCGTGCCTTGCGCGCATCGTGATCGGTGCTTACGCACTCCCGCGAAGACCAAGACGCGCCGAGACACGACACCAAGCCTTAATCGCGTCAGCAGCGTCGTCTCACAAAAATTCCCTGCCTCGTTTGCAACCGTGTGTGAGGACGCACGACGGTCGGTCTCTACGCGTGAAAAGGCGTTTTTCTACAGCCTCAACGATAAGGTAACCGGCGCCGGCACCCCCGCGTGCCGAAGAGGTAACGCAGATCGGCGTCCGGTTGACCGCCGGGTTGGGCCGATCACTTAGCCAAAAGACTCTCGACCTCAATGTCCTCGTCGACGTGTGGCCAGTGAATGGCGATGCCGTCGCCGATCAGTTCCCACTTCGTGCGCTGCTCCGGCGTGGCACGTAGCAGCCGGGGGAACCACTGCAATGGAGCGGAAACCTCTCGGCCGTCAGCAAGGACCACCCGCAGGGCGTCTTCCGTAAAGGAGACGTCTACCGCTAGCGGTTCAATTTTCTCGGCCAAAGTGCTCATGCCATTCCTCTCAATTTCTTCCCGATGTTCTTCAATCAGCCTTGCCACCGCGTTCAGTTCGTGGCTGCGCAAATTCCGGCGAAGCCACGTGCCGGCCGGTCCGCTTGAGCGCCGGGTTGGGCGTCATTCTCGGACGAGCGACTTACGAAAGTACACCACTCGCTGCGTCTCTTCAAACCCGAGAGCGCGGTGCATGGTGTGGCTTGCTTCGTTCGCAAGCGACGCGTCCGAAGCGAACTCTGTACACCCGCGCGAGCGGGCCCAATCCTCTGCGACAGCAACAAGCGAACGCGCGACGCCGCGCCGCCGGCTCTCTGGTTTAACGTAGATTTCCTCCAGAAACGCCACCGGAGAACTTCGTGTCCCGTTCACGTAGTCACTGCGCAAGGCGACCTCGACAAAGCCTTGCGAATCGCCAGTTGCCGTGTGCGCAATGAACTGGCCATAGCGAGCTGGTGCTGCACAGAACTGGGCCATCTCACCAAGATGAACCTGCGGATCATGGTGAGGCCAGAGTGCCAATCGCAGCTCGAGCCAGCCTGGTAGCTCCGGCGCTGTACATGGACGGATCATGACGTTCAAATCGAAGCGTGGCTCGTCATTCGATGGTCTCGTCAGCGCGGATTCGAATCGATTGCGGAATGTTGAAGCCAAGGGTCCGCGCGGTCTTCATGTTCAACACCAACTTGAAGGTTGATGCCATTTCGAATGGCAGCTCCGCTGGACTGGCACCCCGCAGAATACGATTCACGTAGTCTGCCGCGCGCAAGAACAGCATTTCTGTATCGGTTCCGTAGGAAAGCAAGCCACCTGCCTCGGGATAATCCTTGCGCGCATAAATTGCAGGGACTCGAACTCGGGCCGCCTCGTCCACAATTTGCTTGCGCTGTCCGAGCAGCGAAGCGGTCGTGGCGACGATGAGTGCATCCATTCGGTTCGCCACAATGGCGGCGAACGCCTTATCAACATTCTCCGTGGTAACGGCGTCCAGCGCGTGCACTTGTAGTCCGAGCGGGCGCGCACGGCTCTCAAGTTCGCGGAACACCAGCATCTCTCCAGGATTACCGCGATCCGTCAAATATGCGACCGATCTCGCATCCGGCACGATCTCACGCAGCAGCTCAGCCCACTTCCCCGCAATCTCCGCTTGGTTTGGCGATGCTCCGGTAAGATCCCGCCGGGACGAGCAAGGCTCGCGACTAAGCCCGACTTTACGGGGTCCGCCGGCCCCACGGCCACGATTGGGATCGACGACGTTGCCTTCTTCAGGGCGAGAGCGGCGGTGGTAGTCACGGTCACAATCACATCCGGTTGTAGCGACACAACCTCTGCCGCCAGCGCGTCGAGGCGCTGAAGATCGCCGCCTGCCGAGCGCGGGATGATCACGAGGTTCTTGTCCTCTATGTAGTCAAGTTCACTTAGGCGCTTGCGAAAATTCGCCCAGAGATGTGCACGGATGGCCGGTGGCGCGTCATCCAGAATCGCGACGCGCGCGGGGGACTTACGTCGCATCGGTTGCGGCCGGATGGGCGGGGAAGCGGCCGCAACAGAGAGCGCGACTAGCCGACTCAGTGCATTACGCCGCCTCACTTGAGCCTCCATTCAGCTGCCGATTGTGGGAAGCCTTCACGCAGCGTCGATGACGCCCAACGATTAAGGTAACCGGCGCCGGCACCACCGCGTGCCGAAGACCTAACGCAGATCGGCGTCCGGTTGACCGCTTGGTTGGGCGTCACGGCGGATAGCTTTGGCCGCCAAGATATTGCGCTATCCAAAGTCGCATCCTCTCAAAGTCGCGAAGTTCTAGCTCCCAGCGATGGCGCTCGGAGAGCCGCTGTGCATCTGGGGAGAAATAGGTTGTTGTCGCAAGAATCGCTTTAGTTGCTTGATCGTCGACTTTGACTCCGAGCAGTTCGCGCACAGCAGCAACGCCACGGATTTCCTGGGTCGGGACGTTTGCATTCGATCAGGAACCGTAAGTCGACCTCGCGACGCTTCACGGCAATAATGTCCTTTCCACCATCGCGCGTGCGCTGCGTCAGTTCTACCTCGTAGCCAAAACCGGCAAAAAGTTCAGCAATAACCTCTTCGAATCTACGCCGATCAATCGTGCGCAGATCTTCCGGGAAGCAAGCGAGGCGTTCAATCAGCGCTCGATCGATTACCGCAGCGACTTCAATTATGGATTGACCGTGCCGTCGATCATCGACGGGAAAGGTTGCCGCAAAATTATCACCAGAGCTGGAAAGTGGTGCGCTGCCGATTGGCCGATGTCCGAGCATGATTGAGTGACGCCCAACGATAAGTAGCAATCCTATTGCGACATGCAATTAGGATCGTCCGAAAGTTGTATCGAGAACCCAGAAAACGTGACCAAGAATCATGGTTCGTGGCTCCCATAGTGGGGCATAACAAAGGCCGTTAGTAATCCGGACTTGCCTCGGCCTCCCGATATGGTTGCGAGAAGTATTGCGTCGCATGTCGGCCTCGAGTCGCGATTCGCTCCGGTCGCATCCCCGCGTCGCTACGCTTGCGGGGAGCCTCTGCTCGCCGCTCACGCGGCTACTCAATCGCGCTCGCGGATCTGGCACGCTCGCGCAACAGGAATTTCTGGATCTTGCCGGTGGATGTCTTGGGCAGCATGCCGAACACGATTTTTTTGGGGGCCTTGAAGCGCGCCAGGTGTAGCCGGCAATGCTCGGTCAATTCGGCTTCACTAACGGTGGCGTCCGGTCTTATCTCGACGAACGCGCACGGAGTTTCCCCCCATTTCGGATCGGGCTGCGCGACGACTGCCGCGGCCAACACCGCAGGATGGCGATACAGCACGTCCTCGACTTCGAGCGAACTTACGTTTTCGCCGCCGGAGATGATCACGTCCTTTGAACGATCCTTGATTTTTACGTAACCATCCGGCTGCATCACCGCCAGATCGCCCGAATGAAACCACCCGCCGGCGAACGCTTCGTGCGTTGCTGTCCGATTTTTCAGGTAACCCTTCATAGTGATGTTGCCGCGAAACATGATCTCACCCATCGTCTCGCCATCCGGCGGTACGGGACGCATCGTCGTTGAGTCGAGTACTGTCATGCCCTCCTCGACCGTATAGCGCACGCCTTGTCGGCCATTGCGTTCGGTGCGCTCGCCAATCGGCAGCGTTTCCCATTCCGTATGCTTGGCGCACACCGCCGCCGGTCCGTAAGTCTCGGTCAGGCCGTACACGTGCGTCAGATCAAAGCCCAACCGTTCCATACCTTCGATCATCGCCGCCGGGGGCGCGGCGGCCGCGACCAGCCCCGATACTTTTTGCGTGATGCCCTGTTTCAGCTCCTCGGGTGCGTTGATGAGCAGCGAATGCACGATCGGCGCGCCGCAGTAATGCGTGACTCCGTGCGCGCGGATCGCATCGAAAATCGCCTGCGCTTCCACCTTGCGCAGGCACACGTTTGTCCCCGCGTTCGCCGCCATCGTCCAGGCGAAACACCACCCGTTGCAATGGAAGAGTGGAAGCGTCCACAAGTAGACCGAGTGGCGCGGCATTCCCCAGTCGATGATATTCGACAGCGCGTTTAGGTACGCACCGCGGTGGTGGTACACGACACCTTTCGGATTGCCCGTTGTGCCCGACGTGTAATTAAGCGAAATCGACTGCCATTCGTCTTCGGGCGGCTGCCATGCAAATCCCGAATCGCCCGTTGCGATGAATGTTTCGTAATCGGTCTCGCCCACACAGTCGCCGCCAGGCGAGAGCGCGTCGACGATGTCGATGACCAGCGGCCTTTGCGCGAGACGAGCGAGCGCGGGTGCGACGATCGGCGCGAATTCGGTGTCGGTCAGCAGGACCTTCGCCTCGCCGTGTTGCAACATGAACGCGATGGCCTCCGCGTCAAGCCTTGTGTTGAGGGTGTTCAGCACGCCGCCGCACATGGGCACGCCGAAATGCGCTTCGATCATTTCTGGGGTATTCGAGAGCATCGCCGCGACCGTATCGCCGCGATTGATGCCGCGTTGCGCCAACGCCGAGGCCAGCCGCCGCGAACGTGCGTAGCTCTCCTCCCATGTGTAGCGCCGCGCGCCATGCACGACGGCGGTTCGCTGCGGCCAGATGTGCGCTGCGCGCGCGATGAACGACAGCGGCGTCAATGGCGCGTAGTTCGCCGCGTTGCGCGGCAATTCCTGCTCGTCGGAATCCATGGCACCTCTCTTCGCGCTGACTGCCTGCATGCTAGCAAACTAAGGACACGACCTACCTGCTAATGTCGCTTGCTCGGCCCTCAATACTTCGCTACGCTCGCCGCTTCTCCGAGAATGCGTACTAAGTTGCTCTGATTGACCACGATGGGCCATCGTCTTTCCAAAATTGTCACGCGCACAGGCGACGCCGGTACGACCGGCCTGGGCGATGGCACCCGCGTTGCCAAGGATTCGCCGCGGATCGAGGCTATCGGGGCCGTGGATGAACTCAACTCCGTGCTGGGCATGCTGCTTACCGAAGAGTTGCCGCCCGCTATCGCGCAATGCGTCACTGCCGTACAGCACGATCTGTTCGATCTGGGTGGCGAATTGTCGATTCCCGGTTTCGCTGTGATCTCGCATGACCATATTGTCCGCTTGGAAGTAGCGGTCGAGAGTTTTAACGCGAATCTTGCGCCGCTCAAGGAATTCATTCTGCCCGGGGGGTCGCGCGCCGCGGCGCTGGCGCACGTGGCGCGGACCGTCTGCCGTCGCGCCGAACGTTCGCTGGTCAAAGCCGCGGCCACCGAAGCGGTAAGCGTAAATTCGCGCGTCTACGCGAACCGGCTGTCGGACCTACTGTTCATCCTGGCGCGCGCGGCGAACCAAGCGGCGGGCTCTCCCGACGTGCTGTGGCAGAAGAATCGCGCGCAAACGCCGAGCACGTAAAGTCTTTCATGGCCGAAACGCCCGCCGATCGCAAAGCGCTGAACGCTGCCTCACGCAACGAACGCTTAAGCGGGCTCCTTTCGCGCGTTGCGCTCAAAGATCAATCCGCGTTCGCGGTGCTCTACGAGCAGACGTCGTCGCATCTATTCGGCGTCGCCGTGCGTATCGTCAAAGAAGCGCCTGCTGCGGAAGAGCTCCTGCAGGAAGCGTTCGTTAGCATCTGGCATCACGCCGCTTCGTACGAAGCGAGCCGCAGTCAACCTTTCACGTGGCTCAACACGATTGTGCGCAATCGCTGTCTCGATTGGCTGCGGCGGCGCGAGTTACTGACAGTGCCGCTCGCGACAGACGACGATGAGGGAGGTGGCTTCGAACCGCCAACGGGCGATCCGACGCCCGAGGAAATGCTGCTGAGCGGCGCCGACGCGCACGCGGTCCGCCAATGCGTCGAAACGCTCGACGCGGGTCCCAGGCAAGCGATCGCGCTCGCGTTTTATCAAGGCATGTCGCACGCCGAGTTGGCAAAGCACCTCCAGCAGCCGTTGGGAACGGTGAAATCCTGGGTCCGTCGTGGCTTGGAGAAGTTAAAGCGTTGTCTCGACCACGCCGGATTCGCGCGCGACTGATCGAATACGATGAATCTCTCCGACCCTGCCCGCTCGCAGCGTTTGAACGCGCTCGCTGCCGAATATGTGCTGGGCACATTGCCAGCGCGTACTCGCGCGCGGCTCGCACGCACGGCGCTCGCGGATGCCGCGGTCGCCGCCGCGATTCGCGGCTGGGAAATGCGCCTGGCGCCTCTCGCCGACGGTGTTGCGCCGATCACTCCCCCGCCACGAGTCTGGCAGGCTATTGCGGCGAGACTCGGCATTGCAGCGGATACAACCTCCGAAAATTCGTGGTGGACACGCGTTGCGTTCTGGCGGGGGTTGGCACTGGCCGGTGCTGTGACGGCGTTTGCGCTGGCGATCGCGTTGCTCGCGCCCAAGCAGGAGGAGCTGCAACAACCGATCGTCGCCGTACTCTCCGACAAGGACGGCAAACTCGCGTTGATCGCCTCGGCGCAGCGCGGCGACCGGTTCATGACGGTGAAAGCGGTCGGCGTCGCAACACCCGACGCGGGTAAAGCGCTGGAGTTGTGGCTGCTCCCGACCGGAGCGGCGCCAAGATCACTCGGGGTCATTCCCGCCGCCGGCGTCAGCCGCGTTACGCTCGCGGCGCCACCGGAAATTGCGGTGGCACAAATTCCCGCGCTGGCGGTCAGTCTCGAGCCGGTCGGAGGTTCCCCAACGGGTGCGCCCACAGGACCCGTCCTCTACACCGGGAAAATCGAGCGGATGTACTGAACGAAGTTGGCGAAACGCGGCTATGGTTTAAACGCCACCGTCAAGCCGCGAGACGCATCCTATAGAAATTCCCCGACCAATCGCGGCGCAATTCTCCGCGCCGGTCGGGCGCTGTCCGAGTTAGGAGACTCGCATTCGCTTGCCCATACCCGGGCCGCTGCGCATGATGCACAACAGTGCAGGCAACTACGTTCATCTGCGGACATTTGACAAGCGTATCGCATAGAGATACAGTCGTGCATGATAAGAAGCTTCCGGCATCGAGGCCTCGAACGATTTTTCCACGAGGGCTCGAAAGCCGGTATTCAGCCCAAGCACGTGCGACGATTGCGCCTGCAGCTCGGCAAGCTGGATGCGGCCAATAGTCCGCGCGACATGGACCTGCCTGGTTGGAGATGTCACGCGCTCATGGGCGCAATGAAGGGGCACTGGGCCGTTTGGGTCGATGAGAACTGGCGTCTAATCTTTGCATTTGAAGGCGCAGATGTAGTGCGTGTCGACTATCGCGACTATCACTAAAGGACGAGACATGACGCGTATGCATAACCCCCCGCATCCGGGTGAAGTGTTGCAGGACACCGTGCTTGCCAAAGGCCGCATTTCCGTGACGGAATTCGCGCGGCGTCTCCGCGTATCGCGTGTTGCCCTATCCCGCGTGGCCAACGGGCGCGCCGCCGTCAGCGCGGACATGGCATTGCGGCTTGCTGCCGCGCTTGGCGGGTCTGCCGAGTCGTGGCTGCAGATGCAGTCGGCGTACGATCTCTGGCAGGCTTCAAAAAAAAGGAGACCGAAAGTCGAGCCGATCAAACTGGCGGCATGACCATGGGGGGCGTATGGTGCTGATCGTCGCCGCGCACCTCGGCGTGACGAAGTGATGACGCTGCTGTCGCCGTCGTTTGGCGCTGCGCCAATGGCGCCTTTGAAACGGGACTGGACATGACGATACCCAGTTCCGACGCCTTCGTCTTCTTCGGTGCTACGGCGATCTGGGATCTGGCCTTCAAGAGGATATTTCCCGCACTCCAGGCAATGGCCCGGCGTGGCTAAGACAATACGGTCGCGTTTGTATGAGCGGACGGCCAGTCTCTAGTCGACCCCCTTCTGCTCAACTTGACAACTATTGATAGTCTCTGGACCATGCAAATCCATGAGCACCACTACGATGAGCTTCGCCCTGCCCGAAGCGCTGCGGTCGTATATCGATCAGCGCGTGCGGTCGGGCCAGTACGGAAACACCAGCGAATACCTGCGCGAGCTGATCAGACGTAATCAGGAAGACCAGGCGAAAAAACGCCTGCGCGAATTGATCGAGGAAGGGCTGCAGTCCGGGCGGGGCCCGGACCTGACACGCAAAGTGGTTGCGGAGTTGAGAACGCGGGCGCTGGGCAAGGCCCGGTGAAGCTCGCTCGGCCGCGTCCGCAGGCAGAACAGGACCTGACGGACGCTGCGCGGTACTACTCGCAGGCAGGCGGTGGCGCGCTCGGCGCGAAGATGTTCGATGCTGCCATTGCTGCGCTGAAGTCGCTTGAACGCATGCTCGGCATCGGCTCACCCAGGATCGGCCAGTTGTGCGAAGTGCCCGGCCTGCGTGCTTTGAGAATAAGCGGCTTCCCGCTGCAATGGTTCTACTTCGAGGTCGGTGATCATCTGGATATCGTTCGGTTGTTGGGCGATCGGCAAGACATCGTGGCGATCTTGGGCGATGAAGCGTAACGAGCTTCCCGACATTAGCCCGACATGACGATACCCAGTTCGGACGCCTTCGTGTTCTTCGGTGCTACCGGCGATCTGGCCTTCAAAAAGATATTTCCCGCGTTACAGGCGATGACCCGGCGCGGCGATCTGAATGTGCCGATCATCGGCGTGGCCCGCGGTGGCTGGACTTTGGACAAGCTGCGCGAGCGTGCGCGCGACAGCCTGGCGCGCAACGGCGGCGTCCATGCCGACGCCTTTGCCAAGCTGTCCACACAGCTTGAGTACGTCAATGGCGACTACCACGATCCTGCGACTTACGAGCGGCTGCAGCAGGCGTTAAACGGTGCCACGCGGCCGCTGCACTATCTCGCGATTCCGCCGAGCATGTTCGAAACCGTCGTGCAGGGCTTGGCGAAAGCGGGTTGCGCCAAGGATGCGCGGGTTATTGTCGAGAAGCCGTTCGGCCGCGACCTTGCCTCGGCGCAAGCGCTCAACCGCACGCTACACGAAGTCTTTCCGGAGTCGGCAGTTTTCCGCATCGATCATTTTCTGGGCAAGGAGGCGGTGCAGAACCTCTTGTATTTTCGCTTCGCCAACGCCTTCCTCGAACCGATCTGGAATCGCAATTTCGTCGACTCCGTGCAGATCACCATGGCCGAGCATTTCGGCGTGCAGGGGCGCGGCGCTTTCTACGATGAGGCCGGCGCAATCCGCGACGTCGTGCAGAACCACCTGCTGGAGGTGATGGTGCTGCTGGCGATGGACGCGCCTGCGGGCCGCGATCCGGATGCGATGCGTGCCGAGAAACTGCGACTGTTCCGCGCGATGCGGCCGCTCGATCCCACGCAGGTCGTGCGCGGCCAGTTCCGCGGCTACCGCGACGAAGCCGGCGTCGCGCCGCACTCGCAAGTCGAGACCTTTGCCGCGCTATCGCTGCAGATCGATACTTGGCGCTGGGCCGGTGTGCCGTTCTACATCCGCGCCGGCAAGCGCTTGCCGATCACGACGACCGAGGTGATCGTCGATCTGAAGTGCCCACCTTTGGCGATCTTCGATGAGATCAAACCGGCGCCATCGAACTATTTCCGCTTCCGCTTGAGTCCTGAGGTCGTGATTTCAGCTGGTGCGCGCGTCAAACGTGCGGGCGACGAGATGCGGGGCGAGGCGGTGGAACTCGTCGCGCGCCATTGCCCGGACGGCGAAAAATCCCCGTACGAACGGCTCTTGGGCGATGCGCTCCGCGGCGACGCCTCACTGTTCACGCGTGACGACACCGTCGAAGCAGCGTGGCGCGTAATAGACCCGATTCTTGGCAACGCCACGCCGCTCGCCGAATACGAGCCGGGTACCTGGGGACCGGCAGCCGCTGCGGCGGTGGTCGCCGGCGAAGAGGGTTGGCACGACCCGAAGCCCGAGCAGACGCTACCGTGCTAAAACCATATGGTTGCGTTGTATGAGCGGACGGCCGGTCTCTGGCGACGTAGGTTGCGCGGCAAGCCGCGCCGAGTCGTCCAGTTGGCGAGGGGCCCGGCCGGCGACGTGCGGAACTTTGTGCGCACCGGATCCGGCGCAGTCGTGCTGTAGCGCGCCTGAAAAGCTAAAGGCGACGGTACGACGACGTATCGGTGCCTAAACCGTTGACGGCACAGCCGCGAGGATCGGGCAGGAGGTACCGACTGGCGTTAGCGCGCGCCCAGCGCGTGGTCGAATACGGACATGCATAGAAAACATATGATACGGCGTGATTACCGCTGAAGACCGCATCGGCTACGCGCCGATTGGCAATCGCCCGATCTTGAAATGGCCCGATGGGGCGCGCGTCGCACTCTGGGTCGTTCCCAATATCGAGCACTACGAGTACCTTCCGCCGGCACACCCCATTCGTGACGCCTACCCGCGAACCCCGCATCCGGATGTACTCGCTTACGGCGGTAAGGACTACGGTAATCGAGCAGGGCTGTGGCGAATGTTCGAAGTGTTCGACAAGCATCGCATCCGCGGGACAGTGTCGCTCAACCTTGCTGTGATCGAACATTACCCCGAAGTTTTTGCCGCATGTGAGGCCCGCAAGTTTGACTACATGGGACACGGTCTCTATAACACGCGATACATGTGGGGCGTTTCGGAGGTAGAGGAGCGCGCCCATATCGCAACCTGCGTCGATCTTTTCCGCCGCCGCACCGGGCGACAACTCGCCGGCTGGCTGTCGCCGGCGCTTTCCCATACGCTGCTCACTCCTGATCTCGTGGCCGAAGCGGGCATTCGCTATTACTGCGACCTGGTACACGACGACCAGCCCTGGCCGGTGCGCGTACGCCAGGGTCGGCTGATCACACTGCCTTATTCAGTAGACCTGAATGATGCCGTTGCCTACCGGCAAGGCTTCGAGGCAGAAGACTTCGCACGCATGATCACCGATACTTTTGACACCTTGTGGCGCGAGGGCGAGGAGAGCGGCCGGGTGATGTGCATCGCGGTTCACCCCTACAACATGGGCCAGCCTCACCGAATCGCACACCTTGATGCCGCGCTTGGTTACATCATGTCTCATCAAGGTGTTTGGGCTGCGACCGGGTCCGAAATGGCAGACTGGTATTACCAGAACATGTGGGAGAAAGTGGCGCCGCTTGCCGGTGTCGTGGAGATGGGCAATGGCGGCTGAACCGCACCGCGGCATGGATCATGAGCTGTACGCGTTCTCGCCGCTGCCGGAAAGACCACCGCTCGCCTGGCCCGGCGGGGCACCCCTGGCGTTGTGGGTCGTGCTCTATCTCGATTACTGGGAACTGCAAAAGCCAGAGGACGCGCATCGCGCGCCAGATGTGCATGGCACGTGGGGTCATCAGTTTCCCGATCTTCGCACCTACACTTACCGCCTTTACGGCGAACGCGTCGGCGTGTTTCGCATCCTCGACGTGTTAGCGCGACACAACATCCGCGCCACCGTCGCCGCCGGCGCGGAGATCTGCCGGCGCCATCCGGAAATCGTCGTGGATTGCGCGGCACGAGGTCACGAAGTTGCGGCTCACGGCACCCACGCGATGCGCATGATCACCAGCCGGATGAGCGAAGAACAGGAACGCGCGTTCATTGCCGAATCGGTAGACACTGTAGAACAGGCTTGCGGTAAACGACCGCGTGGCTGGTTCGGGCAGGACTCCGGGGAATCGATGCGGACGCCGCGCCTAATTGCCGAGGCAGGGCTCGACTACCTGGCTGATTGGCCAAACGACGAACAGCCTTATTGGATGACGGTGGGACGACCTCTGGTGTCATTACCAATACAAACCGAACTAGACGATCTGCAGCTCCTCTGGCTGAGGCAGCAGCCCACTTGGGTATATCCCAGTATGGTTGAGGCGGCGGCGCAGCGGCTCGCGGCTGATGGCGCCATCCACGGCCGGACCCTTGGCTTGGGCTTAAGGACGTGGCTGTTTGGCCGCCCCAATCGCATACGCTATCTCGACGAAACATTGGGCCGACTCGTGCGCCGCCCTAACATTTGGCAGGCAACTGCGGGCGAAATCGTTTCCGCATTCACTGCCGCAGCACCCTATTCTGCAGGAAAGAAACCATGACCAAGGCCAAGCGCATGCGCGCCCTCATTACCGATCCGCAAATTTGCGTTTCACCCGGCGTCTACGACGGCTACAGCGTGCGGCTTGCCGAAGCGGCGGGCTACGCCACAGCATCGACCAGCGGTGCAGGGATAGCCAACTCGAGATTGGGAAAATCGGAGAGTCTCGGCGTGATGTCCTTGCTAGAGAATGTCGACGCCTGCCGTGCCATCGCAGGTGCGGTGGATATTCCCGTCATGGCGGACGCAGACACCGGGTATGGCAATGCAGTAACGGTGTTTCAGACGGTGCAATATTTTGAAGCCGCAGGTGTGGCCGGCATCAACATCGAAGATCAGAGCTATCCAAAGCGCTGTGGCCACTACGCGGGCAAGGAGCTGATCGACGCGCGCGAGATGGCCAAGAAAATCGAGGCTGCCGTGAGTGCACGGCGCGATTCCGATTTCATTATTGTCGCCCGCACCGACGCCATTGCCGTCGAAGGCATCGAGGGTTCCCTTCGGCGGGCTAAACTTTATGCGCAGGCGGGTGCCGACATGATCTTCCCTGATGCAGTGAAGACGGAAGAGCAAATCAAGCGCTTCGTTGACGACGTGGGTATTCCCATTACCATCAACATGGGCCTTGGTATTCGCTCGCGGGCATCGACACCGCTGATCCCGATGAAACAGCTTGAAGCGATGGGTGTTGCGCGGGTGTCGCTGCCACGCATGCTGCCTGCGGCGGCGATCGCTGGCATGAAGGAGGCGCTCGAGCTTATGCGGCACTCCATCGAAAGTGGCGAGACCATCGATCGACCCGACTTACTCGTTGGCGTTGACGAGATCATGGCGCTCATCGGCGATGACAAGGTGAGTGCGCTCGAAGAGCAATTCCTGCTGCCCGAACAGTTGCAAAAGAAATATGGCTGACCAGTTTCGCCCGAAAACTTTTCGCGCGATTTACGAAACACAAGGATTAAACATGACCAATAGACGCAGACTGACAATGGGCGCAAGTATGCTTGCGGTGATCATCGCCGCCGCACTAGGGGGACACCACGCGTGGTCCCAGCCCTTCCCCTCAAAACCCGTTACCGTCATCGTGCCCTATGCACCCGGCGCCACCGATCGGGAGGCTCGCAAGCTTGCCGAGCTTGCCGCCAAACAAATCGGACAACCGATTGTCGTGGAGAACAAAGACGGGGCGGGTGGCGCGATCGGTGCCCAGTTCGTTGCCCAGTCGAAGCCTGATGGACACACTCTGTTGTACGCTGCGCCGGCAGTGATCACCGTCGCTCCTTTGGTGGGAAAACCCCCGTACAAGTACGACGATCTGATGGCGGTGGCGCGTGCCACCACTTCGCCGCATGTATTAGCGGCACGTGCCGACGCACCCTTCAAGAGCTTGCGAGAAATGATCACTTACGCGAAGGCGAACCCCGGCAAGGTTGTGTTCGGCAGTTCGGGTAACGGCACTGCTGTGCACTTGGCTGGTGAAGCTTTCGCCGACACCGTAGGTATCAAGTTTAATCACGTGCCCTACCGAGGCCTTGCCCCAGCCATTACCGCCGCACTTGGAGGATTCGTCGATGTTGTAATCGGCCTCCCTAGCGCTATCAATCCGCAGATCGAGGGTGGCAAGATGCGCTCGCTTGCGCAGTTCGGCCCCACCCGCGCACCTGCGTTGCCGGATGTGCTGACGCTAAAGGAGCTCGGTATCGATCTTGCGCTTGGCGTCGATATCGGATTATTCGCGCCGAAGGGCACACCTCCTGCGATCGTTGCAAAGATCGACGAAGCGTTCTCGAAGGCGATCGAATCCGATGAGTTCAAGGCATTCGCTGTCCAAGCGCTGGTCGCACCTGGCTTTTTGCCCGCAGCCGATTACCAGA
This sequence comes from Casimicrobiaceae bacterium, assembly GCA_037719965.1. Lineage (GTDB taxonomy): Bacteria > Pseudomonadota > Gammaproteobacteria > Burkholderiales > Casimicrobiaceae > VBCG01. Next base: position 62,817 of record JBBJMT010000015.1, on the reverse strand, counting down.
AAGTAGTCGACGCGGAGCGGGCGCTTTACGCCAAAATTGTTCCAAAGCTGGCGCTTGGCGATAAGTAGGATGACCGTGGAGTTCGGCACCGCAATAAGCGCTCCGCCCATCGATCGTGAATGGCTAGCCAAGATATCACGAGGCAATACTCGATCCGGCGCTGCCGATCATCGATCCCCACCATCACCTCTAGGAGTCTACGATCCTGAGCCCTTCGACTTAACCATAACCAGAGGCTTGCCGAACCGAGGGCGAGGCGACAACGAACGGAATGTCTTGGATGCACTCGTAAGCGCTCGAAGATCTGTTCGGCTGAGCAGGAGCGGTTACTCAGCGCGGGCCCCCGACGCCTTGACCACTTCCGCCCAGCGTGGAACCTCCGAAGCGACAAACAGTCGCAGTTCGTCCGGCGTGCTTGTTGCTATCGCAAAACCATGTCCTTGCAGTCTCTCACGCACGTCCGGTACAGCAACGGCCTGCGCTATCGCCAAGTTGAGCCGCGTGACGATATCAGCGGGTGTTTTCGCCGGCGCAAAGAGCGCGAACCACGCATCGGCGGTGAAGCCCGGCAGCACCGTTTCAGAAAGAGTTGGCACGTTCGGCATCTGCAGAATACGCTGCGGCGAGGTCACTGCAAGCGCGCGCAACTGCCCGGATCCGACATCCCTTAACACCGTCTGAAGAGTGGCAAAGCTCAACTGCACACGTCCTGCCAGAAGGTCGACTTGCATCGGCGCTGCTCCCTTGTATGCGACGTGAACGATGTCGACACCGGTGCGCATGCGAAACATTTCGCCGATGAGATGTCCTGCTGAGCCAACGGCCGCCGAGGCATAGTTGAAGTTACCCGGCTTCGCCTTCATCAACGCGATTAGTTCGGCCACCGTGTTTGCCGGAACCGAAGGGTGCACAACCAGCACGTTGGTAATCGTAGCCAGAATGCCAACCGGTTCGAAATCGCGGATCGGATCGAACGGAACGTTGGTATAAAGGGAGGGATTCGAGCCGTGCGAGGCATTGGTCCCGAGCAGAATTGTGTGACCATCTGGAGCCGCTTTCGCTACCAGGTCGGCGGCGATGTTACCCGCTGCGCCGGGCTTGTTGTCGATAACGACCGGCTGCCCGAGACGATCGCCCATCGGTTGGGCCACGACGCGCGCGGCCACATCGGTAACGCCGCCGGCTGGAAATCCAACCACCATCCGGATCGGCCGGTTGGGCCACGCTGAGGCTTGTGCAGCCACAAGACCAGGCAGCATCGCAGTACTTGCTGAAGCAACTGCACCAAGTACGAGGCGGCGGCGGGAACGGAATGGGTTATCGCTATTACGTGTCATGACGCTATGGACTCCGACGGATCTAAGGAGCTTGAAATATAGCGCACGCCCAATTACGAAAGCCGCAAAGCGAAACAGCAGCGATGGCTACCGAGATGGGGCACTCAGCCACAAGGCCCTGACTGCCCTCTCCTGCAAAGGGCGTGGCGTGTGCCATTCCTGCAATGCCCGGCGCATGGCCGAGGTGGCGGCAACGAGGTCATCGCGTACGCGCCGGAACGCATGTTCGCGCGTCGTTCGCGTTCGTATGATCATGTCGTGGAGCTTCCCCACTGCGACGTCGCCGTCACCGATGAACAGAAAGTTCGGCGCATGGAGTCAGCCGAGCGAGGAATATCGAATGGCCGATTCTACCTGTCCCGCATGCGCGCGAATCGCGGCGGCATCCGGCAACGCCGCTTGCGCGCCGTGCTGTGTGCAAGCGAGCGCGCCGGCGGCGACCCCTTCCGCCAACGCCCGCGGCAACGATGCGTTGCGGTCTAGCGCGGCAGCAAACGCACCCGCAAGCGCGTCACCGGCGCCGGTTGTGTCGACGACGGTCATGGCCGGCGGCGTCGCCGCTAGACATTGCCCGTCCGCGGTCGTCAGCGCACCACGCGCGCCCAGCGTGATCACCGCGGTCGTGGCGAATCGTGTCCGCATGGCGTCGGCGAACGCGACGGGCCCGCGCGCCAGGCGAAGCTCCGTCGCCAGCATCGCCGCTTCGTGCTCGTTGACGAGCAGAACATCGAGACTACGCAGCAACGCGTCCGCAAGCGCCGCGGCAGGCGCGGCGTTGAGAATGACCCGCGCACCGCGCTCATGTGCACGTTGCGCCATCCGTTCCACTTCCACATGCGGAACCTCGAGCTGCAGCAGCAGCGTGGTAGCGGGTGTGAGCATGTCGTCCGGGACTTGCGCGGCACGGGCGAGCGCGTTCGCGCCGGGAATCACCGTGATGGCGTTTTCGCCACTGTCCGCGACATTGATGAGGGCGATGCCGGTCGACGCCCTGAATGTGGCAACACCTTCGCAGCGCACGCCCGACGCGTCCAGGTTGGCGAGCGCGGATGCGGCGAAGCTATCGCAGCCAACTGCGCCGTAGAGCGCGACGTGCGCGCCGGCGCGCCGCGCCGCGAGCGCCTGGTTGGCGCCCTTGCCGCCGGGCGCGGTCACGAACGACAAGCCGGAAAGCGTTTCACCTGGCGCCGGGATGCGCGCGACCCGGGCGATGAGATCGACGTTGATGGAGCCGAAGACGACGATCATCGCGCATCGGCCTTGCGCACCAGATCACCCTCCCTTGACGCCGCCGTGCGTTAGCCCGACGACGATTTCCTTCTGGATGATGATCGTGAGCAGCAGCACCGGCAGCGTGACGATGATAGCCGCGGCGGCCAGCGGCCCCCACGCAAGCTGCTCGAACGTCAGGACGTTGTAGACAGCAACGGGCAGCGTGCGCGTCTCGCGTCCCGACAGCACGGCGCCGAACACGAAATTGTTCCAGGAGAAAATGAACGCGAGGATGACACCGACGACAATACCTGGGCGAGCCAGCGGGAGCGCCACGTAACGGAACGTGGTCCAGACACCGGCGCCGTCGATTTCTGCCGCTTCTTCCAGTTCGCGCGGCAGTGTCTCGAAATACCCGGCCATGATGTAGACGATGATCGGCACGGTGATGACGAGGTGCGTGATCACGAGCGCAGTCAGCGTGTTGTTGAGGCGCAGGAACTGGAACACCGCATACAGCGGAATCAGGTAGGACAGCGCTGGCGTCATCCGGGCAATCAGGATCAACACCGTGAGGCGATGCGCGCCGGTACGGGCGATGCCATAGCCGGCCGGCACACCGATCAACAAGGCGATCAGCGTCGCGCCACCGGAAACGACGATGCTGTTCCACAAGTAACGGCCGATCGAGTTCTGCTCAAATACCTGGAGAAAGTTGGCGAACGTCGGCGGATCGGGGATGAAAATCGGCGGATAGGCGAGGTTGTCGATCTCGTTCTTGAGCGACAGCGACAACATCCACAGGAACACGAAGAGCGCCGGCGAGACGATTACCGCAACCGAGAACCAGAAGCCGAGTCGCCTCAACCAGCCGCGGATCCGCACGCGAATGCTTGGCTGCGCCCGAAGGTGGACCGCGGGTGTGGCCGTCACGTCCATTTGGTCCTCTCCCGCACATGCAGCAACACGAGCGCCAGCGCCAGCACGATGATGAAGAAGATGACGACCACCGCCGAGGCGTTGCCGATGTTGTAGAACGCGAACGCCTGCAGGTACAAGTAGAGATTGATGGTTTCCGAAGCGGTGCCGGGACCACCGGACGTGATCACGTAGATCGTGTCGAAGGTCTTGAGGGCATCGATCGTGCGGATGACCGCCGCGACCAGGAGGAACGGCGCCACCAGCGGCAGCGTGATGTATCGAAAGAGTTGCCATTCCGAGGCGCCGTCGAGTTTCGCCGACTCGTACGGTTCGATCGGTAGCGCCGCCAAACCGCCCAGCACGATCAGCATCACCAGCGGCGTCCAGTGCCATACCTCCACCAGCACCAGGCTGGGGATGACAAGTTGTGGCGAATAGACCCAGAGCGACTTCGGGATTCCGACCAGTGACAGCAGATAATTGAGCACGCCCTGCTGCGGGTGAAACATCATCGTCCACACCAGCGCAACGGCCACCGGGGTAGCCATCATCGGCATGATGAACAGGCCGCGCAGCACGCCGCGGAACGGAAACTGCCGATGGAAGATCAGAGCCGCGATGGTGCCCAGGATCAGCGGAACGATGACCGCGAGCGCCGTGAAATAGAACGTGCGCACAACCGATTCGAGGAACCGCTGGTTGGTCAGTAGCCCCCGGTAATTTTCCCAGCCGACGAATTGCGGCGTCGACCCGATCCTCCAGTCGAAGGCGCTCATCCATACGGTGAAGAGCCAGGGGAAGATGATGACGGCGAAGATGACGAGCAGCGCCGGGACGATGAAGAGGAAGTAGCGCCGCCGCCGGCGGGCGACGACGCTCGCGCGGGGGAGAGACGCGGCAACCGCGGACATAGCAGGCTACAAGGAAGTCATGCAGTGCACTGCACCGCCGCTACCGACGCAAGACCCCGGCGCCTTTGTTGCCGGCATCACTGAACGTGTCTCGCGACCGATTGGCGCGATCACCGTCGAGGCAAAGCCTGCGCCTCAAGGGCGCAAGCGTACGCCGCCGCGACGGTGCATCGAGGTGAGCGGTCGCGCCCCCGCCGGTCGCGTTCCGCGTTGCCAGGAAGAACGCGACGGTGCGACTGCCTCAACCCTTCTCGCTTTTGTCGAGCACCGGCTGGAACTCGGCCGTGGCCTTCTTGAGCTCGGTCGCCGCGTCGGCGCCACTAATCATGTTGGTCAATGCGATGCCGAACGTGTCGCGGAACTCCGTCACCGGAACGATGACCGGCAAACCGGGCTGCGCGATGCGGGCGGAGGCCAGCATGCATTCGACCCACGCGCGCGGGACCTTCAGCGATTTCAGTGCCTCGGCGTTGGCGTACGCCGAATTTCGCACGGGCGCGCCGGCCGCCGCTTCCAGCATGCGCGCCTGGTTGGCCTTGTTCGAAGCCCATTGCAGGTAGAGCCACGAGGGGCCTTTCTTGCTCGAGAACGACGAGATGGCCTGGCCGTCGCCGAACATCGCCGACACCTGTTGCTTGGGCCCCGGCGGCATCACGCCATAGCCGACCTTGCCGACGATTCTCGACTTGGTCGGATCTTCGAGCGGCTGGGCAAAACCGATGCCGTCGAGCCACATCGCCGCCTTGCCCTGAGCGAAGAGACTCTGCGATTCGTTCCAGTTGAAGCCGGCCACGCCTTGTGGACCGCTCTTGGCCATCAGCGTCTGGTACATCTTCGCGGAATTCACCGCTTCCGCGGTCTCGGTCATGAGCTTGCCGTTGGCATCGATGAAGCCGCCACCGTAGCCGAGCAGGAAACTGGACCAGACCGGGACATTGGCATTTTTCAGGCCGCGCCCCACAAAGCCCGAAATACCCTTGGCGGGATCGTTGAGCTTGGCCGCGGCCTCGACGATCTCCGCGAAGTCCTTCGGGTAGGCAACGTTCTTCGCGTCGAAGATTTCTTTGTTGTAGTAGAGCACCCAAGGATCGATATTGAACGGCAGGCTGTCGAGGCGCCCGTCCGGCTGCACCGCCCAGTTCATCCCGCCCTTGGCGAAATCGCCGGGATCGAGGTTGGGATCGGTCAACGACTGGTCGGCCATCATCGGCCGCACGTCCTCGAGCCACCGGTTCTTGCCGAAGAGGCGCTTCTGCACGTGATAGGAAATCGCGATGACGTCGAAGCTCGGCTTGCCGGAGTTGAATTCGATGACGGCCTTCTGCCGCTGCTGCTGCTCGGGGATCATTTCCGAGCCGATGCCGATGCCAGTGAGATCCTCGAACTCCTTGTGGTACTTGGTCAGAAGGTCGCCGCGCGGACTCTTGATGTGAAAGACCTCGATTTTTTCGCCTTTGTATTTCTTCCAGTCGAAGGCCGGCTGTGCGTACGCTGCCAACTGGCCAGCGCCCGGTATTGCGCCAAACGCTGCCGCGCCCAGGCCCGCCTGCAACAAACGGCGGCGTTGCTGCTCGCTCATTGAACGATCGTGATCAGCCATCATTTCCTCCTTGGCGCGTAGCGCCTGGTCATGCCGTCCAGCCCAGCCGGAACGGGGTTGCGTTGCCGGAAATCGGGACCGCTTGTCCATCATACTGCCAGACCTTCCTATTGATCCTGACTCGCGGCCAGCGGCGGCAGACCCGCGTCCGCGAGCGCTGCCTTGAGGGCGCGGCGCGCGGAGTCGGCCAGCGGGATGAGTGGTGGCCGTACCGCGAGCCAGCCGGGATCGCGCGTACGATCGGCGACCATGCTCTTGAACCCGGGCAGGAACGGCTGCCGGAACGCGATTTCGATGAAGGTCGCGATCCGCGCCTCGTCTGCCGGCGTTACGTGCGGCGTCATCAGCGCTCGAACGAGCCCTGGGTAGATGTTCGCCACGCCGCAGATCGTACCGGCGCCGCCCGCGCGCAACAACCTCGGCACGTGCGCCTCGTGACCGATCATGATGGCGAGCTGCGGCACGCGCTCGAGGAGCGCTGCCGTGTGCGCCCAGTTGCCTTCGCTATCCTTGACGCCGACCACGATATCGGGGAAGGCGGCGGCGAGGCGTGCCACCAGATCCACCGACAGCGGCACCGCCGACATCTGCGGCAGGTGGTACAGGAACACGCGCAGCCGCGGATCGGCCACCCCCTCGATCACTTTCGCGTACCACGCAAAGAGTCCGTCGTCGGAGACGTCCTTCCAGAAAAACGGCGGCAGCACGAGACAGATCGCGCAGCCGGTTGCGACGGCGTGCCGCGACAGCGCGACGGTCTCGGGCAAGGCCGCGCAGCCCGTGGCGGCAATGATCCGCGCGGCGGGAATGCCGGCGGCGAGCAACGCATCGACACCGGCGCGGCGTTCCTCGAGCGAAAACGACTGGCCCTCGCCCGTGGTTCCGAACGGCGCGACGCCATCCACCCCCTGCGCGAACAGATCGTGCACATGGGCGGCGAAGCGCGCGTGATCGACGCTGCCGTCGTTAGTGAGCGGAGTCAGCGTGGCGCACCAGAGGCCGCGAATTGCAGAAGATGTCGTCATCGGGACTGCCTCACACTCCAAGCGCGCGGTTGCGCGCAGTACCGAGTCTTCGTCGGATAGCGAAAGCGCCGGGAGCGAACTTTCAGCGCCGCAACGACCAATCAACACTCGCGGGACGCCCGGGAAGATGCAGCGTCGCCGTGGCCGCCGGCGTTTCGGCGACGACCTTCCCCGCACGAAACACCTTCAACCGCGTCGCGCGCAACCGGATTGCCTCCACCGGATCGCGTGCCTGCAGCAGCAAGAAGTCGGCGCGTTTTCCCGGAGCGATGCCGTAGCCTTCGAGTTGCAGGATCTTCGCGGCATTTTCGGTGACCGCCGCGAAGCACGCGCGCATGCCATCCTGGCTGGTCATCTGCGCCACGTGCAGGCCCATCGCGGCGACTTCCAGCATGTCGCCGCTGCCCAGCGCGTACCACGGGTCCATCACGCAATCGTGGCCAAACGCGACGTTGACACCTGCCATCATCAGCTCCGGCACGCGCGTCATGCCACGGCGCTTCGGATACGTGTCGTGCCGGCCCTGCAGCGTGATGTTGATCAGCGGATTGGCGATCGCATGGACCTGCGCGTCGCGCATCAGCGGAATGAGCTTCGACACATAGTAGTTATCCATCGAATGCATGGACGTCAAGTGCGAGCCGGTCACGCGCCCCTGCAACCCGAGGCGCTGCGTGTGCAACGCCAAGGTTTCGATGTGGCGCGACGCGGGATCGTCGGTTTCGTCGCAATGCATGTCGACGAGCCGGCCCTGCTCCGCCGCCAGTTCGCACAGCACGCGCACGCTTTCCGCGCCGTCGGCCATCGTGCGCTCGAAATGCGGAATGCCGCCCACGACGTCCACGCCCATCGCCAGCGCGCGCTGCAACTGGTCCAGCGCGCCGGCGCTGCGCAACACGCCGTCCTGCGGAAACGCGACCAGCTGCAGATCGAGCCAGGATTTCACCTTTTCCTTCACATGCAGCAGCGCCTCGACCGCCAGCAACCGCGAATCGCACACGTCGACGTGCGAACGGATCGCGAGCAGCCCCTTCGCGACCGCCCAGTCGCAATAGGTCAGCGCGCGCTCGACGATTGCGTCCTGCGTAAGTGTGGGCTTCAGCTCGCTCCACAGCGCGATGCCTTCGAGCAGCGTCCCGCTGCGATTGACGCGCGGCAGGCCGTAGGAAAGGGTGGCGTCCATGTGGAAATGCGCATCGACGAACGGCGGCGACAAGAGCAGGCCTTGCGCGTCGATCGTCGTTGCGGCATCGGCAGCGATGCGCGGCGCGACATCGACGATGCGCCTTCCCGTGACGAGCACGTCGATGCCGGAACGTCCATCCGGCAACGTCGCGTTGCGGATGAGCAGGTCGGACACTATTTGGTTCCGAAGATGCGGTCGCCGGCGTCGCCCAGCCCGGGCAAGATGTAGCCGTGGTTGTTCAACTCGCGATCGATCGCGGCCGTATAGAGCTGTACGTCCGGATGCGCGGACTGGAAGGTGCGGATCCCCTCCGGACACGAGACGAGGCATACGAAGCGGATCGAACGCGGCCTCGCCTCCTTTAAGCGTTCGACCGCGGCCACCGCCGAATTGCCGGTGGCGAGCATCGGATCCAGCACAATCGCGTCGCGCTCAGACATGCCGCCGGGCATCTTGAAGTAATACTCGACGGCGCCCAGCGTCTTCGGATCACGATAGAGTCCGACATGTCCGACGCGCGCACCGGGCACCACCGACAGGAATCCGTCGAGCAAGCCCATACCCGCGCGCAAGATCGGTACGAACACCAACTTCTTGCCGTCGATCAGCTTGGAGCTCATCGTTTCCATTGGCGTGTGGATCGTTACGTCGTGCATCGGCACCGTGCGCGTGACCTCATACGCCATCACCGTGCCGATCTCGTTTAACAGGCGGCGGAAGCTCGTCGTGCTCGTTTCTTTCTTGCGCAACAGCGTGAGCTTGTGCTGGATGAGCGGATGATCGAAGACATGGACGTCAGGCATGGCGCTTCCTGTGGCGAGGGGGTCGAAGATTTTAGAATACGGTGCCGTCGCTGCGGATCGTCAGCGGCGGATCGCCACCGCGCAGCTTCGTCGCGAGCTCGCGCCCCGCCGCCCACGTGCCGCCCTCGAGGATGCAGGCCAGCGGCAGGTCCGCGATGCCCAACTGCTTGCGCACGAGTGGCGCCAATTCGTCGAGCAGCGCGACGGTCAGCGCGCGCCATTCCACAATGAGCTCGCTGCCGACGTCCCAGGCGACGCTCGCGTGAGCATCGTTGCGCAACGTGAGCACACCGTGGTCGAGCAAGAGTCCGCCGTTGCGATACTCGGGCAGCGCGGTCAGGCGATCGCGGTCGGTCACGGCCACACCGGCCCATTCGAACGGCTCGAACAGCGAATAGGTAAGCCATTGCGAGAGTTTGTGGAATGGCACCCTTCCCGCCGTCGGTCCGCTGCCGCCGGCATGCGGATGGCGCCATACGTCGCCCAATGGGACGCCGTCCTGCGCGCTGCCGGTCAGCCAGATCGCGCCTAAGCCATCGAGCAGCGCGCGCAGGATCGCCGGTGCGGCCGCTGCGCGTTGCTCGCCGTGGCGCGCCACGAAGTCAAATAGCGCACCCGGGCGCGCAAGATTGCCGAAGACGTTGCGGTGTGCAGTCAGCGCGCCGCCGAGCCGCCGCAGCAAGGCGGCGCGGCCGGGAAGACCCACGAGCGGATTCGCGCCGCCGGCTTGGAACAGCGGCGCCAGCACGGCCGCATCCAGTGTCGCCAGCGCAGCCGCGTCGACGCGCAGCGGATCGCGCGCATCCGCCGAGAACGCGCCTTGCATGAACGCGCGGAAACTCGCCACACCCAGGCCTTCCGACCGCGTGTAGCGAATCCCCGATTCGGCCTCGGCGTAACCCCACGCCGCACCGGCGCCAGCATCGAGCAGCACGCTGACCACGGTGAGATCGATACGCGCGCGCGCCTTCTCAAGCTCGGAACGGCCGGCGAGCGCGCGTTCGAGCTCGGCGCGGCGATCGATGCCGCCTGCCTCGAAGTGGCGCCAGCGGCTGTGGTAGGGAATCGCGAGATCCGGATAACGCCTGCGCGTCACGGCGGCCACCAGCGCGGCCGTCGCGTCGAGCCGTGCGCGATCGATGCGGAAGAAGCGCGAGGTTCCCGCAGTGACTGCCGCCCCGACGTTGCCGCAACGCTCGCGAATCGCAACGGTCGACAGCAACGCCGCGGCCGGCGGCTCGGCCACTGCCACAGTCACAAGCCGCGGCCCTTGGTCTGCGTGAGCCGCTGCGCGTCGGGCACGTCGCCGTCGGCGAAATAACCGGCGGCCTTCTTCGCATCCATCTCGACGCGGGCGTCCTCCGGGATCAACCCGTCCGGAATCTTGACGCGCGCGCCGACCTCGATGCCGGAGCCCACGATGGCATCATATTTCAGGTTGCTCATCGACACGAGCCGATGGATCTTGCGGATGCCGAGCCAATGCAGGACGTCCGGCATCAGTTCTTGGACGCGCATGTCCTGCACGCCCGCCACGCATTCCGTGCGCAGGAAGTAGTTGCTGGCGGAATCGCCGCCCTGCTGCCGCTTGCGCGCGTTATAGACCAGGAACTTTGTCACCTCGCCGAGCGCGCGGCCTTCCTTGCGAGAATACACGACGAGCCCGACACCGCCGTTCTGCGCGCCACGGATGCACTCCTCGATCGAATGCGTCAGGTACGGCCGGCATGTGCAGATGTCGGAACCGAATACATCGGAGCCGTTGCATTCGTCGTGCACGCGCGCCGTGAGCATAACGGCAGGATTGGCGAGGTCGTGCGGATTGCCGAACACATAGATCGTCTGCCCGCCGATCGGCGGTAGAAACACCTCGAGATCGCTGCGCGTGACGAGTTCCGGATGCATGCCGCCCGTCTCCTCGAACAACGCGCGGCGCAGAGCGGCTTCGCTGCAGCCGAACCGTTTCGCGACACCAGGTAACCACCAGACCGGCTCGATTGCCGCCTTGGTGACCACTGCGGACCCGTTCGCAAGCAGAATACGCCCATCCGCTTTCAGCCGCCCCGCCCCCACGGCGTGACGGACCTCGGGCATGTCAATGTGCGCCTTGGTCATCGCGATCGTGGGCCGGATGTCGTAGCCTTGCGCGATCGCGTCGCGGAACACATCGGCCACCACGGCGCCGAACGGGTCCATCGACACGATCCGATCTGGATCGCCCCACGAGGGAAACGGTCCCATCGGATCGGTCGGCATCGTATTCGTGAAGTCCGGCCTGTGACCGCGCGTCAACGCGCCGGCCGCGACGGCCAGCGCGCGGTACACGCCGTACGAGCCGCTGTGCGTGCCGATCACGTTGCGCTGGCTGCGCGTCGACGTACTGCCGACGATCGGACCGCGCTCGCGTGGATCGGCGTAGCCCCAGCGTATCGGCAACGCACCGTGCGCACCCTCGACGGGATGCGACGTCAAGCGGATATGCTTGGCCGGTTGGGTTTCGATGCTCATGTCGTTGATCTCAAGCACGAACTATACCGCTAGCGGCGTGGCCCAAACACGGCGCGCTGTGCGCCCCTGTTTTCCCGAGATTTGCAAACCTTCGCTCTCTCTTCAGTTCGGGCTTTCCAGATCCTTCAGCCGCCGCACCAGGCGGTCGAGATGGGCGCCGGTCTCGACCATCGATCCGGGCGAACGGGGACCTGTACGTCGCCGGCCACCCGTCATTCGATACAGTGATTCTTGACCAGAGTGCATCACCGTATCAGGCTATACAAATGCGAACGACTATCTCGATAGACGACGATGTTTTTGAGGCCGCTCAGGCTTTGGCGGGCTCTTCGGGCAAGCGCCTGGGGACAGTCATTTCCCAATTGGCCAGACGTGGCCTGCGCGCGCAAATGGAAGTGAGCTCCACTAACGGCCTGCCGGTTTTTTCGGTTGCGCGCACCACGCCGGTCATTCCTGTTTCCAGAGCGAGCGAGCTATTGTCGGATGATGATCTTCTGTGAAGCCCGCGCTGCTCGATGTCAACGTGCTGCTTGCGCTAGCTTGGCCCAACCATCAACATCACGCGCTGGCACATGCATGGTTCGGCACGATGCGAAGTTCGGCTGAGCCACCTGTGCGTTCAGCGAGCTGGGCTTCATTCGACTGTCGTCGAACCCCGCCTACATCGCCGCTGCGGTGAGTCCGCAAGAGGCTGCTCAATTACTTGCCGCGCTCGCCGTTCATAAAAACATCGTTTCTTGAATTCGCCTTTCGCCCGCGATACCTCGATCTACGCCAAAACTCTTGGGCATCAGCAAGTCAACGATGCATATTTGGTGAGACTGGCGGAAACGGGGCGAGCGCGGTTGGTGACTTTCGACACTCGCCTCTCTGGCCATGCTCGCGGCGTGGAGACGGTGTTCGTCATTTTGGCTTAAAGCCTCTACTCACCTATTCACCCTTGGCCACGATCGCGAACAACATCGCTGCAAGGTCAGTTGGGGCTTTCCAGATCCTTCAGCCGCCGCACGAGGCGGTCGAGGAATGTGCGCGCGACGAACGGCAACTCGCGATTCTCGCCGACCAGGATTCCGACCCGCAGCCGGTTGATGGCCGGGTCCTCCAACGGCCGCCACACCGCTTCGTTGCTCGCGATTTCCTTGAGAAAGCCAAGCTTCGAGAAAAACGCAATGCCGCGGCTGGCGACCACACTGCGCTTTAAGAGCGGGCTCGCATTCGACGACATGCGCGGCTCGAGCGAATCCCAAAGCTCGGCAAACGCCGGCGCCAACGTGTCGTAGATGGGCCAGCGCCCATGCGACAACAGGAACGGGTAGCCGCGGCAGTCGTCGTACGTGATCCGCTGCCGGCTCGCCAGCGGATGCGACGGCGCCATCACGACGCCAATAGGAAAAGCAGCGCTGGCCACGTCCTGCGTACCGGCGGGCGTGCGGGTGACGAAACAGATTCCGATATCGGCCTCGCCGGCAGCAATCCGGACCGGGACGTCGGACGGAGTCATCGCCAGCAAAGTGAACGTGACGGCTGGAAAATCCACGGCGAAGTCGTCGACTGCCTCGGGCAGCACGTCGACGAACAGCGAATCCATCGCCACCACTGACACGTGGCCCGTGCGCTCGCCCTTGAGGGCATCGAGCTCGGAGCGCAGCAACTCGAAATCGTGCAACGTGGTTCGCACGTGCCGCAGCACGAACCCGCCCGCCGCATTGAGGCGCATGCCCGTGGGCAGAAAGCGAGTCGAGAGGGTTTCCGTCTCGGCGACCGATGTGTCACGACGATAGAAAAATGAGTGTCCATTGCCGCACGCCCCTGGACGCAATGACGCAACGGCGGATGCTTGGTGCCGGTAGCGGGAGTACGAAGCCCCGCCGATGCGCCGCCACGAGACCGTGCGGTTCGACAAACCCTTCCATCGCGCATTGCGAGGCGGTTGCACAACAGCTAGAATGTGTACGAACGTTCAAGTAGATACACATCATGCGAACCAACATTGTGATTGATGACAAACTGATGAAAGATACGCTGCGAGCGACCGGCCTGAAGACAAAGCGCGAAGCCGTGGAGCTCGGGCTGCGGACGTTGCTGCGACTGAGGCGGCAAGAAGAGATTCGGCGCTTTCGAGGAAAGTTGAACTGGCAGGGCGACCTTGATGCGATGAGGACCGACAAGTGATTCTTGTCGACTCCAGTGTTTGGATTGACTACTTCCGAGAAACGTCGACGCCGCAAGCGGACAAGCTGGACGCCTTGTTGGGAAATGAACCTGTGGCGACGGGAGACCTTATGTTGACCGAAGTGCTGCAAGGCTTTGGAAGCGACGGTGACTTCAACCAGGCCAAGAAATTGCTAACCTCGTTGGTTGTGGTCAACGTGGGAGGACAGGACATTGCAATTCAAGCGGCGAAGAACTTCCGCGCGTTGCGGGCTCTGGGGATCACGGTGCGCAAGACAATCGACGCGGTGATTGCTACGCGGTGCATTGAGAGCGGCTACACACTGCTTTACAGCGACAGAGACTTTGACCCATTCGTTGCACATCTCGGTCTCCGCTCAGCGCTGCATGGAACCTAACAAAAAAGATAAAATGTGATTCAGTTTGATCGGACATTGTTTGTCCGGTCGAGTCCCGGTCAGGACAGATTGAACCGCGACCGATGTAACGTGCGCAATCGCCATCGCGAAGTGCGCTTCTACGCGCTCCCAGGGTGGCATCGGCCCGCGGACCCCCGCTGTGGTCGGCGATCGATGCCGCACGGATCGACTCGACCCCACCCGGGGAATCATCCGCCCACCCCGAACCAGCCTACGAATTCGCTCAACGCGGCGCCTGGTCACCAAGCACCCGCACGCGCCGCTGCGAATTTCGATTGTAGCTCCCGCGTCCTCCGATTCGCAGGCGCCAAAAACTACGACCCCGTGACGTGCGCGGGGTCGCTGGTATTTGAGGCTTGAGATTGCGCCGTTATTTCTTCGGCGTTTCTTCCTTGTCCTTAGCATCCCTGCTCTTGGCATCCTTGCTCTTGGAGTCCTTGGCCGACTTGTCCTTGGACTTCGCGTCCTTGTCCACAGTCTTCGCCATCGCGCTCTGGTCCGTCTTTTCCTTCGCCTTGACGTCCTTGTCGGCCTTTGCCTTCGTCGCCTTGTCCTCGGCCGCAGATTTCTTGTCGTCGGACCGGATTGGTGCAGCAGACGCGGGAGCAGCGGCCTTGGTCGATTCCGGCTTGGCGGCTGCAGGTGCCGGCCCGGCGGTCTTCGCCGGTTCCATCTTCGGGGGTGCGGCAGGCGCAGCAGCCGGCGAGGTCGTCGCCGGTTCCATCTTCGCCGGAGCAGCAGGCGCTGCCGCGTTCGCCGGCGCGGAAGATGCGCCGCTCACCGAGATGGCGCCCTTGAGCCTTTCAAACGTCTTGTCGCCGATTCCCTTAACCTTGTCGATGTCCTCGACAGACTTGAACGCACCGTTCGCCTTGCGGTAATCGATGATCGCTTGCGCCTTGACCGGGCCGACGCCCGGCAACGCCTCGAGTTCTTGCTTCGAGGCGGTATTGATGTTGACGACGGCCAGCGCGAAGTTCGACATGACGAGCAACACCAAGGCCAGCAGCATACGTTTCATGAAGGGTCTCCCGATATTGTTGATCCGCAGTTGCGGCTCCATCGCGCAAATGCGCGGGTGCGGACATCAACGCGCGATGGATACTAGAGGTTGACCCCCATGTTGCTGCACGACCGCGCGGGGCGCGAGTGTGCTGCGTTACTTCGCCCGCTCACCGTTCGCCCTGTTCGTCGCGGGCGCCATAGTCAGCGGCCTCAATCAGATCAGCGTGGCGATGGGTCATGCCGCGATCGCGGCCACGACAATTCACAACCGGTTGAGAGGCGCAGCTTAAAGCTCGCTTAGAAGCGAAGCGCTCCATCAAACTCGGAACGTGCCGGCTCGCTTCGCGTTGTTCGTACCCACGAGCTGCGGCTCCTTCAGGTACGGTTGGTTCCCACAATTTCCCTCGATTGCGCATAGGCATGCATCAGAAAAAAAATACAGTTTCGCAATAGAAACAGACCTTTTGGAAAAAGCTGGGGCCAGGCCTCATCACCGGCGCAGCGGACGATGACCCGAGCGGGATCGCGACCTATTCCCAAGCTGGTGCTGGTTTCGGCTACGCGATGCTATGGACGGCATTCTTCACCTTCCCCCTCATGGTCGGCATACAGACCATCAGCGCGCGCATCGGTCGAGTGACAGGCAACGGCCTCGCCGCCAACATCCGCCGGCATTACCCGCCCGCGCTTCTCTACGGCGTGGTCGGGTTGCTGCTGATCGCGAACACCATCAACCTTGCCGCTGATATCGGCGCGATAAGTGCGGCGCTGAAGCTTCTTATCGGTGGCTCGGCTCACCTCTATGCGGTGGCGTTCGCGCTCCTGTCGCTCCTGCTGCAGATTTTCATTCCGTTTCCACGCTATGCCCCGATTCTCAAAGTGCTCACGTTGGCGCTCTTTGCTTTTGTGGCTACCGTGTTCGTCGTCAAGGTACCGTGGGGCGAAGTGCTCCACGGACCATTTTGCCGGTATATCTTTCCAGGCCGAATACGTGGTTACAGTGGTCGCGGTGTTCGGCACCACCATCAGTCCTTACCTGTTCTTTTGGCAGGCCTCGAAGTGGAGGAGTTGCGAGCCGCAAAAGGCGAACAGCCATTGAAAAAAGCGCCGGAGCACGCTCGCGCTCAACTGAAGCGTATCAAGATCGATACCTACATCGGCATGGGCTTTTCCAATCTTGTCGCCTTCTTCATCATCTTGACCGCAGCGGTAACGCTCAACCCACAAGGCATCACGGACATTCAGACCTCGGCCCAGGCTGCGGAAGCGCTACGTCCTATAGCGGGTGAGTTTGCCTTCGCTCTTTTCGCGGCAGGAATCGTTGGCACGGGACTGCTCGCCGTGCCGATTCTTGCGGGTTCGGCTGCGTATGGGGCCGCGGAGGCTTTCAAATGGCGCATCGGGCTGGGCCGCACCTCGTCCAGGCGAGGGGCTTCTATACCGTCCTCACGATCGCCACCCTCGCGGGCGTAGCGCTCAACTTTACAGCGATCGATCCTATCAAGGCGCTCTTCTGGAGCGCCGTCGTCAACGGTGTCATCGCCGTACCCATCATGGCGATGATGATGCTGAGTGCCATGACCCCCGTTGCGAGCCAGCCGAGAACGAGAAGGCTGCGCTTGACTACGAAGGGCCCCATTACATCGGCTCTTGCCGCCAATGGCAATCCGGTCATCCGTTGCCAGTACACGCCAGGGGCGGCCGGCTTTGACTATGTGCCGCGAATAGCCGCTCGGACTACAATGAAGAAATGCTTTCTCTATCGCCCCTGTGGTTCCGCAATTTGACAGCACCCGGAGACATCAATGTCTGGCATCGGCGAACACATCGAAACGAGCAACAAGAAGATCGCGCTTCTGATTGCCATCCTCGCACTCGCGCTGGCGATCTCGGAGACACTAGGCAAGGCGGCCCAGACCTCGACGCTGGCCCTTAATATTGAAGCGTCGAATCTGTGGTCGTTTTTTCAGGCCAAAACTATCCGCGGGACGACATTGCGCACGGCCGCCGAGGCGCTTGACGCGGACCCCGTACGGGGCAGTGCCCCGGAGGCGAAAGCGCAGGTCGAAGCGTGGAAGAAGACAGCCGCCCGCTACGACTCCGAGCCCGAAACCGGCGAGGGGCGCAGGGAGCTCAGCCAGCGCGCCAAGGAGGCTGAGGCGAGGCGCGACCACGCGCTTGCCGCCTATCACCAGTTCGAGCTTGCCTCGGGCGCGGTGCAAATCGCCATCGTGCTCGCATCCGCGACAATCATTACCGGCGCCAATGCGCTTGCTTGGCTCGCGGGTGCGTTGGGTGCGACTGGCGTTTTGTTCACGCTGATGGGGCTCTTTGCACCGACAGCATTGCACCTATTTTGAGTCGAGCTCCCCGTCAGCCGGGTGGAACTCCGGGCTCGCCTGCGCGCGCTGCGCATGGGGACACGCACCGGCTAGCAGTTCTCTGTCAGCAATGCCGCGGATCAGCCTCCCGCTCGCTCCCCACTCGTTTACGGGTGGATCCCGTGCGCCGCAACGTAGTCCTTCCGTCTGATCGCGGGAAACCCACCCCCCGCGCCATTATACTGCCGACCCGGTTCACCGGAGCGTAACGGGGGTGCATGATGGCTGTGCAGCAGGCCGCGGCGAGTTGCCGGACAGATCACGAACTCGCAACACTGCACCGTTCGCGAGTTTGCCGACGATGCACATTGTGTCATCATGGCTGCGGGCACCGCAATCGTACGCTCGATCTTCATGTCGCACTCAGCGCGCGCACGAGGATCGTTGGCGCGAACGGCACAGCGATCAACCAGGGAATACATCATGGCCGACGAACGCAATGTAAAGACGCCGCTTGATGCGTTGCAGGACACGCTGTCCAGACTCAAGGAGATGGAGCACTATTCGCAGACGAACATCGAGAAACTCGCGGCGTTATGGCTCGAAGTCAGCGAGCACAAGGAACAGAAGCAGTACGAAACGATGGTCGACGAAGTTCTCAAGACTCAGAATAAGTTTCAGGAGTCGATCACGCCCCTGATCGAGGCGTACGAGAAGGAAACCACTCGGCTGAAGGCTGACACGGAGTAGGGAAGCGGCCGGCCGGAGAGCGTCGGCAAGCGCCGGATAACCCGCGGTCACCGGTCGCGACGCGAAACGTACCGCCCGCGGTCCGGCAACGCCGTCGCGGTAAGGGCGGTTGCAGGTTTTCGGCGGCTTCCGGATTAAAATCCTGCAAGCCCCGCGAAGGACGCCCGGATCGGTGAAGGTCGTCGAGTTCGTTCTCCTAGGCCAGCCCTTCATCGCCATGAGCGCCGGGCCGCTGGACCCATTCAACCATGCGGTGTCGTTCGTCGTGAACTGTGACGATCAGCCCGAACTCGACCGCTACCGGAACGCACTCCTCGAGGGGGGCTCGGCCGAGCAGTGCGGCTGGCTGAAAGATCGCTTCGGCCTCTCGTGGCAGATCGTCCCGACCGTTCTCGGCGAGATGATGGCCGAGCCCGACCGAGCCAAAGCCAAGCGGGCGTAGGATGCGATGATGAAGATGGTCAAGATTGACATCGCTATGTTGCGGGCGGCATTTGCGGGAACGACGGAGTGACGGCGAAGGCGGGAGAGGTTAAGCATCAATGAGCAAGACAGGGGAACGCCAAAATCGACGCCCGGGCTCGCTGATGCCGGAAATCTGCTGGCTCGATCTGCCGAAACCCGATGACTCCACTCGGCCGCAAACACACTTGTGAACATACAGTTCTCTCAAGCTCGACAGACAGCAACGGGGTCGTCAGGAGTCGTGCTCGCTTGAAGGTTCCTACGATGAACGCAGCACGTCTTACGCAGTGCTTAGGACCATCCAGCGCAAAGTGTTGGACCTGATCTAGTCGTCAACGAGAATATTCGCTCTCGCAAATGCTTGCGTCGCGTCCGTTTTGGGCGTTGAATGACCTAGAACTCATGGACGCTCAGACGCCAACGGTCTACGGTCCATCGATGATCGGATTGCGCCGTACTCGTAACGCGGTGATCGAAAGAATCGCGGTCGCCGCGCTGGTCGAAGCCCATTTCTTGTGGGATACCGATTCAGACTCTAGATGCGCGTTCCCCGCGCTATAGAGCGGGTGTGCTCCTAGGACGAGGTGTAGCTTCCCGAGAGCGGCACCGAGTATATCTCCGTCATTCGGACGGCTAGAGGAGATAACGCTACCAGTCTGGCGCGACACGTACTCGTCGCCCCAGGGATACGGTTGCTATTTCCTGCCCCGGTACTCCGCAATCGCGCGCTCGAGGTCCCTCAACTCCTCGCAGGGCAGCAGGCAAATGTCCTTGAGCGCAGCGAGGTGCCTCTGCGCGCCCGCAAGATCCCCCGTCATGAGGTACGTCTCGCCGATGTACTCGTGCGCACCGCGATGGCGCGGATCGAGGTCGATCGCGCGCCGGTAGTGCCTGAAGGCGAGCTCGTACTGCTTCAGGTTGCGGAAGGAAAACCCGAGGATGTTCTGCAGGTCTGCGTGGTCGGGGTGACGCAGCTCCGCTCGTGTGAAAAGGCGCGCGGCCTCCGCCCAGTCGTTCCTTTCGACGGCCCGCTTGCCCGCGGCGTAGTCGTCGTCGCGGGCGGCGAGGTCGGGATCTGCTTCGTACGGATCGGCACCGGCGATCGTGGCCGTCGCCGCGATCGCCGTGCTCAACAGCATCGTGCCCACGAGTCGGGCGAGTCTGCTCACCGCTGCGTGAATGTCTTCGCGCTCACCAACTCGGGCCGCGCGGTGTCGGCATCCTTCGCCAAGGCCACGAGCTTCTGGTAGTAGTCCGCGGCTTTGGCGCGATCGCCCGCCATTTCCGCGGCGCGCCCGGCGCCCACGTAATTGCGGAAGCGATTGGGCTCGCGACTCCGCGACGTTTCGAATTCCTTGAGAGCAGCGTCGGGTTGCTTGAGCTCCAACAACATCTCGCCTAAGAGCTCGCGCGCGGGAACGACGCGGGCGGGCGTCACGATGTGCTTCTCGTTGCGGTCCTCGAGGTCGGCGGCCGCGCGCATGAACTTGAGCGCCTCCTCGGATTTCCGCTCACCCAGGGCGATCCATCCGGCCGCGGCCAAGCGCTGGACCTCGACCTCGGTGGCCCAGTAGTTGTTCTTCGCGGCGAGCAGCGCCTTGTGGATCGATTCCAGCTGCTCGGCATCCTTGCGGGCCGCCGCGAGATCGTCGCTGCGCGCAGCACCCACGCTGCGCGCGAAATACGTGATGGCCTCGACAAACGGGTAGCTGCTGCCGGGCGGCTGCAACTTGGCCGCTTCCTGCCACGCGCCGCGCTCGACGGCATAACGCGCTGGCATGGCGGCAATCGCATAAAACGGGACGAAGCGGGCACTGATCGCGCTTACTTTCATCACCTCGTCGATCGCCCGGCGCGCCTCGGCGTCGCGGGCGAGCTGCAGATACGCGTACACCATATAGTCGACTGCGTGATAGGCCTCGTCCACCTCGCCACCCGCTTTCGCGACCTCCATCGAGCGCAAGTTCGTCGCGGCGGACTCCTGCCAGGCGCCCACTCGGGTAAAAATGTGCGAAGGCATATGCAGCGCGTGCGGCGCGGCGGGAGCGATGCCTGCGTAACGGCGGGCGGCGACGATTCCCTTGCCCGCGATGGGCGGCGCATCGTAGCTGTGGATGAGGTAGTGCGCCACGCCGGGATGGTCGGGATACTTCTGGAACTGGTCCTCGAGGCTCGCCGCCGCCTTGAGATAGGCCGCGTACGTCTGGTCGGCCTGTGACTGCGTCCCGGCGATGTAGAGCGCGGCGAAGACCTTCGCTTCGTCGTCAGCGGGATAGCGTTGGGCCAGCGCTTCGTAGGCCTGGGCGCGGGACGCCTGTCGTTCCCTCTCGGGGCGCGTCGCGAAGTCCTTGTAGTAGGTCGCGACGGCTTCGATATAGTCGCGCTCGCGCTCGGTCTTCGCGCCGATGCGGCGTCCCTCATCGATGGCCGCCTGTGCCTGCTCCGCGCCCTTCGGCGATGCACCCTGTCCGGCCAGCGGATTCGACATCAGCAGCGAAGCGATTCCCCAGGTGGCGATCGCGCACTGGGGATCGTCCTTGAGCACATCGCGGAATGCTTTCTCTCCGGCCGAAAACCAGAACGAATGCAGCATGGCCACGGCGCGCTCGAACGCCGGCTGCACCTTCGGATCGCAACTGGACGGGAACGTTACCTTGCCCAGCGGACCGGTTTGGGAATCGGTATCGTGAGCTTGAGCGGTGCCTAGCACGACGAGTCCGGCGAAAAGCGGTAAACAACAGCTGCGAAGATTCATAAAGCCTTCGTTTGGTGAGATGGATGGGAATGTGGCGGCAGATACATTACGTCGACAAGTGGAGAAAGTCCATCGCGAAGCGGATGTCACCGCGCCGCCGATTTTTGCGAATGAACGTCGCGGACACGCGCGCCTCCTCCCGTTTCGTACAGACCTAAGCAATCGGGCGGTCGGCCGCGGTCGACGCGACGGCAGGCCGCGCACCCAGGTGCTCGCGATCAACCAGGTGCACATAGAGCATGAGGCTCGTAATGCTCATGGAGGCGACGAACGCTACCACTCTGGCTGTTTTGCTGATTAGGCTTTTCATGACGAACTCCTTTCGGATCGATGGCATCGGACCGGCGGTCACGACAGGCGCATCGTCATCCTTAAGCCCGGTTCAGATCATTGGCGCGCGCCTTAAACGTTCTGAATTTCGCCGGCTGGCACTAAAATGGGCTGGCTTGCTTGGGCACCCTTTGGCAATCCGCGTCACTTCCGCCCCTTCACGCATGGCCGCCAGCGCACTCCAGGAGTACCGTTTCGGAGCCTTTCGGCTCCTGCCAGAGCAGCGGCAGTTGCTCGACGGCAACGTACCGGTCAAGCTCGGCGCGCGAAGCTTCGACATGTTGGTGACCCTGGTCGAGCAGCACGAGCGCGCGGTTTCCAAGCGCGAGCTCATGGAAAAAGTGTGGCCGAACCTCATCGTCGAGGAAAACAACCTGCAAGTGCAGGTCGTGGCCCTGCGCAAAGTGCTTGGCGCCGGCGCGATCGCGACCGTCCCGGGTCGCGGGTACCGGTTTGCGCTCCCGCTCGATGAGGCGCCTGCCGCTGCGACACAGGAGGCTTCACCGGCAAGCATTCCTCACCCACGGGCGCCGAATGCGCGCAAATCCAACCTGCCCCAGCAGGTCGGGCTGCTGTACGGCCGTGCGCAGGACATCGCGGCGGTCCGGGCGCTGCTCGCTCAGCACAGGCTGGTCTCGCTCGTCGGCGCGGGGCATCGGCAAGACCCGCCTCGCGCAGGCAGTGGCGCACGGGTTGCGCGATACGTTCCGGGACGGCGTGTGGCTGGTCGAGTTCGCGGGCTTGCACGACCCGGGGTTGGTCGCAGCGCACTTGGTCAGCGCGCTGGCGCTTCCGTGCGGCGCGAATCAGGCGCTGCCCGATGCAATCATTGCGGCTCTTTCACCCCAGGCTGCGCTCCTGGTGCTCGACAACTGCGAGCACCTGCTCGAAGCCGTCGCGACGCTCGTCGACACGATCACTCAGGCCGCCGCTTCGGTGCATGTGTTGGTGACGAGCCAGGAGCCGCTCAAGACGGCCGAGGAGCATGTATATCGGCTGGACAGCCTCGCCGTCCCGGCAGCGCAGTCCAGCCGGGTTCTCGACGCCGTGCAGCAGCGTGTTCATGCTGCCGATCCGCAGCATCGTGTTGTCGAGTTCGAAACCATGGAACGCGCGGTGGTGGAAGTGCGCCTTGAGCTTTGCGTCGCGCAGGATCTGCGGATGATGCTCGCGCAGGTATTCGCCTGCGGCGACCAGGAAGCCGCAAGTGCCGCTGGCCGGATCGCAGATGAGGTCCTTGGGCTGCGGCGCCGTCATCTCCACCATCAGCCGGATGATGTGGCGCGGCATGCGGAAATGCGGCGTTCGATGGGCGCCTTGAGGCGCGCCGATTTGTTTTCCTCCAGCGTGTGCAGGTCGTCCAGCCGTCGCAAAAAGAGCAGATAGGTGATCTGCTCAATCACTTCCAACGGATTCGAGATGCCACCCGACCCAAACGCCTCCCATATACGGTCGATTTGGCCGCGGATTTCCCCGGCGAGCATAAGTCAAGAATCCTTGATGGTTTCAATGCTTCGGTGCCGGCCGATTGCAGCCGCGCCGTTTACAAAGGAATGCTCTCACGAATGATAGCGAGGCGTAGAACGCAGGCACTAACCGAACAGCACGATCAGTTGCGATTCACGTGTCCTGACAGGGACTTGATCGGACGGACAACGCCGATCAAGTTGCAACACATTCCATGCACCGACCGCGTTCGGACCCAATCCCGTCGGTTGCGAAAGACGAGACCGGACGTTCGTGCGCACGCGAGCGCGGCCTGCTCGACTGGGAACGCAACGATCGCCGGCGCCACGACGCGCTAAAGCATAGGCGCGGCGCTAAGCTCATCGTGATTGCCGCTTGATCGGGAATGCCTGCTGTACGTGCTCGGCGACCATCTCGCAGAACACTTTCGCGCAGGCTGGCATTGGGCGCCGCTTGTCCCACAGCATTGCCAACGGCACACCTATCGGCTTGCCGCGGTACATGACGCGCACGCGTCGTAAGACGTAGCGGTCAACGCGCAAGGCGGACGGAATGATCGCTACGCCGTGCCCCGCCTCGGCCATGGCGAGCAGCGCGTGCGGCGCGCGGCATTCCAATACATAATTCGGTGTGAACCCCGCCATGCGGCATGCCGCATCGAAGGACTTGCGCATGAGAAATTCAGTTGTCGCTTGGAGCAACGGATAAGGTGCGAGGCGGGCGATCTCCACCTGGCCGTCCTCGCCGAGCTTCAACCGCCGATGACACGCGGCCAGCATCTCCATGGGTCCGAGCGGATAACTCGCGAAGCGCTGTTCGTTTCCCGCAAGCGCGAGGACGGTCGTTTGTGTGAGATGGATCTCGCCTCGCTCGAGCATCGCGAACGATTCCGCACCCACGACGTCAATCAGCCTCACCTGCACGTTGGGATAGCGCTCGGAGTATCGGCTCAGCAGATCGGGAAAGATGCCTTCGATGAGGTGCGGTGAGGCGGCCACGCGCAAGACCCCGACATCCCCGCGTTGGAGCAGGTGCGCCTGCTCGCCCAAGGCGCGTGCATGGTTCAACAGACCACGGCAATTGCTCAGCAGTTGCTGGCCTTCGCTCGTGAGCAGCAGCCGGCGGCCTACGCGATCGAAAAGTTTGACGCCGAACTCCTCCTCGAGGTTGGCGATTTGGCGAGAGAGCGCCGGCTGTGCCACATAGAGGCGCAAGGCCGCTTTGGATACCGTGCCAAGCTCGGCCACGGTCACAAACGTGCGGATATGGCGTAGATCCATGACGAGAGCTTATGCCGCGACGGCATAATGAGCTAGCGAAAGTATATATTGGACTTATGAATCGCTCGTCTTGAGAATGCCCTCTGTCTTCCATAAGGAGCATGCCATGAAACGTTACCTGTTGGCGATCTCAGCGTTCGCACTCTCGTTGTTTGTCTTCGACGGTGCGGCCCAAGCATGGCCGACAAAACCGCTGCGAGCGATCGTGCCGGTCGGCGTAGGAAGCTCCACTGACATCGTGCATCGACTTGTGCTTGAACAGTTATCGGTGCAGCTCGGGCAGCCGATCGTCGTCGAGAATCGAGTCGGCGCGGGTGGAACGATCGGCAGCGCCGTCGTCGCGAAGTCCGAACCAGACGGCTACACGATTCTTGCACACGGCTCGGCCCTCACTATTGCACCGGCGCTTTACAAGGGCTTGCCCTACCATCCAGCGCGCGACTTCATCGCCGTCGTGCCTGTTGGCATTTCGGCCAGCGTCCTGGTCGTATCGCCTGCGAAAGGCGTGAGCTCAGCCGCGGAGCTCGTCGCCGTGGCCAAGGCGCGACCGGGTGCGTTGAATTTTTCATCGGTCGGCGTCGGCAGCGCGACCCATCTGAGCGCCGAGCGTTTCGTGTCGAGCGCAGGAATCCAGGTCGTACATGTGCCATTCAAGGGCGGCGCGGAGGCCATGTTGGAAGTCATCGCGGGGCGCGTCGATTTTTTCCTTGGCCCGGTCGCACTCGTGCTGCCGCATATCCGCGAAGGCAAGCTTCGCGCACTTGCGGTCAACGGATCGAGCCGTTCCACGCTGCTGCCTGATGTCCCGACGTTTCGCGAAGCCGGTATCAAGGAGGCGGAATATCCGATCTGGTTCGCGCTATTTATGCCGGCCAAGACGCCCTCGGACATCGTAAACAGACTCAATCGCGAAACGCTGAACGCGCTGCAAGCGCCCAAGACGCGCGAGAAACTCGCAGCGCTGGGCATCGATCCTATGGTCATGTCGCCGGCCGAGTTTGCAGCGCATATCGATCAGGAAATCGCTCTTAACGCAATGCTCGTCCAACAGGCAGGTGTGAAGGCCGAGTAGCGTATGGCGGAACTCCCTATTAAGTTCGATGACAGCGCGGCTTACGAGCGCGCCATGGGACGCTGGAGCCGCGCTGTCGCGCCCATCTTTCTTCAATGGCTGGCGCCGCCTGCAAGCGCGCGCTGGCTCGACGTGGGTTGCGGCGTCGGTGTTCTCGCGCACACGGTGCTGGAACTGAGCTCGCCTGCCACGGTGGTCGGCATCGACCCAGAGGTCGCTCAAATCGCGCAAGCATCACGGGGGCCGGCGGCAGGCCGAGCGGCGTTCCAAGTCGCCGATGCGTGCAGGCTACCCTTCGCGGATGCCTCCTTCGATATCGCTGCCGCCGCGCTGGTATTGAACTTCATTGCCGAGCGGTCGCAAGCGATGGCTGAAATGCGGCGAGTCACGCGCGGCGGCGGAAGCGTCGCAGCTTACGTGTGGGACTTTGCGGAAGAGCTTTCTCCAAGCGGACCTCTGCGCCGCGTCATGCGCCGGTTCGGCGTGGACGTGCCAGCAATTCCCGGCACGGCCGAATCGCGCATTGAAGCGCTGCGAATCCTGTTTGAGCAGGCAGCGCTCGAGCGAATCGAGACGAGAACTATCGAGGTCTGCCTGGCGTACCAGGACTTCCAAGACTTCTGGCAAGCGCAGACGCCAAGCTACAGCCCCACGACGAAGATCATCGCGTCCATGACGGAAGGCGAACGGACCCGGTTGATGCGCACCATTCGAGCCGAGCTCCCCTCGGCGCCCGGCGGTGTCATCGAATACTTTGCACGCGCCAATGCGATCAAGGCGCGCGTGCCGCGCAGCTTGCGTGGTCTGCTACGAGACAAACGCGCGTGATGCGTGTTTAGCGGCGCAAGACGCTCGCTCGAGCGCGCGTAGCCACGGCTGCCGACCGCTATGAAGGGTAAACCGCGGCCGACCGCTCCTGGCCGCTTTGCGACCTTCGCGACTGACGACACGACCCCGAAGGAGTCATTCGCGGTCGTCGGCGAAGGACCCGCTGCGATCGAACTCCACGTTCGTCGCTAAAGAGGCGCCCGGCGTTCTGACGCCGCGCCATCAGGCGGCCTGGGTAACGATGCCCTTCATGCGTTCCGACTCGTACGCATTCACGCAGGCGCCCCGAGCGCCGTGGTCGAATCGCCAGCCGTCGAAATCATACCTTTCGGAAACGCCTCCGCCGAGTCGATCAGCCCTTCCTGGAAGAAGGTGTCGGCCTCGGGCACAATGCCGATGCCTTTACTTGGCACGAGCGCCGCCCGGCAAGCCGGCGACGGCGAGGTCGGTCGCGATATCGCCCAGCATCGAATCGAATGCGACGTCGATGAAGACCGGGTCGAGCTCGGTCGGGCTCGCAATGCGCCGAATGCGTGGCGACTCCGCGGTATGCGCAGGTTCGAGGTCGTGTTGCGCCGTCTTCTGCCGCAGTGCGCGGCCTTCGTCCCACAGCCGGTCGGTCACCGCGATCAGTCGCTCCAGCAAGCCGCGATCGACGCAGTTGCGCAGCGTCAGGAAACCAGTCGACCGATATGCGGCGAGTTGGTCATCGGAGAGGACACGCCGGTGTTCGCGGCGCTCACGCAGGTCGTTCGGCGCGTTCATGAGGTCAAGCCTCCACGGTGCGATAGATGTTCCTGCAGGATGTCGTCGCTACCCATCACCAGCGGCGACCAATTCGTCGAACGACCGTGGTCGGGGCGCGGATTGGGGACGTCGCGATCTGGCTCTTGCCAAGTCTCACGGAGGTTCCCGCGGGAGATGGCGTAGCCAGCATATTAGGTCGTGTTAACACTAATCACTGAATTTGTGAGATACTGCGTGAATGGAAATCAGCGAAGCGCAGTACCGCCTAATCGAGGACTGTTTGCCGATTCAGCGCGGCAATGTGAGCCTGTCCAATGTGCGGGTGTTGAACGCCATCCTGTACGTCGCCGAACAAGGCTGCAAGTGGCGCGGTCTGCCGCAGCGGTTCGGCACACCATCTACACGCGCATGAATCGCTGGTCGAAGAGCGGGGTGCTGGATCGGGTATTCGCCCAGTTGCAGCATGCTCAGATCGTCCGGGTCAAGATCGAAGCAGTCGGTTTGGACAGTACGGCGGTCAAGGTGCATCCGGACGGGACGGGGGCTCTAAAAAAAACGGCCCGCAAGCCATCGGCAAGTCCCGCGGCGGCTGGACCACCAAGATTCATATGGTTGCCGCGAATGCTCGAACGGCCATAACGTTTACCTGGTCGCCCGGCCACGCCCACGATGCGCCCGAGGGGCGCACGCTGCTGCGCAAAATGGGCAAGGTGCCGTGGCCCATGCATCTGCTCATGGACGGGGCCTACGAAGGCGATGAGACTCGGCAATTGGCACTCGATCTGGGCTTTATCCCCGTCGTTCCGCCGAAGCAGAATCGGGTGACACCATGGGAATACGACCGCGCCATGTACAAGCGGCGCAACGAGATCGAACGGCTGTTTCGCCGACTCAAGGGCTTTCGGCGCATCTTCTCGCGCTTTGAAAAGCTGGATGTGATGTTCGTTGCCTTCATCAATTTCGCGCTTATCGTCGATGGGCTGCGTTAGTGTGAACAGGCCCTAGCTGGGATGCCAGTTCGGCAAGCGCAACGAGCATCCGCTGGTAAGTGCCGGCACGGCTCGTCGTCGGAGGGACAAGCGGCGGGCTATTTTTTCTTCTTCGCCGTGTAGTGGAACCGGCACTTCCCGATGTAGAGCACACCCGCTTCCACGCGATAGATGAGACGGTGCTCGCCGCTGATGCGTCGCGACCAATAGCCGGCGAGCTCGTGCTTGAGCGGTTCGGGTTTGCCTAAGCCAGTGAACGGATGTTTAAGCGCATTGGCGATGAGCTCGTCAATTTTTTTCGCGATGCGCGGGTCATGACGCTGCCAGTGAGCGAGGTCTTCTTTCGCGTTGGCGGTCCAGGCGACCTCAAGCGGCTTTGCGCTTTCGCCTCGCGATGTCGGCTTCGATTTCGGCATGTGCCTCGTGCAGACGTTTGACGTTGGCGGGTGAAGAAAGCTCGTGCAACGTTGTTTGAAGCGAGGACCATTCGTCTGCTGCGACGATAACGAAATCGCGGCCGTCGGCGCGTGTCACGGTCAAGGGGTCGCCAGTTTCAACCTGGTCGAGAATCTCGATCAGACTCTTGCGGAACCGTGAGAATGAAATCGCAGTCATGTTTCGAAACGATGTTTGGGAATGATATTTTACCATCGTTATTCTGCATCCCGGCGACCATCTTGCTGCCGGTGAGCTGGAGTGAATGCGTCGGCGAGCGCTGAGCTGATGGCCGATCTGAGTATTCCAGCCCACGGCCAGGAACGTGCGTCCCAGACCCACGGCCCGACGTTCACCTTCCGCGGCTGTCGATAATGTCACAGTCAGATCAGAGTCCGAGTCCAACCACGCGCGGCACGTGCCCGGTCGCAGCGAGGAACCGTTCCAGGTCGGCGTGGGTGAGGACCATCGTTGCGGTGTTCACGAGCGGATGCGCCTGCAGCGCGGGCGCCTGCCAGAGCACTTCATCGATCCGCAGTTCCCGGCCAGTAATGGACGACCGGCACGAGCAGCGCGCTCGCACGTTCGATAAGCTCACCCCGACGGATAGCCCACGTGAAGCACGAATGTCCGCCCTTCGATCTGTCCGCCTTGCCGCATTCCTTCGAGGAGACTCTTCTCAAAATGCTGGCCCCATCACCTGCGTCCCTCCCAGGATCATGACGACGCGCGGCAAGGGCGCGGCCGTCTGCGCGGCGGCGCCCAGTGCGGCCACGAGAAGAACACCATTTATTCGGATACTGAGCTTAAGATCCCCTCGATCGGACTCTCGCGCGTATTGCAACGGGATGCGGCTCAGTAGGCTCCAGTATCGGCGGCTCGATCAGAAGTAGCACTTTCGTGCTACATTAGGGGCGCGTTTAGCTGCGTGTGCAGGAGCCAATCCTATGTCTACGACCACGATCCGTCTCCCCGCCGAACTCAAAACCCGTGTCGCGGCCGCTGCCGATCGTGCCGGCAAGACGCCGCACAGTTTTATCTTGGAGGCGATCGCAGAGAAGGCAGCACAGGAAGAGCGCCGTAGTGACTTCGACGAGCTCGCCGAGAGGCGTTATGCAGACATCGTCGCGTCGGGCAAGACTATATCGTGGAACGAATTGCGCAAGTATCTGGAGAATCGGTTGACAGGCAAGCCGACGCGTCGACCGGTAGCCCGAAGGCTCGCGCGCTAAAGATGGCGCGAATTGAGATCGCGCCTCTAGTCGCTGATGATCTTGACCGCACTTTCGATCACCTAGCCAAGTACGAAGTCGACAATATTCCTGAGCGGATCGGCGAGATCATCCAGGCGTTGTCAGTGCTTGAGACCAGTCCGCTGATTGGGCGGCCGGCGATGCGGAACAAGCGTGAGCTCGTCATCGGACAACGCTCACATGGCTATGTGGCGTTGTACCGGTATGTGCCGGAAATTGATATCGTCTTTGTGCTTGCGTTACGCAGTCAGCGTGAGGTCGGCTACAAGCGAGGTTGACCCAATGACGGACCGGCGCCCCACGCAATCGGTACGCGGCTTGCACCGGCGGTCGGGTGCAGCGGAATGTTGAGCCTCGCATAGATCAACTCCCCTTCCGGTAATCCGGGCGTCGCCGGTGGTGGGCCACAGCCACGACTTCGATAAGGTCCCGGCCGATGCGGTAGACGAGAGTGAACGGGAACCTAGGGAAGACCAGACGCCGCGCACCATCAAAATTCCGCGGCCACCGCTCCGGCGCTAAAGGTACCACGTCGCTTGCCAAAAAAAGGACGCCAATCGTCCCCAGACCCACGGCCCAACGTTCACGTTCCGGAACTGTCGATGACGTCGTGTAGTCAAGATCAGATGCCGAGCCCAAGCACGCGCGGCACGTGCCCGGTCGCAGCGAGGAACCATTCCAGGTCGGCGTGGGTGAGGACCATCGTTGCGGTGTTCACGAGCGGATGCGCCTGCAGCGCGGGCGCCTGCCAGAGCACTTCATCGATCACGAATTCGACCTGCCGCGCCGTATCATTGCGAAGGTCTAGCAGACTCACCGCGCCTGGTGCGACACGCAGATGTTGGACCAACCGCGCCGAGGACGCGAACCCGAGGCGGCCGGCGCCGATCACCGCGCCCAGTGTGGCAAGATCGATTGCAACATCGTGCCGCGCGGTCACCAGAAAATGGCGAAGCCCCTTCTTATCGCGCAGGAAAAGATTCTTGGTCTTGGCGCCAGGCAGACGCGGCACCAGGCGCTCCGACTCCTCGACGGTGAACACCGGCGCGTGTTCGTACCGGGCCGGGTTGATGCCATGCTCACGCAAGAACGTGTCGATCGTCATTAGCGCTCCGAACACCATTTGGCAATAGAAAACGATGGGAGCGCAGGCATGCGATCATGTCTGGAGCGGCATGAGCCTCAATCGGGCGTGGTCACGTTGGGTCCAGCCACAATAACCGATGAACTATTCGCGCATCGACGCAATGCCAGCGACGGTCGCCGCTTTAGCGAAAAGGCAATGAGATGAGCGCTCAGAACGAGAATTCCTCGAGCTTCCAACAGAACCTGATTCGCTACGGAGGCGACGTCTATCCGGAAATCGTGGACAGGGCGCAAGGATGCTACGTCTGGGATTCCACCGGCAAGAAGATCCTGGATTTTACGTCGGGGCAAATGTGCGCGACCGTTGGCCACAGTCATCCCAACATCGTGGCGGCCATCAAGAAGAGTTGCGATTCGGCGCTGCATCTCTTTTCAGGGATGATTCCCCGCAGCGTCGTCGAGCTCGCCGGGGCCCTCGCGAAGATCGTGCCCCGGCCGCTCAAGAAATCATTGCTGCTGAACACCGGCAGCGAGAGCAACGAAGCCGCGCTCAAGATGGCTAAGCTTTATACCGGCGGCTTCGAGGTGATCGGGCTCGGCGGGTCATGGCACGGCGTCACCGGCAATGCGGGATCGGTGTCCTTCGCCAGCGATCGGAAGGGCTATGGACCCGGGATACCGGGTACGTTCGTCATACCGGAACCCAATGCCTATCGCTGCCCGGTGAAGCATTGCCGGGACCGTTGCGACCGGACCTGCATGACAATCGGCTTCGAGATGTACGACATGCAGTCGGCCGGCGCGCCAGCGGCGATCATCGCCGAACCGGTGATCAGCGCTGGCGGCGTTATCGTTCCGCCCGAAGGCTACTTTGCGGCACTGCAGTCCGAAGCCAGGAAGCGGGACCTGCTGTTGATCTTCGATGAGGCGCAAACGGCTTTCGGCCGCCTCGGCCATTGGTTCGCATCCACACACCTCGAGGTGACGCCGGACATCATGACCGTATCGAAAACGCTGGGTGGCGGCATGCCGCTCGCCGCGGTCATCACCAGCGACGCGATCGAAGAAGTGTGTCACCAGCGCGGCTTCTCGTTCTACACGTCGCACGTGTCCGATCCCCTTCCGTCCACGGTGGGACTGGCAGTGCTGGAAACGATCGAGCAGGAACGGCTGCTACAGCGCAGCCGGGACATGGGCGCTTATCTCGCCGCGGGTCTGCGCGACCTGCAGGAGCGTCACGAGGAGATCGGCGACATCCGCGGGATGGGGCTGCTGCGAGGGATCGAGCTGGTCCAGGACCGCGAGACGCGCGAACCGCATCATGAGCTCGGCGCGCTCACGACCCGACGCTGCCTCGATCTCGGTCTCAGCATGAATATTCGCCGCCGTCCGGAACGCGGGTCGGTGTGGCGCATCGCACCACCGCTGACCGTCACCACAGCCGATATCGATCTCGCCATGACGATTTTCGACCAGGCGCTGACGGAAGGCAAAAGCGAACTGGCTAAAACGTCGGCGGCGAGAGGGACGCCAGCGCAGCGGGCGGCTTAGCTCACCTGCCAGGCACGGCTACCCCTAAGAGCGGTAAACTCTTTGTCGTACGCGTGGGCGGACCAAGGGGCGCAAAGCGCTCTGGCGGACCTCCCGGAATCGATCCATTTACTGAAGCGAGGACGAACACATGCTGAACAAATTTATTTCGATTGTGGCCTCCAGCGTGGTGCTGGGCGTGATGGGCGCATCGGTGGCATCCGCCGACGTGCTCGATGACATCAAGAAAAAAGGCGTGCTGACGGTCGGCTCCAAGGCCGACTACCGGCCGTTCGGTTATCTCGACCCGTCGGGCAAGATTGTCGGCTTCGAGGCCGACCTCGCGGCAGACGTGGCGAAACGGCTCGGCGTGAAGCTCGAGCTCACGCCGGTCGTCGCCTCCAATCGCATCCAGTTTCTGCAGCAGGGCAAGACCGACCTGATGATTGCAACCATGAGTGATACGCCGGAGCGACGCAAGATCGTGGACATCATCGAACCCGATTACTACGGCTCAGGCACCAACGTCATGGCGCCCAAATCGCCGCGCTTGACCGGTTGGGATCAGCTTCGCGGCAAGAAGGTTTGTCTCATTCAGGGCGCGTTTTACAACAAGGAGCTTCAGGAAAAATACGGCGTCGAGGGCGTTGCCTTCCCCGGAACAGCCGAAGCCTACGCAGCGCTCAAGAACGGAAACTGCGTCGCGTTCGCTTACGACGACACCGCCATCGTGGGCGAGCTCTTGAAACCCGAGTG
The DNA here is from genome assembly GCA_037719965.1 of Casimicrobiaceae bacterium. Classification (GTDB taxonomy): domain Bacteria; phylum Pseudomonadota; class Gammaproteobacteria; order Burkholderiales; family Casimicrobiaceae; genus VBCG01. Next base: position 29,654 of record JBBJMT010000015.1, on the reverse strand, counting down.
GAGCACCTACGAAATGCCGCTGGACTCGATCCTCTTCCAGCCATGGGGTATCGCGGTCAAGCAGGGCGAAAAGGGCTTGGCCGACTTCATGTCGAAGACGATCGCCGACTGGCACAAGACCGGCTTCATTGCGCAGCTCGAAACCAAATGGGGCTTGAAGCCCACCAAGTTCGCCACGGAAATGACCGCCAAATACAAGTAACGGGACAGACGGCGACGACGCGGAGGGCGGCAGTCCCGGCTACCCTCCGCTGGCGTCGAGAATTCTAGCCAATCCTTCCACCCAGCCGATGGATGCCTTCTGGGATTGGTTTCGCTGGTTGCACGATGCGACCGGCATCAACCTCACGATCTTTTACGACAAGTTCGATCGCGGCCGCTTTGCCAGCGGTTTTTTGACGACCGTCCAAATCTCGGCGATCTGCATCGTGCTGAGTGTGGTAATCGGCATCCTCGGCGCCTGGCTCCAGGGCTCGCGGCTGCGCATCACCCGCAACGTCGTCCACTGGTACATCCAGTTCTTCCGCAACACACCACCGCTGGTGCAGCTCTACTTCTTCTACTTCGGCGTCGGCAGCCTGCTACGCAGCGCCGACGGCGCCGGCAGCGCGGTCCCGTTGGTCAGCAACGTGACTTGGGCGATCATCTCGTTGTCCTTTTTCGCGGGCGCCTTCAACGTCGAAATTTTCCGCTCCGGGGTCGAAGCGGTGCCGAAGACGACGATCGAGGCGGCCGAATCGCTCGGGTTCAGTCGTCTGCGCACGTACCTGTTCATCGTCTTGCCGCTGGCGTTTCGCATCAGCTTGCCGGCGCTCAACAACAACCTGGTGAATCTGGTCAAGACGACCACGCTCGCGTATGCGATCGCGGTGCCGGAGATGCTTTACGTGTCCAGCCAGATCTGGTCGGACGAGCTTAACGTGCCGGTGATGATGAACGTGCTGTTGATCTGCTACTTCGTGCTGGTGGGAGCCCTCGTGTACGTCATGCACCGCTGGGAACGCGCGATCAAGGTGCCGGGGTTTGGCGTATGAGAACGTCGCGCTGGCTCGACCCGCTGCCGCAGGGGACCGACCTGCCGGTCCTGTTGCCGGCGGCCGCAGGTCTTGCCCGCCGCGCCGCTTCCGAGCGCACCGCGGGCTTCCCGATGCTGCGGCTGCGCGCGGCGCACGGCGTGGCGCTGCTGGTGCTCTTCGCGGTCGGCTGCGGAATCGCGGAAGCCCAGGTGCAGCTAAGCCAGCCGTCGATTCTGACCACGCTCTGGAAGTGGACGCCGCTCTTGCTACGCGGGTTCCTGTTCAACCTCGCGATCAGCTTCCTCGCCATGGCGCTGGGGACGGTCGCCGGCCTCTTCCTTGGCTTCGCGCAGATTTCGCTGTTGCGGCCGGTGGAAAAAACTGCTTGGCTGACGACACACTTTTTTCGCAACGCGCCGTGGCTGGTGCTGCTGTTCTACTGCATGTTCCTGCTGCCATTCCAGATCACCGTTTTCGGCGTCACGATTCCGTTGCCGGACTGGGTCAAGGCCACCTTCGGTCTGTCGCTGCCGGTGATGGCGAACGTATCGGAAATCCTGCGCGGCGCGGTGCAGTCGATCCCGACCACGCAATGGGAATCGGCGGCATCGCTTGCCTTCACTCGTCGCCAGACGATGAGGATGATCATTCTTCCCCAGTGCATCAAGCGCATGCTGCCGCCGTGGATGAATCTCTATGCCATCCTGACCATGGCGACGGTGCTGGTCTCGATTGTCGGCGTCAGCGAGATGATGACCCTGACCCGGCAGGCGTTGAGCGCCGAGAACCGGCCGGGCCTGCTGCTGGCGTTTTACAGCTACGTGCTGTTCTGGTTTTTCATCTATTGCTACCCGATCTCGCGCTGGACCGTGCGCATGGAAGCGAAATATGCAGTCAACATCTGATTCTTCGGCCTTGCCGGAAGTCACCACCGAACCCATCGTCTCTATTTGCGACGTGCACCAGTCCTTCGGCGATGTCGAAGTGCTGAAAGGGGTATCGCTCTCGGTCCCGAAGGGAGGGGTGATTTGCGTTATCGGGCCGTCCGGGTCCGGCAAATCGACCCTACTGCGCTGCATCAATGGACTCGTGCCGATCAAGCAAGGCAGCATTCGCGTGGCGAGCTTCGACGTCCATACGCTCAAGACCGACCAGGAAAAAATCGCGTTGCGCAAGGAAGTGTCGATGGTCTTTCAGCAATACAACCTGTTCCCCCACAAGACCGCGTTGGCCAACGTGATGATGGCGCCGATTCACGTCCTCAAGGAGAACCAGGACGAAGTGCGCGAGCGCGCCGTTGCGCTGCTCAAGAAAGTCGGGCTCGCGGCCAAGCAAGACGCTTATCCGGGCGAGCTTTCGGGCGGACAGCAACAGCGTGTGGCGATCGCCCGGTCACTTGCCATGCGCCCTCATGTCATGCTCTTCGACGAAGTGACGGCGGCGCTCGATCCGGAGACGGTGAAGGAAGTGTTGAACACGATCAAGGCGCTCGCGCAGGAGGGCATGACCTGCATCCTGGTGACGCACGAGATGCGCTTCGCGCGGGAGATCGCGGATGAAGTGTATTTCACCGACGGCGGGGTGATTGTCGAGTCCGGTCCGCCGGCCGAGTTGTTCGACCGTCCGCAGAAGGAGCGGACGCGTGCGTTCCTGTCGCAGATTCTGTAGCGCCGGCGATCGCCAGCAGCGCGCAGAGGAATTCCATCGAGAAGAGCTCCACGTCACCCACCGCTCATACGTGCGCGCGCGGGTCGCCGAATCGACGATAACGCGGCCTGGTAAGTCGAATCGACCTCGCGCGGACTGGTCGCGACGATATTCAAGTCGCGCAGCAGCCCATCTTGCAGCCCGTAAATCCAGCCGTGCACCGCCAGCGCCTGATCCCGCTCCCACGCCTCGCGCACGATTGTGGTCTGGCATACGTTTGCGACCTGCTCGACGACGTTCAGCTCGCAGAGCCGATCGCAGCGCTCCGACTCGTCGCTCACGGCGTTAAGCAGCGCCTCGTGCTTCTGGCGCGCATCCTGAACATGGCGCAGCCAGTTATCGACCAGGCCCAGTCGGTCCTGGTAGAGGGCGGCGCGAATGCCGCTGCAACCGTAATGCCCGCACACGATGACGTGGCGCACCTTGAGCACGTCCACCGCGAACTGCATCACGGAGAGGCAGTTGAGATCGGTGTGCACCACCAGGTTGGCCACGTTGCGGTGGACGAACAACTCTCCCGGCGCAAGCCCGACGATCTGGTTCGCCGGCACCCGGCTGTCGGAGCAGCCGATCCACAGGTACTCGGGCGATTGCTGACCCGAGAGCTTGCTGAAAAAATCCGGATCCCGCTTGCGGACGCCCTCGGCCCATGCCTTGTTGTTCTCGAAGAGATGTGGAAGCACTCGCATACGCGGCGGCCAGGGTCGTTGCTGCTACTCGCTCTTGTTCGCGAAGCCAGGCAGATGTAGCAGGCTGGGGAGCAGGTTGAAGATGGACGGGCGCAAAACCGTTTGCCGTGAGGCTCGCGGGGATCGACTTGCCACTTGGACTCGGCTTTGCAACGAGCTTCTATTGGTTAATCTTGCCACGCATTGTAAAGAAAGCATGTACCGGCTTCTGGGTGAACAGGTTGCAGGGCCGATCTCCAAAAATCAATCTTCACGATTTCTCCTCGTCCCGGACGTACGGCTCGTGTAAGCGCACGGGCTTCGCACCCGCGCGGCGCATGCGGATATTGAGCATCTCGACCGACACCGCGAAAGCCATCGCGAAATATACGTAGCCCTTGGGCACCGAGTGCCCAAGGCCCTCCGCCAAGAGCAGCACGCCGATCAGCACCAGGAAAGAGAGCGCGAGCATCTTGATCGTCGGGTGCGCCGAGACGAAGCGCCCGATTGCGCCGGCGAAGGCCAGCATAAGGGCGACCGATGCCACGATCGCGGCGATCATCACTTCGACCTGCTTCACCATGCCGACCGCGGTGATGATCGAGTCGAGCGAGAACACCAGGTCGATCACTATGATCTGCAGGATTACCGCGCCGAAGGTCGCCCGGACCGTGGAGGAGCGCTCGCCTTCCTCGCCTTCAAGCAGCTGGTGGACCTCGCCGGTACTTTTCCACAGCAGGAACAGGCCGCCCGCGATCAGAATCAGATCGCGCCCCGAGATCTCCTTGCCGAGTACGCTGAAAAGCGGCGCGGTGAGGCCGATGATCCAGGCGAGCACCAGCAAGAGACCTATTCGCATGAACATCGCCATGCCCAATCCGATGCGGCGCGCGAGCTCGCGTGTCTCGCGCGGCAGCTTGTCCACCAGGATGGCGATGAAGATGATGTTGTCGATACCCAACACCAGCTCGAGCGCGGTCAGGGTTAAGAACGCGACCCAGACTTGCGGGTCTGCGAGGAGTTCCATCATTTTTTCGGCCTCCAGTGGGACGCGTCTCCGGTTCAGCCGGAAGTCTAACAACGGACAGGACATAGAAAATCAGTCCGCGTTGATCGCGCGCGACCGGCGGGGCGTTCGGCGTCACCTTTTCCTCCTCGCCGCAGAGAATCGCTTGAGTAATGAACATCCGGTAGCTAGCTGCGCCGCGATGCGTGACAGCACGAAAGTCGTTTAGTGCGACGTTAGGGCTCCCGGTCGCGCCGCAAGAGCCTCCTGCAGCACGGCGCGCGACGTGCCGCGCTTCGCGCCCCGCGCGTCGCGGATCTGGTGCCGGGAGCTCGTGCCGTGGTCACGATCAGCGTGGTGGCCTCCGCCGCTCGCACCTGGGCAGAAGCGAGAGCTCCGCCATTTGCGCTTCGCGCGGGAGATCGCGAATGAAGTGTATTTCACCGATGGCGGCGTGATCGTCGAATTCGGTCCGCCCGCCAAGTTGTTCGACCGTCCCAAGAAGGAAGGACGCGCGCCTTCCTATCGCAGATTTTGTAGCTGGTAACGAGGGAGGGGAGCATGCTACGCTGACAGTATCATTTGCCAGCGTCTATGGTCATGCCCAAAACCAATACCATGACCCTCCGCGTTTCGGACGAGCTCAAGGCGAAGCTCGACCGCTACGCCCAACTCACCGGCCGCTCCATGTCTTATGTGGCAGCCACTGCCGTGGAGGAATACCTCGCCTGGCGCGTCCCTCAACTCGAAGATCTCGAGATCGCAATCCAGGAGGCCGACGAGGGGAAAATCGCCGCGCGGGAGGAGGTTGAGGCGATGAAGGAAAAATGGAGCTATGCACGAGGTTGGATGGTCGGCCCGTGCGCTCCGCTCGCTCGACACAATCGCCGAATTCATCGGGAAGGACAACCCGGGACGCGCGGTTTCCTTCACCGCGAACTATTCCAGCGCGTGGATGGCCTTGCACGATTTCCCCACATGGGCCGGCCGAGCGAAAAGCCCGACGTGCGGGAGGTCGTCATCAAAACGCACTATCGTGTCCTACCGCATCAGCCCGCGGAAAGTGACCGTGCTTCAAATCTGGCATGCCGCCCAGAATCGCAGAGGATCGAATGACGAGCCTTAAACGTAACCGCCGGCGCGTGCCAAGGTGCGCAACTCGTCTTCGCTCAGCCGCGGGCCATCGAGCGTAACCCGCCGGTCTTGCGTCTCCGAGGTGCGGTAGCGGGCAATGACGGGCTCCAATTCCGGCTTGACGTGGGTGTCGTCATAGCCATTGAAGAGGTGGCCGAGCAAGCCGCGCTTCAAGTCACTGGTGTTCAGGAACCAATCCGCGATCGGGAAGGTGAGGTTCATGTTGACGTGCATCATGATCCCCATGTTGTGATGCCCCGCATGGTGACGACGGATGGTGTTGATCAACGGCGCGTTGCGGACGAACCAATTCTCCTGCACGTGACAGCAGAGGTGGAACGTTTCGTAGACCATGTAGTGGCCCAGCATGCCGATGAAGACGATGTACCCCGCGTTGGGGTTGATCAGCACGCTTGCGATCCAGCCAATAAGCGCACCGAATACCGCCAACACCATGAGGACACGCCACGGAAAGAACACGATACGAAACTCCCGCACGGTATCGATCGCGTGATTGTTGTCGGTGAAATATTGATGGTGCTGCCGGGTGTGGCGATCGAAGATCGCGCGCAGCGCGAACACGTCGATCTTGCGATGCATCACGTACTTGTGCATCGCCCACTCGACAAAGTTGCCGGCTACGAGAACGGGCAGCAGCAGCGCCCACTCCCAGGTGGCCGATTGCAGCTGAGTGACGCAGTACCAGATGCCCGCGATCCCCGCGCCGTACATCACGGCGACATGCACGAAGCCGTTGTAGTAGCGGCTGATGCCGGCACGGTACTGCTCGCGAAACTTGCACTGGCGCTCGGTCATTGTGGCCATGGAAGCCTCCGTCCGTTTGCTATGTCTTCTACCTACTGATATATTAGTTGTCGATCAGTCGCTTGTCAATCAACCGGCGAGCCAATCTCTCGACAAGGAGGACCGTGGCGCAACCCGCAGAGCAGCCCCCGCAATCGCCCCACCCTCGCAAGAAACGCACGCTGCAGGAGATCCGGGATTCCAAGACCTCGGGCGAGAAGATGGTCTACATGTCGGTGCCCGACTACACTTCCGCGAAATGGGCGGAAATGGCGGGCGTTGATGTGGCGGTATTGGGCGATAGCCTCGCGATGATCGCGCATGGGCATCCGAGCACGATCCCGGCTACGATGGACATGATGGCGATGCATGCGCAAGCGGTTCGCCGCGGCGCGCCCAACACGTTCGTGCTCGGTTGCATGCCGTATCAAAGCTACAACACGATCGATCGCGCACTCGTCAACGCCACGCGCTTCATGCAGGAAGGCGGCTGCGACGCGGTGAAGCCGCAGGGGGGCAAATCACAGGCGGCGATATTGAAGGCGCTCGTCGATGCCGGCATCCCGACAGCGTCGCATATTGGCATGACGCCGCATACGGTCGCGATGTTTGGCGGGTTCAAGATCCAGGGCAAGACCGCTGACTCCGCGATGAAGATTCTCGAGGACGCGCTCGCGATCCAGGACGCGGGTTGCTTCATGCTGGAGTTCGAAGCCGTTCCGGCGAAGATCGCCACCGTGATTTCCCGCGAGCTCGAGATTCCGACGATCGGCATCGGCGCGGGCGTCGGCACCGACGGACAGATCCTCCTGTGCTATGACCTGCTCGGCGTGTTCACCGATTTCAAGCCGAAGTTCACCAAGCGCTTCTCCAACCTGACCGAAGTCGCGGTCAAAGGCATTTCGCAATACATTGCCGAGGTCAAAGCGGGGACGTTTCCCGACGACGACCACAGCTATGGCGTCGATGAGCGGGAATACGAGAAATTCGTGTCCTTGGTCGAGAAGCGCAAGCAACATTAGATCGATTGACGCATGAGACGTGCGGTCCCACAGGAAATCGCGCCGATGGCATCGGCGCAAAGCCTGACGGATCGCGCCTATGCCGAGTTGGAGGAGATGATTGTTACGCTCAAGCTGGCACCGGGTACCGGGGTGTCCGAAGCGGAGCTTTCGAATCATCTGGGCATAGGGCGTACGCCGATCCGCGAGGCGCTGCAGCGACTCGCGCGGGAGCGACTCGTGGTCATCCTGCCGCGACGCGGCATCATCGTCTCTGATATCAATGTCGGACGACAGTTGCGATTGCATGAAGTGCGGCGCGAGCTCGAGCGTCTTATCGCCCGCACGGCGGCGCGACGCGCGACCAGCGAACAGCGGGCACACTTTCGCGAGCTAGCCCGGCTATTCGAGAAATCGGCACGGGTCAACGACGACATCACGTTCATGCGAACGGACCGCGAGTTCAATCTGCTGTGCTCGAGCGCAGCGCATAACGAGTTCGCGGCGGGCGCAATGAGCCTCATGCACGGCTTGTCGCGGCGCTTCTGGTATATCCATTATCAAGAGGCCGCCGATATGCCGCTGACTGCCAAGCTGCACGCCGACATCGCGCGTGCGATCGCCGACAAGGACGAGGAGCGCGCGGCGGATGCGAGCGACAAGCTGCTCGATGTCATCGAGAAGTTCACCCGCGATACGGTGAGGTCGACGTGATCGACGTTTGAGGTTTTTGTTACCACCCCCGAGACAACAGGAGGAGCGTCATGCACAGCAACCGTAGAAAACTATTGAAGGTCATCGGTGGCGCCGGAGCGGCAATCGCGGCGCAACCTTACTTGAGCTTCCCCGCGATCGCGCAGAACCAGCCGGTACGGATCGGCATCATCGCGCCGAAGTCGGGCATCGTCGGCACCATCGGCGAATGCGGGCTACGCGGCAGCCAGTTCGCCGTGGACCGCATCAACGCGTCGGGCGGTATCGCCGGGCGCAAGGTGGAATTGGTGGTCGAGGAGGAAACGAATCCGAAGGACTCAATCGAGCGCCTGCGCAAGCTGGTGCTGCAAGACAAGGTCGATTGCGTGCAAGGCATCGTATCGTCCGGCGTGAGCCTCGCAATGGGCGCGGTGGCCGAAGAAATGAAAGCGCTCTTAATCTTCTGGGACGGCACGACGCAGGACGGCGTCAAGGAAACGATGCCCAACCCGCGCTACATCTTTCGCAGCACTGACAACGAATGCGAAGCAGTCATGGCGTCGCTCCTGGCGATTAAATACTGGAAGGGCCAATTTGTCACCGTCGCCGGCATCAACCCGGACTATTCGTATGGCCGCAACAACATGGCCGCCTTCCTGGCGCTGCTCAAGAAATTCAACATCGAGGTGAAAGTGGTCGCCGAGCAATGGCCCAAGGTAGGAACGCTCGACCTGACCACCCACGTGGCGGCGCTGAAGGCGACCAAGCCCGACCTCGTGTTCTCATCGCTCTTATTCGCCGACCTGCCGATCTTCATGCGGACCGCCCACGGCGCCGGCCTCGTCGACGGCAAGACCAAATTCGTATTCCCGGCCGCAGGTTTCCAGCACACGCTCTTGAAAAAAGAGTTCACGCCCGAGGGCATGATCTTCGGCCACAACACCCTGTACTTCGATCTCCCAAACGCGAGCCCGCTGCAAAAGCAATTCGTCCAGGAGTACGAAGCCAAGTACAAGGACTATCCGCACTGGGAGGCCGATCGTGCCTATTTCGCGATTCAGGTCTACAAGGCGGGTGTCGAGGCCGCGTACAAGGCGAAGAATGCCTGGCCTGGGAAAGAGGACGTCATCAACGCGATCGAAGGCGTCAAGGTAGAGTCGCTGGGCGGACCGGGACATATGCGCAAGGACCATATCGCCGAGCAAACGTTTTATCAGGGCCTCACTACCCACAAAAACCGCTACGACTTCCCGACGTTGGGTCAGGTGGACCAGATGTATTCCGACCAGCTGCAAAAGCCGCCGGGAACGGATTTCTGGAAATGGATCGAGACGGCGCAGATCAAGCTTTGAGTGCGACTTGATCGCTTTCTTCGATATCTTGCTCGGCGGCGTCTTTCACGCCGCCGTTCTTTTTCTGGTGGCCGCCGGATTGCAGCTCGTCTTCGGCGTCCAGAAGATCGTCAATCTCGCCTGCGGCTCGTTCTACGCACTCGGCGCCTATTTCGGCATCAGCAGCGTGAACTGGGCGCTGGCGGCGGGCATTCCGTCCTGGATGTTCTTGCCCGTGCTGATTGCTTCGGGGATTCTGCTCGGCGCCATCGGTCCGGCGATCGAAGCACTGCTGCGCACGATCTACGCTCGCGACGAAGCATTTCAGTTGTTGCTCACGTTCGCGCTGTTGCTGATGTTTCAGGACGTGCTGCGCTTTCTATGGGGGCCCAATCCTCAGCAACTCGGCAATCTGGCGATGTCGTACGGCAAAGTATCGGCGGGCGCAGTCACGATACCCACGTACAACCTTCTGGTGATCGTGGCGAGCGTGCTGATCGCCGTCGGCATAGGCGCATTTCTCAAACGCACGCGCTTTGGCCGGATCCTGCGCGCCACCGCCGAAAATCGCGAGATGAGCCAAGCGCTCGGCGTCAACGTGCACTGGATGTACGCGAGCGTGTTCACTCTCGGAACCATTCTCGGAACGGTCGGCGGCGCGCTCGTCGTTCCGACGGCGGCTGCCTCGCTCGATATGCCCGTCGAGTTGGTAGTCGAAGCATTCGCTGTCGTGGTGATCGGCGGCCTCGGCAGCATGCGCGGCGCGCTCGTCGGCGCGCTGATCGTCGGCCTGATGCGGGCTGCGGCCATCACCTTCTACGCGGAGCTCGAGATTCTCGCGATCTACCTGGTGGTGATCGTGGTGCTGATCGCCCGTCCCGCCGGCTTGTTCGGGAAACCCATCGAATGAGCCCGAGCGTCTTACGCCGCCACGGCCTCCTGTTCGTGATCGTCACCGCGGCGATCGTCGTGCTCGCGGTTTTCCCTAAGGTAGCGCAGCCCTATTACGTCACGCTCGTGCTGCCGGCGTTCGCCTACGGCATTGCGCTCTTAGGCTTCAATCTCTTGTTCGGCTACACGGGCTTGCTATCGTTCGGTCATGCGTTGTTCGTGGCGATCGGCGCGTATGGCGCCGCGGTGCTGACCAGCAAACTGGGTGTTGCGAGCTTCGAGATCATCCTGCTCGTTTCCGGCCTGGCCGCTGTCGTCGTGGCGATTCCGGTGGGGCTACTTGCGGTGCGCTACGTACGCATCTTCTTCGGAATCCTCACACTGGCGTTCGGCATGCTGTTCCACTCGTTCCTATTCAAGTTCTACGACTTGACCGGCGGCGACACCGGCATTCGCGTCCTGCGCCCCAGCTTGCTTGGTACCGAGTTCCTTGAGCTCGACAAAACCGCGTTCCTGATCGGGCCCTACTACTACTATTGCCTGATCTTGCTGATCGTGTTGGGTTTCGTGATGTGGCGCATCGTGCATTCGCCGTTCGGCTTGCATCTGGTGGCGATCAGAGAGAATCCGCGCAAGGCGGAATATCTCGGTGTGCGGGTGCGCTTGTTTCGTCTTGCGGCTTTTGCGATCTCCGCCTTCTACGGCGCGATTGGCGGCGTCATTCTTGCGATCAACACGGGGCAGGCCGACCCCGAGCTCGCCTACTGGACCCATTCAGGTGAGCTCGTGTTCATGACGGTGCTCGGCGGTTTCGCGAATTTCTTCGGCCCTATAGTGGGCGCCTTCACGTTCATTTTTTTGAAGTCGGAGTTGATGTCGGTCACGCAGTACTGGCGCTTTCTTCTCGGCGCCACATTGGCGCTGATCGTGATCTTGTTCCCGCGCGGCGTCATGGGCGTGGGGGAGGACTTATGGGCCCGGCTCAGGCGTAAATCGGCATGAGCGCATTGATCGAAACCGTCGGCATCAGCAAAGCGTATGGCAGTTTCCTGGCACTCGATGGCGTCTCGCTAGCTGTTGCCCGAGGAGAACTGGTGTCGATCGTGGGTCCCAATGGCGCCGGCAAGACGACGCTGGTCAATGTTCTGACCGGGCTTTTGAAACCTACCGCGGGTCTCGTTCGGTTTAAAGGCTACGATATCGCTGGCATTGGTCCGGTGGCTTTGGCGAAACGAGGCATGGCGCGCGCATTCCAGCTCGTGCACATTTTTCCCGCGATGACCGTAGCGCAAACCATCAGTGTCGCGGTCATATCCCAAACCTTGCGGAGCCGGCGTTTGTTCGCGTCAGTAGAAACGGACGAAGCGCTGCGTTCCAGGGTGCGCGATGTCGCTGCGATCTTTGGGCTTGCGACCAAGCTCGACGCCGAGGCGTGCCTCTTGTCGCAAGGTGAAAAGAAGCTCTTGGATATCGCGAGTGCATTCGCCTTGGCGCCGGAAGTCATCCTGCTCGACGAGCCTACAAGCGGCGTGTCGAGCGGCGACAAGCATGGCATCATGAGAACGTTGGTGGACGCGGCAAAGCACGCCGGCGTTCAAGCGATCATCCTGGTCGAGCACGACATGAATCTCGTCGCGGAGTATTCGACCCGGATTGTGGCGTTGAAGGAGGGTAAGGTGCTCGCCGACTTGCCGCCGGAGTCGTTTTTCAGCGACTCGGATATCGTGGCCGCAGTTGTCGGCAAGCTTTCACGGCAGGCCCGCTGATGCTGGCGATCGATCGGCTTGTTGTCGACATTCAGAACAGTCGCATCCTGCGTGGCATCTCGCTTAGGGTCGCCGCCGGCGAACTCGTTTGCCTCGTCGGACGCAACGGCGCCGGCAAGACGACCACGTTTCGAGCGGTCATGGGTTACTTAAGACCGGTCTCGGGGACGATCGAGCTCAAAGGCAGCGCGATCGTCGGATTGGCAACGCACCGGATCGCTCAGCTCGGCGTTGGCTATGCGCCGGAGGAGAGTCAGGTGTTCGGCGACTTGAACGTCGCCGAGAACATCGAATTGCCGACGTGGACGCGTCCGCAGGGACGCGATGCAAAATCGCGCATCGCGCTCGCCTACGGAATATTTCCGAACCTTCGTGATTACGCCGCGCGTGGCGGCAGCCAGCTTTCGGGTGGCGAACGCAAGATGGTGTCGATTGCCCGGGCGCTTGCACTCGACCCGGAACTGCTGCTGCTGGACGAACCGTTCGAAGGTCTGTCACCCGCGATCATTCCCAGCATCGGCGAGGGAATCGCTTCGATTCGTCGCCTCGGCCACGGCATCCTCATGGCAGAATCGAACATCCACCACATTCCCGAGTTCGCCGACAGCCTATATGTTCTAGAACGTGGCGAAATCATTTTCGGCGGCAAGCCCGCCGACGCCCACGCCTCCCCCGAGGTAATGAAGATCATCAGCGGCGCCGCATGACTCTCATTGACGTGCCTCATTTGCGTGACTCGATTCGAAAGGAAATCAGATGCCCAAACTCCTGACGCATGAGCAAATCGACCAGTTCTGGCGGGATGGTTGCGTGTTTCCCATTCGCGTGATGCCGGAAGCGGCGGCCCTCGCGCTTCGCAGCCAACTCGAAGCCCACGAGGCGCGCTCCGGAGGTCCCCTCCAGGGTGACCTGCGCCACAAGACGCATCTGCTCTTTCCCTGGCTGGGCGACCTCGTGCGCAACGGACGCATCATCGACGCCATCGAGGATCTTTACGGCCCCGACCTCCTCTGCTGGACGACCAATTTTTTCATCAAGGAAGCCCACAACCCGGCGTTCGTGTCATGGCATCAGGACTCGACGTACTGGGGCTTAAGCAAGCCCGACGTCGTCACGGCATGGGTAGCGCTCACCCCGAGTAATCGCGCGAACGGCGCCATGGCGTTCATTCCCGGCACGCATTTGTCGGACCAGCTTGCCCATCGCGATACATTCGCGAAGGACAATTTATTGACGCGCGGGCAGGAAGTTGCGGTCGACGTGGACGAGTCGAAAGCGGTGACAATCGACCTTGCCCCGGGTGAGATTTCGCTGCATCACGTGCGGCTGGTGCACGGCTCGGCTGCCAACCCATCCAATGACCGGCGCATTGGCTTCGCCATTCGCTATATCCCCACCAGCGTTGCGCAGATTGCCGGCAAGGACAGCGCGACGCTGGTGCGCGGCGTCGACAGCTTTCATCACTTCGAGCACGAGCCTCGTCCCACGACGGACATGCATCCGGATTTCGTCGCCCTGCATAAGGAGATCACCGAGCGCAACGCGCAGATCCTCTATCGTGGCACGCAGGTCAAGAGCTACAACGACCCGAAGGCGCTGCCGGGTCGCGCAGCATGAGCTCGCAAACGACGCCATCGCCAGAGCGAAGCTGTTTCAGCAACTGCATGCGGGACCGCGAATTCTGGTAATCGCTAACGCCTGGGACGCCGCAAGTGCCCGCGTGTTCGAAGACGCCGGCCTCAAGGCAGTGGGCACCGGAAGCGCCGGCATCGCGTTTTGTCACGGCTACCCTGATGGCGAATTCATCCCACGCGATGTCATGCTCGCCGCTATCGGGGAAATCGTCGCGACGGTCGACGTTCCCGTGACGGCGGATATCGTGACCGGCTTCGGCGACACGATCGAGGCTGTCGTCGATACCGTGCGTTGAGCGGGCCCGCGATCTCGGCGACCAGCGTCTTCGGGTGAGCGAAGGTTCAGGTCCGATGCGCGCGGCGATGATGCTGACGCGGCGTATCGCGCAAGAGTTGCTGGGCGCCGGCACCTACACTCGGTTTCATCAGGAAGCGGTGCCTTATCCCGAAGCCAATCGGCTGTTCGAGTAGCGGCTCGAACCCTGACGCGCGCCTCAGCAATGAGCACAACCGCTTTGGGTGCAACCATGCTTGTCGGCGCCAGAATCTCTAAAGGCCGATAGTTTCCGGTGGCGCCGCAAGTGCGTCTTGCAGCACGCGCGCGACGTGCCGCGCCTCGCGTCCCGCGCCTTCGCGGATCTGGTGGCGGCAGCTCGTGCCGTCCGCCACGATCATAGTAGTGGCCTCCGCCGCACGCACCTTGGGCAGAAGGGAGAGCTCCGCCATTTGCATCGAGATGTCGAAGTGCTTGGCCTCGTACCCAAACACTCCGGCCATCCCGCAGCAGCTCGAGGCGATGGGTTCCACGTCGAGGTTCGGCACGAGTCGCAACACTGCGTGCACTGCGCCCATGAGACCGAACGCTTTTTGGTGACAATGTCCGTGCACCAACGCCTTGCTCGCGGCTAAAGCCTTGAGCGGAAGATCGAGGTGACCGGCAGCGTGTTGCGCCGCCAGGAATTCCTCGAACAGTACGGCGACCTGCGCCAGGGCTGTCGCCGGCGCGCCGGGAAGTAGTGAGGAGAATTCGTCACGCAACGTTAAGAGGCATGACGGCTCGAGACCGATGACCGGAATGTCGCGCTCGACGAACGGGCGCAACGCGGCGAGCGTTCGTCGCGCTTCGACCCGCGCTTCGTCGATCAGCCCCACGGCCAGGAATGTGCGGCCGCAGCACAGGGGTCGCTGTCCATCGGGCGGCCGCGCAACGTGTACGGCGTATCCGGCAGCGGTCAACACAGCGAGCGCCGCCGTGACGTTCTCCGGCTCGAAATACGTGTTGAACGTATCGGCGAGCAGGACGACTTCGCGTCCGGGAACTGTCGGGGGTAACGCTTCATGGCCGGGAGCGGAGAATGGATCGCGCCGCCACGTGGGTAGTGTGCGGCGCCCCGACAGCCCCAGCATTCGTTCCGAGAGCCACGCCAGGCCCGGCAGTCGGTCGCGCAGATTGGCCAGCATGGGCCAGCGGCTCAAGCGCGGCGCGTAGCGCGGCAGGTAGGCAACCAAGCGGTCTTTCAGTGTCCAGCCGTGACGTTGACCGTGATGGTGCAGGAACTCGATTTTCATTTTCGCCATGTCCACGCCGGTCGGACACTCCCGCTTGCACCCTTTGCAACTGACGCACAATTCCATCGTCGCCGCCATCGCGTCCGACGTGAAGGCGTCGGCGCCAAGCTGCCCCGACAGCGCGAGTCGCAACGTATTCGCGCGGCCCCGCGTCAAGTGCCGCTCATCCCGGGTGACGCGATAGGAAGGACACATGACTTCGGCGTCGAACTTGCGGCACTCACCGTTGTTGTTGCACATCTCGACCGCGGCGCCGAAGCCGCCGGCTTCCGACCAATCGAGTGCCGCAGCGGCGTGACCGATTCGATAACCGGGCGGGAAGCGAAAGAGCGAGCGATCGTCCATCCGCGGCGCTCGAACAATCTTGCCCGGGTTCATCAGGTGCAGCGGATCGAAGGCGTCTTTGACTTCTTCGAACGCGCGCATGATGCGTGCGCCGTACATCGGCTCGATCCATTCCGACCGCACGAGCCCGTCGCCGTGCTCACCCGAGTACGAGCCTTTGTATTCGCGGACCAGCGCCGCGGCTTCTTCGGCGATCGCCCGCATTTTGCCGGCGCCGTCCTCTTTCATGTTGAGGATCGGCCGGACATGCAGGCAGCCCACCGACGCATGCGCGTACCACGTGCCTCGCGTGCCGTGCTTCTCGAACACGCGGGTCAGACGGTCGGTGTATTCCGCGAGATCTGCGAGAGGGACCGCGCAATCCTCGATGAACGACACGGGCTTGCCGTCGCCCTTCATCGACATCATGATGTTGAGCCCGGCCTTGCGCACCTCCCACGTGTCGCGCTGCAGCACACCGTCGGTGATTTCGACGACGCTGCCGGGAAAACCTAAGTCGCTCATCAGCTCGACCAGTTGCCGTAGCTTGCCGATAAGCGTTTCGCGGTCGTCGCCGGCGAATTCCACCAGCAGCAAAGCATCAGGTTCGCCGCGCAGAAATTGCGCAACGATCCGCTCGTAGATCGGAATAGCCCTCGCCAGCTCGATCATCGTCCGATCCACCAGCTCGACGGCGGTCGGCGAGAGCGCCACGATATGACGCGTGCTGTCCATTGCGCTATAGAACTTCGGGAAATGGCAGACACCGAGCACTTTGTGGCGCGGCAGCGGTTGCAAATCGAGCTCAATTTCCGTGAAGTAGCCGAGCGTGCCTTCGGAGCCGACCAGCAGTTGCGCGAAATTGGGAGCGCCGCCATCCGGCATGGGCGCCAGCAGGTCGAGGTTGTAGCCGGCCACGCGGCGCAACAGCTTAGGAAACCGCGCGGCGATTTCCTCCGCCTCGCGGGCATACAGCCCACGTAACCGTTCGGTTACCGCGCGGTAAGCGGCGTCGTTCGTCATCCCGGCCGCATCGTTCGCCGGAGGGCCGAACCACATAGCGTCGCCGCCCGAGAGCACGGCCTCGATGGCGTGCACGTTGTGCACCATGTTGCCGTAGGCGAGCGAGCGCGAGCCGCACGAATTATTGGCTGCCATCCCGCCGATCGTGGCCCGGTTGGCGGTCGATACGTCCACTGGGAACCACAGACCGTGGGTCTTCAAAAAAGAGTTGAGCGAATCAAGCACGATTCCCGGCTCGACCGTGATGCGGCGCGCTTGCGGCTTGAATTCGATGACTTGGTTGAAGTATTTGCTGTTGTCGATCACCAATGCGGCGCCGACCGTCTGGCCACACTGCGATGTACCGCCGCCGCGCGGCAATACCGGCACGTTGGCCTCGCGCGCAATGGTCATGACGCGGAGCACATCCTCCTTGTGCCGCGGCACGACGACGCCGAGCGGCATGATCTGGTAGATCGACGCGTCGGTCGCGTAACGGCCGCGTTCGAACACGTCGAAAAAGACCTCGCCTTCGACCATCGAGCGCAAGCGTTGCTGGACTGTTGCGTCCAGCTCTTCGTTCTGGTTCGGATTCACGATTCCGGGTCGTTCGTCCCGCGCGATGGTTCGCTTCTGCGACGTACCGTTTGATCGATCGCGCCGAAGATCGAGTGGCCCTGCGCATCGAACATTTCAATGCGGATGCGATCGCCGAACCTCATGAATTGCGTCGCCGGTTGGCCGTTAAGGATCGTTTCGACGGTGCGCTGCTCGGCGATGCACGAATAGCCTACGCCTCCGTCGACCGCCGGCCGACCTGGTCCACCGTTCTCCTTATTCGACACGGTCCCCGAACCGATGATGCTGCCCGCGCTGAGCTCTCGCGTCTTGGCGACGTGCGCGATCAACGTGGCGAAGTCGAACGTCATGTCGGTGCCCGCGTGCGGTTTGCCGAAGAGTTGGCCGTTCAAATGCGATACGAGCTGCAGATGCACCTTGGCATCGCGCCACGCCTCCTCGAGCTCATCTTGTGTCACCGCGACTGGCGAGAACGCTGACGCTGGTTTCGACTGCAGGAAACCAAAACCCTTGGCAAGCTCGGCGGGAATCAAGTTGCGCAGGCTCACGTCGTTGACCAGAAGCAGCAAGCGGATGTAACGAGCGGCATCCTCGACGCGGACGCCCATCGGTACGTCGCTAGTGATGACGGCGATTTCAGCTTCGAAATCGATACCCCACGCCTCTTCGCCTTGCACGATGTCCTCGCGCGCGCCCAGCATGTGATCGGACGCGCCCTGGTACATCAACGGATCGGTCCAGAATTCAAGTGGCATCACCGCGCCCCGCGCTTTGCGGACGAGCTCGACGTGGTTCACATACGCTGAACCGTCGGCCCATTGGTAAGCGCGCGGCAGAGGCGCCATCGCCTGCGCGTCATCGAATGCGACAGCGTCCGGCAGGCGGCCGGCGTTTACTTCCAACGCGATGACCTCGAGAGCAGGGACAACGCTGTCCCACCGGTCGAGGGCAGCTTGCAGCGTCCGCGCGATTTCCGGCACCGCGACGCAGCGGGTCAAGTCCCGCGAGACAACAACAAGCGTGCCATCGCGGCTCCCATCGCGCAAGGTTGCAAGTTTCATCCGCGTTCTCCCCCGGGTTTTCCTTCACCGCGCAACACGGTCTTCTTGAGCAGGTATCCGTCCGACCGGTCTTCCATTTCCCAGCCTTTGCCGGCGAGCTCCGCGCGCAGACGGTCCGCCTGCGCCCATTGCCGCCTTTTGCGTGCGTCCGCGCGCGACTCCGCCAACGCGCGAATTTGTTCTGGCGCTTCCTCCACGTGCGGCCGCCACTCCGCGAGCCCCAGCCCCAACACGTCGTCGAACTTCGCCAGCGTTGCGCGGGTAACCCGAAGGTCCTCTACATCGCCCCGTAACAGTTGCCAAGCGACCGCCAGCGCTCGCGGCGCGTTCAGGTCGTCATTGAGCTCATTGGTGAAACGATCGACGAATTCGGGATTGGGTTGTGCCTCGGAATCCGCGGGCAGCGCATGGAACGCCACGCGCATCCGGTCGAGCGCCGTCGCAGCGCCGTCGAGCGCGTCCCAGGTAAAGCTCATTTGCGTGCGATAGTGCGCCGTGAGACACAGATAACGAAACGCCAGCGGATCGTAACCGCGCTCGACCAGCGACTGGACTTGTAGAAATTTGCCGTCCGATTTCGCCATTTTTGCGTTATCCACGAGCAGAAAATAACCGTGCATCCAGAAATTCGCGAGCCGGGTTTGCACGCGCGCCTGCGTCTGCGCGATTTCGTTCGTGTGGTGGACCGGTATGTGGTCCTCGCCGCCGCAGTGGATGTCGAAATAATCGCCAAGATACTTCTGCGCCATCGCCGAGCATTCGATGTGCCAGCCGGGAAAACCTCTGCCCCATGGGCTATCCCATTCCATCTGCCGGCGCTCCCCTACCTTCGAGAATTTCCACAACGCGAAATCGGTGGGATTCTTCTTTTCGCCGACGTCTACACGCTTCCCCGCCTCGAGGCCCTGCACGTCGAGGCGCGCGAGATGTCCGTAGTCGGGCTGTCCGGCAGTGTCGAAGTAAACGCCGTCCGTGGTGCGATAGACGAACCCGTTCTTCTCGATGTCGGCGATGAACTCGACCTGTTCGGCAATGTGGTCGGTGGCGCGACATAGTACCGCCGGCTCCTCGAGCCGCAGCCGGCGCATGTCGGTAAGAAAGGCATCGGTGTAGAGCTGTGCGATCTCCCATGCGGTCTTGCCGGTACGGCGTGACCCCTGCTCCATTTTATCTTCGCCGGTATCGGCGTCCGACGTCAGGTGTCCGACATCGGTGATATTCATCACGTGCTGCACGGAAAAGCCGTTCCAGCGCAGCACGCGCCTTAAGGTGTCTTCGAACAGGAACGTGCGGAAATTTCCGATGTGCTGATAGTCGTAAACCGTCGGCCCGCACGTGTAGAGTCCCACTCGGCCACTCTCGTCCAACGGTTCGAACGGGCGCAGCGTGCGCGTGTAGTTGTCGTAGAGATGAAGGACTGCGGCCATGACGAGTGTAGTGCTCTAGCGTGATCAAGCTAGCGAAAGGACCCGGTCCATTACGTAATCTTCCATCACGAACCCACCGCCGATCGGGACGTCCGCCCGTTCGCGAATCGCAAACCCGCAGCGCTCGTAGGCGCGGATCGCGTTCGCATTATTACGGTTGACGTTGAGGATGACCTTTGCGCACCCTGCATTTCGCGCCGCGTCGACGACGTAGTCGATCATACAGCGGCCATACCGATGACCCTGGTACTCCTGCAGCACATAGAGCTTGTCGAGCTTCATTGCCTGCCGATCGTCCGCGAGCAGGTGCGCGACGAAACCAACCGCGACGTCATTGCTCTTGGCCATTGCCAGTCCGCTCCCGGCCTGCTCCAGATAGCGCTTGAGTGCCGGCAATGCGTACCCGCGTGCGAGCATGTAGTCGATCTGCGCATCGGTAATGATGCCGGGATAGTGCCGGCGCCAGACGATCGCGGCGAGCTGCGCCACCGTAGGCAGCTCGTCTTCGCGGGCAGGGACGATCGAGCATTCCATCAGCAGGCGTTGCGCATCAGACTTTTTCCGCGGCGAGCTTACCACCCCACCCTCGCGGTAGAATGCGCCGCGCTTCA
This sequence comes from Casimicrobiaceae bacterium, assembly GCA_037719965.1. Taxonomy (GTDB): domain Bacteria; phylum Pseudomonadota; class Gammaproteobacteria; order Burkholderiales; family Casimicrobiaceae; genus VBCG01. The sequence continues at coordinate 9,430 of JBBJMT010000015.1, read as the reverse complement.
TGCGAGATATCTGCCCATTGCGGGAACTCCGCCCTCGTCTCGCCGGCGAATCTAGATTTGGCTACGTCACACGTGAGCGCACACCCCTACCTGCCGGTGGCACGAACCGCGGTGGACGACTCCGTGGTCGCGCGTGTCAGCGCGCTTCTGCTGTCCGGAGAGATTACCGGCAGAGCGCAGGTCGAGGCGCTCGAACGATCGCTTTCCGTCTACCTAGGAGGCCGGCGCGTGCGCGCGGTCTCCTCCGCTTCCGCCGCAATCGAACTGGCGCTGCGAATTTGCGGCATCGGCCCGGGTGACGAAGTTATCATTCCGGCCTTGAGCCCCGTCGCACCCCACCTGGTCGTCAAAGTCGGGGCAACGCCGGTGTTCGTCGATGTCGAGCCCGGCACGCGCCATCTCGATTTGACTGCCGCCGAGGCGCGTGTCGGACCCAGGACGCGCGCGCTCATACCCGCGCATGTTGCGGGCCTACCGATGCCGCTCGACGATCTCTATTCGCTGGCGCGCCGGCACCGCCTGCGCGTCATCGAGGACCTGGCCGGTGCGCTCGGCGCATCCTGGCGCGGCAAGCGCATCGGCAGTTGCGGTGATATCTGCGTTTTCGATTTTGGCGCGAACGAAACCTTCACGACAATCGAAGGCGGGGCCCTTTCGTTCGCCGAGGAGGAAGACGCGCGCGAACTCGATCGGCCGCGGTTCCGCGACGATGCGCCCCCTCCGGCCGGCGCTCGCGTCGCGGCGTTGGCCGGCGAGCAGTTCATCATGCCCGAACTTCACGCGGCGATCGGCGTCCCGCAACTGGAAGAGCTCTCGCTTGTGATGCGTAAGCGGCACGCGCTGGTGCAGCGCTACTATGCGGGCTTCCGGTCCGATTTCCCGTGCGTGCTACCGCACCCGGGGTACAGTGGCGACGAAGCCGGACACGGCTGGCACTCATTCGCGCCGCTCCTTCCGGTGCATCGTCTGTCGATCTCGCGCCAGCAATTCCGGGACGAGCTCGAACGACGCGGCATCGGTACCGCGGTGCCCCGCGCAGCGACGCATCTGGACCGCGCGTTTCGGGATCTTGGCTATCGCCGCGGCGACCTCGCCCATGCCGAGCGGATCGCGGATACGGCGGTGACCTTGCCACTCTCTCCGGCGATGACCGACTCCGACATCGATCGCGTATGCGCGGCATGCGCCGAAGTGCTTCGGTCAAGCCAAACCTGACGGCGCGCCCGGAAAGCCGCGAAACGTGGAAACCCCCGCGCGCAATGGGTGCGCGAATCAGCGCGAGATCGCTTCCGCGCGATGATTCTGGCGCTCCGAGTGAACGTGGGCACTCTGCGCGGCTTGCGCGAAGGAGTGCCCAATCTCGTGCAATTGTTGCGCAAGCATCGAGTCGACGCCACATTTTTGTTCGCGTTAGGACGCGACCATACCGGCAAACGCGTGTTCCGCCCAGGCTTCCTCGGCAATCGCCGCGGTGTATCGGCCGTGCGGCGATACGGCGTCAGAACGCTCTTCTACGGCACGTTCTTGCCGGCACCAGATCTTGGCAATCGGGGCGCCGACGTCATGCGCGGCGTGCACGACGCCGGTCACGAAACCGGCGTCCAATGCTGGGATCGCATCCGTTGGGAGGATGGTGTCGCGCGCGCCGATGCCCACTGGACGGAGCGGGAAATGCGGCGCGCCTGCGAACGCTATACCGACATCTTCAAGGTACCGCCCACGACGCACGGCGCTGCGGACTGGCAAATGAATATCCACGCGCTCAGGCTCACGCAACGGCTCGGCTTCGATTACTGCAGTGATGGCCGCGGCACCCATCCGCACCTGCCCGTGTGGAACGCCGAGCCCATTCGCTGTCCGCAGCTACCCACGACGTTGCCGACGATGGACGAGCTGTTGGTTACGCGTGGCATCACCGCGGACAACGTCGCCGCGCATCTGCTGCAACGCACGGCAACCGAAGCGCCAGCCGGCCACGTGTTCACGCTCCATGCCGAACTCGAAGGCCTGCGGCTCGCGCGTGCGTTCGAACAGCTCATCGTTGGCTGGAAAGCGCAAGGCTGGGAATTGGGCCCGGTCCGCCTCGCATACACCGCGCTGGAACCGATGGCGTTGCCGCGCTGCTCGACCTCGCTCGAAGGCATTCCTGGTCGCATGCAGACGCTGCTGGTGCAAGGCCCGGAGTTTCTGAAAGATGTTGAAGCGCCGCCGCTTAAATGACGGCGCGCGCGCAGATCCTGTCGTGGTTGCGAGTTCACCGTTTACGGCTAATCGCGCTGTTTGCTTTTGTGTTTGCCCCTCTCTTCGTATTCGGCTTGCTGGCTGAAGACGTGCTCGAGAACGAGAGTTTTTTCTTCGACCGTACCACTCTGTTATTCCTACGCAGCCACTCCACCGCGCATCTCGACAGCTTCATGCTGTTTTTCTCGCGGATCGGGTCTGGCTTCTGGGTCGCGCTAGTCGATCTTCTCGTCTTCGCCAATCTGGCAGCACGACGGCGCTGGGGCGATGCGTTTTTCTGGGGCCTTGCCGTCGGTGGTGCAGCATTGCTCAACGTCGCCGCAAAATCCGCGTTCGGACGCGCCCGGCCTGATTTCTGGTTGTCGCTCGCACCAGAGACGACATTCAGCTTTCCCAGCGGGCATGCGATGCAAACCCTGGCGCTGGTGGCGGCGCTGGTCGTGCTCGCTTGGCCCACTAAAGCGCGTTGGCCCGCACTTATCCTCGGCGGCTCGTTTGTCCTGTTGGTCGGGCTTTCGCGTGTTTATCTCGGTGTGCACTACCCGTCGGACGTCGTGGCAGGTTGGGCGGCATCGTTGGCCTGGGTGGTCGGCTTGAGTGTCGTCCTGTACGGATACCCAGCCAAAACCGCCCCGAAGGCCGAGCCAACCCGAGTGGCGTAAGAAGGGTGGAAAACGGTGCGCGGCGTGGACCGCGTTTCTGTTCCGTTTGCGCCACAATGACTTGCGGAAGGTGGACACCGATACCTCAATAGCTTGTATGCCCGACCAGGCACGGGCTACGATTCAAGCGCAATCAGGTTTTCGTTTATCCAAGCTTTTCGTCCTTTTGCTGGAGGCTCATGGTCGAACGCAAGCTGCGCCCCGCCCCTTCCACACTGCATCTTCTGCCATCCCGTAAATCGGCAAGGACCGCGTCCGCCTCCGGCACGAAGCTCTTCGTGCTCGATACCAATGTGCTGATGCACGACCCGACGAGCCTCTTCCGGTTCGAAGAGCACGACATTTACCTGCCGATCTTGACGCTCGAGGAACTCGACGCACACAAGAAAGGCATGACCGAGGTTTCGCGCAACGCGCGCCAGGCAAGCCGTTTTTTGGACGAACTCGTGACCCTGCATATCGATCGCGGAGATGGCATCGCGAAGGGGATTCCGTTGGCCGAGAAATCCGGGGGCGCGGCCACCGGCCGGCTGTTCCTGCAGACGGAGTCGATCTCCACCGCGTTGCCTCCTTCGCTTGCCGGCGGCAAGGCGGATAACCAGATCATCGCCGTGACGATGCACCTGTCGCGGCAGCACACCAAGCGCAGCGTGATCCTGGTGTCGAAGGACATCAACATGCGCATCAAAGCGCGCGCTCTCTCGATTGCCGCCGAGGATTATTTCAACGACAAGGTGCTCGAGGACACCGAGCTTCTCTATTCGGGCACGCGCGAGTTGACCGCGGATTTCTGGGACAAGCACGGGAAGGGGATGGAGTCGTGGCAGCAGGGCGGTCATACGTACTACCGTTTGAATGGGCCGCTCGTGCCGTCGCTGCTGCTCAATGAATTCCTCTACCTCGAGAAGAAAGACGAGGTTCCCTTCTACGCGACGGTCAAGGAGATTTCAGGCAAGACGGCGCTGCTGTCGACACTGAAGGACTACACGCATCAGAAGAACAATGTATGGGGCATCACGGCGCGCAACCGCGAGCAGAATTTCGCGCTCAACCTGCTCATGAATCCGGACATCGATTTCGTCACGCTGCTCGGCCAGGCGGGGACGGGCAAGACGTTGTTGACGCTCGCGGCGGGCCTCATGCTGACGCTCGAATTCAAGGTCTACACCGAGATCATCATGACGCGGGTCACCGTGCCCGTCGGTGAAGACATCGGTTTCCTGCCCGGGACCGAGGAGGAAAAAATGAATCCGTGGATGGGCGCCCTCGAAGACAATCTGGACGTCCTCAACAAAACCGACGATGAAGCGGGCGAATGGGGACGTGCGGCGACGCGCGACCTGATCCGCTCGCGGATCAAGGTCAAGAGCTTGAACTTCATGCGCGGCCGCACGTTCATCAATAAGTTCCTGATCATCGACGAAGCGCAGAACTTGACGCCGAAACAGATGAAGACGCTGATCACGCGCGCCGGCCCCGGCACCAAGGTCGTCTGCCTCGGCAACATTGCGCAGATCGATACGCCGTATCTGACCGAAGGCAGTTCCGGGCTCACGTATGTCGTGGACCGCTTCAAAGGATGGTCACACTCGGGGCACGTCACCTTGCAGCGCGGCGAGCGTTCTCGCCTCGCCGACCATGCAGCGGAGGTGCTGTAGGCGGGGCAAGCCGAGACTTTTCAGCGCAGCTTTACCGTTCGCCCGGATTTCGACGACGCGCGCACCGCGTCGAGAACTTCCTGACCGCGCAACCCGTCCGTGAAGTTCGGCGACGGTGAGATGCGCTGCTCGATTCCCTTCGTGAACTCGCGCACCAGCAACCGGAATGCCATCAGCCGGTGATCGCGCTCGTCGGTGAACGGTGTGTATGTCACTGGCGTCGCTAGCGACTGCAACGGCGCACCGTCGCGGCTAGCTACAACGACGCCGTTCTCCATCGGATTGGGACCCGGTTGCTCGGCGATAAGCGTGCCGCGCTCGCCCATTACGACGATCTTCGCGCCGCGCGTTGGCGTGACGGCGAACGACGCGGTCATCGTCGCGATACCGCCGTTCTCGAACTCGAGCGTGAACTGGAAGGTGTCGTCGGTTTCGGCCTTGACGATCGCGTTGGTCTGCAAATCGATCAGGTCCGGCCGCAGGATCGCAAGCCGGCCGGCGACCGACGCGACTTCGCCGAACCAGTGACGCAACCCGTCGATGTAGTGAGAGCCGAGCGCGCCCAGCAGACCACCGCCTTCGGACTCCAACGCCATCCACGTGCGCGGACGCGGCTCGCGAGTGACGTAGCGGTCGAGGAAGAGCTCGATGGTGCAGAGCTGGAACCGGCCGATATAGCCATCGTCGAGGAGCTCTTTGATGTACGCACGCTGCGGCGTATGACGGAACTCGTGGCCGACCATTGCCGTTCGGCCGCTGCGCTCGGCTGCGTCCCGCATCTCGACCGCCTGCTTTGCGTCGATCGCGAACGGCTTTTCGCAGAGAACGTGCTTGCCGAAACGAAGCGCCGCGAGGCTCAGCTCATGATGCGCGCGCGGTGGCGTAGCGATGGCGACAGCGTCTAAATCGTCCCTCGCGATCAGCTCCATCGCGTCGGTATGTATATCGCCCACACCCGCGGTGTCGGCGGCCGTGGCTGCGTTGTCGCGGCTGCGGCTGCAGATCGCTGCAACCTCCCAGCCTTCTGCGCGAAAGGCCGGAATGTAGACTTGGGTGCCGAATCCGAGGCCGATGAGGCCAAGCCGGCGGTTCGATGAGGGCATCTATGTCTCCATCGGTTGGGGAGCGACTGCGGCCGCGATCCGGCCGCGTCTAATTATGCAGGCACGCCCGTGCGTCGAAAAGATGAAGGAATTCGAATTGATCTGCTCCCATTTTGGGAGCATACTTCGATTCGATGCGAGTGATCGCAATCTCGACGCTACGCCGATTCTGGCTGAAGTATCCGCGGGCCGAAATTCCGTTGAGGGCGTGGTACGCGGAGGCGCGGCGGGCACGGTTGGAACGGCCAGACGACATCAAGGCCGCGCGACGCAACGCGAGCATCGTGGCGAACGGTCGCGTCGTATTCAACATTAAGGGCAACGATTTCAGATTGGTCGTACTGGTGCGCTACGACAAGCAGATCATATTCATTCGATTCGTCGGTACGCACGCCGAATACGACCGGATCGATGCCTCGAAGGTATGACGATGGAAATGAAACCGATCAAAACCAAGCGGGATTACCAGGCGGCGCTCAAGCAGGCGCTGCAGCTTTGGGACGCTCCCAACGGTAGCGCCGACGCCGATGCGCTCGACATGGTCACCCTATTGATCGCCGATTACGAGGCCAAGCATTTCCCAATTGCGGACCCCGATCCCATCCAGTTCCTCGAATACGTCATGGAGTCGCGCGACCTGACTCGGAAGGATCTCGAACCTTATCTGGGATCGCGGGCCAGAGTGGCAGAGATAATGAATCGAGCACGTCCGCTCACCCTGGAGATGATCCGTCGACTTTCCGAAGAACTCGGACTGCCGGCGGAAATCTTAGTGCAACGTTACGCACTGCGGAATGCTGCATAACTGTTCGCTGTTGGAGCTCTGGGCTGCGAAACGGCTGCTGCTGGCCGCTTTGCGACCCTCGCGACATCGCGAACCACGTGAGTCGGTGATCGCCGTTAGATAGCGCTCAAGCGGATCAATAGTCCGTTATGCAATTTCATCCTGCGCAGTGGGCCGCGTAAGGCCGCTTTTCTCGCGGAGACTCTTGGCCTGCGCTTTTCCGTGGTCGAATTCAGCGCGCCGGCGCCCAATCTCCTCGGGCGTGAGACGTTGGATGTTGCTGTAATCGAGCTTCCAGTCGGGGCTCGCACTCCAGGTCAGCGGGGATTGCACGGTGGTACGCGAAGCCGGTGCCGCCTCGAGAACAGTCAGCGCGAGATCGAGAGTGAAGGCCTGGGACACGGGATCGTTCGGCCGCCCCGCCGCGTTGCCGAGCGGAAAATCGGAAAACAGAAAGCGCGGCACGCCGACATACTCGACGATATCCTTCGCGCAACCCATGACAATCGTGGCGATGCCGTTCTCCTCCAGCATTCGAGCGGCCAGGCTGATGGTCTGATGGCAGACGGGGCAATTGGGAACCAAAATCGCCGCATCGACGCTGTCCGCCTCGCAGCGGGCGACGATCTCCGGACAGTCGATCTCGAGCGACACACGACGGCTGCGATTGGTCGGCGCGCCATGAAAGCGCGGGGCAATAGAGCCGATGCGCCCGGCAGCGGCTCTCCGGCGCAACTCGGTCAGCGGAAAGTAGGTGGCAGGGTCCTCGGCCGTCGTGTGCTTGCGGTCGATGGCGATGTGCGAGATGCGCAGGTCGTGGTCCTTCGCCGTGTCACCCGAGTAGACGGTGTAGAACTTGGCCGCCGCATTGTAGGGAGCTCCCGGACCCTGGTCGCCCTTGTCCGGCTGATAGGGAGCTGCTGTGGTAATGATCGTGATCCGGCTCTGGGAGAGCGGCTTAGTCAATGGCCGGAACGGCACCTCGGAGTAGTGCGCCCACTCGTAGGGTGCGCCATAGCCTAGCGCCTGGTAATAATCGCGGATCCGCTGCAGATAAGGGATCGGCGCATCGTGCACTTCGGCGAAGCCGAATTCACTGCCGCGCTCGTTCGTCAAAAGTTGTTCCTTTCTTAATCGGCTTCCGCTGGCTCGTCGGCCGCCGCATCGGTTTGAGTTGGTGCGGAATTGACGCGATGTTCAGAGTAGCGTACCTAGCTATAGTTAGGCCGGGTTGGACCAGCGCAGCTCGTCAACGTGTACGGAGCGAGCCGGAGGCCAGTCCTTTCGACTGCATCTATGCTAGCTTGATGCCGGCCGTACGGAGCGCGGCTTTCAACGGGCGGTCGCCACACGCGATCGGCAAACCCAGTTCGATGCCAAGTGCGAGATAAGTGGCATCGTAAGCGGTCAGGCTAAATCGTCTGGCCACGGCTCGAAGCTGTGAGATGCCGAGACTAAGGTCGTGCACGATAGGATCGAGGCGACTCAGCACGTCAGCCGCCGCTTCCGAGCCATGTTCCGTCAGGATTCCGCGGCGTTCCAGAACGACCAGCACGTTCGCAACTTCGGCAGCAAAGATCGCGGGCACATGATACGGCTCGCGCTTCGCGCGGAGCCGGATGCGCTGCGTGTAGGGAGTTGCTTGGCTAGAGACCACCCAGGCAATCGCCACCGAGGCGTCGAGCACGAAAGCCACTACAACCGGCCTTTGGCGAGCAGTTCAGCGATCTTGAATGGGCGCTTTACTCTAAGGTCTTTCCGCAGAGCTTCTACTTCATCGAGAACCGCGGAACGGTCCCACTTTCGTTCTTTCGCCGGCACGATCCTCGCCACTACACGACCACGCTTGGTGATAACAGTGGAGCGGCCGGATTGCGCCCGCTCGATCAGCTCCGAGAAGCGCGCCTTCGCGTCGTATACGCTGAGCTTGTCCATCGCGCGATCTGACTAGTCAGATGCAGCAATGTACGCTAGACGCGAGTCTCCAGCAACCCGCTTGCGATCCGCCGGGTTGGGCGTCGCGTTTGTCAGGTCGGGGTCAATGGGCAGTGGGGGCTTCGCCTGCACTGCGAAGGCATCTGCAACAAATTGGAGGCCGGTGTCGGAATCGAACCGGCACTGAGTATCATAGGGAAAAACGGAGAGATTTGTCCCTATGCGAGTTGTTTTACCTCCCGCCTTACCTCCATGCTCCACCGCGCCCGCTGACCTGGGCGCGGCGCTTCGAGCTCCTGTTTTTACGGCGCCTCGATGAGCAAATCGTAGAGCCTGTCGCCACCGTCAACGCGGTTAATTGAAGGCTGCACCTTATTCAATCCCGCCGCCGAGCGCGCTGATGAAAGTGCGCCGATCCATCACTGAATTACTTCATCCGCGCGCAGAAGTATTGACTGCGGAATCGTGAGCTACTGAAAAATATAGAGACTTCTGGGAAGGGAAATCTGCCAGTGGGATAGTCAGCGAGCTCGATGACGACAAGTAGGTCCGGTAGATGTTTGCGAAGGAACTGTCGTAAGCAGAATAGACAACGTACCCGGTAGCACCTTGAACGGCGTTCCAGCTCACCAAAATGGACGAGCCATTTTGGGTCACCGTCGGTCGGTCCGGAGCGGTGGAAATGCCGGCCAAGGGGGTTACGGTAATGGTTCTCGGCGCCGAGACAGTGCTCACCCCAGAGTTGTCGTAGGCGTGGGCGGTAAGCGAGTAACTGCCTGCGGGCACATTCGTCCAGCTAAAACTGTAGGGCGTCGTCGTTTTTTTGGCGAGCAGCGTCGCGCCCCAGTAAAACTCTACGCGCGAAATGTTGCCGTCGCTGTCTGATGCGTCTGCGTTGATAGTGACCGAGGCCGGCGCCGCATACGTTGCATTGTTCGCGGGTGCCGTTAGGCTTACGACAGGAGCAAGGTTAGCGGCCGTAACCCTTTCATACGCCTCGATTTCGGTGATGCGCGAGTACGAGGCCAGCGCGTTGGTGACGTTGAC
>JBBJMT010000014.1:0-88140 GCA_037719965.1 Casimicrobiaceae bacterium | reverse complement strand
CGACCGAAGCGGGAAAAAGCGGCAGCATGGTCGTCACAGTCCCCATCCTTTTTGCGCGAGGTCTAAGTCTTCCTGCGTATCGATCTCTCGATACTGGCCGTGGGTATCCGCATGACCGAACGCCACCCCCTGCTCGATCATGTCCTGGAACAGATGGATCAGATAGGCTTTCTGAAACTGCGGCGCTCCTCGATAAGGCTTATCCCAGAGCTCGATCCGGCGCCGGTGATAATGTTCGCGCAGGAGCTCGCCTCCGCGCGCGCTGAACTTGGCGACACCGATGAATTCCCCGGTCGCGTCCTCATAAGCAATCTCGCGCTGAACTTGCACGACACGTCCGTTGTTCATAATCGCCTTTTCGGCATCGTGCGGCGGATGCTGGGTACGTGGCTTGTAGTGAGTGCGCCAATCCGTGTCCATGCCCAGCGCGATATCGGCGCTCGATGCGACAAGATCCGCGACGATGTCTCCGGTGTAGAGGATGTCGCAGTAGGTCGTCACGAACGGCCGATCCATGAGGTCTTCAGCGCACATCAGCGATACCAGGATGTTGTTGCTCTCCCATTCGCGATTGTGGCGGAACGTGAAATGAGGATACTCACGCTCGACCGCCTCGATGCGATAGCCGCCGATGAAGCAGATGTCGGTCACGCCGCCGGCGCTGAGCGCGTCGAGCGCCCAGTCGAGAATGCGCTTGCCGCGGACCTCGGCAAAGCATTTCGGCGCGTTCTCGGTGGTCGGCATGAGGCGGCGTCCGCGTCCGGCGCCGATGATGATTGCGCGCATGAATGACCTACTCCGTATCAGAACGGCGTTCGACTTGCTCACGATTATCGTCCGCGATCGACCGCCCGCCCTGCCGCGACTTAAGGACCGCCGCACCCACGACCCGAACAACAAAGGCGATCATCAGGGAAGGCCGGAAGAAAATCAATCTACGTCGATCAACCCGGGCTTGCCTGGAACGGCGCCGGGACTGGAACAGTAGCTTGCGAGCCGTCTGTACTTGTTGTGCAGCTGCATTGTCGCTCATTGCGTTTGCGTGGCGCTCGAGCGCCTGCGCAGTGCTAGCGGGTTTGAGGTAATTGCGGTAATCCGGAAAGGCCTGGCCGTTAGTGCAATCGTTGACCGGCGAGCGGTCATCATGAAATTGCTAAAGCTCCTCGCAGGGGGTTTGCGGTAGCATTGACACTGACCTTTAGACGAGGCCTTCGCTATGAACATCGTCCCCGAGATCACCGAATACGACGCGGACCTGCGCGGATGGCGGCACCACCTGCATTCCCATCCGGAAACCGCGTTCGAGGAACAAGAAACAAGTGCGTTCGTCGCCGACAAACTCCGCTCGTTCGGGATCGAAGTCCACACCGGTTTCGCCCGAACCGGCGTCGTCGGCGTACTGCGCAACGGATCCGGCAGGGGCGCGATCGGCTTGCGGGCGGATCTCGACGCACTGCACATCCAGGAGAAGTCGGGTGTCGCGCACGCGTCGCGGCACGAGGGGAAGATGCATGCGTGCGGCCACGATGGTCACACGACGATGCTGTTGGGTGCCGCCCGCGCGATGGCGCAACGGCGCAATTTCGACGGTACCGTGTATTTCATTTTTCAGCCCGCCGAGGAGAACGAGGGCGGCGGCCGCGTCATGGTGCAGGAAGGTCTGTTCGAGCGTTTTCGCTTAAGCGCCGTATACGGCATGCACAATTGGCCGGAGCTCTCAGCGGGAATGATCGCGCTTCGAGCGGGTCCGCTGATGGGCGCCTACGACATCTTCGAGATTGTCGCGACCGGGCGCGGCGCGCACGCGGCGATGCCGCATCTCGGCTGCGATCCGATGCCCTTCGCTGCGCACGTCATCAATGCGCTACAGACGATTGCCGCGCGCAATATCCATCCGCTCGAGGCCGGGGTCGTGAGCGTGACGCAGGTGCACGGCGGTGACACCTGGAACGTGATCCCGCAGGAAGTCGTGCTGCGCGGCACCGTGCGCACGTTTCAGCCGGAGATTCAGAATCTCATCGAACGCCGGATGGGTGAAATCGTCTCCGGGGTCGCGGCGACGTTCGCGATGACGGCGACATTGCGCTACGAGCGCCGTTATCCGGCGACGATCAACACCCCCGAGGAAACGCAGCACGCGCTGGCGGCGGCCACAGCGCTCGTCGGCGCCGCCAACGTCGACACCAATCCGACCCCGTCGATGGCGTCGGAGGACTTCGCGTTCATGCTACAAAAAAAACCCGGGTGCTACATCTGGCTGGGCAGCGGCCGCGGTCCGGGCACGCCGAACCTCCACAATCCACTCTACGATTTCAATGACGCTGCGTTAGCGATCGGCGCGAGTTACTGGGTCGTGCTCGCCGAACAACAGTTGCCGATGCAAACCACGATACGCAAGGCCGCGTAACGAACGCGAGGGACTGCCCACGCTGACTTGGCCACGCGTGCATCGGCGTGCCTCGCTTAAGGGTTCCCCGGTTTGGTCATTGCCGCCGGATCGGTCCAGCGATCGAAATCCTGAGCCGTCACGAGGCCAAGCTTCAGCGCCGCATCGCGCAGGCTCGTCCCTTCGCGATGCGCAGTGAGCGCAATCTTGGCCGCGTTCTCGTAGCCGATATGCGGATTGAGCGCGGTCACGAGCATCAGCGATTGCTCAAGATGGTCGCGGATTCGCCCGGCGTTCGGCGCGAGACCTCGCGCACAGCGCTCATCGAACGATTGCAGCGCGTCGGCCAGGAGCCCGATTGATGCGAGTGTGTTGTGCAGGATGACCGGCTTGAACACGTTCAACTGGAAGTGTCCCTGCGTCCCGGCAAACGCTACCGCGGCGTCGTTGCCGAAAACCTGCACGGCGACCATCGTCAGCGCTTCGCATTGGGTCGGATTGATCTTGCCGGGCATGATCGACGAGCCTGGCTCGTTGTCGGGAATCGTGATTTCGCCGATCCCGGCCCGTGGCCCGCTCGCATATAAGCGCACGTCATTCGCAATCTTCATTGCGGCTCCGGCCAACGTGCGCACCGCGGCGCTCACGTTGACCATCGCGTCGTGCGCGGAGAGCGCTGCGAACTTGTTCGGTGCGGAAACGAAGGGCTTACCGGTCGCCTGCGCGAGTTCTTCGGCGACCCGGTCTCCGAACGCCGCCGGCGCATTGATTCCGGTCCCGACCGCCGTTCCTCCTAACGCAAGGGGGAGCAAGCCCTGGCGAGCCGTGCGCAAGAAGACCGTTGCCTCGTCAAGCTGCGCTGCCCAACCCGAAATGACTTGCCCGAGCGTTATCGGTGTGGCGTCTTGCAAATGTGTGCGGCCGAGCATTACGACGTCGGCGAACTCGCGCGCTTTAGTCTCGAAGGTCGCGCGCAACGCCTCGCTTGCCGGCAGCAGCGCGCGATCCAGCTCTTCCAACGTTGCAATGTGCATCACGGCGGGAAATACGTCGTTGGACGACTGACTGCAATTGACGTCGTCGTTCGGGTGCACCGGTTGTTTCGAGCCGACGACACCGCCAGCGAGCTGGATCGCGCGATTGGCGATCACCTCGTTCGCGTTCATGTTCGACTGCGTGCCGGAACCCGTCTGGAACACGACCAGCGGAAACTCGGCATCCCACTGGCCATCGATGACCTCCTGCGCGGCGCGCGCAATCAACGCGACCTTGTCAGCCGGAAGCTGACCGAGCTTCAAATTGACCCGCGCCGCAGACTGTTTCACGAGACCAAAGGCGCGAATGACGGGCCTGCCGAACCGAAAGCGGTCGATTCCGATCGGGAAGTTTTCAATCGAACGCTGCGTTTGCGCTCCCCACAGCCGGCCGGCCGCGACGCGCACGTCACCCAATGCGTCATGCTCGATGCGCGCGCCGTTTATTGCATTGCCGCGATGGTCCACTTGGAAAAAACCCCGCGCGAGGCGGGGTTTCATGGTGCGCGTAGGTCGGGATGTTGTCAGCCGAAGCGTCTGCGTACAGTCAGCGCGCCGAAGCCGGCAACCAGCAAGGCCAGGATAATCATTCCCCACTCGCTGAGAGTTGGAATGTCGCGGGGGCCGAAAGTAGTGCCCGGTCCCCCGATGCCACCGCCGGTGATCGTCGCGTCGCGGGCAAACAGTGTCTCGGCAAACCCGGCGCTGTCGGTTTCTGCGACTCTGAGCGCCCCGCCCGCCGGCGGCAGATTGAACGAATTATGTGTCGCGCAGCAATTCGCATCTTGGGCGGTCAGCAGCCCAAGGGCTACACCTTCGGGAGTTAGCGTGAACGGCGCCGACACGGCAACCGCACCTGCGGGTATCGGCACTGACAGGTAGTACGTGTCGCGATTCTCCGCACCGGCAAAATAAACCAGTCCGCCGCCGGCATTGAAAAACGCCTGAATTTCCGCGGTGCGGGCGTTGATCGCGACGATGTCGGCGAGGTTGTTATCGCAGCCGCCGCAGCTCGTATCGGAAGCGATGACGATAGCGCTGAAATTGGCTACTGAGAGCACCGTCGTCGCAAACGCAGCGTCGGTCGGATCCACGACGACAAAGGGGAATGGGTTGCCGGCGCCTTCAACTGTATTTCTCGCTCTTGCGACCGCCTGCCCCGCCGCGGCTACCAAGTCCCCTCCTGGGGAGGTGAGAAACAGAATCGGCTTAGTCTTGTCAGGCGCCGCCTGGCGTCCAAAATCCAACGCGATGCCAAAATGGTTGCATTGCGTGCCGCCGCTGCAATGCAAATCGGCGTCGTGCCCGGTCAGCCAGAGATTACCGGCTTGCGCCGCACCGGCGAGGAAGCCAAAAGCGAATAAGCAAATCGTATTCAATAACCTGTTTTTCATTGATGACTCCCCAAAAGACTAGATAGTGCGTTCAAAGACCAGCGAATTGCACTGTCGAATCGCACCTTAGTGCTAGTGCAATCATTAGTCAAGTTTGAGCGTATTAACTGGGAACTGCGGCTGCGAGCTGTTGTAAACCTGTCGACCGCGCTGTTTTCGCATACTTCCAGGAAACGACGCTTCAAGAACGGCAGCCCCGAATCCTGCCTCCCGTATCGGCTCGCGAGTGAGCGCGGCGGGCGAAAGCCCAGGCCCGCAGGGCCCGTCGCCGCGCGACCGAGTAGCGCCCGACCACTCGACGCAACGCATCGCGCCGACCCAAACGTGGAGGGCGCGAGTGAGCGCGGCGGGCGAAAGCCCAGGCCCGCAGGGCCCGTCGCCGCGCGACCGAGTAGCGCCCGACCACTCGACGCAACGCATCGCGCCGACCCAAACGTGGAGGGCGCCTCACCCGGCGCGATTCTTGAACCGGCGAATCGCCTCCAACTGCGCGAGCGCCGCCGCCAGTTCCCCTTGCGCCTTTGCGAAGTCCTCTTCAGCACCCTTGTGCAGCATCGCTTCTTCGGCGCGTTTCTTGGCTTCTAGCGCCTGGACCTCGTCTAAATCGTGGCCGCGGATCGCCGTGTCCGCGAGCACTGTCACGGTGTTCGGCTGCACTTCGAGAAACCCGCCTTGAACGAACACGAATTCCTCTTCGGCCTGACCCGGTATCTTGATGCGCACGGCGCCGGGTTTTATCTGCGTCAACAATGGCGTATGGCGCGGATAGATGCCGAGCTCGCCCTCCATCCCCGGCAGGACAACGAACTCCGCCTCACCGGAATAGATCTGCTCTTCGGCGCTGACGACGTCAACGTGAATCGTGTTAACCATGGAATTGCACGTTCCCTATTGGAGGGTCTTCGCCTTCTCGAAAGCTTCCTCGATCGGACCGACCATGTAGAACGCCTGCTCGGGCAATTGGTCGCATTCGCCGTCGACGATCATGCGGAAGCCCTTGATCGTGTCCTTGAGCGAAACGTATTTGCCCGGCGTTCCGGTGAATACTTCCGCGACGTTGAACGGCTGCGACAGAAAGCGTTGGATTTTCCGCGCGCGCGACACAGCGAGCTTGTCGTCGGGCGACAGCTCGTCCATGCCGAGAATCGCGATGATGTCGCGCAACTCCTTGTAGCGCTGCAGCGTCTGTTGCACGCGGCGCGTCGTGTTGTAGTGCTCCTCGCCGATGATGTGCGGGTCGACCTGCCGCGACGTCGAGTCGAGCGGGTCGACCGCCGGATAGATGCCCAGCGACGCGATATCGCGCGACAGCACGACGGTCGCGTCCAGGTGGCCGAACGTCGTCGCCGGTGAGGGGTCGGTCAGATCGTCCGCCGGTACGTATACGGCCTGGACCGACGTGATCGAGCCGGTCTTGGTCGATGTGATGCGCTCCTGCAACCGGCCCATTTCCTCGGCCAGCGTCGGTTGATAGCCCACGGCGGAGGGCATTCGGCCGAGCAAAGCGGACACTTCGGTACCGGCCAGCGTGAAGCGATAGATGTTGTCGATGAAGAGCAACACATCGCGGCCTTCGTCGCGAAAGTACTCGGCCATCGTCAAGCCGGTCAGCGCGACGCGCAGCCGGTTGCCCGGGGGCTCGTTCATCTGCCCGTAGACTAACGCGACCTTGTCGAGAACCTGCGAATCCTTCATCTCGTGATAGAAGTCGTTGCCCTCGCGCGTCCGCTCGCCCACGCCCGCGAACACCGAATAGCCCTCGTGGGCAACCGCGATGTTGCGGATCAATTCCATCATGTTCACGGTTTTGCCCACGCCGGCGCCGCCGAAGAGGCCGACCTTGCCGCCTTTTGCGAACGGACAGACGAGGTCGATAACCTTGATGCCCGTTTCAAGGAGCTCCGTGGATGGCGCCAGTTCCTCGTACGACGGCGCTTCGCGATGGATCGACATCGTCTGCTCGGCGCCGATGTCGCCGGCTTCGTCGATCGGGCGGCCGAGCACATCCATGATCCGGCCGAGCGTCTTCGGGCCGACCGGCACCATGATCGGCGAGTTGGTGTTGATCACCGGCATGCCCCGCCGCAACCCGTCCGACGACCCCAGCGCAATCGTGCGCACGACGCCGTCGCCCAATTGCTGCTGCACTTCGAGCGTCAGACCGATTTCGTCCAGCTTGAGGGCGTCGTAGATTTCCGGGATGGCATCGCGCGGAAACTCCACGTCGACCACCGCGCCGATGCATTGAACAATGGTTCCTTGACTCATGACGTTCCTAACTTGTTGTCACAAAGGCGTCAAACGGCGGCCGCGCCGCCGACTATTTCGGAGAGTTCCTTGGTGATCGCGGCTTGCCGTGTCTTGTTATAGATGAGTTGCAGCTCGCTGATGATCTTGCCCGCGTTGTCCGACGCGGATTTCATCGCCACCATCCGCGCCGATTGCTCGGAAGCCAGATTCTCGTTGACCACCTGAAACACGATCGCCTCGACATAGCGGCGCAGCACGCCGTCGAGCAATTCCCGCGCATCCGGTTCGTAGATGTAATCCCACGAGCCGCTCTGCGCCTCCGGTTTGTGCACACTGCCGTCCGGCGCGCGATACTCATCCGGGATCGGCAGCAACTGGCCCTTGAGCGGCACCTGCCTCATCGTGTTGACGAAACTCGTGTAGAAAAGATGCACTTCGTCGACGTTGCCCGCGACATATGCATCGAGCAGCACCTTGATCGAACCCACGAGACGTTCCAGATGCGGGCGGTCACCTAGGTGCACGACTGAGGAAACGACGTTGCCGCCCATCCGCTGCAGGAAGCCCAGACCCTTATTGCCGATCGCCGCGTAGTCGATCTCGATCGCCTTCGCGCGCCAATCCTTGTGTGCCTGCGTCACGAGCCGCAGCACGTTGGTGTTGAGGCCGCCGGCCAGGCCCTTGTCGGTGGTTACGACCAGCACGCCGACGCGCTTCACGTTCTCGCGCTTAATGAGGAACGGGTGTCTGTACTCGGTATTCGCTTTCGACAGATGAATGGCGATTTTCAGCATGCGCGTCACGTACGGGCGTGTCGCGCGCATCCGGTCCTGCGCCTTTTTCATCTTCGACGCCGCGACCATCTCCATCGCCTTGGTGATCTTGCGCGTGTTCTGCACACTCTTGATCTTGGTGCGGATTTCTTTGGATCCGGCCATGTCAATCGCCGCCTATACCGTTATCCACGCTCGAGCCGGTCAAAACGTGCCGGTCTTCTTGAAGTCCTCGATCGCCGCGGACAATGCCTTTTCGTCGTCAGCGGTCAAGTCGTTCGTCTGCGCGATCCTGTCGACGATCGCTGCATACTTGCCGTGCATGAACTGCCGCAACGACGATTCGAACGCCAGCGCTTTTTCAACCGGCACGTCGTCGTAGTAGCCTTTGTTGACGGCGAACAACGTGAGCGCCTGATCGGCCACCGACAATGGCGAATACTGCGGCTGCTTCATGAGTTCCGTGACCAGCCGGCCACGATCCAACTGTTTGCGTGTCGCTTCATCGAGGTCGGAGGCGAACTGCGCGAACGCCGCGAGTTCGCGGTATTGCGCAAGCGACAAGCGCACGCCGCCGCCTAGTTTCTTGATGACTTTGGTCTGCGCGTCGCCGCCGACGCGCGACACCGAAATTCCGGCGTTGATCGCGGGTCGGATGCCGGCGTTGAAGAGGTCGGTTTCCAGAAAGATCTGGCCGTCGGTAATCGAGATCACGTTCGTCGGCACGAACGCGGTCACGTCGCCGGCTTGCGTTTCGATGATCGGCAAAGCCGTGAGCGAGCCCGTCTTGCCCTTGACCTCGCCCTTCGTGAACTTCTCGACATACTCCACGTTCACGCGCGCGGCGCGCTCGAGCAGGCGCGAGTGCAGATAGAAGACGTCCCCCGGATACGCCTCGCGACCCGGCGGCCGGCGCAACAGCAGCGAAACCTGCCGGTAGGCCCACGCCTGCTTGGTCAGATCGTCATAGATAATGAGTGCGTCCCGGCCGCGATCGCGGAAATACTCGCCCATCGTGCAGCCGGAATATGGCGCGATGTATTGCAACGCCGCGGATTCCGAGGCCGGGGCAGCGACGACGATCGTGAACTCCATCGCGCCGTTTTCCTCGAGCTTCTTGACGACGTTCTTGATGGACGACGCCTTTTGACCGATGGCGACATAGACGCAGATCAGATCCTTGCCCTTCTGATTGATGATCGTGTCGACCGCCACCGCGGTCTTGCCGGTTTGGCGATCGCCGATAATCAATTCGCGCTGGCCGCGGCCGATCGGCACCATCGCATCGATCGATTTCAAGCCAGTTTGTACGGGTTGTTGGACCTTTTTGCGCTCGATCACCCCCGGCGCGACCTTCTCGATGACGTCGCGCATTTTGGCGTTCACCGGTCCCTTGCCATCGATCGGCCGGCCGAGTGAATCGACGACGCGGCCGATCAGCTCGGGACCCACGGGAACGTCGAGGATGCGCCCGGTGCATTTGACGGTATCGCCTTCGGTGATGTGCTCGTAAGCGCCGAGGATCACCGCGCCGACCGAGTCGCGCTCGAGATTCAATGCGAGACCGAACGTGTTGCCCGGAAATTCGAGCATCTCGCCCTGCATCGCGCTGGAGAGGCCGTGAATGCGACAGATGCCATCGGAGATGGATACCACCGTGCCTTGCGTCCGCACTTCGGCGGCGGTATCCAGGTTCTGAATCTTGCTCTTGATGAGCTCGCTAATTTCGGACGGATTCAAATGCATCGCTATTCCTTCGGATCCTTCGGACAAAAGTAAACACCGCGCTCACTCGCGCAGCCCGGCCGCCATCACCCGTAACTGCTCCTGCACCGAGCCATCGAGGACAGTGTCCCCAACGGTGACGCGCGCGCCGCCGATCAATTCCGGCTTCACCGCGACGGTCGCCTCGATCTTCTGGCCAAAGCGCCGTTCCAGCGCCACCTTCAAATCTTTCAACTGCGTATCGTCCATCGGGAAAGCCGTCTCGATCGTCGCTTTTGCCACACCGTCGCTTGCATCCTTCAGTTTTTCGAACAATTGCGCAATCGCCGGGAGCAGCGCGATCCGGTCGGCCTCGATCAACACGCGCAAGAAACTGCGTCCTTCGCGATGCAGCTTGTCGCCCAACACCGAGAGCAGCAGCGCTTCCTTATCCCCGAGCGTAAGTTTCGGGTGGCCGAGCGCCGCGACCATCTGCGGATCGGCCAGCACTGAGCCCGCAAACCGCAGCATTTCCGACCAGACCGGTAGCGCATTGCCGTCGCGGGCGAGCGCGAATGCCGCTTCGGCATACGGTCGGGCGACGGTGATCTCTTCGGCCATGGTGCGAGCTCTAGGGTCCCGAGTCGTTAGTTCGTTGAATCAACGCCGATCGCTTCGCCGACACTACAGTTTCTGCTTCAACTGCGCGAGCAGATCCGCGTGCACGCGGGCGTCGACATCCTTTTGCAGAATCTTGCTGGCGCCTGCTACCGCCAGCTCCGCCACCTGGTCGCGCAATTGTTCCTTGGCGCGCGCGACTTCCTGGGCGATTTCTGCCTTCGCCGCGGCGAGAATGCGGCCCGCCTCGGCTTTGGCCTCGCCTTTCGAGCTCTCGATCGCTTCGGCCTTGAACTTTTCGCCGGTCGCGATGATCTCCGCCGCTCTCGCCTTCGCTTGGAACAAGATTTCGGTCGTCTTGTGTTCCGCGTTGATCAAGTCCTTGCGGCCCTGCTCACCCGCGGCTAATCCGTCGGCGATCTGCGTTTGCCGTGTCTCGATTGCGCGCATCAGCGGTGGCCAGATGAAGCGTGCGCAAAACCAGATAAAGGCCAGAAAAGCTCCAGCCTGCATGAAAAGCGTCAGATTGAAGTTCATTGCGGCACTCGTGCGGGAAGGTTGCGGCGCTCGCCCGTCTATTGAACCACTGCGAGCAGCGGGTTGCCGAACGCGAACAGCATCGCCAGGCCCACGCCAATGATGAACGACGCGTCGATCAGGCCCAGGAGCAGGAACACTTTCGCCTGCAGTTGCGGCATGAGCTCAGGCTGGCGCGCGGCGCCTTCCAGGAAGCGCGAGCACATGATGCCCACGCCGACGCACGCGCCCAGCGCGCCGAGACCGATGATGAGGCCGATCCCGATGGCGGTATTGGCCTGGATCAACGCCAGCAGTTGCAGCTTGTCTTCCATGTTGCTGTCCTTTCGATTGCGGGTGTGTGAGAGCGAGTTTTCAAGAAATGATGCGACGATCCAAAGAATTCAGTGGTGCTCCTCGGCCATCGCCAGATACACGATCGTCAGCATCATGAAAATGTAAGCCTGCAGCGCGACGATCAGGATGTGGAAGATGGCCCAGCCGAGATTGAGCACACCGCCAAAGATGGTGCCGGCAAGACCCGTGGCCGCCCAGAGGCCCAATAGCAGGAAGATGATTTCTCCCGCATACATGTTGCCGAACAGCCGCAGGCTGTGCGACAACGGCTTCGACAGATACTCGACGAGCTGAAACAGGAAATTGAACGGCCACAACAGCGGGTGGTTGCCAAACGGCGCCGTGAAGAGTTCCTTGACCCAGCCGGACAAGCCCTTGGCCTTGATGCTGAAGACGATCATCAGCGCGAACACTGAGAGCGCGAGCGCGAACGTCGTATTGACGTCCGCGGTGGGCACGCTGCGCCAGTTATGCTGATGCAGCACATGCTCGTAGAACAGCGCCATGATATCCACCGGCAAAAAATCCATCGCGTTCATCAAGATGACCCAGATGAACACCGTGAGCGCGATCGGCGCAACCCAGCGGCTGTCGCCGTGGTAGATGCCGCGCACCTGCTCGTTGACGAAGTCGACCGTCAGCTCGACGAACGCCTGCACTTTCGACGGCACGCCTGCGGTCGCCTTGCGCGTCACCAGCCAGAGAAATCCCAGCCCGAGAAAGCCGAGCAGCAGCGACACGACGATCGTGTCGACGTGGATTGTCCAGAAGCTTCCCGCCCCGACCGGTTTGGCCAGAAAGGTCAGGTGGTGCTGGATGTATTCGGTTGGGGAAGCGTACGTACCGGTTGCCATGAAATCGCTAACGAAGGTTACGAGTTGCGGTCCAGAAGAGCCATTCGATTGAGTAAGACCGTGACGACGAAAGCCAAGAAAAAGGCCACCAATACGATATCCTTATACGTCGCCAGCACCAGCCAGAACTCGCCAAGAATCACCACTATCTTGGTTGCCTCGGCGCGAAACATTGCCCCGAGGGTACCGCCGGCAGTGGTCGGCCTAGAGAGCGCAAGCACGAATGCATAGACGGCGGACGCGGACAAGCTGACGACCCCTCCCAGCAAAGCCGACAGCGCTGCATGACCACCCGCCAGAAGCCCCGCCACCGCTGCGATCGCGAACGTTGCGATCGCCTGCCACTGCAAAACCAGGCGGTACGGCTGAAGGGAAAGCGACAAGGTAGACGCTCGGCTCCTGCGAGGCATCCAACGAGTACAACTGCTGGGGTCCTCGCAAACCAATCGATTTTAACTGGATTAGGGCGTCGCCGGCAACGCAATGTTGCACCGCAATGCGACGCGGCCAGCTACGGAACCGCTTTAAGTTGGTAGCACCTCAAGGTAAGTACTCGCTACCCACCGGACAGCGCAGCAACAATCATGATCTGGGCACCCGTCGGCAATTGCGCCGCGAGGTCGCGCTCGATCGCCGCGTTGACAAAGATCTGGATGTGCGGCCGCAACCGGTTTTGCTCATCGATGATCCGAAAACGAATCCCCGGATGGTCGCGGTCGAGCGCAGTGAGCGCGCCGCCGAGCGTAGGGTTGGGCGCGGGAAGGGCAACTGTGACCCGCGACGTCTGACGCGTGTACGAGCGCAACGGCCCCGGGATGTCGATGCGCACTGTGTGTACTTCCACGGCGGCGTGTTGATCCATGGCGCGTCTTGCAACCCCGCGCTCGATCACGCCGCTTCCACCGCGTAGATGTGAGGGAGATGGGCGCATAGGCATTTCCAGGTTCCTCCCTCGTCGCGGCTGCCCCACACTTCCCCCGAGGTTGTACCGAAGTAGACGCCGGCGATCGGGAATCGATCGCCGGTCATGGCCTGCCGCTTCACCGTCCACCACGCCTGCGTCGGCGGCATACCTTCGCGCTGCCGCTGCCACGTCGTGCCGCCGTCACGAGATCGGTAGACCGCCGGTTCCCCGCCAGGGGACACGCGCGGCCAGACGTCCGAGCCGTCCATCGGAAACACCCATAGCGTCTCCGGATCGTGAAAATGCGTGACCAGCGGAAAGCCGATGGCGCCAACCGTTTGCGGCATCCCAGCGCCGATGTCCCGCCATTGCGTGCCGGGCCGATCGAGGCGGTAGAGACCGCAATGGTTTTGTTGGTACAGGCGGTCGGGGTTGCCGTTCGCGAGGCGCACGCAGTGGGGATCATGCCCGAATTCCGGCGTGGGTTCGGGCAGAAAGTCGGCGCGCACGCCTTGATTCAGCGGCCGCCATTCGCCACCTGCGTCGATCGACTCGAACACGCCGCCGCTGGACATGCCGATGTACATGTGCCGCGGATCGCGCGGATCGATCAGGATTGAATGCAATTTCGGTCCGTCGGGGGTCCCATCCTGGTCGCCGCCGCACCAGGCCTTGCGCTGCGGGTGCGAGTTGAAGCCGGCCACGCCGGACCATGTGGCGCCGTCGTCTTCGGAACGAAACAGTCCTTGCGGCGACGTGCCCGCATACCATACGCCCGGTTGCGACGCGTGGCCGGGCGTCAGCCAAAACGTGTGATCGACGGTACGGTCGCTGCCGGGCTCGAAGGCTGGCGGTTGCGTGGCTTCCTGCCACGTGGCGCCGAGATCGGTCGAGCGGAAGATTGTCGGACCGAGGTGTCCTGTGCGCGCCGCGGCCAACATCGTCCTGCCCGTGCGCGAATCGACCATCGCGTGGTGCACGAGATGGCCGAGAAACTGCGGTCCGGCAAGCTTCCACGTTAGTCGCGCGGCGTCGCTTTCCAATGTCCAGAGTCCCTTGCGGGTGGCAATCAGCAGGCGAACGCCATTTGCGGCGGTGCGTTCGTCAGGGGTTGCCGTAAGCGAGGCTTCGGTCATCGTTTCTCCCGTGCTGGAAATAAGGTTTCCCGCTCACGACGCCACTGCGGGGCGCGAAACCTCGTCCAATAGTTGTCGTGCCATGATAACCGAGGCGATTCTCGTACAATCATGGCTCTTCCTAAACGTAACGTAAGGAGATTTCCATGTCGATCAAAGTCGGCGACAAGCTTCCCCCTGGAACGCTGTCCGAATACAACGAAGTCGAAACCGCCGGTTGCCCCGTCGGTCCGACCGATGTCAAAGTCGAGGATTTGACGAAGGGCAAGAAAGTCGTGATCTTTGCCGTGCCGGGCGCGTTCACGCCAACTTGCTCGGCCAAACACGTGCCGTCGTTTTTATCGAACGCGGACAAGTTGAAAGCCAAGGGCGTCGACGAAATCGTCTGCTTGTCGGTCAACGATCCGTTCGTCATGGGTGCTTGGGGACGCGAGCAAAAGACGTCCAACAAGATCCGGATGCTCGCCGACGGCAGCGGCATCTACGCTAAAGCGCTCGGCCTCGAATTCGATCTCAGCGCTCGCGGTCTTGGCACGCGCTCGCAGCGCTTTTCCATGCTGGTGGACGACGGTGTAGTCAAGGCACTGAACGTCGAAAACGCCGGCAAATACGAAGTGTCGGACGCCGAAACGCTGTTGAAGCAGATGGGCTGAGAAGCGCGCAAACTTCGGCCAGATGGGGCTGCATGCATCACGGGCGACGAAACCCTGACGATTCGCGACGCTACGGCGGCCTCGTGGCCGTCGTCGCTTAGGGCTAACTAGGCGGTATTGATGCTTGTGGCCGCCAACAGCGTCTTGAGCGCGTGCCGGCCTTCGAGGGTGAGGTTTTGCGGTGCGAGAGCAGGGTTTACTTCTGGCCCTTGGTCACGATCCCGTTTCACATCATAAATTACATCACGCTTTTCCTGGCGCAGCTTTTGATGCCTTGAAAAGGACCAGATCGCTCCGGCTGGCGAGTTCCTGGATCATCTGCGAGAGCGCGCGCAGGCCATGGCCCGGCGCGTCCCGGCGATAACCGACGGCGAGCATATGCGCTGGGATTTTCGGCACGACCTTCAGCACCCGCAGCTTCCCCGAACGAATTTCTGAACGAAGGATCGAAATCGGCAAAAGGCTGATGCCGGCGCCCTCACGCGCGAGCCGCGTCATGATCACCAGGCTGTTGCAGGTGTTGATGCGGCCCGGCTGCACCCCTGCGGCGGCGAACCAGCCGGTGATGCTTGTGTACAGGTTGGACGGGTTCGGATTAGTGATGATTGGCAAGTCCGCGAGATCGGCCGGGCGGGAAGGCCCCTTGCCCAGCGCCAGCCTGGGCGAGGCGACCCAGCAAAGCTCGAGCGCGATCAGCGGCTCCACGGTCACCAACGGGTTGGGCGTGGGCGCGGTGAGGACCGCGATATCGAGGTCTCCCGCCTGAAGCGATTCGTTCAGCAGGACGCTGAAGTCCACCCTGATTTCGGCGCGCACCTTCGGGAAGCGCTTCTCGATGTGGCGCATAAGCTCGGGCAGGCAGGTCATGGCGAAAGTATCGGCCACGCCGATGCGCACCGGCCCGCGCAGCTCGTCGCCCGCCGCGAAACGCCCTTCGAGCTCCTCGCACGCCGCGATGACCTGCTCGGCATGTGCCGCGAGGTCGCGGCCGAGCGGGGTGGGCTTGGCGCGGTAGCTGTCGCGCAGGAAGAGCTTCCCGCCCACCGCGGCTTCCAGCTCCCTGACACGCACCGAGATCGCCGGCTGGGTCAGGTTCAGGCGGGTGGCCGCCGAGCGGAAGCTGCCCAGGCGCACCACCCATAGCAAGGTTTCGAGTTGAGCGAGGCTGAAGCGCACGATAATGTAATTATATCTAGTTGATTGAAAATATTTCACTGGGATTTTCATTTTACCTGTGGAAGACTGCGCCGGTGCGTTACGTCCTCGGCTGCGACATAGGCGGCACTTTCACTGACATTGTGCTGCGCGGCAACGGCAGCGTGCGCACGCTGAAGGTCTCCTCGACGCCCGACGATTACAGCCGGGCCATTCTCACCGCCGTGCGCGAGATCCGCGAAGCTTTTGGGGTCGATCCCCGCTCCATCGATGCCGTGATCCATGCCACCACCGTCGCCACCAACACCATCCTCGAACACAAGGGCGCGAAGACCGCGCTGATCACCACCGAAGGCTTTCGCGACGTGCTGGAAATGCGCCGGCTGCGCATACCGGTGATGTACGACCTGCAGTACGACAAGCCCGCGCCGCTGGTGCCCCGGCGCCTGCGCTTCGAGCTCCCGGAAAGGCTGGGCGCGCGCGGGGAAGTCAAAAAAGAGCTGGATGAGCAACAGGCGCGCGCTATCGCGAAACGGCTGCTCGACGAAGGCGTCGAGTCCGTGGCCATTTGCCTGTTGCACTCCTACGTGAACCCGAAGCACGAGCAGCGCACCGCCGACATCGTGCGGCAGCAGCTGAACGGCGATGTCTACGTCAGCCTGTCCTCCGACATCCTGCCCGAGATCCGCGAATACGAGCGCACCAGCACCGCGGTCGTGAACGCTTATATCGGCCCGATCGTGAAGCACTACGTGAGCTCGCTCTCCTCGCAGCTCAAAGCCGCGGGCGTCGACGGGCCGCTGCAGATCATGCAATCCAACGGCGGCACGATGTCCGCCGCGGCCGCAGCCGACAAGCCCGCCTTCCTCGTCGAATCCGGGCCGGCCGCGGGCGTAATCGCCTGCGCCAACATCGCGCGCTCCGCGGGCCTGGGCAACGTCATCTCCTTCGACATGGGCGGCACCACCGCCAAGGCCGCGATCGTCGAGGACGGCGAGCCGGCGCGCACGACGGAATACGAGGTCGGCGCCGGCATCAACGTCAGCTCCAAGCTCGTCAAGGGCGGCGGGTACGCAATCAAGCTGCCGTTCATCGACGTGTCCGAAATCGGCGCTGGCGGCGGCAGCATCGTGTCGATCGACGCCGCGGGCTCCATCAAGGTCGGGCCGAGAAGCGCGGGTGCGATGCCCGGCCCGGCCTGCTATGGACTCGGCGGCACCGAGCCCACCTTC
The DNA here is from genome assembly GCA_037719965.1 of Casimicrobiaceae bacterium. Classification (GTDB taxonomy): domain Bacteria; phylum Pseudomonadota; class Gammaproteobacteria; order Burkholderiales; family Casimicrobiaceae; genus VBCG01. The sequence continues at coordinate 71,174 of JBBJMT010000014.1, read as the reverse complement.
ACTGACGCCGCGGTGGTGCTCGGCTACGTGAACCCGGAGTACTTGGTTGGCGGAAAGGTGCGCATCGATGCGCGCCTCGCGCGCGAGGCCCTCGAGCGCACGGTCGCCACCCCGCTTGGCCTCACACTCCTGGAGGCGGCGCACGGGGTGTACTCCATTGCCGTGGCCACCATGACGCGCGCCGTAAAGGCGGTGTCTACCTACCGCGGACGCGATCCGCGCGATTTCGGGCTCGTCGCCTTCGGCGGCAACGGTCCGGTCGTCGCGGTGGCGATCGCGCGCGAGCTGCAGATGCGCCGCGTGCTGATCCCGCCCGCGCCCGGCGTCTTCAGCGCCGCGGGACTGCTGTTCTCCAACGTCGAGCACACGCAGCAGCGCTCGATTTTTCGCCGCACGACCGACATAGATCCCGAATTTCTCGAGCGCTCGCTTCACGAGCTGGAAAAGCAGGTACGCGACGAAATGCGCAAGGAAGCCGTCGCCGACGCGCGCGTCACGGTGAAGCGTCTCGCCGACCTTCGCTACACCGGCCAGGCGTTCGAGCTGTCGATCCTGCTGCGAGCGGGCAAACCGGACATCAGCGCGATAGAGGCCGCTTTCCACTCCGAGCACGCGCGCACTTACGGTCACAGCTCCGAGGGCGACCCGGTGGATCTCATCAACATCCGCGTCATCGCCTCGGCTGCGCCGGACAGCAAGGAAGGCCTTGCCGACGGGCTACGGAACGCGGAATCGAGACCAGGAGCAAAAAGGCAGCGCCAGGCGTATTTCGGCCGCAAGCTTGTCGAGACCCCGGTCATTGCGCGCGCGGACCTCGCCACAGGGCGCGTGAGCGGGCCGCTCATCGTCGAGGAGTTCGACGCGACGTGCATCATCGCGCCGGGCGCCACCGCCGAGCTCGACGCGCATGGCAATATCCTCATCGACGCGGGAGTACGATGAATCGCATCGATCCGATCACGCTTGAAGTGATCAAGAACGCGCTCTCCTCGGTGGCCGACGAGATGGCGCTGGTGCTCATGCGCAGCGCCTACTCGCCGGTGGTGCGCGACTCGATGGATTACTCGACCGCGCTGTGCGATTGCGACGGCGCAGTGATAGCGCAGGGGCTGACGCTCGCGGTGCAGCTCGGCGCCTTCCCCGACGCGATGCAGCACCTCAAGCAGCAGTACGCCGGCCGCATGCAGCCCGGCGACATCTTCATCATGAACGACCCGTACGGCGCAGGCGGCCAGCACCTACCCGACATCTACGTGATCAAGCCGCTTTACTGGGAAGGCGAGATCGAGGGCTATGCCTGCACCATGGCGCACCACTCCGACGTCGGCGGCATCGCGCCGGGCAGCGTCGCCATTCACGCCACAGACATCTACCAGGAAGGCTTGCGCCTGCCGATGCTCAAGCTCTATGAGGCGGGCAAAGCGAACGACACCCTCTTCCAGATCATCGAGAAGAATACCCGCCTGCCGATCCAGGTGCTCGGCGACTTGCGCGCGCAGCTCGCGGCCTGCGCCGTGGCCGAGCGCGGGTTCTTCGAGCTCCTCAAGCGATACGGCGGCGTAGCGGTGAGGCCGTACCTCGAGGCAATCATGAACCAGGCCGAGCGGCTGATGCGCGAGTTCATCCGCGGCATCTCCGACGGCGAATACCGCTTCGTCGACTGGATCGACGGCATCGGCGAGTCTCCCGAGACGCTCAAGATCGCGGTGTGCGTCAGCGTGCGCGGCGACGAGGTGGAAGTCGATTTCACCGGCACTTCGGAGCAGGTGCAGGGCGCGATCAATTGCCCCATCGCAATGGTGCGCTCCTGCTCCTACTGCGCGATCCGCTGCGTCACGAGCCCCGATATCCCCAATTGCGAGGGCTACATGCGCCCGCTGCGGGTGCACGCCCCCGAGGGCACTATCCTGAATCCGGTGCTTCCCGCAGCCTGCGCCGCGCGCGGCGTCATGGGATATCGCGTGTTCGACGCCATCATGGGCGCGCTCGCGCAAGTCGTGCCCGAGCGCGTGATCGCCGCCGGCGAGGGCGGCCCGACACTGTTCTCGGTCGGCGGCTATCACGACGGCCGGCCGTTCGTGCTGACCGAGGTGATGGTCGGCACCTGGGGCGCGCGAGCGGCGAAGGATGGCGTGGAAGGCATCTCCAACCCGGCGGCGAATCTCTCCAACCAGCCGGTCGAGTTGATCGAGGCAGAGCTGCCGCTCGAAGTCGTGCGCTACGGCATGGTTCAGGACTCGGGCGGCGCCGGCGAGCAGCGCGGTGGCCTGGCCTTCGTGCGCGAGTTCAGGCTGCTCGCCGACGAAGCGGTGTTCACCACCCGCGCCGACCGGCGCGATCATCCGCCGTACGGATTCGCCGGCGGGCAGTCCGGCGGCGCGTCCAGCAACACGCTCATTTCCGGGAAGAAGGAGCGCGCCCTGCCCACCATGCCGATGGAAGCCGTGAAGTGGCGCTCGGGCGACGTCTTCCGCCACGTGAGCGCCGGAGGCGGCGGCTACGGCGATCCGCTGGCGCGCGATCCGGCGCTGGTGCTCGCCGACGTGCTCGACGACAAGGTCAGCCTGGCTGCCGCTCGCGAGCTGTACGGTGTTGTAATAGAAAAACACTCCGTGGATGAAGGTGCGACAAAACGTCTACGGTCGAAGCCCAAGGGCCAGGTCAAGGCAGCGTGATGAGCGTCGACCTCGTCATCCGCAACGGCACCGTGCTCGATGGCACCGGCGCCAAGCCGCGGGTGGCGGACGTGGGAGTGGAAGATGACCGTATCACCATGATTGGCGACTTGAAAAAGTTAAAAGGTAAACATGACATCGATGCGGCTGGCCTGTATGTCACGCCGGGCTTTATTGACATCCACAGTCACTCCGACTACACGCTGCTCGTCGATCCGCGCGCCGTCAGCGCGATCGCGCAGGGGGTGACGCTCGAAGTTATCGGCAACTGCGGATTCGGCTGCGCGCCGATCGCCAATCCTGAGACGGCCGCAGCGAACATTTACGGATTCGACAACCAGATCAAGTTGACCTGGAATCGCGTCGGCGAGTACCTGGATCGGCTCGCGGCCGCAAAGCCCGCGGTCAACGTCATGACGCTGGTACCGAACGGGCAGCTGCGGCGCTCAGTGCTGGGCGTCGCCGACCGTCCGGCGACGCCGCCGGAGCTCAAGAAGATGAAAGCGCTGCTCGCCGAAGGGCTCGACGACGGCGCCTTCGGCTATTCGACGGGCCTCGAGTATCCCGCGGAGCGCGGTGCCCCGGACGAGGAGCTGGTCGAGCTGTGCAAGGTCGCTGCCAAGGCCGGCGGCATGTACGCCGCCCATACTCGGCGGCGCGATGACGGCGCAGTGTCGGCGATCGACGAGGCGATCCGCGTCGGCGAGAAGGCCGGCGCCAGGATCCAGATTTCGCACCTCCTGCCGCGCAAGACTTCCAACGGCGAGGACGAGCAGTCGCTCGAGCTCATCGACCGCGCGCGCGGCCGAGGCCTCGATATCGCCTTCGACATGCATACGCGACTGTACGGAACCACTTTCCTGAACACCATCATCCCGCCCTGGGCCTCCGACGGCGGACCCGGAGCGCTGGCGCGCAATCTTGCGTCCGCGGACAGCCGGCGCCGCATGCGGGAATTCACCAGCATCGTGGCCGGCGGCGGCTGGGACCGCGTGGTGCTGCTCGACCATCCGAAATTCCCGCAGTATTCGCGCCGCAGCTTCGGTGACCTGGCGCGCCAGGAGCGCCGCGATGCATTCGACATCGCACTCGACATTCTTTCGGCCGAACTCGACGAGCTTACCCGCGCGATGGTGATCATCCACGCCTACACGCCCGACCAGCAGGCGCTCATCTTTTCCCATCCGCTGTGCATGGCGGGCTCGGACGCGACCACGCTCGCGCCGGATGGACCGCTCGCGAATTCCGTTTTCCACGGCGCCTACAGCTGGGCGTCGTGGTATTTCCATTTCATGGTGCACGAGCGCAAGCTCCTGTCGCCCGCCGAGGCGGTGCAGCGACTCACTGCATTCCCGGCAAAGACCCTGGGACTCGGCGACCGCGGCCGCATCGTCGAGGGCTATTGCGCCGACGTGGCCGTGTTCGATCCCGCCGATTTCCGCGCTACCGCGACGACTTTCGAACCCAACCAGCTCGCGAAAGGGATGCGCCACGTTGTCGTGAATGGCGTTCCCACGCTGAAGGATGGAAGCTTGACCGGCGGTCGAGGTGGGAAGGTTTTCCGTAGGAAGCAAACATCATGAGAGAGAGGTCTTTATGAACAGGCATGAGAGTTGGTTGCAGTCCTTGCTGGTCGGCCTGGGAGCGCTGCTGCTCGGCGCCGGAACCGCGTCGGCGCAGCAGATCGTGATGAAGCTGGGCACAGTGGACGCCCAGACCTCGCACTCGGGCGTGGGCGCCGAAGCCTTCGCTGCGGAAGTGGCGAAGCTCTCTAACGGGCAGATGAAGGTCGAGGTGTTCCATGGCGGCAAGCTCGGCGGCATTCCCGACCAAGTGAAGAACGTGCTGCAGGGCGCCCAGGACCTGCACCTTCTCTACCCCGAGTTCCTCACCAACCTGATCGACGAGACCAAGGTGATCTCGGCGCCCTACGTGTTCCGCGATCTCGACCATGCGCAGGTCTACCTGAAGAGCGATCTCTTCAAGCCCGGCCTCGACAAGCTGCGCTCGCTGGGCGGGGTGATCCTGGACCCGGATTGGAACTGGCATATCCGCGACCCGCGCGGCCTGATCGCGGTGCGCCCGGTGCGCACGCCCAAGGACCTGGAAGGCATGAAGCTGCGCATCTGGGAGTCCAAGACCGCGATCGAGACCTGGCGCGGCCTGGGCGCGAACACCATCGTGGTGCCGCGGCCCGAGATGTACCTCGCGTTCAAGCAGGGCATCATCGAAGGCGGCCCGGAGACGATCGGCATCGCCTATGACCAGAAGAACGCCGAGCTCGCCAAGTACTGGACGCGCACCGACGAGTACTACCAGATCGTCAATATCATGATGAACGAGAAGAAATACCTGAGCCTCACGCCGCCGCAGCGCGACGTGATGCACCAGGCGGCGAAGAACGCCGCGCGCGTGTTCCAGCAGGAGTCGGAGCGCGGCTTCAGCGACAAGAAGGCCAAGGCGATGAAGGACTTCAACGTCACCATCCTCGAGCCCGATCTCGGCCCGTGGCGCCAGCGCAGCGAGCAGGTCGTCGTCAAGCTCGAAAGCGAAGGCGTGATTCCCAAGGATCTGGTCGCGAAGATCAAGGCGCTCAAATAAGCCTACAGAAGGCGGCGCAGGCCTACCTGCGCTACTCGGGGGCCGCGGTCGCGACGATCGCGGTCCTCGTCCTCGCGGTCATGGTCGCCATCAACGCGGCGGAGATCGCCTATCGCTTCACCTTCATCCGCGGCCTCAACTGGGTGCAGGAGCTGTCGATCATCCTGGCGATGACGCTGTACTTCCTGGTCTACGCGCTTATCGCCAAGGACCGCGAGTACATCAGGATCGAGCTTTTCGCGCGGATGCTCGGGCCAGACGGTCGCCGGCGGCTGAGCATCGCCACCCGGGTGGTGGTCCTGGTGTTCCAGGGAATGCTGGTCTGGTACGCGGCTAAGACCACCAAATTCGCCGCCCTCTTCGAAACCTCGGTGCTCGCCTGGCCCGAGTGGGTGTTCTACGCGCCCCTCGCCATAGGCTGCGCCGACATCGTCCTCACCGAGCTCATCTACCTCGTCTGGCAGCTGCGCGGCATCGAGGCCACCGAGCGCCACGATGCTCGCGAGCACACGGGCATCCTGAGCTGAAATGGCCACCGCCTGGATGATCGGGGTGTTCCTCGCGCTCGCTGCTGCCGGCGTCCCGGTGTGCGCCGCCATGGGCCTCGCCGCGTTCCTCGGCCTGACGCTGATCGACGCGCCGCTTGACACCTTCGTGCGCTACATGCAGCACGACGTGCGCAGCGTCCCGCTGCTGGCCATCCCGTTCTTCATCCTGGCCGGCAACGTGATGAACAGCTTCGGCCTCACGCGGCGCATCTTCGACTTCATCGAAAGCCTGGTCGGCTGGGCGCGCGCCGGCCTCGCGCAGGTCACGGTGCTCTCGAGCGTGATGTTCGGCGGCATCTCCGGCTCGGCGCTCGCGGACATCGCCGGCATCGGAACCATGCAAATCGACGCCATGAAGAAGGCCGGCTACCGCGCCGAGTTCGCCGCCGCGCTGACGCTTGCCGCCTCGCTTCTGGTTCCCCTGATCCCGCCCTCGATCATGTTCATCATCTACGCGGTGATGATGAACATCTCGGTCGGCGATCTATTCATCGCCGGCATCATTCCCGGCCTGGTCATGGCGGCGGTCCTGGCCGTGAACAACTATGTCCTCGCCAGGGCCGGCTGGGAAATCTTTCCGCCAGCCAAGCCCTTCACCGCGCGCAAGGCCTGGAGCACTTTCTGGAGAGGACTACCCGCGCTGCTCACCCCGATCGTGATCCTGCGCAGCATGATCACCGGCCTCACCACGCCCACCGAGGCGAGCGTCCTCGCGGTCGTGTACGCCCTCTTTCTCGCAGTGATCTACCGCGAATTGAATCTGAAGGGGCTGCGCGAGGCGTTCCTCACCTCCGCACGCACCACCGCCCTCATCATGTTCCTGACCGGCGTCGGCAGCGTCATGTCGTTCGTCATCATTTCCGAGCAGGTCGCGGAGCACATGGCGGTTGAGCTCGGCAGCCTGACTGACAACAAGTGGGCGATCCTGTGTCTCGTGACCTTCGCGCTCCTGGTTCTCGGCTGCTTCATGGAGACGGTGCCGGCGATGCTGATCAGCATTCCGCTTTTCGGCCCGCTGGTCGTGAAGTTCGGCATCGACCCCATCCACTTCGGAGTGATCCTCACCTACGTGCTGCTGCTGGGCATCGTGCATCCGCCGGTCGGTCTCGGATTATTCACGATGTGCGCGATCGCCCGATTGCGAATAGAAGCAGTGGCCTGGGCGACGCTCAAGTTCTATCCCGCGTTCATGATCACGCTAGCGCTCTTCATGTTCATTCCCGAGCTGTCGACCTGGCTGCCGGCGGTCGTGTTCAAGAGGAATTAGACAATATGGTCGCGTTGTAGAAGCGAGGCGGCCGATATGAGGTAACGTAGGTTGCGCGGCACGCCGCCCCGAGCTATGTGCTGAGAACGAGTCGTCAGCCACCAACAAGGAGACCGGCCATGGAAGAAGGTATCAAGTTTTTCGTCGGCTTGGATGTGCACAAGGACACGATTGCAGTGGCATGCAAGAGCAAACTCGCTCGGCGCCTATAGGAACTTCGGCTTAGGCAGCGGTCAGTCGATCCGAATCCGAAGGCTGCTTGTCGCAGAATGCGATGCGGCAGCCGCATTCCGCCGCGCGCCAGCTACTTGAGCTTGGCCAGAATCCCGTCCAGTTGCGCAAGGCTCGAATACGCGATGACGAGACGTCCCGCGCCGCGGCGGCTGGCTTCGATGGTCACTTTCGCGCCCAGCGCTTCCGCGAGCTCGGTTTCGAGCCGCGCGGTGTCGGCGTCCTTTTTTTTGCGCGCACTTCTCCCGACCGCAAGCGTGGCCGGATTCAAAAGCGTAAAGACGAGTCGCTCCGTTTCGCGCACGGACATTTGCTGATCGACAACGCGCCCCGCGGCAAGCGTCTGCTGTCCCGCCGGCAGCGAGAGCAGTGCCCGCGCATGTCCCATTTCCAGCGCCCCATTCAGCAGGGAGTCCTGTACCGGTTGCGCAAGTTGCGTCAGGCGTAGCAGGTTGGTGACCGCGCTGCGCGAACGCCCGACTGCTTGTGCGGCCGCCTCGTGGGTCAGCCCGAATTCCTCGATCAGGCGTTTCAGGCCGGTTGCCTCTTCCAGAGGATTTAAATCCTCGCGTTGAATATTCTCGATGAGCGCGAGCGCCAGTGCCGCATGGTCCGGCACCGCCTTGATCAGAACTGGAATCTCTTGCAAACCGGCACGCTGCGCGGCTCGCCAGCGCCGTTCGCCGGCGATGATTTCGAAGCGTCCGCCGGCTGCCGGGCGCACCAGGATCGGCTGCATCACGCCTTGTTCGCGGATGGACAGTGCGAGTTCGTCCAACGCCGCGTCGTCCATCCTGGCGCGCGGCTGAAATTTGCCTGGGTCGAGTCGCTCGAGCGCGAGGGTGGCAAGCGTTTCGCGCGGCGCCACGTCCTCGGCACTGGATAACAACGCGTCCAACCCTCGGCCCAATCCTTTTGGTCGAATCATGCTGGCCCTTATTTATGCTGCGGCGGCAGCAGTCTCCGGAGGCGGCGCCGAATTGCGCGCATCGATTCGGCGCAGCATTTCCCCCGCCAGCGCGAGATAGGCTTGCGCACCCTTTGATTGAGCCTCGAGCTTCAATGCCGGCAATCCGTGCGACGGCGCTTCGGCCAGCCGCACGTTGCGCGGGATGATTGTGCGATAAAGCTTCTCCCCGAAGTGGCGCTCGAGTTCGGCCGCGACGTTCAGCGACAGCGTGTTGCGCGGGTCATACATCGTGCGCAGCAGCCCTTCGATTTCGAGTCTCGGGTTCAAGTGCGCCCGTACTTTTTTGACGGTCTGCACGAGATCGGACAACCCTTCCAGCGCGTAGTACTCGCACTGCATCGGGATCAGAACCGAATCCGCCGCGCACAAGCCGTTCAACGTGAGCAAAGACAGCGAAGGCGGGCAATCGAGCAGGATGAAATCGTACTCCGGCGCCACCTCGGTGATCGCTGTTTTCATTTGCGACAGCGCTTCGGTCAATGCGTTTTTGAGCCGCGTCTCGCGGCCGGGCATTTCAACGAGTTCCAATTCAGCGCCGGCGAGTTCGCGATTCGCAGGGACAAGATCGAATCCTCCGCTCGGCGAAACGACGCGGACGTCTTCAATCCTTCGCTCTCCCAACAGGACTTGATAGACCGTCGCCGCAAACGCGCGTTTGTCGAGCCCCGAGCCGGTGGTCGCGTTGCCTTGCGGATCGAGGTCGACCAGCAGCACGCGACGATTCATGGCCACGAGACTCGCCGCCAGATTGACGGCGGTGGTCGTCTTGCCGACGCCGCCCTTTTGATTGGCAATCGCGATGACCTGCGTCATCGTGGCGCACGCGTTGAAGAGTCCCGGTGTTCCAGCACGACCAGATGGCGTTCCGCCGCGAGGCCAGGCACCGTTAACGCGGTGATGGCCAAGACACCAATGTCGGGGGGCAACGTCGCGAGTTCTTCCTCCGGATAGATTCCCTTCATCGCGACGAGCCGTCCACCCGGCGCCAAGTGCCGCGCCGAGCAGCGCACAAATGCCGCAAGCGCTGAAAATGCGCGCGCAATCACCACATCGAACGGTGTATGCGCTACGAACTGCTCGACACGTGCAGCGTGCGCCTTGACGTTCGCCAAATCGAGTTCGATCGCCGTCTGCGTCATGAACGCGACTTTTTTCTGACGGGAATCGAGCAGCGTGACATCCCAGTCCGGCCGGGCGATCGCGAGGGGAATCCCAGGAAGGCCGGCACCTGCGCCAACGTCGAGCATGCGCACACCCGCCGGCTCCGCCAACAACGGTACTAGCGCCGGCAACACCGACAGCGAATCGAGCACATGATGCGTGACCATGCGCTCGGGCTCGCGGATCGCCGTCAGGTTGTAGGTCCGATTCCACTTGGACAGAAGTTCGACGTACGCAGTGAGTTTTTGCCGCGCGCGCGCCGGGACGTCGAGTCCCAGCACTGCGAGGCCCGCGGCGAGCTCGGCGGCAAGGCCGGACGCCACCACGGTGATCATGCCAACAACGCTTTGCGATCGGGCCGGTTGTGGCCGATGCGTTTCAGGTGGACGAGCAAGAGTGAGATCGAAGCAGGCGTCACGCCGGAGATACGCGCGGCGTGGCCGATCGTCTCTGGCTTGTGCTGATTGAGCTTTTGCTGCGCTTCGGTTGAGAGTCCGCGGACGAGCCGGTAATCGAGGCCTGCCGGGAGTGCCGTCGTCTCAAAGCTCTGCCGCCGGGCGACTTCTTCGGTTTGCCGTTCGATATAGCCGGAATATTTCGCCGCCACCTCGACTGAGGCAGCAACGTTTGGGTCGGAAACCGGCTCGCCGGCACCTGGCAAAGTGAGCAGTAATTCGTAGGAAACCTGCGGTCGCCGCAATAAGTCAGCAAGCGCGTACTCCCTTTCTAAGCCCTGTCCTAACACGCGTTTCGCTTCGGCGTCTGCGACAATCCGAGGATTGACATAAGTCGATTTCAGCCGCTGGAGTTCCGTCGCAATCGCATCCCGTTTGCGACAGTACGCCTCCCAGCGCCGGTCGTCGACGACACCCAGCCGACGTCCATGCTCGGTCAACCGCAGATCAGCATTGTCCTCACGCAATTGCAAGCGGTACTCCGCGCGCGAGGTGAACATCCGATAGGGCTCGGACACGCCGAGGCTAATCAAATCATCGACGAGGACACCGATATAGGCTTCGTCGCGACGCGGGCTGAACGCCTGCTCATCGCGCACGAACTCGGCGGCGTTGATCCCGGCGAGCAGACCTTGCGCCGCGGCTTCCTCGTAGCCCGTCGTCCCGTTGATTTGCCCGGCGAAGAACAAGCCGCGAATCGCTTTGGTTTCCAGCGATGACTTGAGGGCGCGCGGATCGAAGTAGTCGTACTCGATCGCGTAGCCGGGGCGCAGGATATGCGCGCGCTCGCAGCCCTTGATCGAACGAACCAGAGCGAGCTGTACGTCGAACGGCAACGAAGTCGAGATCCCGTTGGGGTAGATTTCATTCGTTTGCAGGCCTTCGGGCTCGAGGTAGATCTGGTGGCTGTCACGCTGTGCAAAGCGGACGACCTTGTCCTCGATTGACGGGCAATAGCGTGGGCCGGTACTTTTAATCGCACCCGAATACATCGGTGATCGGTCGAGACCGGTGCGAATGATGGCGTGCGTGTGGGCATTGGTGTGCGTGATCCAGCACGGCAGTTGCGGCGGGTGCATCTCTCGCGTTCCCAGGAAGGAAAACACCGGGGGCGGATTGTCGCCGGATTGCTCCGCCAGGAGCGAAAAGTCGATGGTGCGGCCATCCAGGCGGGGAGGAGTGCCTGTCTTCAGCCGACCCACGGGCAGGTTCAATTCCCGTAACCGGGCTCCGAGTCGCTTCGCTGGCGGGTCGCCCGCGCGTCCAGCTTCGTAATGCGTCAGGCCCACATGAATCAACCCCGAAAGGAAAGTCCCGGTGGTGAGGACCACGGCGTCAGCCTCGAATGCCAATCCGAGCTGGGTCAGCACCCCGGTTACGCGATCGCCTTCCAACAACAGGTCATCGACGCCCTGCTGAAAAAGCGTCAGGTTCGCCTGATTTTCGAGGCGGCCGCGGATTGCCTGCCGGTACAGCACGCGATCGGCCTGCGCACGCGTTGCGCGGACCGCCGGACCTTTGCTCGAATTGAGCGTACGAAACTGGATCCCTGCCTCATCGGTTGCCAGCGCCATCGCGCCGCCGAGCGCGTCGATTTCGCGAACGAGGTGCCCCTTGCCGATGCCTCCGATCGAAGGATTGCAGGACATCTGTCCCAGCGTTTCCAGGCTGTGCGTCAGCAGCAAAGTCGCCCGACCCATGCGCGCCGCTGCGAGCGCCGCTTCAGTGCCTGCGTGGCCGCCGCCGACGACGATGAGGTCAAACCGGTGGGGGAAATTCATAGTCGAGATTCGTGAGCGATAATGAGGGAATTCTATCGAGTTCTAAAAAGCTGGTTTCACGTGAAACAACTGCTGCGAGCGCGCGGGACACATGGCGGCCTTTTAGATAAATCCCAAAGGTGCTCGCAGAGTACTAGAAACATCTCAAGGAGATTGGAGTTTTCGAATCTTTAGTTCCTATTAGTTTGTTGAATAAATTTAGTTCATTGACTAAATTTATTAAAGAGACTAATATCTACTAAATGAACTCCACTTCCCCAGCCGAAATGTTCGAGAACCCGTTTCGCCCGGGCGCAGGGCATATGCCGCCATATCTTGCGGGGAGAACGGCTGAACAGGATGAAGTAAGGCGGCTGCTCAGACAACGCACAATCATGGAAAACGTCATCCTTACCGGGCTTCGCGGGGTCGGAAAAACGGTCCTCCTCGAAGCTATCAAACCTGGCGCATTGTCCGCTGGATGGCTATGGGTTGGCACCGATCTTTCAGAGTCAGCAAGCCTGACCGAAGAAAGGCTCGCTACGCGGATCATTGCGGACATCTCGCTTGTAACTTCGTCGATCGTGTCCAGGGAAACTCGACAATACGACCTTGGGTTTACAAGTGCTGAACGTGTGGTACGCCAGCCTCTGAACTACGACATCCTCGAGAATCACTTCCGTCGGACTCCTGGGTTAATCGCCGACAAACTAAAAGCTACGTTGGAATTTGTCTGGACCGTGTTGCCACAGAAAGACATCGCCGGCGTCATTTTCGCTTATGACGAAGCGCAAAACTTGGCTGATCACGCGGAGAAAAATGAATATCCGTTGTCGCTTCTATTGGAGGTGTTCCAATCTATTCAGCGCAAAGGGTTGCCGTTCATGCTGGTGCTCACCGGGCTACCTACATTGTTCCCAAAGTTGGTAGAGGCTCGCACCTATTCCGAGCGAATGTTCCACGTCATGTTTCTCAAGCAACTCGACGACAAGGCTTCCCGTGAAGCCATCGTAACGCCAATAGACAAAGCGAACTGCCCGCTCAAATTCGGTCCTGTTGCCGTAGATAGGATTGTCGCCCTCTCAGGCGGATACCCGTTTTTCATTCAATTTATATGCAAAGAGCTGTATGACATCTCGATCGGGAAAATTCAATCGGGCGAAATAGACTTTGTCCCAGAGAGCGACATTATCCGGAAGCTGGACTCTGATTTCTTTCAGGGACGATGGGCACGTCCGACCGACAGACAGAGAGAGTTGCTTCAGGTGATCGCAACGCTACCGAATTGCGACAGCGAATTCACGGTGCAAGAAGTCGTTCTGGCATCGAAGGAAGCGCTCTCCAAACCGTTTACTGCCAGCCATATCAATCAAATGCTCGGCTCGCTCGCCGTCGCTGGCTTAATCTACAAAAATCGCTTCGGGAAATATTCGCTCGCCGTCCCGTTGTTGTCGGGATTCATTCATCGGCAAATGGCAGCCGAACACAATCTATCGTATCGGTAACGGCATAGACTCCGCTCCAATCGAGTACTCATACAAAAAACTGCCGCGCAAGCCGATCGCGCTCCGCCTGCAACGCGGCCGGGCGTTTGGTTCCCAGCTTGGCAAATAGCGTGTCGTGCGAGGCAAGCTCGCGCGCCCAAAGCGCGCCGTTGACGTCCATGACCCCGGCGAATCGTTGCGCGTCGAAATCGCTGCCGCGCCAGTTGAGATCAGCGAACGACGGTGCAAGCCCCACAGCGGTTTCGGCCGCCCGCGCCCGGCCGAGGCAGCGCTCGACTACCCATTGCAACACGCGCATGTTTTCGCCGAATCCTGGCCACGCGAATTTTCCGTTGGCGTCCTTGCGAAACCAGTTGACGCTGAAAATTTTGGGCGGGTGGGCAACGGCCTTGCCCATCTCGAGCCAGTGGCGAAAATAGTCGCCCACGTGATAGCCGCAGAATGGCAGCATCGCAAAAGGATCGCGGCGCACTTCGCCGACCTTACCGGTCGCGGCCGCTGTCGTTTCGGACCCCATCGTAGCCGCCTTATAGACGCCCTCTTCCCATGTCCGCGCTTCGCTGACCAGCGGCACGGTGTCGGAACGGCGAGCGCCAAAGATGAATGCCGAGATCGGCACGCCGGCGGGATCGTCCCAAGCCGGGTCGAGCGACGGGCACTGGATCGCCGACACGGTAAACCGCGCGTTCGGATGCGCGGCTCGGCGTCCGTTGCGACCATCTTCCGGCGCCCATGATCGTCCCTGCCAGTCGGTCAGGTGCGCGGGCGGCGTCTTGGTCATGCCTTCCCACCAGACATCGCCGTCGTCGGTCAACGCCACATTGGTGAAGATCACGTTTGCCGCGAGGGTCCGCATCGCATTCGGATTCGACTCGTAGGAGGTGCCCGGCGCGACACCGAAGTACCCGGCTTCCGGGTTAATGGCGCGAAAATAGCCGTCGGGGCCGGGTTTTAGCCAGGCGATATCGTCACCGATCGTAGTTACGGTCCATCCATCGAATCCGGGCGGCGGGATCAGCATCGCGAAATTGGTTTTGCCGCAGGCGCTGGGGAACGCTGCCGTCACGTACGTTTTCTCGCCCTGGGGTGACGTCACGCCCAGGATCAGCATGTGTTCGGCAAGCCATCCCTGGTCCCGGCCCATGACAGAGGCGATGCGCAGCGCGAAACACTTCTTTCCCAACAGCGCGTTGCCGCCATAGCCGGACCCGTAACTCCAGATCTCGCGCGTTTCCGGAAAATGGACGATGTATTTGTGGTCCTTGTTGCACGGCCACGGCACGTCGCGTTGCCCGACGGTGAGCGGCGCACCCACCGAATGAACGCAGGGCACGAACGTGCCGTCGGTGCCCAGAACGTCGAACACCGCCCGGCCCATGCGCGTCATCAGCTTCATGTTCACGACGACGTACGGACTGTCCGAGAGCTCGATTCCGATATGCGCGATTGGGCTTCCCAACGGTCCCATCGAAAACGGCACCGCATACATTGTCCGGCCGCGCATGCACCCGGTGAACAATCCATGCAACGTACGCCGCATGTCGGCCGGCGCGACCCAGTTGTTGGTCGGGCCGGCATCGTCCGCCTGTTCGCTGCAGATGAAGGTCCGGTCCTCCACCCGTGCGACATCTGACGGATCCGACCAGGCAAGATAACTGTTCGGGCGGATCGCCTGTGCAAGTTTCTTTAGCGTTCCCGTGGCGACCATGTCCGCGCATAGCCGGTCGTACTCAGCCTCGCTACCCTCACACCAAACGATGCGCTCGGGTTGCGCCAGCGCGGCGATTTCGCGCACCCAGCCCAAGAGTTGCGCGTGGCGAACATACGCCGGCGCGCCGACGGACGCGGCGAGTGAAGCAAACGCTTCAGGTTGGTTCATGTCTGCTATTTGGGAATGGCGGGGGGCGAATGGCAACGCGGGAGTCCGCGGTCCGGGGCGAGCGCCGCGGGAAGGCGAAAATTTACCACGAAGCGCTAATGGGCCGCATTCTTCTCGCCGCCGGTCTACTGCGTTGCCACGATGAATTTCCGCCGAAACGGAAACAACGTGCATCCATCGGGCTCCGGTGGGTACGCAATCACCATCCGTTGCGTGTAATCGCGCAGGAATTCCGTGCGTTCGGAAGTGTCGAGCGCCGCGAGAAACGGGGCGAGCCACGTGCCCTTGGTCCACGCCACCACCGGATGTTCGCCGTCAACGCGCGGCGGCAAGACCTGCAGATACTCGTTTTCCCAAATATCGACCGTCGCGAAATGCGGCGCCAAGAAGGTGTAGTAAACACGCGAATCGGCTACGGGGCGGGTGCGAACGAGATCCTTTAGCTTCGGGCGCCACCGGTCGCTGCGCGCAAGGTCTATGCTCGCCGTATGCGATGGCGCGGCATGATTGTTCGGCATCTGCACCGCGAGTACCCCGCCCGCTGCGACCATCGCGGCGATCCTCGGGAACAGTCTCGCGTGGTCGTCCAGCCACTGCAACGCGGCGTTGCTGTAGACCAAATCGATCGGCGCATCGGGTTGCCACGTCGCAAGGTCCGCCGCGACGAACGAATACCGGCCATCGTCGCGTATTTTCTCCTGCGCCGCGGCCAGCATTTCGGCGGAGTTGTCCACACCGGTGATTCGCGCATCCGGCCAGCGTTCGCCGAGCACTCGCGTGACGTTCCCCGTTCCGCATCCCAAATCAACGATTGTGCGCGGGGATGCAAGCGGCACACGCGCGAGCAGTTCCAGCGCGGGCCGCAAGCGCTCGCCCTCGAATTGCAGATACTGGGCGGGATTCCACGTCACGACGAATCGTCGCCGCCAAGTTTGCGCCGCCATTGCCGGACTCGCTCGAACAGCGGCGCCGTGCACAGCAGCAGCACGACCACGCGCGTGACGTGAAATGCGGTGACCAGCGGGACGCCGAGTTGCAGGACGTTGGCCGTGATGCACATCTCCGCGATTCCGCCCGGCGCCGTTCCGAGCACCAGTGTCGCGGGATGCAATCCCGACGCGAAGGCCATACCCAGGCCGAACAGCGCCGACAACACCATCGATAATACGACCGCCGCCGCGACAGCCCCGACGAAGCGATGCGCGCCACGGAGAAAATCCGGCTGAAAACGCGAACCCAGCGCGCAGCCGAGCAGGTACTGGCCGGCATTGGACACTGGCTGTGGGATTGTCGAGAGGTCGAGCTGCCCCGCCGTCAGGGGAATCGCCACAGCCAGCGATCCGAGCACGAACCCATTGGGGAGATGCAGGAACTGGAAGAGCAATCCAGCCGCTGCGGTGGCGGTCATCAACAACGCGAATCCCTGCGGGTTGAACGTGCGCGCCCCCGGCAAGTACAGATCGCTCCCGTGCAGCCCGAGCAGCGCATACGCGGCAGGAACGACCGCCACGACAATGAGTATGCGCAGGCTTTGCGCCGCCGCCACGCGATCCGCGCGCGCGCCGAACCGTTCGCCGAGCGTTGCCATTTCCGCAGCGCCGCCGGGCACGCTCGCAAACACGCCCGTCGTGCGATCCAGGCCGGCCATCCGGGCCAGCGCGATTCCCGTCACATACCCGACGACAATCGCGAACACCGCACCCGCGGCTAGCAGGTACCACACGCCACCCACCTCCCGAATCACCTGTGGCGTGAAATACAGTCCGAGCGAGGTCCCAATGATCCACTGTCCTATTTGCCGGGCCCCCGGCGGGGCGGCAATGTCCAAGCCGGCCACGCGCACCGACGCGACTGCGAACAACGGGCCCAGCATCCAGGGGATCGGCGTGCCCAGGAGGCTGCATCCGTAACCAGCGGCCGCGCCAATCACGAGTGCGGCGCTCCAGCGCATAGGGCGCGACGGCGAGTCGCGTCCGGCATCACTCGACTTAGGCTCAGGCAAACGCTGTCGTCCCGGCAACAACTGAATCGCCGCCAACTGCCGCCTCCCGTCGTGGGCCACGATGCTTTTTCAAGTCGCCACTCCATGGCGTTTTCGTGCAGGCGTCGCGGCTACCATTGAACCAGATCGAACACGCCGCCTCGAAATGGCGAAGTCCCGGCAAAGTAAGTGGTAACCATCTGGTAACTAAGGGTCATGCGTCTGCGAATACTCTTGCTGCTGCTGCTCGGTAGCGCGCTTGCGCTCGCTTACCAGATCGGCAGCGGTGCGCTGCGAATCCCCGATCGCTGGAATCCTTGGGCGCCTCTCGTCATAGCGGAGACGCCGAATTTTTTGACGCGCTACAAGCTCGCTTACTTGTCGCAAAACGCTCCCCTCTGCCGTTCAGTCTTGAGCCAGGCCCGCATGCGCTATACACCGCTGCCCGACCGCGAAACCGGCCCAGGATGCGGTTTTACCAACGCGGTTCGAGTGGAAGCCACGAGCGTCAGCATCGGTGAACCGTTTGCGCTGAGCTGCCGCAGCGCCGTCGCTCTGGCCCTGTGGGAACACCACGTGCTGCAACCCGCGGCCGATGCGCATTTCGGCCAGCGCGTCGCTAGCTTGCAGCATTTCGGCAGCTACGCGTGCCGCAACGTCTACGGGCGGGAGGACGCGCGCCGCAGTCAGCATGCGACCGCCGACGCACTCGATATCGCGGGCTTCTTGCTCGACGGCGGCCGCCGCATCAGCGTGCAGGCCCACTGGCCGGGCGAGGGCATCGACGCGCAGTTCCTGCGCGACATCCACCGCGGTGCGTGCCGTTACTTCGATGCGGTTCTCGGGCCGGATTACAACGCTGCGCACCGCGACCACTTGCATTTCGATCGCGGCTCTTTCCGGGTGTGCAAGTGAGCGGCTAAACCAGTGTCACCGGAACGGTGGCGAGCCGAACTACATCGGCGGCCACCGAGCCGCGCAAGAGCTTGGATATCTGCGACTGTTCGCGGGTGCCGATTAAGATCTCCTCGCACCGATGCTGCTCCGCGAAACGCGTGATGATTTCGGCAGGGTTGCCGACGCTGACATGAAAACGATAGGGAACACCCGCCCCGTCGAGCGCCTGGCGCGCAGCGTGCAGTGCTTGCAACCCCGCGTCGTGGTGGTAGTCCTTGATGTCGTCATCATCGACGAACGTGCGCACATCTCCCGCTACCGAGTTCTGCACATTGAGAAGATGGATTTCAATCGGCGCAGCCGCGTTCGGCCCGGTCTGTTTCTCGATCAGGGCGCGAATGACGCGGTCGGAGCCTGCCGCTCCGTCCACGGGTACCAGCACTTTGCGCATCACGCCTCCCTTGCACGATCTGGTTGAACCGGTGCTCGCCAAATTGCTCGCATCACCGCTCTCGCGCAGCGGAAGATTGCTCTTCTTCTTCCACCAACTCGGGAACCGGCTGACTCGGTGGCCGATGCTTCGACCTGGCCAGCAGTTTCCCGACGATGACGACGAAGAGCGCGCCCGCGGCAGGCCCCGCGTAGTGCAGCCAAGCGGCATTGGCGTCGATCCAATCCTTGATCGCCGGGTCGGAGACGACCATTTCTCCGGCAACAAAGCCGAGCAACGCCGCGCCGATCGTGATGATAATCGGATAGCGTTCCATGACTTTGAGCAGCAAGGTGCTGCCGAAAATCACCAGTGGAACACTGATCAAGAGTCCGATGATCAGAAGCGTCAAACTCCCCTTAGCCGCAGCGGCCACCGCGATCACGTTGTCCAGGCTCATCACCAAGTCGGCGACCAGAATCGTCTTGATCGCGGCCGCCAGATTCGACTGCGAAGAAAGTTTCTCCCCATGCCCATCCTCGGGAACCAGCAGTTTGACGCCGATCCAGAGCAACAAGATGCTGCCGACGATCTTCAAATAGGGCGTCTTGAGCAGCTCGACCGCTACCACGGTGAGAATCACGCGCAAGATGATTGCCGCGGCGCTACCCCAGAAGATCGCTTTCTTTTGCTGCGCCGGCGGCAGCGAGCGGGACGCGAGCGCGATGACGACGGCGTTGTCACCGCTCAACACGATGTTGACGCCGATGATCTCCAAGAGCGCGATCCAGAACTGGGGAGTTGCAAATTCCATGGCGATGCCTCGTGGTCCCTATTGGAGGAAGCGCTTAATGCGGTGCAACTCGCAGTGCAGCCGCGCGTCGCCTGGCCGAAACCCGTCGCCAGATCGGCGGACCACACAATACCAGCGCCGTGATCGCCAAGACGGTGGCGGAGATCGGCTGGGTGACAAAGACCGTCAGATCGCCCTGGCTGATGGCGAGCGCGCGGCGGAATTGCTGCTCGGCAAGCGGCCCCAGGATCATGCCGACAAGCACCGGTGCGACGGGAATGTCATAGCGCCGCATCAAAAATCCGATGATTCCGATCGTATACAGCAGTGCTAAGTCAAACCAGGAATTGCGCAGGCCATACGCACCGAGTGTCGCAAAAATCAGAATGCCCGCGTAGAGCAGCGGGCGCGGGATCTCCAGTAGCTTGACCCAGATCCCGACCAGCGGAAGATTGAGAATCAGCAGGATGACGTTGCCGATGTACATGCTGGCGATGAGTCCCCAAATTAGCAACGGCTGCGTCTCAAACAAGAGCGGCCCCGGTTGCAACCCCCATTGCTGGAACGCGGCGAGAATGATGGCTGCTGTCGCCGTCGTCGGCAGTCCGAGCGTGAGCAACGGCACGAGGGTGCCCGTTGCCGAAGCATTGTTGGCCGCCTCCGGTCCGGCAACTCCTTCGATGGCACCCTGGCCGAACTCCTCTGGGTGCTTGGTGAGTTTCTTTTCCAGGGCGTACGAGAGGAACGTGGGAATCTCCGCGCCGCCGGCGGGGATCGTGCCGAACGGGAAGCCCAGTGCGGTGCCGCGCAGCCAGGGTTTCCACGACCGCTGCCAGTCGGACTGGCTCATCCAGATCGAGCCTTTCATCTGCTCGATCCGGTCTATCTGGCGGTTTAGATAGGTTGCGATGTAGAGGGTCTCACCCACCGCGAATAGTCCTACCGCGACAACGACGACGTCGATGCCATCAAGGAGCTCCGGAATCCCCACCGTGAATCGCGCCTGCCCAGTCTGGCTGTCGAGACCGATGAGCCCGATCGTCAGACCAAAGAACAGGCTCGCCAATCCTCGCGCCGCGGACGCCCCAAGCACCGCGGACACCGTGGTGAAGGCAAGCACCATCACCGCGAAGTATTCCGCCGGGCCGAATTTCAACGCGAATTCCACGACGATCGGCGCCACCAAGGTCAGCAGAATCGTCGCGATCGTGCCCGCGACGAACGAGCCGATAGCGGAGGTTGCCAACGCCGGCCCGGCGCGGCCGCGCTTGGCCATCAGATTGCCCTCCATCGCGGTCACGATGGTCGCCGACTCGCCCGGCGTATTCAACAGAATCGACGTGGTCGAGCCGCCGAACATCGCGCCGTAGTAGATACCCGCGAACATGATGAGCGCACCGGTCGGGTCGAGCTTGGCGGTGACGGGCAACAACAAAGCAATCGTCAATGCCGGGCCAACGCCCGGCAGGACGCCGACGGCCGTGCCCAACGTCACGCCGACGAATCCCCACATCAGGTTCGTCAGCGTGAGCGCCACTGCGAAGCCCGACATCAACGCGCTGAACGTCTCCACGCTACGCGTTTTCTATACGTAAAGGCAAAGGTAGCGGTACCCGTTGGCTGGCGGATGTTCCGTCACACCGGCTTTTCCGCTGCACAATTCGACAAGAGTAGGTGTTCACTTTTGCCGGAACGTTTAGAACGGACCACTCGGCAGTTTCAAGCCCAATCCGCTCGTGAACACGAAGAACACCACGGCGGCAAGTGCTACGGCAATGAGAGCGTCCCTTACTAGCCGCCGGCTGCCAAAGCCGCGGGCGATAAGGACGAACAACAGGGTAGAAGCGATGATGAAACCGGCCCAGCCGATCACCAGCATGTGCAGGACGATGCCCGCGCTGATGATGAAGAATGCCAACCAATCCGGAGCGCCGTGTCCTTCCTGATCAAGCGGGATGTTGCGCCAGCCCCCCGTGAGGGCGTGCCATCCCAGAACAGCGCCACAAAGGGTGAGGCCAACACCAATGATGTAGGGAAAGAGTCTCGGTCCGATCTGCGCGTAGCCCTGGGTTTCCGCAATGCTCCGGGTTTCTAAAACGACAAACGATCCCAACGCAATGAGCGCGAAGGAAATGAGCATCTCTCCCAGATGAATAGGAGAGCGCGCCGTCATTTCTTGACCAGACCCAAGGCCGGACCCGTGACCGCCAGTCCTAGCGTCGCGCCCAGGAAGGCGGCCCGGAAAACCCGGTTGCGAGAAAAACTGACCAGAACGTTCAGCATGGTTGGCTCGCCAGAGGGTAATGGGCGCAAACCTTGGACGCGGGAACTATTTTTTCATGCCCAGCCCGGCAAGGATCTTGTCGATGCGCGCCTGATCGGCATCAAGAAAGGTCTTGAACTCATCGCCCGCCAGGTACATGTCCGTCCAGTCATTGCGCTTGAGCGTTTCCTGCCATGACTTGGACTTGACGGTCTGTTGCACGGCGCTGATGAGTTCCGTCTTCTGCACTTCGGTGATACCTGGCGCGGCAAAGACGGCGCGCCAGTTGACCATCTCGACATCGATTCCCTGTTCCTTGAGCGTCGGAATGTCGATGCCGGGAACCCTCTTGTCGGCGGAAATGCCGAGCGCGCGCAGTTTTCCTGACTTGATCTGCCCGGCAAACTCGCCGTAGCCGCTGATGCCCGCCGCAACGTGGCCGCCCATGATCGCCGCCTGCGCTTCACCGCCGCCGGCGTAAGCGATGTAATTGACCTTGGCCGGTTCAACACCCGCCGCCTGCGCGATCATCCCCGCCAGGATGTGATCCGATCCTCCGGCAGAACCGCCGCCCCAGGCGACACTTCCCGGGTTGGCCTTGAACTGCGCCACCAATTCCTTGAGCGATTGAACCTTGGAATTGGCCGGGACGACGACGACCTGGTATTCACCGGTCAGGCGGGCGATCGGCGTGACCTGCGATAAGTTGACCGGCGATTTGTTGGAGATGATTGCACCGACCATGACCATGCCGCCCATCATCAGCACGTTGGGGTCGCCCTTGCTCGAGCTGACAAACTGGGCAAGCCCGATGGTGCCGCCGGCGCCCCCTTTGTTGTCGATGGTAATTTTCTTGACGATGTTGTCGCTTTGCATCGCCGCTTGCAACGCGCGGCCGGTCTGATCCCAGCCACCGCCGGGCGCCGCGGGAACAAGAATTTTCAAGCTGTCCAGCGCCAAGGCGTGGCCGGCAGTGACTAGCCCTATCAGGGCGGCCGCGCACACGAGACCGCGGCGAACGCGTAACGAACTACGTTGAACGAGTGTCATGGGTTGCTCCCGAGATGAAATTCGATTTCGTTGCGACGATCAGCGATGCGCAGGTTTGGGCTGGACACGCATGTCTATCGCGTGGATCGTGCGCTCCGACGTGCGTCGATGCGAATCGGTGCCGCTCTTTATCCGCCGGCATCCCCCAAAGGGCGTGCCGGTGGTCCGTCGTAACGATACAAGAAATCCGGCGGCATCGGGCCCTTGATCCGCCCGCCCTGCTGCTTTTGCTCCCACGCGTGGGCGAGAATGCCGACGGCGCGGGAGAGTAGAAACAGCCCGCGGCCGAGGGGCGCGGGAAAACCCAGTTCCGCAAAGATCACCGCGGTCGCGCCGTCGATATTCATCGTAACGGTCTTCCCCGCCTGATCCGCGAGCAACGCTTCCACCGCGCGGCCAATCTCTGCGAAGCGTCCAGTGACCGTTCCCGCGCGAGCGGCAAGGTCGACCAACGCAAGCAGCCGCGGCGCGCGCGGGTCGATTGGATGAAAACGATGGCCGAAGCCGGGAATATACGGGTCGTGTACGGTCTGCCACACCTGCAGCCCCGTCGCAGTCGCTGCTGTGAGTGCCGCGCCCGCAGCGCAGCGCGCCGCAATATCCGCGTACAGCGCCATCGCCTGCTCGCCGGCGCCGCCGTGCACGTCGTCGAGCATATTGATGGCTGACGCCATTGCGCCATTCAACGGCAGGCCGCACGTCACCGCCATGCGTGCCGTGGCAATCGACGGCGCCAGCGGGCCGTGGTCGACCGCCGCGACCAACGCACTTTCCAAAAGTCCGGCCTGCGCCGCCGTGGGTAATTCCCCGCGCAGCATGAGCCACACCATTTGCGCGTAACCGACGCGGCCGATCAACTCTTCGATTGCATAACCGCGAAACCGGATAACGCCCGGGCGCATGTCGACAATCGACGACGTCCACCACGCCTTCGCTTGGGCGAGGGTCGGATCGTCGGGCTCGTCGTTCATTGTGTTTTATTTAGCGCACCACGCCGGATTGTACGAGCGCGGCGCATTCGTCCGCATCACACCCCAACTCCGCGAGCAACGTATCGCGTTGCGCGGACAGTTCAGGCGGCGGCAACGTAGCGTGCGGACGCACTCCGTCGATGCGAAACCCCGGACGCGACACGCGTATCGGCCGTTCGGTTCCCGGGACATCATCGTACGCCGCGATCAACTCCGCCGTTTCTGTCTGCGCGTGATTCAGGATTTCCGGGACTGACAGCACCCGCCCCGCCGGAACGCCGGCGGCGATCAGTTCTGCCTCCCACTCCGCCGCGGAGCGTGCCGCCAGCTTCGATTCCAAACATGCGGTGAGCTCGGCGCGATGACGTTTGCGGGCCTCGCGTTCGGCGAACCGCGGATCGGATGCCAGTTCCTGCGCGCCGAGGACTGAAATGAGCGACGTGAACTGCTTTTGCTCGTTAGCCGCGATGTTCAGCAAGCCCTCTCGCGTGCGAAACGTGCCGGACGGCGCCGCGGTAAAGTTGTCGTTGCCCAGAGGCACCGGTTCGACACCGGAATTCAAGTAATTCGATACGACCCAGCCCATCGTCGCAAGCGTCGCGTCGAGCATCGACACATCGATGAACGCGCCTTCGCCCGTTGTGCGCGCGCGTAGCAGCGCCGCGCAAACGGCAAACGCCGCGGTCAGCCCCCCGACCGTGTCGCATACCGGGTATCCAACGCGCAGCGGCGCCGAGCGCGCGTCGCCGGTGATACTCATCACCCCGGAGAGCCCCTGGATGATCTGGTCGTACGCGGGTCGCTCCGCAAACGGCCCGGTTTGTCCGAAGCCCGAAATCGCGCAATACACGAGCCGCGGATTATGTTGTTTGAGTACCGTGTGATCGAGCTGCAAGCGTGCCATTACGCCCGGACGAAAATTTTCGATCAAACAATCGGCGCGCTCGACCAACCGCCTAAGGATAGTCTTGCCGTCGGCGCGCTTCAAATCCAGTGCGATCGATTCCTTGCCGGCGTTCACGGCGAGAAACGAAATTCCCATGCGCTGCTCCGCATAGGCGGGATCCGCGCCCAGCCGCCGCGCAAGATCGCCGTCCGGGCCTTCGATCTTGATGACGCGCGCGCCGAGGCAAGCGAGGTGATACGTCGCGAACGGGCCGGCCAGCACGTTGGTGAGGTCGAGGACGGTGATGCCGGCAAGGGGGGCGGCGGGGGGAGCGAGGCTCATCGCGCGTGTCCTGATAGGTATGGGGCCGTGCTTCAGCGCGATCTTGCCGGCGTTTTTATCGACCTTTCGGACGTCGACGTCAACCTTGGCGGTTGCCGCTGGGATTGTCGTCTACTCGGCCGATGCGCGGAGTGACCCGAGCTTTGACCTCAATGGCTGTGTCGATGATTGACGTCCGGAAAGTGTGCGTGCGTGTGCGACAGCGGCTGATGCCGATGCTGGTGAGTGTGCGGCGTCCCTGACGAGTCTGCCGACTCGTGTGAATGCTGGTGGTGTTCGTC
Organism: Casimicrobiaceae bacterium; assembly: GCA_037719965.1. Taxonomy (GTDB): domain Bacteria; phylum Pseudomonadota; class Gammaproteobacteria; order Burkholderiales; family Casimicrobiaceae; genus VBCG01. The sequence goes on along the minus strand of JBBJMT010000014.1, from coordinate 46,228 downwards.
GTGAACGTGGACATGCGAATGTTCCAGAACCTCATGCGTATGTTCATGCTCGTGCTGCTCGGTAAGGTGCAACCAGACGCCGAGCGCCATCAAACCACCGGCGAGCAGCAGCGGCAGCGTCACTGGCTCGCCTATCGCAATCGCCAGTGCGGCGCCAAAGAAAGGTGCGATCGAGAAATAAGCCGCGGTGCGCGCCGTCCCGAGGTGGCGGAGTCCCACGACGAATAAGGCGAGGCTCACTCCGTAGGCAAAAAAGCCCACGACCATCGCGCCGGCCACATTCGTCAATGGCGGCAGCGTTGCCCCGAGCACGAAGGCCAGGGCAAGATTGACCGAGCCGGCAACCAATCCTTTGATCGAGGCAATCCAGGAGGCATCCGACAGCGACACCTTACGCGTCAGGTTGTTGTCGAGGCCCCACGCGAAGCATGCGCCTAGCACAGCAAGCGCCGGCCATACGGCCGAAAAGCGGGATTCGTCAGGCCAGCTAAGTATCACTGCCCCGAGCACGATGACGATCATTCCCATAGCAATGCGGCGGTCGAAGTTCTCCTTGAAGACGAACCACGCCAACAGCGCGGTGAATACGGCTTCGGCATTCAACAGGAGAGATGCGCCCGATGCGGGCATCCCGGACAGGCCAAGCAGGAACAGAAGTGGACCGACAATGCCGCCTGCGACAATCGCGCCCGCGAACCACGGCACTTCACGGGGGAGAAGCTGTACCTTGTGGGCGCGGCTCAGGTAGCGATACAACGCCAGGCCAAGGCCTGACCCGAGGTAGAGCAAGCCCGCCAGGAGCGCCGGGCTGACTGTGCTCAGCAACAGTTTCGCGAGCGGCGTCCCTGCGCCGAACAGCAACGCGGCCCCGAGTGCCGCCGACACCCCAGGTTGGCGCAGCCCTGCTTTCCAATTCATAGCGCAACGGTAACGCTAAAAGCGCCTGTCGTGCGAAAGGCCGGCTCGAGTGCTTGCGCGTATTCGCCCGGATCCAATGTTACCTATCTCTCCGACCACTCACACGCGGCTGGCGGCTGCGCTTGCACTCGAGAGACGACTCGGCTCGGAGATAGCTTAAGTTGCCTCGATCCTCGGCGAGGGCACCCTCCCGCTTGAGCGCAGCGATGGTTCGATAAAGCGCTTCGTGCGATATGCCCAAATCCGCCGCCAACTCGCGTTTGGTGCCCCGCAGATGAATTTTGCCACGCTCGCCTTCGATCGCTAAGAAATGGAGCAGGCGGCCGCGCACGCTCTTGAGGGCCATTCGCTCTACGTTAGATCGCTGGCGACGGACCTCTGCTGCCAGCATTGCAATCCACGCCCAGCGGACACGGGCATCGCGTTCGATGGCGGCGCGCAGTGCTCTGATGGGTATTGCGATGAGACGACATGCAGTTCGGCAGAAGGCGTCGCAGTGATACGTCGGACTGGAGAGACTAGCCTCGGCCAGAAACCCGCTTGTCGCTTTCTGCAGCACTAACGGCGTCCCATCCACGTCGGTCCGGGTCAAGACAGCATGGCCGTCGGCGACAAAAAACATCGCCTGCGGACGTTGTCCTGTAAGAAAAATCGTGCTTCCAGCTGGCCTGGCAAACATGCGGGCGCTGGATTGAAGAGTCCCGCGGAAAGCGTCAAGCGGGGGCTGATCCCATGCCGCGTCTTCACGATTCATGGCAGCGCGGGTGTTTCGATCGAGACATGATCGCGATCATATGCGCAAGCTTGCGAATGAGAAAGAATGTGTCAGGCATGTCTAGGCTGGAGGTTGGGTCATGAATGTTATGAGAACGCGCGGATGGCTGACGATCGCCATCGGTTTCACGATGGCCTCTGCCACGATCGCAGCTGGGGTCGGGCCGTTTGGAATCGAGGTGTTCGGGAACTTCAAGCGGATGACACATTCAGGCGACACGAGTGGCAAGGTGAAGCTCCCCGATCTATCCGGCAGGTCCGCAACCTATGGGATCGGCGCGCTGGCAGGCTTGCGTGGAGAGGTGCTCCTATGGGATGGGCACATCATGGTCAGTCGGGGTCACGATCTGGAAGGCCGCGTCGAACCGGGGATCGCGACTGACGAGGCGGCGCTGATGGTTATCGCTTCCGTGGCGCGTTGGGAAGAACTCGATATCCCAACGGATATGACTCAGGCGCAGTTCGAAGCGTTCGCGATAAGGGAAGCGGAGGGACGCGGCCTTGCGGGATCGGCGCCATTTCCCTTCGCAATCAAGGGGGAGTTCTCACGCGTCCTGTGGCACGTCGTTACGGGTACCGCTGGCAGCACCGGCGTCCACGGCGGAAGCTCCCACGCGCAAGGGCACGCCCAGAACCGTGTCTTCGATCAACGGGACATCGCCGGGTTGGCGCTGGGGTTCTATTCAGGGAGCGATCTCGAGGGTGTGATCTCCCATCCCGGTGAACGCTTTCACATACACGCTGCCGATCCGACGTTCACGCGTTCAGGGCACGTCGATGAATATGCAGTACGCAAAGGTGGCAAGTTGCTGCTGCCCTTGAGATAGGCGGCGCGCGCCTGCCTCCGGACCCGAGTCAGTTCCCGACCGGACTGGCCTTCTGTTCACCAAGGTTTGAGGAGGACTTCCGGCTCCAGCGGCATCAGAACGAGTTAGCACGGGGGGCGCAACCCAGCCAAAGTGACCGTGACGAGCCGGCGGACGGCGGCCTTGGACGGCAGGCTGCTGGCTGCTGTGAGGGCGTGGAGGCAATAGCTCGCAAGCTCGTTAGGCGCGACATCATCCCGGAGGTCGCCGGTCGCTGCGCCCTCGGTCAGCAGGTCTCGGACGAGGTCGCTGAGATGCTTCTGTGCTCGGGCGACGTGCTCACCTCGATGCAGGAGTGCCGCGAGTTCTGTGCCGTGGTGCCCGTGGGCGAGTTCTGTGCCGTGGTGCTCGTGGGAAATGAGCGCGTAGGCCGTGAGCACAGCTTCGAGCCGCTCGCCAGCGTCGCCAGCTTGGTCCCGGACTTCGACGAGATGTTCGAAGTGGCCGGTGATCTGACGTTCGTGCCAGGCCAGCAGGATCGCGTCAACATCTGAGAAGTACTTGTACAGCGTCGCGCGTCCGATGCCGGTCTCCTTGGCGATCTGCGACATCGTCACCGACGCAAGCCCGTGCTCGGCCACCAGCGCCGCAGTGGTGTCGAGGGTCGCGTCGCGCACCGCGCGGCGGTGCGCCTCAATCGTCTCGTTCCACAGCTTCGGCACCATCCCAGTATACGTGACGATGTCGATACATTATGATTTGACAGAGACGTACTATCTCGATAAACTGTTGTTGTCATGAATGAACCTCTTGACAACCCGCGCGCCAACGACGAGACGCACAAGGTTGACTTGCCGCCCTACCCCGGCACACCACGCTGGGTGAAGGTGTTCGGGAACATCGTCCTCGTCGTCGTCCTGCTGTTTGTCATCCTGTTGTTCACCCGTGGCCCCGGTGGCCACGGCCCTAATCGCCACACATCGTCCGGCGACACTGGTGGCCAGACACATCCCTCCAGCGTCGCAGAAGACCACACACCTCCCGGCGATGACTTTGGTGACCACGCACCGCCCGAGGGTGGCCACGGATGACCATGCCACCCCGCCTGCGCAAGTCGCGCTCACCGCGCATGTCACTTCCTCGGTCGGCTGGCTCGGCGCGGTCGTTGTCTTCCTAGCTCTCGCCGTCGTCGGCTTGACCACCCAGGATGCGCAGACGGTGCGTGGCGCCTATCTCGTGATGGAGCCGGCCGCCTGGTTCGTCCTCATCCCGTTGGCCTTCGCTTCGCTGTTAACCGGGCTTGTCCAGGCGCTGGGCACGACGTGGGGCTTGTTCCGGCACTATTGGGTCCTGTTCAAACTTCTGATAATCGTCTTTGTCACCATCGTCTTGCTGATTTACATGGAGACATTTGGCTCCATGGCAGGCGTGGCGGCAGACCCGAGTCGCGATCTCGGCGTGGTGCGGAACGCATCCCCCATGATCCACGCCGTGCTCGCCCTGCTGGTGTTGCTCGTGGCCACGGTGCTGGCGGTGTACAAGCCGCGGGGCATGACCCGGTACGGGTGGCGTAAGCAGCACGAGCAGCGTGCGCTGTCGCAGCCGTAGATGCGGCGACTCCTGCTCGGCCTCGACCGAGCGAACCCAACTTAAGCTATCTGCAAGCCGAGCCGTCTTCCGAGTGAAGCGGCGGCGACACCGGCGGCTGTGAGAACTGATTTCATGTTGCACTCCTCTGCAAAATTGCGTGGTAGTGATGGCGGTTCGTGACGAAATAACGGAACGGCTACGGCTTGTAGAGCTTCTCGTAAAAGCCACTGACCTTGACACGGATGGTAACCGGCACCTTGCCGCAATTCTCCCAGTACCAACCATGGGTGCCGGCGAAGGGCGCTGTGAACGCTCCTTGGTCGCTACTCTGCAGGGCCTTCGAGAAACTTGTGAACTCGTTTCCTTTCGCGTTGCGCGGCTCCCCGTGCATGTCAAACTCGACCTTGCCGCCTTCGGACACCCAACTGTAGATAAAGCGTCCACCTTTCTCCATGGACGCCTTGATCTCTGCGCCCTTTCCGGGCGGGAGCACGAGCGACATTTCCTCGAGGCGTAGTGGCAATTCGCTCTGAGTGAGGGTCGCCGTTACGTCTACTTCGCCGGTATTGGCTGCCTGAGACTGGTTTGCCGCTGCGGCCGCAGCAAGTACGGCATCCTGCTCCTTCTTGCCACTAGAACTCATAGCGGTAAGTCCAAGAAGCTTCCCGGCCCCGGTAGGATCGAACCCGTACTCGGCCGGCAATACAGCGGTGAGCAAAATTACCGATGCCGCAAGAACTGCGATCGACGTGGCTTTCCCCAGTTGTCGCGCCGTAGGAACGGGAGGGGTATCGCGTGTAATCATAATCAAGACCCTGTTTGCGCAACGAAGTACCCGGTAAGCTGATAGCCGACCAAGACAAAGCCCGCAGTCATTAGCATCACATTTGCCGTGAAGGCTTGCCGCCCGAATGAAGGCGTACGTCGCCAGAAACCCATCGCAATGAGGATGGCACCTAACGCCAGCAATTGGCCCAGCTCGACCCCGACGTTAAACGCCAGGATATTCGGGACCAACCCATCCTTCGCGAGCTCGAACTCCTGCAGCTTTGTCGCAAGGCCAAATCCATGGAAGAAACCAAAGATCAACACCGCCATCTTTGCGTTGGGCTGGAACCCAATGACACGTTTGAATGCGTTCAGATTGTCGAGGGCTTTGTAGACAACCGACACGCCAATGATGGCATCGACAATGTACGGATTGATCTGCGTCCCACTCAAGACCCCGTACAGTAACGTCACGCTATGCCCGATTGCGAACATAGTCACGTAGGTCGCCACGTCCCGCAAGCGATAAAGAAAGAAAATGACGCCGAACAGAAACAGCAAGTGGTCATACCCGGTCACCATGTGTTTAGCGCCGAGATAGATGAAGGGAAGCAGCTGAACACCGCTGTTCTGTTCGATGAAGCTCTTGTCGTCCTCCGCCACTCCGTGGCCTAGCGCCTCTCCCGCAATTAGCACGGCAAACATTGCGAGCATCCGAACGAATGCGGGCAATGCAAAGAAAACATGATGTGAGATGAAACGCGTTCTGGTCATGACACACCAAATGGGTCGGCAAGCACCACGGCAAGACTCGTCAGCCCATCTGCCCGGCGACGCGAGTCAGCCAGCTTGTGGCCGGTGGGATACTTGCGAATGACTATCGGTAAGAAGCCAACAGTGAGCTCGGCCTGAAGATAAATTAGCGCTTTAACGTGACCTGCAAACGCGCTGACGTGTCACGCTTGTTGCTCCACATCCAGCAATATTGCTGATCGATGGGCACCTTCAGATTTCCTCGGGACTCTGCCAAGTCATCCTGATGTTCAGGAAACACGACGTCCTTTCCCACGTGGTAATGGATGTTGAAGTTCAAGGGTTGATCTGCCTTGAACGTCCACGCTATTGACTGACCTTTGCTTAACCGGCCGCAAAGTTCTGCGAACTTACCGGATCGTACGGTGAAGGACTGCTCTACTTCGCCAGCACCATTCCACTGAATATCCAAGACCTCCGCGTTCAACGCGGGTAGCGCAGCGGCCGCGGCACAAGCTAGTCCGTAGCGCAGACAAGACGTTCGAACGGCCATCTTTTGCATCCTCTCCATGACAGGGGTCGGCGTGCTCATTGGAACGCAAGCAACCCCGCGAAGAGTTGAGCGCTGGCACCGGTACGCGTTACCCGCCGGGTGACTGGTCCCTTACCTGGGCTCATCGCGCGTCCGCACCCATTCGCTGATGATAAGCCTCGCCCGCCTCAACCCATTGGTTAGTCAATGCCAGCGCAGCATCTCGAGAAACTTGAGCTCCGGGACCAGCGCCAGGACAGGGTAGAGGATCAGTGCAATTGCGGCGCTGCCCAGTACACTCCATGCGAGGTAGGGGCAGTCGTAGTAATAACAGACTGCCGGAAAGAGCATGATCAGTAGATTGCACTGGGACATGACGCGCTCCTTATCACTGAAGCGTTTGCGCGCGCGACTGACCATGTGCGGGCTCTGTTCGATACCAATCACTCGGCCCGTCTTGCCCACTCGTTCGGCCAGCCCGGGCAGCAAGACACCGCTTCCGCACGCAACATCGATGATTGTCTCGCCAGGCCGCGCATTCAGCGCCTCCAGCGTAGTCGCGCACCCGCAAAATACGTGCGCAACTGGCGTCATAGTACGGGGCCAGCTCCGCGTAGCGGGCAAGCGCGACAACCCGCTGCGGTCGCATGCGCACATTGGTCAGTGCATCGGAAATCACTTCGTCGGTTCGATCTGGGTGACCGTAAACTGTCCGCCCACCTTTTCCGCCGCGAAGCGGACCTTGTCACCGGCTTTGACTTGATCGAGCATCGCCGCATCCTTGACCCGGAACACCATCGTCATGCCCGGCATCTCCAGATTGGATATGGGGCCGTGCTTTAACGTGATCTTGCCGGCGTCCTTATCGACCTTCCGGACTTCGCCGTCGGCCATCGCAGCTGCCGCTGCGCCGTTTGCTTGAGCCGGTTGCTGCGCGGATTGGGTCCCCGTAGTTTGCGCGACAACCACTTGTACGAACGTCATGCCGGTGAGTGCCGCAATAGCAAGTGCATATTTCATGATGCCTCCATACGGTTGAATTATGTAGCTGCCTCGGTGGGAAGCAAACGTATCTGTTGAACGAGCAGTCGATCACTTTCTCGCATCTCGGCAGTTCGGCAGTTCATCGCGTTGGTGCGCTATTTCACGATCGCCTTGCCAATCATGCCCGCTTCAAAATGACCGGGGATGAGGCAGGCGTAGGTGAATTCTCCGGGCCGGTTGAACTGCCACACGATCTCCTCGGTCGCGCCGGGCTTGACGTGGGCCATGTAGGGTTCCTCGTGCTCCATATCCGGGAACTTTTTCATGACTTCCGCATGTTCTTTCAAGTCGGGCAGTGTTCCGATAACCATCTCGTGCATCGTTTTCCCAGTGTTTTTCAAGCGAAACCGAATCGTCTCGCCCAGTTTCACGTTCAGAACCGCTGGGGAAAATCGCATCTCGTCGCTCGCATCCATGTTGATCGTGCGGGAGACCTTCTTTGGATCGCCCGCAATCCCAAACGGTTTTTGCTCGGCTTTCACGGCTTGCTTCGCTGCTGGTTTTCCATGGGCGTCGCCGTGCGCGAGCACGGGAACGGCGACCGTGACGGCGAGGCCGAAACCCAGGAGAGTAAGAGTCGATTTAATGTCCATCATGCTTGCTTCCTTTTCTGACGTTGAGAACGGTTTCATTATTACCAGCCGATTTCCTGCTTTCGGCGGCACGCTTGGGTTCGGGCAGCTTCCCGGTCCATTCATAGGCTTGCGTGCCCGGAGGCTGCTGATACCAGCCCGGATCGCGATAGTCGTTGCGGGCGAGGTGGCGGCGCACCTTGACGGTAGTAAACATGCCACCCATTTCCATCGCGCCGTATGGCCCTTGCCCGGTCATCATCGGCAGCGTGTTGTCCGCCAGCGCCATTTCCATCTCGCCCATGTCCGCCATGCCCCGCTCGCCCATCACCATGTAGTCGGGGATCAGCTTGTTGATCTGGTCGACGACGCCGCGGTGATCGACGCCGATCATCGTCGGCACCTCGTGACCCATCGCGTTCATCGTGTGATGCGCCTTGTGGCAATGAAACGCCCAATCGCCCTCGTCCGTCGCATCGAACTCGATCGTGCGCATTTGGCCAACGGCAACGTCTACGGTGACCTCGGGCCAGCGCGAACCGCGCGGCGTCCATCCGCCATCCGTCCCAGTCACTTCGAACTCGTGGCCGTGCAAGTGGATCGGGTGGTTGGTCATTGTGAGGTTGCCAATTCGGATCCGCACACGATCGTTGTGCCGTACGACCATCGGATCGATGCCTGGAAACACGCGACTGTTGAAATTGAACAGATTGAAATCGAGCATCGTCATCACTTTGGGTGTGGCGCTGCCGGGCTCGACGTCATAGTTGTTCAGCAGGAACACGAAATCGCGGTCGACGGGCATGAACTTCGCATTCTTCGGATGGGTGACCCAGAAGCCCATCATGCCCATCGCCATCTGCACCATTTCGTCGGCGTGCGGGTGGTACATGAACGTTCCGGGCCGCTTGGCCACGAATTCGTACACAAACGTCTTCCCTACTGGAATCTGTGGCTGATTGAGGCCCCCTACGCCGTCCATGCCGTTCGGTAGCCGTTGCCCGTGCCAGTGGATCGTCGTGTGCTCGGGTAGCTTGTTGGTGACGAAGATCCGGACGCGGTCCCCTTCCACCACTTCGATCGTCGGGCCGGGGCTTTGGCCGTTGTAGCCCCACAGATTCGCTTTCATCCCCGGCGCGAATTCGCGCACCACCGGTTCGGCGACCAGATGGAATTCCTTGACGCCGTCGTTCATGCGCCACGGCAGAGTCCACCCGTTTAGTGTGACGACAGGGTTGTACGGACGTCCCGTCGGCGGCGGCAGCGGTCCCTGCGTGGTTGCCTGGTCCATCAAGACGACTTCAGGGAGCGCAGCCAAGCTTCCCTTGCTGACCGCCGCGGCGCCGAGCAAAACGGTACCGCCTGTTAAAAAGTTGCGTCGATCCATATGGGCTCCGAAAAATAGTGTCCCGAGTCTCTTTAATGGCCGCCGGCAGAACCGCCGGCCGGCATCGTGGCGGCACGCATCCGCGGCGCGCCACTGGGCGAGCCGCCATTGAGCGCCAGATCGAGATCGGTCTGCGCGATCCAGAAATCCCGTAACGCGTCGAGGTAGGCATTGACGCTCGCAATCTGTACGCGTGCGTCCGCTAGTAGCTCGAACACGCCGATGAGCATGCCGTTGTACCGAAGCGTGTTTTCGTCAGCGATGCGCTTGCGCAAAGGAACCACTTCGTCGCGGTAATGGCGTGCGATATCGTAGGTGGCGCGGTAGGCTTGATAACTCTCGCGAACCTCGGATTGCGCGTTAAGGGCCACCTGCGCCGTCCTGTGCACGCTTTGCATGTAAGTCGCCTCCGCCCGGGCGAGCTTTGCCTGACCCCAATCGAAGATCGGGATTTCGACCTCGATCTCGTAGCCGTTCTTGCGCCGTTCGCCCGTTTCGCTTTCGTTGACGTATCCCAACTCGAGCACGTTAATGAAGCGAATCGCGCGAGTGAGACCCAGGTTGGATGCGATGGCTTCCGTGCTGCGCTTGGCCATCTGCACATCGAGCCGACGCGCCAGCGCCGATCTTTCGGCATCAGTGGCCAATATCGCGTTCGCCGGCAGCTCGGGTAACCGCTCGGGCAACCGATAATGAATATCCGGACCGGCAAGACCGAGGAGCCTCGTCAACCGTTCGCGTTCGGCGCCCGCAGCGAGCTTCGCCTTCGCGAGCTGCGCCGTCGCGTCGGCGTAGAACGCCTGCTCGCGCATTCGCGTGAGTTTGTTGAAGTTTCCGACTTGCGCCATCCGTGCAGCCAGCTCGGCGCTCGCTTCGGCGGCCAGGCGCACCTGCTCAAAATATTTGACCGACTCCTGCGCGGCGACGGCCGACACCCAGGCCTTGCGGGTGTCGCCCGCCAGGCGCACGACGTCGGTAGCGAGCTCGAGTTGCGCGGCTTCGAACTGCCGGCCCGCGACCACCTGCCGGAGCGGAAGGGTCGCCAGCGACACGAGGTTGAGAAGCAGCGTTCGTTCGATGCTTTGCGCTTCCCTGCTGCGCTTGTTCTCAAAACTGAACAGTGGATTCGCGAGACGTCCCGCCTGAACGAGATCCGCTTCGGCGATGCCCAGTCCGGAGAATGCGGCTCTAAGCCCGGGGTTGTTGAGTACCGCGAGCTGCACGGCGGCATCCGCGGTTAGCGGTTGGGCCAGCGCCTCCTTCACGATATCGGACGTCGAGGTCAGCTTCGCTCCCGCATCCGGGAACGTCAGCTCCGCTGCGACTCGTTCACGGGCGAGGGATCGAACCGTGTCGAGTCCGCCGTCCTGGCTGAACGTGGCGCACCCGGATAGTAATAGGCCCGCAACGATCGATGCCAGGGAGCTGCAACGCAGTTCAGCGCGTATCGTGTTCATTTTCCGTGCCCCGCGTGTCCTGCACCCGCCGGTGCCGCGCTGGCAGGTGACCCGGAGGCCTTCTGCGGCGGCGCAGCGCCAGGAGACCGTGTTTGTGCCGAAGGGGCCGGCGCCGGTGCCGCGGCCGCGGGTGTCTTCTTCGAAACGGCAGAGTCCTCTGATTTGGGCACCTGAGAGGGCGAGGGCGTCGCCGCGGGTTTCATATGGCCTCCGTGTCCACCAAGCGCGCCGGCCTCGTCGTTCGCCCGCTCCCACGAAATGAGTTCCAGTTCTTCGTACGCGCGATAGCTTTCGAACGCGGACTGGTACTCGAGTCCGGCCGGGGTGACGGATACCGCAGAGCTAGGCGCGGACGGCGCTTGCGTAAAGGCGCACGCCGTTGCGACCGCAGCCGCCAGCAAACTCAGAACAAAATGCGAAAGTTGCACGGTGATGAATCTCCGCAAACGGTTGGAACAGGCGCTTTGAAGAGCGCCAGCCCGCCTGGCGGCGCGCGGCCATGAGGCGCGCGCCAAGGCGCGTCAACGAACGACCGGGCTATGCGCCGGTCGCTCTAGAGCGTCAGCGTTCGGGGAGGACGGAACAGACCATCGCCGGCGCGTGTCGCTATGGCCGGACAGACGTGCTGGGACACCGTTAGGCCAGCGTCCACTTGGAATAACGATGAAGGAGTCGGCGGAATTGCAATCGCGGAAAAACAACAAGTACCGCACGCGCTGCATTTGCCAGCCCCAAGCAGTTGGAGCGATGCTTGCTCAGTCTCCGCTGTCTCGGGAACTGCTTGAGGGTCGTGAGAATGTAGCGGCAACGCACCACTGTGCATCGACTGGTCGCCGGCACCAGCGGCGTGGGCATGATGCGGCACTGAACTTCCGTGATGAGCCGCTTTGACGCAGAGTAACCCGGTCGCGCCCATTGCTGCCTGCATCGGCACGGCGAAGAGCAAGACCCACAGGATTAGGCGGGGCACGGTGTTCACACGAATATCTTAGCAAAATGGGCGAGGCAAGAACAGCCGCGGTGGACAGCAAAGCGCTCCGCATTGAGACTGGCCACCAGCGAAAAGGTTCGACGTAGCCCCAAAGAGCTTCCAGCAGGCGGTTGTTTCCCGGCCCACGCCCACGAACATGTCTGGTACTGCGAGGCAAGCATTTAGCACATCCCGCGGCAAGCACTTTAGCGGCTATGGCTCGCTCGAAACGAATAAGGCAAACCAGACTGACCACGCGCCTAACGCGATTAGAAGTAATCCGGTCCAAAAAGGCATCCGACGAGACAAGCCGGCTAGCCAATCAAGCGCCCTGCGCGCAGGCTCGAAGGACACCGCGACCACCAGTGGCAGCGAAAGCGCCAATCCAAATAACCCTAGCGACAAGAATCCGCTCGCCAGCGTGGCACCAGAGGCACCGCCCGCGGCCGCCGCGCCCAGCAGCGCCAAGAGTAACGGCGCGGCACAGGCAGGAATGTTGAATCCGAACATTACCCCGAGTGCCGCTGAGCCGCGAACAGTGCGCAGGCGCGCGAGGCTTGGGCCGAACGAGCGCATGAGTACGCGCGCGCGACCGGTCATATACAACACTCCAAGAACGATATAGATCGCGCCCAGAGCAAACCAGGCGGCCTTTTGCAGTCCGAGGAAAGCGGAGCCGACCATGGCGGCAAGAAGTCCTAGCAATCCAATCAGTATCGCGCGGGTAGCGGCAAATATGGCTGTGTGAGCAATTTTTTCGCTGGCGTCGCGGCCCTCTATTTGCTTGACGAGCACGAGTGTGGATCCGATCGAGCACGGTTCCACGAACCCGAACAGTCCAAACAAGATTGGTAACGCGATGGCGTTAAGAAAGCTGAATTCGCCCACGGTCGGCTTTAGTGCCTGCTAGCGACGCTCGCGTAGCACACTGGCCAGGCCGCAGCTCGCCGCTAGCCTACGGAGCAATGGCGCGCACGTCCGGCCATCCTTGGCTGAGATGGCTGCACTCTTCATATCCGGATGCCCGGGCCTCGGCATGTCATTTCCCAATACAAAACCGCCCAAAGATAACACCGAGCAAATCATCCGCGGTGAATTCGCCGGTGATCGCGGCGAGCGCCACTTGCGCTTCGCGCAATTCCTCTGCGAATAATTCAAGGGGGGGCGAAGCGAGCGCAATCTGCACTGATGCGGCTGCGAGATTCGTTGTGGCGGACCGCAAAGCGACAAGATGCCGTTCCCGCGCGAGAAACGTGTCTTCGCTGGCGCCCTCGGTGCCGACGGCGGCAAGCACTTCGCGTTCGAGCAGCGCAAGACCCTCGCCGCTTTTCGCTGATAGCCAGATATGGCGGCGGATGCCTCCAGCGGTTTCGCGAGCCTCCGCGAGCGGCGCCATACCGGCCAGGTCCACCTTGTTGTGCACGATGATCCGCGGAACCGCATTCGGTATGCGCGCAAGGATCGCCTGGTCTTCCGCGGGCAGCGTGTGCGGCGTATCGCGCGCGTCGACGAGCAACAGGACGAGGTCGGCGCGCTCGACCGCAGACCAGGTGCGTGCGATGCCGAACTGTTCGACCGCATCAAAAGTGTCGCGCAAACCCGCGGTATCGACAATCGTCAATGGAATTCCGGCGATTTCCACCTGCCGCTCGACGGCATCGCGCGTCGTACCCGCAATGGGCGTAACAATCGCCGCGTCTTCCTGCGCGAGCGCATTCAAGAGGCTCGACTTGCCGACATTCGGCCGCCCGACGAGCACGACGGTCAATCCCTCGCGTAACAACGCTCCGGTTTTCGCACGCGCGAGCACGCGTTCAAGCTGCGCCCGAATTGCCGCCACGCGGCCAGCGACGTCGTGCGCACGCACGAACTCGATGTCCTCCTCTGGAAAGTCGAGGGTCGCCTCAGTGTACATACGCAGCTCGATCAACTGCTGCACGATGCTCTGCACGTCGCGCGAAAATTCTCCGGCGAGGCTTTTCATCGCTGCGCGCGCAGCGCTCGCAGTGGCGGCATCGATTAAGTCCGCAACACTTTCCGCTTGCGCGAGGTCGAGCTTGCCGTTCAAGAAGGCGCGCTTGGTGAATTCGCCAGGTTCAGCGAGCCGCGCGCCGAGCTCGATGCACCGCGCCAACACTAGACGAAGCACCGCAGGGCCGCCGTGCCCATGCAGCTCGAACACCGATTCACCGGTGTAGGAATGAGGCGCGGGAAAATACAGCGCGAGACCGCGGTCGAGCGGTGCGCCGTAGTGATCGCGAAATTTGGCGAGCGTGGCCACGCGCGGCCGCGGCATGCGGCCGACGATGCCCTCGATCAACGGTGCCAGCTCGCCCCCGGAAATGCGGACGATTCCCACGCCGCCCCGCCCCGGCGGCGAGGCAATCGCAGCAATAACCGGCGCGACGCCAGATAAGGCCATCCGCGCGTTATAGGCGAACGCAGCGAGCATATTCCCGCGGCGCCGTTGGAACGATCAGCGACGCTTTGCGGTGACCAGCGCCGCTTCTCGCTCCAGGAGTCGGTTCATGTGCCACTGCTGCGCAATCTGCAGGATGTTGTTGACGAGCCAATAGAGAACGAGCCCAGAAGGAAAAAAGATGAACAGCACCGAAAACGCGATGGGCATGATCTGCATGATCCGCGCTTGAACCGGATCGGTAATGGGCGTCGGCGACAATTTCACCTGCAGATAAGCGGTGATCGCGTAGAGAACGGGGAGCACGAAATATTGATCGGGTGCTGAAAGATCGCGGATCCAGCCGATCCACGGCGCGTGCCGCAGCTCGACCGCGGAGAGCAGGACCCAGTACAGCGCGATGAACACCGGGATCTGGACCAGGATCGGCAGGCACCCGCCCATCGGGTTGATCTTCTCGGCCTTGTACATTTCCATCATCTTCAACTGCAGTTGCTGCTTGTCGTTCGCGTATTGCTCCTGCAGCGCCTTCATTTTGGGCGCGATCACCTTCATCTTTCCCATTGACCGCGCCGCCGCCGCGTTCAACGGAAAGAACGCCGCCTTAATGAGGATCGTCATCACGACAATCGCCCAGCCCCAGTTGCCGATGATGCTGTAGAGCCACTTGAGCAGCAGGAACAGCGGCGCGGCCAGGATGGTGAAAATGCCGTAGTCGACGACCAGATCCAGGCCCTTGGCGATTTTGGCCAGCGTGTCCTGATCCTGTGGGCCCACGTACAGCGGCACCTGGACGTCGCCGGTGGTCCCCGGCGCAATCGTTCCGACCGGCAGGATGACCCCCGCGGAATAAAGCCCGTTCTCGAGCTTCTTCGTATAGAACTCGCGCGGCACTTTCTTTTCGTCGGTTGGCAGCCATGCGGCGACGAAGTAATGCTCGATCATCCCGATCCAGCCATTGTCGGCGGTCTTCTGATACGGCAGCTTGCGGTTGGGGTCCGCCGCGAGCTTGTCGACGTCGGCAAATTCGATCTTCTTGAATTTGTCCTGGTCGTTGTAGACGACCGGCCCCACATACGCGGCGGGCGCACCCCACGACGGCGGCGAGACGAGCTTGCTGTCGCGTGTCAATTGAAAGTAGGCGTAGGGGGCGATTGGCGCCGCGCCGCTGTTGGTGATCTCGAACGCGGCATCGATGACATAGCTGCCGCGGTGGAAGGTCAGCGTCTGCACGACTTTCGCGCCCGACGGCGCGGTCGCCTCGAGCTTCAATGCGATGGTCTCAGCCCCGGCGGCAAGCTCGCGCGGTCCGGGTAGCGCTTCATAAACAGTGCGGTGGTTCGGCAGACCTTCGCCGATCAACCCAGCTTGCGCGACGAAGATGCGATCGGTCGTGCGCTGCAATGCCAGGTAGGGTTTCGCTAAATCCTCCGAATCCCGGTGCCGGTCGAGTGCGACGCGCGTGAGCACTCCCCCCGCCGTATCCACCTGCGCCGTATAGAGGTCGGTGCGAATGGTGATCGTTCGCCCGCCTGGTGCGGTCGCGATTCCTGATGGGACCGGCACTGCACCGGGCCCGGCAACCGGGGCCGGCGGCGCGAGCGTGGAAGGAAGCGGCAGATCCGCCGAGCCCGTTGCGGCGGACCCGGGAACCGGCGCCACTTTTTGCGCAGGCGGCGATGGCGGATTGCGCTCACGCTGCCACGCCTCGAACAGAAAGAACGCCGAAAAGGTGAAGATGACGACGAGTATGAGGCGTTGAGTATCCATCGGAATCACAAAGAGCACGGCGTTGGAGTTAAGTCCTCGGCACCGCAAAGGTCAGGGAACGGGATCAAAGCCCCCGGCATTGAACGGGTGACACCGGCAGACGCGCGCCGCCGCGAGCGCACTGCCGCGAATCGCGCCGTGCTTCGCAATCGCCGCGCTCGCGTAGTCGGAACAACTGGGCGCGAAACGGCAATTCGTGCCCAATAACGGTCGCACTAGGAGCTGGTATCCCCGCAACAGGGTGAGCAGCGCGAGCTTCATGCGCGCGATCTGACAAGTGTCGCCAACAGTTGCGCCGCCTCGAGCGCGGCGGCTTTCTGCTCCGATCGATTGGCGGCGCGCTTTAAGCGAAGGATCACGTCGAAACCATCAATGGCGGGACGCAAGGCGCGCACGCTTTCGCGAAAACGCCGGCGCACGAAATTGCGATCCACGGCGCCTGCCAGCGTCTTGCGGCCGATGACATACCCCGCGCGGCCCACGCCCGCCGTCGCGGGAGCAGCGATGACTTGCACGTATTGCCCTTCGCTGCGTTGTCCGTTGCGAAACACCGCATCGTAAGCGCCCGCGCCGGTAAGACGATAGACCCGGGCGGGGGGCCGTACCGGCGGCATGTGCGGATGAAGTTAGCAATGCCGCTTGCGGGTGCGGCCGCGAAGCGGTGTTTTTGATCAGACCGACAGGCGCGCGCGACCTTTGGCCCGGCGTGCGGAAATCACTTTTCGGCCGCCGACGGTCGCCATGCGGGCGCGAAAACCGTGCGTGCGCGCGCGGCGGACTTTGGACGGCTGGTACGTGCGTTTCATATTCGCCTTTGAGCTTGCTTTAGTTACGTTACGAGGCCGTCGGGCTACTAGGCCTGGGCATTAAGGACCAAAAAAGCCTTACATTAGAGCGCGTTATGTCTTCCGCTGTCAATGCTCGTCAGAGTGCTGCATTGCCGGCAACACGGTGCAAGCAGTCACTTACCGCCAATCACGCACTTGGCCAGCCGGCAACAATCCCGTTGGCGATTAGGACGAATGCTTGTGGATAACTACGGGTTGCGGGTCTACAATCGCTTTCCTTACGGGCGGCTCCAAGCGCCACAAAATAACACGCGCCAGCGTTCGACAAGCGTAGCCACCCTAAAGTTGTCCCGCGGTAACGCCCCCCGAATTTCATAAGAATCTTATGCAGCTTGCGTTTTCGCCTGCCTGGACTCGCTGTCTCGCCGCCTTCGAGCGCGAGCTGACGCCGCAGCAATTCACGACGTGGATCCGCCCGCTGACTGGCGCGGATGAAGGCGGGACCCTGCGGCTGTTTGCACCCAACCGCTTTGTCCTGCAGTGGGTCAAAGATCGTTTTGGCAGCCGTATCGAACATCTGGCACGCGAGGCGACGGGCACCCCGATGCACGTCGAGTTCGGGGTCGCGGACGAGTTGGTACAGGCCATTGCCCTGGTGCCGCCGCCGGCTGTGGACACCTTGCCCGCGCCGCATATAACGGAAGTTACCGTCGCTCGAGGCTTCCCCGTACCGGCAGTCGCACCGCCGCCGCGGAAAGCCGGCCCGACGAGTCTTAATCCCACCTTCAATTTCGCCTCATTCGTCGCGGGCAAGGCCAACCAGTTAGCGCGCGCGGCGGGCCTGCAGGTCGCCGAACATCCGAACTCCTACAACCCGCTGTTCGTCTACGGTGGCGTCGGTCTCGGGAAAACGCACCTGATCCAGGCCATTGGCAACCATATCCTCGAGCAGAACCCTGAAGCCAAAATCCGCTATATCCACGCCGAAACCTATGTCTCGGACGTCGTGCGCGCCTACCAGCATAAGGCTTTTGACGAGTTCAAGCGGCACTACCGTTCGCTCGATCTGTTGTTGATCGACGACATCCAGTTTTTCGGGGGGAAGTCGCGTACGCAGGAAGAGTTTTTCTATTTGTTCAACACGCTGATCGAAGCGCACAAACAAGTCGTCATCACCTGCGACACCTACCCAAAACAAATCGCCGGCCTCGAAGAGCGTTTGATTTCTCGGTTTGGCTGGGGGCTGACCGTCGCGTTGGAACCGCCAGAACTCGAGATGCGCGTCGCGATTTTGCTGGCGAAGGCGGGGTCGATGGGGTTGCGCATCGACGAGCAAGTGGCGTTCTTCATCGCCAAACACATTCGCTCCAACGTGCGCGAACTCGAAGGGGCGCTAAAGCGGGTGCTCGCGTACTCGAACTTCCACGGACAAGAGATTTCGCTCAACTTGGCGCGAGAAGCCCTGCGCGACCTTCTAGCCGTGCAGAATCGGCAGATATCGATCGAAAATATTCAGAAGACCGTGGCCGAGTATTACAAGATACGCATCTCGGACATGCATTCGAAAAAGCGCTCGCGCGCCATCGCGCGGCCGCGGCAGGTGGCGATGGCGCTGGCTAAAGAACTCACACAGATGTCGTTACCGGAAATCGGCAGCAACTTCGGAGGTCGCGACCACACGACGGTTCTGCATGCTTGCCGGCAGATCGCCAAATTGCGCGAGTCTCTGCCCAACTTGAACCAAGACGTCAACTTCCTGCTGCAGGTGTTGCGCAGTTGATCGCGCCATGCTGCAAAGATACCGGCGCACTTTCCCCTATGAAACCGGGGCGATTGCCGGTATAATCGACGGGCTTTGTTCCGGATAAATTGTGGGTTGGTTGTTGGCAAATAAGCAATTTTGCCGCGCATGTTTTTCGTCCCCAAATGATGCACAGTCTGCGCGGCGCTTTTCCCGTCGGTTGGATGCGCCGCAAGTACATCATGTTTAAGTCTTTTTCCCGGTAATCCCGCTTTTGCGCCGACTCTTATTAGCTCTTCTTAATTTCAACAATGCAATTAAAGCAGATCGACCGCAATGCGCTGTTGAAGCCGCTTCAAGCGGTTTCGGGAATCGTCGAGCGAAGACATACGCTACCGATACTTGCCAATGTTCTGCTCGAGCAGCGCGCCGGTAACTTATACGTCACCGCCACCGATCTCGAAATGCAGATCACCGCGCAAACGCCGATGAACGGGCACGATGCGCAGGCGACCACCGTCGGCGCGCGTAAATTGCAGGATCTGTTGCGGGCACTGCCTGAAGACGCGACGTTGAACGTCGACGTAACCGGCAACAAAATGACGCTGCGCGCCGAGCGGTCGCGATTCAATTTGCAGACACTTTCCGCGGCCGATTACCCGCGGATCAGCGCGAGCAGCGAGCAATTACAAACGTTTTCGTTGCCGCAAAGGGACCTGCGCGCGCTGATCAAGCTGACCGAATTCGCGATGGCGCAGCAAGATATCCGTTATTACTTGAACGGCATGCTGATTGTCGTCGATGACGGATTGCTGCAGGTGGTCGCAACCGACGGTCATCGACTCTCCTGGGCCAGCCTCAAAGTCGACGGCAACTACGCGCACCAGGAGGTGATACTGCCGCGCAAGACGGTACTTGAACTGTCCAAACTCCTGGCGGATGCGGATGATCTCGTCACGCTCGATATTCTCGCCAATCAGGTGCGGTTTCGTTTCGCGAACGTCGAGCTCGTGTCGAAAGTGGTCGATGGAAAATTTCCGGATTTCAAACGAGTGATTCCGGTCGGGCACGCCAAGGAAATCGAATTGCCCCGCGGCGAGGTACTGGCCGCCTTGCAGCGCGCCGCCATTCTGTCCAATGAAAAATTTCGCGGCGTCCGCCTGGTGCTTGCCGCGGATCAGCTCAGGATTATCTGCACGAACAGCGAGCAGGAAGAAGCCGAGGAAGAACTCGAAGTCGCGTATCAGGGCGAGCCGCTTGATATTGGTTTCAACATCACGTACTTGCTCGACGCGCTGCAAAATTTGAGCGTCGACCGGGTGCGCTTAGCATTCGGTGACGCGAATTCCAGCGCAGTGCTGACGATGCCGGAGCGCGACGATTACAAGTACGTCGTCATGCCGATGCGCATCTAGTATGACGCCAGCGCAAGCAATCCCCCTGCCGAAGCCAAACGGCGGCGATTACGATTCATCTAGTATCAGAGTCCTGAAAGGCTTGGACGCGGTCCGCAAGCGTCCCGGCATGTATATCGGCGATACGTCGGACGGTACCGGCCTGCACCACATGGTGTTCGAGGTCCTCGATAACGCCATCGATGAAGCGCTTGCCGGCTGGTGCGACGATATCAAGGTCATCATCCACGCCGATGGCTCGGTGTCGGTTTTGGACAACGGACGCGGGATTCCCACGGACATCAAGCTCGACGACGAGGAACGCCGCTCCGCCGCGGAAATCGTGATGACCGAGTTGCATGCCGGAGGCAAGTTCGACAACAACAGCTATAAGGTGTCAGGCGGTTTGCATGGCGTTGGCGTTTCAGTGGTGAACGCGCTGTCGGAATGGCTCAAATTGAAAATCTGGCGCGACGGCCATTTGCACCAGATGGAATTTCGCCACGGTGTGGCCACGGCCCCGCTCGCTCCCGTCGGCGCTAGTGATCGGCGCGGCACGGAAGTCCATTTCATGGCGTCGAAGGAAACCTTCACTCAGGTCGAATACCATTTCGAGATACTCGCGAAGCGCCTGCGCGAACTCTCGTTTTTGAATAACGGGGTCAAGATCGAGCTCGTCGATCAACGCGACGGAAAGAGCGAGAATTTCGCTTATTCCGGCGGGGTGAAGGGTTTCGTCGAGTATATGAATCGGGCCAAGTCGGCGCTGCATCCGAAAATCTTCCATGCGATCGGCGAGCGCGAAGGCGTAATCGTCGAAGTCGCGATGCAGTGGAACGATTCGTATGCCGAGTCGGTCCAGTGCTTCACCAATAACATCCCGCAGCGCGACGGCGGCACGCACTTGACCGGTTTGCGGCAAGGGCTGACCCGTACGCTTAACCACTACATCGAAAAAGAAGAAATCGCGAAAAAGGCGAAAGTGGAAACGACGGGCGATGACATGCGCGAAGGGTTGACTTGCGTCTTGTCGGTGAAGGTGCCCGAACCCAAATTTTCGTCGCAAACCAAGGACAAGCTCGTCTCGTCCGAGGTGCAGCCTCTAGTGCAGGAAATCGTCAGCGCGAAGCTCGCCGAGTTTTTGCTTGAGAATCCCGTCGATGCGCGGATCATCTGCACGAAGATTGTCGATGCTGCGCGCGCGCGGGAAGCGGCGCGCAAGGCGCGCGACCTGACCCGCCGCAAAGGCGTGCTCGACGGTATGGGCTTGCCGGGGAAGTTGGCCGATTGCCAGGAGCGCGACCCCGCTTTGTGTGAGCTGTATCTGGTCGAGGGCGATTCCGCCGGTGGTTCGGCGAAACAGGGACGCGATCGGAAATTCCAGGCGATCCTCCCGTTGCGCGGCAAAATTTTGAACGTCGAGCGAGCGCGGTTCGACAAGCTCGTTTCATCGCAGGAAATCATTACATTGATCACGGCCCTGGGGACGGGCTTCGGGAAGGCCGGTAACGACAAGGACGACAAGGATGCATTCAATGCCGACCGCCTGCGCTACCACCGGATCATCATCATGACCGACGCCGACGTCGATGGCTCGCATATTCGCACCTTGCTGCTCACGTTCTTTTATCGCCAGATGCCCGCGCTGGTGGAGCGCGGCCATGTCTACATTGCGCAGCCGCCGCTGTACAAGGCGAAGCAGGGCAAGGAAGAGGTTTACTTGAAGGACGATCAGGAACTGAAGCAGCACTTGCTCAGGGTCGCGCTCAAGGGCGCCGAGCTAACGCCGGGGGCGGAACGCGTGCC
The DNA here is from genome assembly GCA_037719965.1 of Casimicrobiaceae bacterium. Lineage (GTDB taxonomy): Bacteria > Pseudomonadota > Gammaproteobacteria > Burkholderiales > Casimicrobiaceae > VBCG01. Next base: position 24,739 of record JBBJMT010000014.1, on the reverse strand, counting down.
GCTTGCCGTCGAAACGTTCGCCAATGTTGCGCGCGAATTCCTGTTGGCGGAAGCGGTGATCAACCGCGTGGCGCGGCTCGTCGATCCGCAGGCGTTGCATGCGATGTTGAACGGCGTGCGCGTGGATCTGTCGACCGAAACTTCTGCCCGTGAAAGCGCGTCCGTGTTGCAGGCGCAGATCAATGATCCGGAAGTCAGCGTCGAGTCGCGTTACGATGCGGCCACCGAAGTTTGGCGCCTGGTCATTGTCCGGGTTCATCATGGAACGCCCCACGTTACGGCGATCGATCCCGATTTTCTGGCAAGCGGCGACGCGACACAGATTCGCGCGGCGGCGGACGTGCTGCAAGACCTCGTTCGCCCGGGCGCGGTTATCAAACGCGGCGACAAGCAGCAGGCGGTCAAGACGTTCAAGGAGGCGCTCGACTGGCTCCTGAATGAGGCGCGCAGCAGCACGACGATCCAGCGCTACAAGGGACTCGGTGAAATGAATCCCGAACAGCTATGGGAAACGACGATGGATCCCAAAGTCCGGCGATTGCTCCGGGTTCAGATCGACGACGCCATCTCCTCCGACGAGATTTTTTCAACGCTCATGGGCGAGCACGTCGAACCGCGCCGCATGTTCATCGAATCGAATGCATTGGGTGTGCGCAACCTCGACGTTTGACGGGCGGGCGGCGTCCGAGAAGACTCCCAAGCCGTTTCCTCGGCCAGCTTCTTTGTGGTTTCGTCTGACCGCGACCTTGGTCGGTTTCTTTGTGCTGCTGCTTGCGCTGCCGGCAACTGCACAGACGAGCGCACCATTCACCGGCCGCATCATCGTGAAGTTCAAGGAAACTCGACAAAAATCGTTTGTCGCGATGCCGGCACGGTTGAAACAGCTTGCGGTGAGAACTCACGCGACGTTGAAACATATTCGGCCGATGGCTATCGGCGCGCAAGTTGTCGGCGTCGAGGGCGCGCAGACGCCGCAAGAAATCGAGGCGCTGGCCCGAGCGCTCGCGCAAGATCCGGACGTCGAATACGCGGAAGCCGAGCGCATTCGCAGGCCGTCGCTCATTCCCAACGATGAGTTCTTGCCGGCGCAGACGTATCTATTCAACGACCCCACGGGTATCGACGCTTTCGCCGCTTGGGATGCGACGACCGGCGGCTCGAGGACCATCGTCGCGGTACTCGATACGGGAATTCGTCCGCACGTTGCGATGACCGGGCGGATTTTGCCGGGCTACGACTTCATTAGCGATGCGACGAGGGCCAACGACGGGGATGGCCGCGACGCGGACGCGTCCGACCCAGGCGATTGGATCACTCCCGCCGACCGGTATGGCCCGTTTTCCGATTGCGAGGTCGAGGACAGCTCGTGGCATGGCACGCTAGTCGCCGGCGTCATCGCGGCGAATGGCAACGACCGTGCGTGGACCGCGGGTCTTAATTGGGCGGCGAAGATTCTGCCGGTGCGCGTGCTGGGGAAATGCGGCGGAGCCGATTCGGACATCATCGACGCAATCGCCTGGGCTGCGGGTCTCCCCGTCCCGGGTGTACCGGCGAACCCCACGCCAGCGCACGTGATCAACCTGAGCCTGGGTGGCGAAGGCACATGCCTGTTCGGCTATAGAACAACGATGAGAGCAGCGTTAGCACGCGGCGTCACGCGCGCCATCGTGGTCTCGGCCGGGAACGATGATGCCGACGTCGCCAATCACGCCCCGGCGAATTGTCCCGAGGCAATCGCCGTCGCGTCGACGAACTCCGCCGGTGACAAGGCGTCGTACAGCAACTTCGGTGTGGGGATTACGCTGGCGGCCCCTGGCGGTCAATACAGCCGGCGTTTTTCAATCGATGGCGTGTTCACGCTCTCGAACGCGGGTGCGACGACGCCGACCTTTGACACGGTGGCCAACGTCGGCGGCACCAGCTTCGCTGCGCCAATGGTGTCGGGTGTTGTGTCGTTGATGCTGGACGTGGCCCCAAACTTGACCGCGGCGCAAGTCCGTTCGATCCTCGTGTCGACGGCGAAGGCGTTTCTCGCGGGGTCGAGTTGCAATACGGCGATCTGCGGACCAGGCTTGCTCGCTGCCGATGCGGCCGTCCGAGCGGCACTTGCCTTGGCGGGGCCGACAACGACGGTCAAGGTCATCGAGTTCTACCATCGTGGTCTCGACCATTATTTCATCAGCGCCAATCCCCCGGAGATCGCGCGCCTTGACAGTGGCGCGACCACAGGCTGGGTGCGTACGGGCAGATCGTTCAAGGTCTTCCCGGCGCCGCGAGTTGGCTCATCGGCGGTGTGCCGGTTCTACATCCCGCCGCAACTCGGAGACTCGCATTTCTTTGGCCGCGGAGTGGACGAGTGCGCGGCCACTGCGCAAAAAAATATATCGTTCATCTATGAATCTCCGGCGGTCATGCATGTATCCCTGCCTAACGCGGGAAGCTGCCCGGCGACGACGCTGCCGGTGTATCGCGTGTTCAGTGCGCGCGCCGATGCCAACCATCGCTATACGACAGACCGCGCCGTGCGCAACGACATGATCGCGCAGGGATGGCAGGCCGAAGGCGACGGATCGGATCGAGTCGTCATGTGCGCGCCCGAATGAACTCCCCAGCATGGCCTTGAACGCGTCGCAACTAACCACCGAGCGTACGAGTTGCGATCCGCGCGTGGGTCCTTTGCTCGCGCGTCTCGGTTTGAGAAACGCGAACCTTGGGGTTGGACTCGGGCGTGGCGGATGGCGCGGTTCCGGCACCACTCTGACGTCGATCAATCCGGCCAACGAACAGCGCTTAGCCGACGTTACGACGGCGAATGCCGGCGATCTCGAGGCCGCGCTCGCTGGCGCGGCGGCGGCGGCTCGCGTTTGGCGAGACGTGCCGGCTCCGCAACGCGGGGAAGCTGTCCGGCGCCTGGGTGAGCTCCTGCGCCAGCACAAGGATGCGCTGGGCACGCTGGTCGCGCTCGAGAACGGCAAGATCAAGGCGGAGGGCGACGGCGAAGTCCAGGAGATGATCGACATCGCGGACTTCGCCGTGGGTCAGTCGCGGATGTTGTACGGCAAGACGATGCCATCCGAACGTGCCGCGCATCGGATGTTCGAGCAGTGGCACCCGCTGGGCGTCGTGACGGTTATTACCGCGTTCAACTTTCCGGTCGCGGTCTGGGCGTGGAACGCGATGCTCGCAGCGGTCTGCGGCAATGCGGTCATCTGGAAGCCGTCGCCCAAGACGCCTCTCACAGCGCTCGCCGTGCAGATGCTGGCGCAGCGGGTCATCGACGACTTGGCGCTCCCCGCGATCTTTACGTTGGCGATCGCCGATAACGCGCTCACGCAACAACTCATCGATGATCCTAGAGTGGCGCTGGTGTCGTTTACCGGATCCTCGGAGGTTGGGCGCGGCATCGCCGCGACCGTCGCGGCGCGCTTCGGCAAGACGCTGCTCGAATGCGCCGGCAACAACGCGATCATCGTCGCCGAGGACGCCGATCTCGACCTCGTCGTCCCGGCGGTATTGTTCGGCGCGGTCGGCACCGCGGGGCAGCGGTGCACGACCACGCGAAGACTCATCGTGCATGCGGCGCGTCACGACGAGCTAGTAAAACGGCTGGCGGTTGCTTACGCGCAGGTGCGCATCGGTGATCCGCTGCTACCGGACACGCTGATGGGGCCGTTGATCGACCGCGCCGCCGTCGATCAGTATGCGACGGCGATCGCCGAAGCAACGCACGCCGGAGGCAAGCTGGTCTGCGGCGGCCACGCGCGCGACGGACCCGGGTTCTGGGTCGAACCGGCGATCATCGAGGGCGCCAATAACGAGTGGCCGGTCGTGCAACGCGAGACGTTTGCACCGGTCCTTTATGTGATGCCGTTTGCGACGATCACCGAGGCGATCGGGCTCAACAACGGCGTGCGCCAGGGATTGTCCAGCGCGCTCTTTACGCTCAACGTTCGCACCGCCGAGACGTTTCTCGCGGCGGCCGGCAGCGATTGCGGAATCGCCAACATTAACATCGGCACGTCGGGGGCCGAGATCGGCGGCGCATTCGGGGGCGAAAAGGAAACCGGCGGCGGACGCGAAGCCGGCTCCGATGCATGGCAGGCGTATATGCGCCGCCAGACCAACACCATCAACTGGAGCCGCGAGCTGCCGCTCGCGCAGGGAATCAAGTTCGGGTGAGGCCGCGCGCTAGTGTCTCGAGTCGTTAGTTCGTTGAATAAACATCGATTACTTCGCTAAAGAGCAGCGACTCGGGACACTAAGCCTTCGCGGCTTTGCGACGGACCGCGGCGAGCTTTTTGACCGCAGTCTTTTTGGTTGCCGATCCTTTTGCAGCGGGTCTTTTGACCGCGACCTTTTTGGCCGGAGGTTGAGACGCGGGCTTGCCGGCGGCGCGCTTGGTTGCAACTTTGCCGGTTGCGGCGGGCGCGGTTGCGCGCGACGTGCGTTTGATCGGCGGCATCAAGGCCTTGGCGGCGCTCGGACGCGAATGGGGGTGGTTCTTCGCGGCGAGCAACGCGACGGCTTCGTTTAACGTCAAGTTGGACGCCCGTTCGCGATCCGGCAACGTTGCGTTGACCGCCCTGTGTTTCACATAAGGACCATAGCGGCCATCGTGCAGTTCGACGGGCGAGCGGTCCTTGGGGTGAGGCCCCAGAACTCGCATCGCCGGCGCGCCGCGCCTGCCTCCCGGCCGCGCGCCTTTGGCTGGATGCCTTGCGGCAAATTCGAAACCGACCTTACCGTCGTCCTGGACGACGAGATGCGCGGAAAACGGTCGGCGCGTACGTGTCGAGACGAACTGCAGCAGATCGGTCTTCTTCTCCGCCAGTAATTTTTGCATCTGCCCACGTTCGACGGGGCGCTGCAGGATCTCGCGCCCGGACCGGAAATCGCACGACTTGTCCGGTCCGACCGCTTTTTCGCAAATGTAGGAGTTACGCAATTCAAAGACGCGCGACCCGCATTTCGGACACGCACCCAGTGCCTCTTGCCCGGAGAAGTCCGGCGGCTCGGTGTCGTCATCGCCACCCGCGCCTTGCCCGAAGTCGAACTCGATTTCAAACGCGTCGCTCAATTTGAGCTTCGCCGAAAAAGGACGACCCTGTTTGCTGCGAAAGCCCTCGATCGGGCCGATCTCACGGTCGCGGATAAGCGCTTCGGCCTCATGGGGTTCGATCTGCCGGCCGGCCAGAATTTTCCATAACCCGAACGTGCAATCCGGATTGACGCATTGGAATTTCTTGTATTTCTCGTGGACCTCGCTGCCGCACTTTGGACATGAAGCGGCGAGGGTCGCGAAGTCACCGGGTATCGTGTCGCTCTCGAAGCCCTTCGCTTGACCGACGATGTGCTTGGTCATTGCGACGATTTCGCGCATGAATGCCTCGCGCGCAAGCTTGCCGTGCTCCATTTGCGCAAGCTTGAACTCCCATTCCGCGGTGAGCTCCGGGGAGAAGAGCTCCGGCACGCCCAGGCCGTGCAGCAAGGTCATCAGCGAGAATGCCTTCGCCGTCGGAACGAGCTCGCGCCCATCGCGGTAGATGTAGCGCTCGGTGATGAGGCCTTCGATGATCGCCGCACGCGTCGCCGGCGTACCGAGTCCCTTCTCGCGCATCGCTTCCCGCAGTTCGTCGTCCTCGATCGCCTTGCCTGCGCCTTCCATAGCCGATAAGAGCGTTGCTTCGTTTAATCGCGCGGGTGGTTTGGTGACGAGGGCGACGACGTCGACTTTCTCGGTCGTGACTTGTTCATGCGGAGTGATGGGCGCGAGCGTGCGCTCCTCCCCTTGCGCTTCCTTGCCGTACACGGCGAGCCATCCTGGCGCGACGAGGACCTTGCCCTCGGTTTTGAAGGGTTCGTCGACCACGCGCGTGATCCGCGTCGTCAGCAGGTACTCGGCGGGCGGATAGAAAACGGCGAGAAACCGCCGCACGACAAAATCGTAGAGCTTCGCCTCGATCTCGCTTAAGTGCTTCGGTTTGACCAGGGTGGGAATGATCGCGAAGTGATCCGAAATCTTGGTGTTGTCGAAGATCCGCTTGTTCGGCCTGACCCACTTCTGCTTGACGATTTCGCGCGCAAAGCGGCCGAAGGCGTTCGTCCCGGCCAATTCCTCGAGGGTGGCTTTGACGGTGGGAAGGTAATCCTCCGGCAGCGCCCGCGCGTCGGTCCGTGGATACGTCAAGACCTTGTGCTTTTCGTAGAGCGCCTGCGCGAGCGACAAGGTCGTTCGCGCCGAAAACCCAAAACGGCCGTTCGCCTCACGTTGCAGGCTAGTCAAGTCGTAGAGAAGCGGCGCACTTTGCGTGGAAGGCCTCGCTTCCTCGGTCGCCACACCCGGCTGTCCCACACACTTGTCGGCCACTGCCCGCGCTTTTGCGCCGTCCCAGAATCGTTCGGCGCGCTGCTCGGGGTCATCTTCCTGCTTTTTCCACTTCTCATCGAACCAACGGCCGGTGTAATCGCCGCCCGCTGCGCGAAAAGTCGCGATCAATTCCCAGTAGTCGCGCGGCTTGAACGCGCGGATTCGCGCTTCGCGGTCGACCAGGATCGCGAGCGTCGGCGTCTGCACGCGCCCGACGGTTGTCAATTGAAAGCCGCCGGACTTCGAGTTGAAAGCGGTCATTGCGCGGGTTCCGTTGATGCCGACGAGCCAATCGGACTCGGAGCGGCAGACGGCGGCGTCAGCGAGCGGCTGCAGCGCGTCGTCGGTGCGCAAGGCGCCAAAGCCATCGCTAATCGCCGCGACCGTCATCGACTGCAGCCATAAGCGCTTAATCGGTTTACCGGTTTTCGCGTATTGAACGATATAGCGGAAGATGAGTTCGCCTTCGCGCCCAGCGTCGCAGGCGTTGATCAGCAGCCCGACATCCTTGCGTTTGATGAGCCGCAGCAGTGTGCGCAAGCGCCCTTCGTTCTTCTCGATCGGCTTCAGCGCGAACTTGGACGGCAGCGCCGGCAGATGCGCGAACGTCCACTTGCCGCGTTTGACCTCTTCGTCCTCGGGCATCCCGATTTCAAGCAGATGACCGACCGCGGATGACAGGACAAAGCGCTCGCTCTCGAAATAATCGTCGTGGCGCGTAAATCCCCCCAGCGCGCGCGCGATGTCAGCGGCGACGGACGGTTTTTCGGCGATGATGAGGCTCTTGGACAAGGGCAGGCTGCTGGTTTTAACGGAGGCCGATGGTACCCGTGGTCGCATGAGCGCGGCAAGAAATCGGTGTAAACGCGAGCGCCCTCCACGCAGGCCAGCGGGATATGTTGCGGCAAGTTGTCGGACACTGCTCGGTCGCGCAGCGACGCGCCCTCCGGGCCTGGGCTTCGCCCGCCGCGCTTACTCCCGTCTCGCGCATATGGGGACAGGGGATGCGAACTCAAGGACGCCGCTGCCAGCGTCCACCAGGGAGAGCGACCACCTTGCCGTCCAATTCGAGCGCCATCAAATTCGCGCAAAGGGCTTGCGTGGAAAGTCCCGTGCGCGCGGCCAGGCAATCGAGGTCCGCCGGATCCGCGGCGAGAGCACCGAGCAACGCGGCGCGCGGCCCCTCTTCTCGGACTGCGGTCGTTTGAACAAGAGGCGCAGCCCGGTCCGCAAGCCCCAATTCGGCGAGCACGTCCTGCGCGGTCTCGACGAGCTTCGCCCCTTCCCGAATGAGCTTGTGGCAGCCTCGGGCAAGCGGCGAGTGAATCGACCCGGGAATCGCGAATACTTCCCGTCCTTGTTCGCCGGCGTAACGAGCGGTGATCAATGACCCCGAGGATAGCGCGGCCTCGACGACCAGTACGCCGCGTGCCAGGCCGCTGATCAGGCGATTGCGGCGCGGAAAATTACTCGCTCGAGCCGGCGTGCCGGGCGGAAACTCGGAGAGCAACCCGCCGCGTGCCGCGAGCGTGTGCGCAAGCTCTCGATGCCGCGCCGGATACACGCGGTCCAATCCCGTTCCGACGACTGCGAGCGTCGCCCCGCTCCCGTCGAGCGCGCCCTCATGCGCCGCGGCGTCGATGCCCAGTGCCAGCCCCGAGATGATCGTCAAACCTGCATCAGACAACGCGCGCGCAAACGCGCGGGCGTTGTCCAGACCCTGCGGCGTCGCGTTGCGACTGCCGACGATTGCAAGCGCAGGCCGATTCAAGAGCTCGCGCCGACCCACGAAGTACAAGACCGGCGGCGCGTGCCCAAGCTCGAGCAACGCCCGCGGATATTCGGGATCGTCCCACGCAACGAGTTCGTTCCCGGGTTCGGCGAGCCACGCGCGAATGGCCATAGTCGACGCCTCCGGCAATGGTTCCTTGAGGCGTGATACCGCTGCCCGTGGGACTACGGCGGCCAGGTCGCTGCGTGACGCATCGAGGATCGCTGACGGCTCGCCGAACGCGCGCAGTAATGTGACCAGCGTATCGAGCGGCAAGGCCTTGCACGCGAGCGCGGCCCAGGCCTCGGACCGCGCGGCTTTTACATCCATCGGAGAAGCATCCGCGCTTGACAGCGCGCCCGCCATACGTCCAATGGCGCGAGTAAGCGCGGCGGGCGAAGCCCAGGCTCGTAGGGGGCGTCGCCGCGCGACCGAGCAGCGCCCGACAACGTGACGCAACACATTGCGCGACCTGAGTGGAGGGCGCCCGGGCGCCGTGCTTGACGTTCGTGAACTACGGCTTGCGCGCGTAGTCGCCGACGCGCACTGGGTCCGTCGTGTTCAACACGATCGCATAAGAGACCCGGTCGAACGTGCGGAACACAAACACGAGGCCGGTGCGTTCATCGGCGGGTCGCACGTATTCCCGGGGGGTGAAAAAGGTCGTCGGCTCGAGGTAGCGGAGCAGGATCGTTTGCTGTTTTGACGGCCGGGGGTCGACAATAGGATCGACGACGCGATAGACGGCAAGGACATGGCCCGGCTCGACGCCGTCCTGTTTGCCCTTATCGAGCGTGACGACGTAGCCGCGGCCGGTTTCGATATTCTCGTAAGGAACGCGCACGATACGCGCGTCAATGCTCCGATCGGGCGCGTGCGGCGCGTAATTCGCGATAATTTCGCGCGGGGCCGGGATCATGCGATCGCCGATCTGCATTTCCTCCAACGACGTCTCGATCCGCACCGTGCTCAAATCGCCGAATTTTTCTACGCGTGCCGTGCCCAGAAACTTGGCCTCGTATCCCAGCACTTCCCGGCGATCGAACGTCGTCACCGGCCCTACCGGGCGATACACGTGCCAAAGGTCGCCCGCCTTCGGGTTTATGCCCAGCACGTACACAATGTCGCCGGCGCCGCGTACGACCCGTTCGCTGTTACGCGCCGAGAGGATTTCTGCCGCATCGGCGAAACCGTCGGGGCCGGTAATTAGCGGCTTCGTCAAATAGGGCTCGATATCGCCCGGCGGAATGCTGGGGATGGCGTCGGATTCGAGCGCGGTGATTCTCGTCGACGGCGAAATCCGCACCGTCGGCCGCTGCGTGATGGACAGTTGCGGCCGGCCATCGACAATGTCGAGCCGGATGACATCACCCGGGTAAATGAGATGCGGATTTCGTATCTGGTCGCGATTCATCCGCCAGATCTCGGGCCAGCGCCAGGGCTCCTTCAAGAACTTCCCGGCGATTCCCCATAGCGTGTCGCCTTTTTGCACCGTGTGACTCGACGGCGCGCGATCGGCGAGGCTTAAGGTTTGGCCGAGAAGTGGGCCTGCCAAGGTCAGCATACCCAGGGCAATCGTCGCTGCAAACGTCCGTGCTGGTGTGCTAAACTGTTGAAGCATATAGCCTCTTAGTAGGCGAGCGGGCTCGGTCGGCGTTTGCTTTAACACTTGCTATTGTCCTAAAGATCCGCAAAATACGAGTTGACGGAGATTCTGCATCCAGCACTTCTATTTTGCAAGCTTATTTCGCAAACTCACTCGGCAAGCTCGGTTGGTAATCTCAATTAGTAAACTCAGTTGGCAAACTCAGTTGGCTATACATGGCGCTTTTACCCATCCTTGAATACCCCGACGCGCGGCTCAAAAAAGTCGCGGCGCAGGTATTGAGCGTCACGCCGGACATTCGCAAGCTGGTAGACGATCTCGCCGAGACGATGTATGCCGCTCCTGGTGTCGGGCTAGCGGCAACGCAGGTCGACGTGCATAAACGAGTCATCGTCATCGACATTTCGGATACCAAGGATGACCTCCTGGTGCTCATCAACCCCGAAATCCTCGCCTTCGAAGGTCAGTCCGAATGCGAAGAAGGTTGCCTGTCGGTCCCGGGGTATTACGACAAAGTGGTGCGAGCGGCCCAAGTCACTGTCCGGGCGCTCGATGAGCGCGGGAAAACCTTCGAACGAACGACGGAGGGGCTGCTCGCGGTTTGCATACAGCACGAAATGGACCACCTGATCGGCAAGGTTTTCGTCGATTATCTATCCCCGCTCAAGCGCCTCCGGCTGGCCGCCCGGCAGCGCAAGAAGCAGCGCCTAGCTAGCTAACGAGCCGACCACCCGGTCATGCGCGTCGGTTTTGCCGGCACGCCAGCCTTTGCTGCCAGCGCGCTGGCAGCCATCGCCGCGGCGGGCTTCGACCTTCGGCTCGTCCTGACCCGGCCTGACCGGCCGCAAGGCCGCGGACTCAAACTCGCGGCATCGAAGGTCAAGAACATCGCTCTTGAGAGACAGATTCCACTGCTTCAGCCGGCGGCTTTAGCAACCGAACGGGCGCGCGTGGCACTCTTCGCGCAGCCTCTTGACGTGTTGGTCGTCGCCGCTTATGGGCTGATTCTGCCGCCCGCCGTCCTTGCCTGGCCCCGGCATGGCTGCCTCAATATCCATGCGTCCAGGCTCCCGCGGTGGCGGGGCGCCGCGCCGATCGAACGCGCGATCGAGGCCGGCGACGACGCGACGGGTATTACGATCATGCAGATGGACGCCGGGCTCGATACCGGGCCGATGATCGCCGCTGTGACCGTGCCGATCGCCGCGCGCGAAACGGCCGGAACATTGCACGACAAGCTGGCAAGCGCTGGCGCGCTCGCCATCGTCAACGTGCTGCGGCAACTCGCGCGCGACGAAACGCTGCCTTTGATGCCGCAACCCGCCGCCGGCGCGACCTACGCGCGCAAGATCCGCCGCGCCGAGGCGGAGGTCGACTGGGGCCGGTCCGCGATGGATATCGATCGGCTGGTTCGGGCGTTCGACCCCGCACCTGGCGCGCGGACGAGCTTCGGTGACCTAACGGTTAAGATCAGGGCAGGCCCGCCGGTCGCGCGGCGGGCTCTGGCGCGCGCCGGTGCAGTGCTCGAGGTCGCCGCTGACGGCATCCTGGTTGCCTGCGGCGAGGATGCGTTGCGCATCAGCGAGCTACAACCCGCGGGCGGAACTTGGATGCCGGCGCGTGCGTTCACGATAGGACGGCGCGTCGAAGCTGGCACGGCGTTCGGGACCTCCGTTTCTTCGAAGTGACAACCAATGCAGTACGAACAGCAACAGGCTGCATTCGCGATTCGCCGCGTGTTCGCCGGTCAGACGTTGCCCGCGGCGCTGGCGGCCGTCGACGATGGGACGCCGATGCGCGGGCGGGCGCTGGTGCAGGAACTCGCGTACGGAGTCCTGCGCCATTGGGGCCGGCTCGACGCGCTGACCGGCGCGCTCGCGGCAAAACCAGTGTCCGACCCGGCGCTCGCCGCCTTGATCGCCGTAGCGCTCTATCAGATCGACCACACGCACGCACCCGCTTTCGCCATCGTGGACCGCGCTGTCGACGCGGCGGCGCTTATCGCGCGGCCACAGGCAAAGCCTCTCGTCAACGCGATGCTGCGGCGTTATCTGCGGGAACGCGAAGCGCTCAACGCGGAAGTCGCGGCAGCAAGCCCGGTGGCGCGGTGGTCGTACCCGCGGTGGTGGATCGGCCGCGTCGAGGCGGATCATCCGCAATATTGGGAGCAAATCCTCGCGGCCGGCAATGAACGCCCGCCGCTCACCGTGCGGGTCAACCTGCGGCTGACCACGCGTGGCGCGCTGCTGACGCGATGGAACGACGCCCACATCGCGGCGACAGGAACCGGCGATTTCGGGATTATTGTCGATCCGCCGCACCCAGTCACTTTGCTGCCTGGATACGCGGAAGGGCTCTTTTCCGTTCAGGATCTGGGCGCGCAGCTTGCGGCGCGCTTGCTCGACGTTCACGCCAATATGCGTGTACTGGATGCATGTGCCGCGCCCGGGGGCAAAACGACGCATCTGCTCGAAACCGCGACGCTCGATCTCACCGCGCTCGACAATGACGCGACGCGGCTCGCCCGCGTCTGCGAGAACCAGAAAAGGTTACGACTCGATCAGGCGCCGCTGCAGGTGCTGCACGGCGACGCCGGCGAACCTGCGGGGTGGTGGGACGGGCGTTGCTTCGATCGGATTCTGGTCGATGTACCGTGTACGGCGTCCGGTGTCGTGCGCCGGCATCCAGACGCCAAGTGGTTGCGGCGCAAGACCGACATCGCGGCGTTCGCGCGGCAACAACAGCGGATCCTTGGAGCGCTTTGGGGGGTGCTTGCCCGGGGGGGCAAGCTTCTCTATTCGACGTGCTCGATATTCGCGGAGGAAAATGAACGGCGAATCGCCGGTTTTCTCGCCGAATGCCCGGATGCGTTGCGCGAAACCATCACGTTGGCGCCCGAAGTGGCCCGCGACGGCGGGCAACTCTTGCCTTCTTTGAGAGGGGGGAGCCACAATCAGGACGGTTTTTTTTACGCACTGCTCCGCAAGGCCTGACTGGGGCCTCCCCGTTCTTTGCCTTCCCCATGAAGGCGGCGCCCCGCCGCTTTTGCCGCCGGAAATGTTCTAGAGATCGCCGCCGGCATGCCGTTTCGATACTCCGCGCTTGCGCAGCACCCGGTCGCGTCCTCGCGCAGCATGCGCGGCGTCGTGCGGGCGCTGGTCGTCGCGGTCATAGGGCTTGCGCTCGTTCTGCCGGTATTGGCAGACACGATCCCGGTCAACGAGGCTGACTTAAGAGTTGACGAAGGCGAGGTGCTGCTTTCGGCCGAATTCGACTTGGCGTTGAACCCGACCTTGGAAGAAGCGCTGCAAAACGGGATTCCTCTCTACTTCGTGCTCGAGTTCGAGTTGACGCGCAACCGGTGGTATTGGTTCGATGCCGTTGTCGCGGGTACATCGAACACGCATCGCGTCTCGTACAACGCGCTGACCCGGCAGTACCGGGTGGCGAGCGGGCTTCTGGCGCTGACGTTTCCTTCGTTGCCGGAAGTCGAGCGCTATATCGGCCGCGTCACGTCGCGACCGGTCGCGCGCGCCGACGCGCTCGTCAAGGGGATTCGCTACGCCGCGTTTGTGCGGCTGCGCCTCGACGTCAACCTGTTGCCCAAACCGTTTCAGCTCGACGCGCTTGCGTCGCGCGAGTGGACGCTCTCGTCCGAGTGGTACCGCTGGAGCTTCACGCCGTGAGCGCGCTTCCCGGGAGGCGCGCGTTGCGCTGGTTGTTGCTCGTCTCCGCGTCGCTCGCGACGATCGCGCTGTTTCTGCTTGCAACGGCGACCTCCAACAACACGATGTTCGCGCAGGGATACGACACGCTGGTGCTATTAAACGGCTTGCTCGTCGGGCTACTGATGCTCGTCGTTGGCTGGCAATTGTGGCAATTGCGCCGCAACCTGCGCTCGGGCGTCTTCGGTTCGCGGCTTGCGGTCCGTCTGGTTTTGCTGTTCGCGCTGGTCGCGGTGCTTCCCGGCGCGCTCGTCTACGCGGTATCAGTGCAGTTCATCGGCCGCAGCATCGAGAGCTGGTTCGACGTAAGGGTCGACCGTGCGCTCGAAGGCGGCTTGAACCTCGGGCGCAACGCGCTCGATTATCTGCTGCGTGACACGGCGAACAAGGCGGGACAAATAGCCCTTGCGCTCACCGAAAACCAGAGCGATTTTGCGGCGACGCTCAGGCGTACGGCGGAACAGACCGGCGTGCACGAAGCCGCGTTGTATACGGCAACCGGCGGCGTGCTCGGCGTGGCCGGCGTCGGCGGCTCGACGGCTGCGGTGGAACCGCCGCCCACGCCGGCGCTACGGCTGGCCCGGCTCCAGCAGACGTACGCGAAAATCGAGCAGATGGGGGACGCCGGACTCGTGCTGCGGGTGGTCGTGCCGGTGAACACCGACGATCGGTTAAGCCCGCTCAAGCTGCTGCAGGTGATCGAGCCTGTGCCAAGGCCGCTGGCGCACGACGCCGAAAGGCTGGAAGCCGGAGTGCGCGATTACCAGGAGATTTCCTTTTCGCGCGGCGCGTTGAAAAGACTCTACGCGCTGACCTTGACCTTGACGTTGCTACTAGCGCTGACGTCGGCGTTGGGACTTGCTGTCGTGCTGTCCGAGCGTTTTTCAGCGCCATTGGGGCTTCTGGCCGAGGGCACGCGTGCCGTCGCGCAGGGGGACTTCACGCGGAGGCAGCCGGTCGTCTCGCGTGATGAGCTCGGCGTGCTAACCGAATCGTTCAATACGATGACGGCGCAACTGGCCGATGCGCACGGCAAGGCGGAGGAGAGCCGGCGCGCGACCGAGACAACGCGCGCCTATTTGGAGAGCATTCTGGGCAATCTGTCGGCAGGCGTACTTGCCTTTGACGAGGACTTAAAGCTGCGCACCGCGAATCCGAGCGCGGCTGTCATTCTGCAGCAGCCGCTTGCGGAACTGACGGGGATGGCGCTCGCCGATTGGGGCAAGCGGCTGCCGGCGCTCTCACCGTTTGCGGAACTCATCAATGAAGGCTTTCGCGCGAGTCGCGAGGGACAGTGGCAGAAGGAAGCCGAGTTCCGCGTCGCAAATCTTTCGCGGACGCTGATGATGCGGGGCTCCCGCTTGCCGGGGCCTGCGGTCGCCGGCGGTTATGTCGTGGTGTTCGATGACGTGTCCGAGCTGGTCCAGGCGCAACGCGATGCCGCGTGGGCTGAAGTCGCCCGCCGGCTCGCCCACGAAATCAAGAATCCGCTGACGCCGATCCAATTGTCGGCCGAACGGATGGCGGTGAAACTTACCGACAAGCTGGAAGGTGCCGATCAGGACGCGTTGAGGCGCGGCACACAGACGATCGTGTCGCAGGTCGCCGCGATGAAGAACATGGTCGACGACTTTGCGATTTACGCGCGTCAGCCCCGGCCCGGGCAAATGCAGCACGTGGATTTATCGGCGCTCTTGCTGGACGTACTGGGTCTGTACGACAATCTGCGGCCTCACGTTGCGCTATCCTTACCGGCTGCGCCAGTCTTCGTACAAGGCGAGCCCACCCGGCTGCGGCAGGTGTTTCACAACCTTATCGCCAACGCGGTCGAGGCCCAGGCCGGCGTTTCTCCCCCAATTTTCGCCATCGCCCTGACGGAGAGCGATGGCTATGTGACACTGTCGTTCACCGACCGCGGGCCCGGGTTTCCACCGGACGTATTGAGCCACGCATTCGAGCCGTATGTAACGACTAAAGCGAAAGGAACCGGATTGGGTTTGGCGATCGTGAAAAAAATCATCGAGGAACATGGCGGCCGCGTCACGCTCGAGAATGCGGCGCCGCAAGGCGCCCGGGCGACATTGGTGTTGCCGACGGTCGGCCACGGCAGGCCGCCGGCAAGTATCGCTAAAGTCTCGATCTAGGTTAGCGGATGGCACAAGCCAAGGAAATCTTGATTGTCGACGACGAGGTCGGCATCCGCGAGTTGCTTTCCGAAATCCTGCAGGATGAGGGCTATCGCGTCGCGCTCGCGGAAAATGCAGGTGACGCGCGTGCGTATCGCCAGCGCCACCAGCCGGCGCTCGTCCTTCTCGATATCTGGATGCCGGACACCGACGGCGTCACGTTGCTGCGGGAATGGGCGTCGAACGGCCAGCTGACGATGCCGGTCGTCATGATGTCGGGGCACGGCACCATCGAGACCGCCGTCGACGCGACCAAGATCGGCGCGTTCGATTTTCTCGAAAAGCCGGTGGGATTGCAAAAGCTCCTCTCGACCATCGCCCGCGCATTCAAGTCGGTTGCCGCTAAGGAAGCGCGCCGCGTGTCACTCGCAGCGCTGGGCAGCAGCGGACCGATACGCGACGCCGAACGCGCACTCGAACAATTGCTCGCCGCGCGCAGGCCGATCCTGCTGATCGGGGAAGCCGGCACCGGCCACGAGCTCGCTGCGCTCGCGCTGCAAAGTGCCGAAGCACCGTGGGTTGCATTGGCGAATGGCGCGCGCCTCGCGGCCAATCCGCTCGCTTTGATCGAGGAGGCACGCGAGGGAACGCTTTATTGCGCGGAAATCGGCCAGTATTCCAAGGCGGAGCAAAAGGGGCTCGCGTTTCTGCTGCCGAAGCTCGAGCGGCACAACGTCACGCTCGTCTGCACGAGCTCGGACCCGCTGGGCAATCTCGCCGCCGAAAGCAAGTTCGATCCCGTGCTGCTCTCACAGATGGCGACTGGTGCGGTGCTGCTCCCGCCGTTGCGCACGCGGCGAGACGACATCCCGGCACTGATCGAGCGTTTCTGGCGCGACGCCACCCAGCGTGAACCTGCCGTACCCGTGCTGTCCGCTCTTACTCCGGCCGCGCTCACGACACTCGCGAACGCGCACTGGCCCGGCAACCTCGATCATCTGGCGAGTGTCGTTGCGAACCTTGCGTTGTTGCGAAGCGAGGTGACAACCGATCACGTGAAGCGGCTTCTGGGCGAGGCCGCGGCGCCCAATCCGTCGCTTGCGCCCGAAATCACCGCGCGCTTCTTCGAGCTTCCGCTACGCGAGGCGCGCGAAGCCTTCGAGCGGATCTATTTTGAGCAGCTATTGGGACGCGAGCAGAGCAACATGAGCAAGGTCGCCGACAAGGCCGGGCTCGAGCGCACGCACCTCTATCGTAAATTGAAACAGCTCAACATCCGATTCTCCCGGCGAACCGACGAAAATGCGCCCGGAACGTAGCTTGCTCGCGCACGGGATTCAATTCGAGGTTTCTTGAATGGCCGATGCGGCCACCGAGTCCAAGCCTTTCCTGCCGTTGCTCGTAGGAGCGATCGGCGTCGTGTACGGCGACATCGGCACGAGCCCGCTGTACACGATGCGTCAGGTCTTCGCCGGTGAGCACGCGCTCTCGCTGACACCGGCGAATGTGCTGGGAATTCTCTCGATCGTGTTCTGGTCGCTGATCGTCGTCGTCACGCTGAAGTACATCACGCTGATGATGAGCGCCGACAACCGCGGCGAAGGCGGGATTCTCGCGTTGACGGCGCTGGTCTCGCGCGGGCTCGAAGAGCATCCGGACCTGCGCTGGTGGCTGGTCGGCTTCGGCATCTTCGGCGCGGCGATGTTCTACGGTGACGGCATGATCACACCTGCGATCTCCGTGTTGGGCGCCGTCGAGGGCCTCGAGATCGTCGCGCCGCAATTGCATCCGTTCGTCGTGCCCGCGGCCATCATGATCTTGGTTGCGCTATTCGCAATCCAGAAACGTGGAACAGCGAGGGTCGGGTCGTATTTCGGGCCGGTCATGTGTCTGTGGTTCTTGGCGCTGGCCGTACTCGGCCTCGTGCAGATCGTAAATGAGCCGACGGTGATCAATGCCCTCAACCCCTGGTACGCGGTCAAGTTCGTGGCTGCGAATCCCACCGCGGCATTTCTCTCGCTGGGTGCGGTCGTGCTGGCGGTGACCGGCGCGGAAGCGCTGTACGCGGACATGGGACATTTCGGAGCGTCGCCAATCCGCCGCGCCTGGATCTTTTTCGTGTTTCCGGCGCTCGTCCTGAACTACTTCGGTCAGGGAGCGCTGTTGCTCGCCGACCCGACTGCGGTCAAGAACCCGTTTTATCTGCTTGCGCCGTCCTGGGCGTTGATTCCGCTGGTCATCCTCGCGACCTGTGCCGCCGTCATTGCGTCGCAAGCGGTCATCTCGGGCGCATTTTCGCTCACCCGCGCCGCGATCCAGATGGGCTACTGTCCTCGACTGACGATTCAACACACGTCGGATCGCGAAATCGGCCAGATCTATGTTCCGTTCATCAACTGGATGCTGCTTGCCGGCGTAGTCCTGCTCGTGGCGGGATTCCGAAGCTCCGACGATCTGGGCGGTGCGTACGGCATTGCCGTGACGCTCGCGATGCTGATCGACTCCATTCTCATTTTTGTCGTCATGCGCCGCTGCTGGCATTGGCCGGTAGCGGCCGCGGCGTTGGTCACCATACCGCTCCTGCTGGTAGACGTTGCTTTTCTTTCCTCCAACGCTCTCAAGATTCCCTCAGGTGGCTGGTTCCCGATTGTGATCGGTATTGCGGTGTTCACCTTGCTGACGACGTGGAAACGCGGACGTGCTGTGCTGATGCAACGGTTGGCCGAAGATGGGATGCCTCTTGACCTCTTCATCCAGAGCATCGACGCTTCGCCGCCCGCGCGGGTGAGCGGCACCGCGGTCTTTCTATCGGGGGCGCAGAACAGCGTGCCGCACGCATTGCTGCACAATTTAAAGCACAACAAGGTCCTGCACGAAAGAGTCGTATTCCTGACGATCGTCCCGCGCGACATTCCGTACGTGCCGTTGCCCGAGCGCTATGAAGCGAAGCCGTTGGGCTGCAATTTCTTTCAGATCCATGCGTTCTACGGCTTCAAGGAGGACCCCGACGTGCCGGCGCTCCTGGATGAAACCGGGCGGCAAGGCTTCGTGTTCGACATGATGCAAACGTCGTTCTTCGTGTCGCGGGAAACGCTGATCCCGACGGTCAAGGCGGGCATGGCACTCTGGCGGGAGAAGCTCTTCGTGTCGATGTCGAAGAACGCGACCAAGGCTACCGAATTCTTTCAGGTCCCCACCAATCGAGTCGTCGAGCTGGGCACGCAGGTCGAACTCTAGAAGTCCGCCTCTGACAAAACGCCGGCAATCTCTAACCTGACGAAGCCGGCGTCTTACCTGATGATTTGACGGAGATCCGCGATCACGCAGCGTGCGCGAGCTGGGTTCGCATCGCTTTCATCGCCTTGCTCTCGATTTGTCGAATTCGCTCGGCGGACACGCCATACTCGGTGGCGAGGTCCTGCAGCGTCGCCGAGTCATCTTCGCGCAGCCAACGCGCCTCGATGATCCGGCGGCTGCGATCGTCGAGCTTGGCGAGCACCTGATGCAGACCCTCGGACCGCCGCAGCGCGAATTCCTTGCGCTCATAGATTTTAGCGGGCTCATCGTCGCTTTCGGTCAGGTAGGCGATCGGCGACACAGAGTTTTCTTCGTCGCCCGGGGTCGGGTCGATCGAGACGTCACGGCCGGTCAGTCGCGTTTCCATTTCCACGACCTCTTCCGGCTTCACGCCCAAGTCCTTTGCGATCGCTTTGGCCTCGGCGACCGACAGTGCCCCGGACCCCGCCTTCATGCTGCGCAGATTGAAAAAGAGCTTGCGTTGCGCCTTGGTTGTCGCGATCTTCACCAGACGCCAATTGCGCAGGATGTATTCGTGCATTTCGGCGCGAATCCAGTGCAACGCGAACGAGACGAGGCGCACGCCGCGCTCGGGGTCGAAGCGGCGAACCGCTTTCATGAGCCCAACGTTGCCTTCCTGGATCAAGTCGGCCTGGGGCAAGCCGTAACCCGTGTAATTGCGCGAGACTGATACCACCAGCCGTAAATGCGACAGCACCAGCGCGCGCGCGGCGTCGAGATCATCGCCTTGGACCAGCCGGCGGCCAAGCGCGATCTCCTCTTCGGCGGACAATAGCGGAAAGCGGTTGACCGCCTGGATATAGTGATCGAGGCTTCCCAGCGAAGCAGGTGTCGGGAACGTCAGCGCCAACGTGGTACTCGTCATGCCAAGCTCCTTTCGGATACGGACGGTTTCAGCCACCCCGTGGCTGTTCGCCCAATTTTAGCACTCGACATATAAGAGTGCTAAGCCTGCCCGATAGTTCCTGAGTGTTTCAGTCGGGTTTGGACCCAGCGACCCATGACTAGTTGCACGCGATGCAAACAGCTCATTCTGTCAGTGGGTGTTCACTTTAGGCTAGTAGGCAGCAGTGCCTCAACGAACTCCGCTGCGGCAAACGGACGTAAGTCGTCCACCCCCTCGCCGACGCCGATGAATTTGAGCGGCACCGGGTGGCGCTTGGCAATTGCGGCCACAACACCTCCCCGCGCACTGCCATCGAGCTTGGTCAGGATGAGTCCGGTCAAACCGACCGCGGCGTCGAAGGCCGCCACCTGCGCGAGCGCGTTCTGGCCAGTGTTGGCGTCGAGCACCAGCAATGTGTCGTGCGGAGCCCCTTCCATCGCCTTTCCCAGAACCCGTTTCGCTTTGCGCAATTCGTCCATCAGGTGAACTTGCGTCGGCAGGCGGCCGGCGGTGTCGGCGAGAACGACATCGATGCCCCGCGATCGAGCGGCGGTAATGGCGTCGAACATGACCGCCGCCGGGTCCCCGCCTTTCTGCTGTATGACGGCTACGTTGTTGCGAGCGCCCCATATGGCGAGCTGTTCCCGGGCGGCGGCGCGAAAGGTGTCGCCGGCGGCGAGCAGCACCGAGAGCTTCTGCTGTTGCAGCCACTTGGCAAGTTTGCCGATGGACGTCGTCTTCCCGGCACCATTGACGCCGACGAGCATGACGACGTACGGCCGCTCGCGGCCTACGACGAAAGGCACTTCGAGCGGCGACAAGAGGCAAACCAACACGGATGCAAGCTCCGCGCGCGGGTTGGTGTCGGCGCCCGCCCTTTTCCACCGCGTCTTCAATTCGGCCAGAACATGCTCGGCGGCGTCCACGCCGACGTCGCCTTCGAGGAGCGCGGATTCAAGGTCGGCGAGGGCGGCATCGTCGAGCTTGCGAAGCGCGAACGTTGTGGCGAGCGCACCCGCAAGCTTGTCGCGCGAGAGACCCAGGCCCGATTTCAGGCGGTCGGTCCACGAGCGGGTTTCCGGCAGCTCGCCGTCGGCAGTTTTCTTCTTGAATAAGTCGAACATCGAAAGAGCAACGCGTGCGCCCGAAGCGGACGCATCATTCGTTAAGAGCTAGGAACGCGGGTGGAAGGAAACGGACGAGGCGGCCCGCGCAGGGCCGGAGGTGGGGATGAAAACCAGCAAAAGCTAGAATTCTACCGTTTCCCTCGTGATCCGAGTGGCGCACGTCGGCGCCGTCGCTATGCATCCGGTCGGGCGCTTTGGTTGCCTCTTCTCTAATGGCCTCTCCCAATCGCGTCCGCATCATCGGCGGACGGCTCAAAGGTCGGGTGGTGCGCTTTCCCGCCACTCAAGGCCTGCGTCCAACGCCGAATCGAGTTCGGGAAACGCTGTTCAACTGGCTTGGGCAGGATTTATCCGGCCATATCGCGCTGGATCTTTATGCCGGCAGCGGGGCCCTTGCGCTGGAGGCGCTGTCCCGTGGCGCCACGCTCGCGGTGGCAGTCGATCGTGATGCCGCGCTCATCCGGGCGCTCGCGGCGACGGCAGCGGCGTTTGGCGCCGCTCCCCTCGAGACACATGCGGCGCCAGCGCGGACGTTCCTCGTGCGCGAGACGCGGCGCTTCGACGTGATCTTTCTCGATCCGCCCTTCTCGTCGGACGAATGGACGTGGCTCCTGCCCGCGTGCAAGGAGCGCCTCGCTGATGCCGGCTGCATTTATGCCGAAGCCGCCCGCCCTTTGCCGCCGACGGACGGGCTCGCGATCCGCCGGCACGGCAAGGCGGGAAACGTGCATTATCATCTGCTGACGCACGCGCCACCGTCGGGTTGACGGCTCAAGACGTGGCGTTGAGCGTCCAATCAGCCAAACCGTTGCCGCCCTCCATGCTCAAGGTCGTCTACCCCGGCACATTCGATCCGTTCACGCGGGGCCACGAGGATCTCGTGCGCCGTGCGGCAAACGTTTTCGATCGTGTCGTCGTTAGCGTGGCGGACAGCCGGTCGAAGCAGCCATTTTTCGACGTCGCCGACCGGGTGGCCATGGCGCGTGAGGTTCTTGCCCCGCTACCCAATGTCGAGGTCAAGAGCTTCTCCTCGCTGTTGATGAATTTTGTCCGCGAACAGGGGGCGAGCGTGGTTTTGCGAGGTTTGCGCGCCGTCTCGGATTTCGAGTATGAGTTTCAAATGTCCGGAATGAACCGCCATCTATACCCGGATGTCGAAACGCTGTTCCTGACGCCTTCCGAGCAATACACGTTCATTTCGGCGACGATCGTGCGCGAGATAGCGAAGTTCGGCGGAGACGTCTCGCATTTCGTTCATCCGAGCGTCGGCGAAAGGATCCGCGTCCGGGTCGCGGAATTGAACAAGGACGGCGGCTAGCATCCGCCAGGAGCCGATCAAGAGACCGCCATGGCGCTGATGATCACCGACGAGTGCATCAATTGTGATGTCTGCGAGCCCGAGTGCCCGAATGCCGCGATTTCCCAAGGGCCGGAGATCTACGTGATCGATCCGGCAAAGTGCACCGAATGCGTCGGCCATTTCGACGTTCCGCAATGCCGCGAGGTGTGTCCGGTCGACTGCATTCCGGTCAACCCGAATCACGTCGAGGGACGTGACGAGCTCTTGCTGAAATACGCGGGGTTGACCGGCAAGCGCTAAGCATTCGCGGCCATCGGCAGCGCGTCCTTTTGGTCGATGATCGCATCGATTCCGGCAAGCTCGTTCAGCAGCCCGCCCATTTGGACCTTCAGCGCATCTGACTGCTGCGCGAGCTCGGCGATACGCTCTTCCAAGTCGTCGCTCGCACGATGGATGCGCTTGACGCTGTCCAGCCGCCGCCGCAGTTGCAAATGGTGTTCTTTGACCTGCGTCTGCAGAGGCGACATGACCGCCCGCAGCCACGCCTCGGCGTCGCGGCTGGCGACGTCGTAGACGTGCTTAACGCGCGACGCAATGGTTTCGAAGAAGCGTTTCATCAGCGCGAACTTGGCCTTCGAGACCATGTTCCACAACGTGTTGAAATGGGTGTTGTAGGCGCGTTCGAGGCGGTCGATCTCCTTGCGATACTTGAGCACCGAGAACGCCGGCGGCGAAAATGGGTCGAGACCGTGCTCCTGCGCGAAGCGCACGTACATCGAGCGCATCATCTCGTGAATTTCACCGGTCTGATTCGCCGCGGCCTCGAAGTCGCCGCGGATGCTCGCGAAGAAATCGCCCATTGCCCCACGCACGCCTTTGGTGAACGGGCTGTCTTCGATCCTGCGGCGGGTTTGACTCGCGTTGGCGCGCAGCGCTTCGAGCCCGATCCGATCGAAGAGTTCGGTGGTCTGCTGGGTGAAGACGTTACGTAACGCTGTATACCGCGACAGCCCGCGCTCGAACAACTCTTTCTGTTGCCGGATGCGTTCCATCATGTGCTCGACGACATCCTGATTCTTGCCACGCAGCGCCATCAATTCCGCGAGTTGTTCGGCGACACCACCCGCGCGGCCGTCAAGAAGCGACGTTACGCCTCTCGCCAGCGCCCGGACCTCCGCTTGCGTCGCAACACCGACAATGTCGCGCTTGGCCGGGATCAGCTTGCGCGAAAGCGCATCTTCGAGGATCGGGAGACAGCTCCGGGCGAGCAACGCGTCGTCGCCATTGACCTTCGCGAGCAGCGCCTTCTGCGCCGACGCGGCGAACACCTGTTCTTGCGCGATGCCGAGGAGCGCCGCCGTATTCGTGACTTGCCGAGCGATTTCCGCGCTGACCGCGGCATCGGATTTCAAATCATCCCAGAGCCCATCGATCTTGTTCAGGATGACCAGGCGTCCGGCCTTCGTCGCCGCGTCGTCTCCGGCCAGATGCTGGTTCCAGACCTCGAGGTCGGTCTTGGTCACGCCGGCATCGGCGGCGAGGATGAACAGCACGGCATGCGCGTTGGGCAGCAAGTTGAGCGTCAGCTCCGGCTCGGTGCCGATGGCGTTCAAGCCTGGCGTGTCCAGAATCACTAAGCCCTGCTGCAGCAATGGATGCGGAAAGTTGATGATCGCGTGCCGCCAGCGCGGGATGTCGACGCTGGCATCTATGCCCTCCTCGATTGCCGCCAGAAGATCGCCGTCGCCATCGCCGTATAGGCCGTACTGGCGCGCCAGCTCGACCGGGACACGCTTGACCTGCGATACGCACCCCAATGCCTCGCCCATTTTCTCGGTGGAGGAAAGATCGAGTGCAAATGTCACCCATTCGTCGGCGTAGCGCTTGAACTCGGACACCGACGCGCCTTTTGTTCGCGTTTCGATCGGCAGCAGGCGGATCGACGGCGGAAGTGACGGGTCGTGCAGCAGTTCCGTCGGGCACATCGTTGTGCGGCCCGCCGAGGACGGGAGCAGCCGTGCG
Organism: Casimicrobiaceae bacterium; assembly: GCA_037719965.1. Taxonomy (GTDB): domain Bacteria; phylum Pseudomonadota; class Gammaproteobacteria; order Burkholderiales; family Casimicrobiaceae; genus VBCG01. The sequence continues at coordinate 491 of JBBJMT010000014.1, read as the reverse complement.
CCGAAATCAGCGAAAAATATCGCGTTGATGAGTTCGGACTTGCCGCGCGAGAATTCGGCGACGAACGCTACGACCAGTTTGTCCTGATGCAACCGTTCGAGCAGTTGCTGCACTTTCAGGTCGACCTGGGCGTTGGAGAGCTCCTGGCCTTCCAACCAATGGTGCAGCGATGAAACGCCCGCCGACAGCCGGCGGCGCCAATCGCCATAGGCTTCGAAGCGGGCAGCCAGAGCGCGCGCGGGAGCCATGGGAGCCATGACTGCCTAGAGCTTAAGAGTGCAAGTTATCAACGGTTCCCTGGCATTTATTGGGGAAATTTCGACTAGTTGAGTTCGAAAGCACAACTCGTGCCCGCCAGCGCCCGGATGCGCGATGGAGGGCGCGAGTAAGCGCGGGCGCGAGTGCGTGCGGCGACCCAGCTAGCGGGTCCAAGGAGGGGCGAGTGAGAGAGCCGGCCGCAGGCAAAGGCGCGTAGCGCCCGTCGGCTCTCG
>JBBJMT010000013.1:0-91452 GCA_037719965.1 Casimicrobiaceae bacterium | reverse complement strand
CGACCGAAGCGGGAAAAAGCGGCAGCATGGTCGTCACAGTCCCCATCCTTTTTGCGCGAGGTCTAAGTCTTCCTGCGTATCGATCTCTCGATACTGGCCGTGGGTATCCGCATGACCGAACGCCACCCCCTGCTCGATCATGTCCTGGAACAGATGGATCAGATAGGCTTTCTGAAACTGCGGCGCTCCTCGATAAGGCTTATCCCAGAGCTCGATCCGGCGCCGGTGATAATGTTCGCGCAGGAGCTCGCCTCCGCGCGCGCTGAACTTGGCGACACCGATGAATTCCCCGGTCGCGTCCTCATAAGCAATCTCGCGCTGAACTTGCACGACACGTCCGTTGTTCATAATCGCCTTTTCGGCATCGTGCGGCGGATGCTGGGTACGTGGCTTGTAGTGAGTGCGCCAATCCGTGTCCATGCCCAGCGCGATATCGGCGCTCGATGCGACAAGATCCGCGACGATGTCTCCGGTGTAGAGGATGTCGCAGTAGGTCGTCACGAACGGCCGATCCATGAGGTCTTCAGCGCACATCAGCGATACCAGGATGTTGTTGCTCTCCCATTCGCGATTGTGGCGGAACGTGAAATGAGGATACTCACGCTCGACCGCCTCGATGCGATAGCCGCCGATGAAGCAGATGTCGGTCACGCCGCCGGCGCTGAGCGCGTCGAGCGCCCAGTCGAGAATGCGCTTGCCGCGGACCTCGGCAAAGCATTTCGGCGCGTTCTCGGTGGTCGGCATGAGGCGGCGTCCGCGTCCGGCGCCGATGATGATTGCGCGCATGAATGACCTACTCCGTATCAGAACGGCGTTCGACTGCTCACGATTATCGTCTTATTTCGGTTCATATGCCGTTGGAAACAAGGCGGCCCGTTGCAGCCTTCTATGCCCGTTGGAAGACGCTTTGTCTTGACAGGTGTTGCGTCCTTCCGCCAACATCGGCCGAAGGATGGGATGTGTCCGCGTGGCGATCCGTCCCGGAAGAAGACCCGACGCGGCGTTCCCGGTTCCTGCCAGCGCGCCGCAGGCTGCTGCCTCGACGGCGCCGTGCGTCATTCGAGCTAGACCCGCGCCCACGGAGCAACCAGAGGGCTGGATGCTTACAGTCGAGCGCTTGACGAAGTCGCTTGGATCGCTGGTCGCAGTCGACACTGTAACGTTCGCCGTGCCGACGCAAGCCGAAGTGACGGCAACGACCACCGGTAGTGAGCAGCGGCGCGGAGCGAAAACTTCAGCTTTCTGCTGGCAGACCGCCTGCGTGCCTACGAGCTGCAGGAGGCCTGCTTGATCATCATCGTGCTGATCCTCGCCGTCTATGCCATCGACTACCTGTCCAAAATCCTGCGCGAGCGACTGATTGGCGATCAGCGCCGCGGGGAACCCGTCGACGATGCGGTGCAGGTGTAACACGCGCGAGATCCTGTGAGCGACGGAGTCGGTTATGCGCTGCTGAGCTTGCTGGCGGCGGGCGTGCTTGACGTCGTCTTCGCGCGCTACTCCGGAACACACCGCGTGACGAGCGCTTATCTCGTCGCGATCGGTGTCGTCGTCATCGTGGGCCAGTCGCTAGCGCTTGCCATGGCTCGCGTACCGCTCGCCGTCGATGCCGCGGCAGCGCTTTGGGCCATGTTCGCCGGAGCCGTCGTGATGCTGGCGAATGCTTTGCTCATCGAGAGCCTGGCCGGCATCAACGTGAGCCTCGGTTCGACGATCTACCGGCTCAACACCATTGCGGTCGTCATCTTCGCGGTCACGTTTCTGCGTGAAGCGCTGACCGTCGCGAAGCTCGCAGGGGTGCTGCTAGGCCTGATGGCCGTGATCCTGCTTTATCAGCACGGTGGGCGCGGCGGCGACAAGCGCCTGTTGCGCGCGTCGTTGTGGATCGCAATTAGTGCTTCGCTGTTGCGAGCCGCGTTCGGCATCGTCTCGAAGGTCGGCCTCGCGGACGGCACCGATCCTTTCGTGTTCATGCTGTACGTCGGCGCAGGCTGGACACTGGCAGCGGCGATCTACGGCGTGCTTCGCCGCCGCCGTGCCGCACCGCCGTTGCGTGAGGTCCTGCCGTCCGCCCTCGTCGCCGGAACACTGGTCTGCCTGGTTGCGAGTTTCCTGCTGCTCGGCCTGCGCACGGGCGAGGCCAGCATCGTGATTCCGATTGCCAACATGAGCTTTGTCGTTGCTTTGCTGATCTCGTCGGCATCCGCCATGGAGCGCTTTACCCTGCGCAAGCTCTTGGCTGTTGCCAGCGCGGCCCTTGCAATCGCGCTGCTCACTGGCGCGTAGTTCCTTTGCGGTGTCGGCCGATGATGGCGCTGCCTACCCGCCGCGCCAGTTTCGCCTCTCACGAAATCTATTCCTTTTATCGACGATTTCGATCGCGCCGCGCCAAGCTTGCACGCGCGTGCAAAACGAGTAGACTGCTCGCACCGATGTGGGGGCGCCGGCGATGAGTCAGGAGCGTGTTCGCGGTTCGTTCGTCACCGCCGCCGACGTTGCGCAGCGCGCCGGGGTGTCGCGTTCGGCCGTCTCGCGCACTTTTACGCCGGGTGCGAGCGTGTCAAGAGAGGTCCGCGCGCGCATTCTCGTTGCCGCCGAACGGCTCGGCTATCGCGTCAACCGGCTCGCGCAGAGCCTGACCAATGCCCGTTCGAATATCGTCGGCCTGGTCGGCGCGGATATCCACCAGCCGTTTCACGCCGAATGCCTGACCACGCTCTCAGCAGCATTGCTCGCAGACGGCTTCCAATGCATGTTGCTCAACGCTGCGAATGCGGAGCGCGACATGGGCGCCCTGATCGAGCGTGTGCTGGAGTATCGCGTGAGCGCGATTGTCGTGATGAATGGCACGCCGCCGTCGCGCATTGTCAAGGAGTGCGTCGGCAACGGCGTGCCGGTGATCCTCGTCAACCGGCGGATGCCGGGTTTCGCCGTCGACACCGTGGTCACCGATCATGCGAGCGGCGGCCGCGCGGCAGCGGAGCGTCTTCTCGCCGCCGGATGCCGGCGGCTCGCCGTCGTGTCGAGCGGTGCGCAGACCGCGAGCCTCCTCGAACGCCTCGAAGCGTTTTGCGACCGGGCAGCGGAGGCGGGCGTCCCCGTTCGCGCTTGGCAGGAAGGACCCACCGACTATTCGGCGGGCCGCGAGGCCGCGCTGGCCATGCTCGCCAAGGACGCGATCGATGGTGCGTTCTGCGTCACCGATCTGCTCGCGCTCGGCTTTCTCGATGCCGCTCGTCTCGATCGCGGCCGGCGCGTTCCGGACGATCTCTCGGTGATCGGCTTCGACGACATTCCCCAGGCAGCCTGGAGCGCCTATCAGCTCACCACCTTTCGGCAACCGGTGCGACTGCTGACCGACGCAGTGATGCAGGTCATACGGAAACGCGCCGACGCTCCCGAAACACCGCACGCGGTCTTCACGCTGCCCGCGAGTCCGGTCGTCCGCATGACCGTGCGCGGTCTCGCCGCGCAGCAAAGGTCGGCGGAAGGATTGGTGACGTACGGCGGGTAGGTACGCTAAAGCCGGCGTCGACGGAGCATTTCGATCAACATGTGCAAAGTGTCATCAGAACCATAGAACATGAAGGCAGGCGACCGGAGGCGCGCCGATTGCGCCGGACTTATCAGCCGCGCGGCGAAAGACTGCGCTCAACAGGAGACATCACCATGAACTGGAAACACGCACTATCGGGGTTGGCCGCCGGCGTGCTGTTCTGCGCCGCCACCACGTCGGCATTCGCTGAGGACGTAGTGATCAAAGTATGGTCGCGCGCGGACCGTTCGGGGCCGTTGCGCGCCGGGAATATCGTCGCCGCGGGCGATACGATGAACAAGATGCTCGCGGCCGCCGGCAGCGACAAGCGCGTCAAGGTCGAGCTCCACGAAACGAACGCGAAGGGCTACGACGACGACGCTCTAGACCTGCTCAAAGCGTTCGCGGTGGACAAGGGCCCCGACATCTTCGTCCTGGCGCATGAATGGACGGGCGCGTTGGCGGAAGCGGGCTACGCGTTGAATCTCGAGGACCATATCGGCAAGAACCCGGAACTGTACGGCGACATCATCGTGCCGCTGTGGCAGTCGGTGAGCTACAAGGGCGCGCGGTATGGCGTCCCGCAGGACTCCGAGGTCCGCATGTTCTTTCTGAACAACGACAAGCTGCGCAAGCTCGGCAAGACCGAGAAGGAGATCGCCGCACTCCCGGGCAAGGTCGATGCCGGGGAATTCACTGCCTACGACCTGTGCGACCTCGCGGGCCAGGCAGTGCAGAAGGGTGTCGCGAAATACGGCATCCTGCACCGGCCGAACGCGGGTCCCGACTTCCAGATGATGATGGAGAGCTTCGGCTTCGTGCCCTATGACAAGGCCGAAGCCAAACTGCAGGCCTCGAAGGCGGCAGCGAAGGATTTCTTCACCTGGGTGAAGTACTGCGTCGACAAGAAGGCGTTTTCCGCGACCAACACCTCGATGTCGTGGGACGCCATCGAGCAGGCTTCGTTTGCGCGCGAAGAGGCGCTGGTTTTTTTCCACGGCGTGTGGCGCGTGACCGACCAAACCAAGGCCTGGAGCCTGAAAGGTAAGGACGACTACCAGAAAAAGATCACCTGGCTCAACGGGCCGGCCGGCAAGAAGGGCGGCAAGCCGTCCAATCTGTCGCACCCGATCGCCTATGCCGTGTCCGCCAAGTCGAAGAACAAGGACCTGGCCGCCTACCTGGTGGCGCTCGCGAGCCAGCCGATTCCCAACACGCGCCACGCGGTGACGACAAACCACACGCCGATCCACTACGGCCAGCAGTCGATGCCGGAGGTTATCGAAAAGGGGTGGGCGCTGGTGGCCGCAACGCCGATGCTGAAATACGCGAGCTTCATGCCGAACCACCCGAAGATCGGCCAGTACAATGCGATCATCTTCAAGGGCATCCAGGGCGTCGAAACCGGACGTCTCACCGCTCAAGCGGCGGCGGATTTCGTCATCGATGAACTCCGCAACGAGCTCGGCAAGGACGTGATCCTCCGCGATTAGCTAACGTCGACACGTCCGCGGATCGGGGAGCGGCGACAAGCGGCCGCGCCCCTCTCCGATCCGGCGAGGCGTTCACCATGCCCGACTTCGCGCGAGCCCAGCTCCGGCGGCAGTGGATCAACTTCGGCTTGTTCCTCGGGCCGGCGCTGGTGCTGCTGTTCGTCTTCTTCGTGGTGCCGGTCGTCATCGACCTGGTCCTCGCCTTCACCGACATGGGCCGCACGCTTGCGGTCGGCAAGTTCACGCTCGAGAATTTCGAGCGCATGTTCACGCGCGACACGCGGCTACTCGGCGCACTTGGCGTGACGTTCATCTTCGTCCTGGCGACGCTCGGCATCTTCAACGTCACCTTCGCGCTCCTGCTGGCGCTGGTCACCACCGCCGTACCGCAGCGGCTCGGCGCGTTCTTCCGCGCGGTATGGCTGCTTCCCAGGATGAGTCCGTCGGTGGTCTATGCGCTCCTGTGGTTGTGGGTGGTCGACCCGAACGAGCGCGGCCTCCTCAACCAGATCGTGATCCATGTCTTCGGAATGCCGCCGATCGACCTGCGCAACAACCATCCGTTGCTGGTGATCATTCTGGCGAACGGGTTCATCGGCGCCTCGCTCGGCATGCTCATCTTCACATCGGCCATCCGCTCGATTCCCGAGCATCTCTTCCACGCCGCCCGCGTCGACGGCGCGGGATCGCTCGCCATTGTGCGCAACATTACTCTGCCGGCGCTGCGCTGGCCGATCTCCTACATGACGATCCACCAGACGCTTTCGCTGCTTGTGAGCTTCGAGTACATCCTGCTGATCACCGGCGGCGGTCCGTTTTACGACACCACGGTCTTCTCGCTGTACGCTTATCGGCGCGCGTTCGAGAGCGGTGAATACGCGTATGGGGCGGCGCTCTCGCTGATCCTGGTGGTGATCGGCACGGTCGCAGCACTCGCGCTGTGGCGGCTGATGGACATGCGGCAGCTCCTGCAGCCCCCGAAGATCGAGGTGCATTGATGGCGGCCAACCACGCGCTCGCAGGTTCCGCTGCCGTCGAAGCGCGAACCGATTGGCCGGCGCTTGCCCGCCGCGCCTGGCGCACGCGGTTCACCGGGCAATCGACCTTGCTCGCGTTCCTCGTTGTCGTCTCCGTACCGATCCTGCTGCCGTATTTCTGGATGGTCGTGATCGCCTTCACCGCCCGGACCGGCGGCGTTCCCAGCGACGTGCTGTGGACCGCGTGCGCGGTGATCGCGCCCGCTGTGATCTTTTACAGCGTCGTCCATATGTCCGTGGCCTCGCAAAGACTGCGGCTCGTGTCGGGCCTCATCCTGCTCGCGATCGTCGGGTCGTTGCTGGTCGCGCTCATCGGTGGTCGACTTCACGTCGACAATTTCCGGTTCCTCTGGCGCGCCGATTTTGTGGAAGAACTCCGCTCGAAGGCGACCACCGGCGCGCAGTTTCCGTCGGTGTGGAACGCGTTCTTCAACTCGCTCCTGCTCGCCGTGTTTCAGACGGCGATCATCCTCACCGTGGCGTCGCTGGCCGGCTACTACATCTCGCGGTTTGCCTTCCGCGGGCGCAACGCTTTCCTCCAGGGGTTGCTCGTGCTCCACGCCTTCCCCGCGATGACGCTCATCATTCCGATCTTCCTGATGCTGCACTGGATCGGCTTGCTCGACACCCTCGTCGGCGTCATGCTGGTGCTCGCCGCGATCGAGCTTCCGTTCTATGTGTTCGTGATGAAGGGCTTCTTCGATGGCGTGCCCTGGGACATCGAGATGAGCGCGATGACCGACGGTGCGTCACGACGCCAGGCGTTTCGCCTCGTCGTGCTGCCGCAGGTACGCTTCGGGCTGATCGCCGTCGCGGTGTTCGCGTTCATCCGCGCCTGGGAGGAATACATCTTCGTCCGGACGTTTCTCATCGAGAACTCGAACTGGGTGATGAGCCTGTACCTGTTCTGGGTCGCCGACGATGTCATGGGGGTCGACTACGGAATCGTGGCGGCCGTTGCGGTGTTCTATGTCTTGCCGAGCCTTCTCCTGTACGTCTTCTGCCAGAAATATCTCACGCAGATGACCATCGGCGGCATCAAGGGGTAAACCATGGCCCGTATTGAACTCAAGAATCTGCGCAAGGAGTGGGCTGGCGCGACCGCCGCGGTCGCGGGCATCGATCTCGCGATCGAGGATGGCGCCTTCGTGGCGGTGCTGGGGCCTTCCGGCTGCGGCAAGTCGACGACGCTCATGATGCTCGCGGGCATTTACCAGCCGACCAGCGGCGATATCACGTTCGATGGTGCGCGGGTCAATGACGTCGAAGCGCGGGGCCGCAATGTCGGCATCGTCTTCCAGTCGTACGCGCTCTATCCCAACATGACGGTGCTCGAGAACGTCATGTTCCCGTTGCGCTTCAAGACGATCGAGCGGGCCGAGGCCGAGCGCCGCGCGCGGGAGATCGCCGCGCTGGTGCGCATCGACGGGCTGCTCGACCGGCGGCCGAGCCAGCTCTCCGGCGGCCAGCAACAACGGGTGGCGCTCGCCCGCGCGCTGGTCAAGCGGCCGCACCTGCTCCTGCTCGACGAACCGCTGTCGAACCTCGACGCGGGACTGCGGCTCACGATGCGCACCGAGATCCGCCGCATCCAGCGCGAACTGGGCGTGACCACGATCCTCGTCACCCACGATCAAATCGAAGCCACGACGATGGCCGACCGCGTGGTCGTCATGAACGGCGGTCGGGTCGAGCAGGAAGGCGCCGCCGAGGATCTCTACGAGCGTCCCGACACCTTGTTCGTCGCCGGCTTCATCGGCTCACCACCGATCAACTTGTTCGACGGGCGAGCCGAAGGCGGCATGGTGAACGTCAATCAGGCACGACTCCCCCTTGTTGCACCCGTAAAGGGCGCCGTCGTTCTCGGCATTCGGCCCGAGAGCTTGCGGGTGGACGGAAGCGGAGAGGGTAGCCGAACGCCTTCGCGCATCGTCGCCGTCGAGCCGATGGGGCGGGAGGTGCTCTACACGGCCGACAGTTCCCTCGGCGTGATTCGTTTTCTCGAAGCTGGCGCGGAACCCCGCCATCGCGAAGGGGACAACGTGCCCCTCGGTTTCTCTCCGGCGAGCGCGCTGCTCTTCGACAAGGTGAGCGGCCGGCGCCTTGATGCGCTTATCGCGGCTTGACCCGGCTCGCGCAATCTCCACCTTATCGTCGCATGAAAGTCGTTACCTACAACATTCAATACGGTCTCGGCAAAGACAACCGGTACGACCTTGCGCGTATCGCCAACGAGGTCAAGGACGCCGACATCATCGCCCTGCAGGAAGTGGACCGCCATTGGCAGCGCTCCGGCTGCATCGACTCTCCTGCCGTGCTCGCGTCGCATCTGCCCGAACACCACTGGGTCTATGGGGCCAATCTCGACATGGACGCTAGCTACCGCGACCCCGCGGGTAGGCTGGTCAATCGCCGGCGTCAATTTGGAACGATGATCCTGTCGCGCCTGCCGATCGCGTCCTCGCGCAATCACCCGCTTCCGAAATACGGCACGCTCACTCAGCACAGCATTCAGCAGGGCGCCCTCGAGGCGGTCATTGTGACCGAGCGCGCGGGGCCGGTGCGCATCTATTCGGTGCATCTCAGTCATTTGAGCCCGGCCGCTCGCATGCCGCAGATCGAGGCTCTCCTCGATATCCATGCCCGAGCGCCGGCCGAAGGCGGCGCATGGTGTGGTGGCCATCCCGACCCCGCCGCCGGTTGGACGCAAGGCGAGATGCCGCCAATGCCGCCCGATGCGTTGCTGATGGGCGATTTCAATTTCGAGTGGTCCGCGCCCGAGTACGACCGCCTCGTGGGTGCGCCCACGGCGCAATTTGGTCGCCTCAATCGACTCACCGGCTTCGTCGATGCATGGGCCGCGGCCGGCCATCGAGAAGACGACGGCGCGACCAATGGTGCCGGCCGGATCGATTTCTGCTTCGTGTCGTCCGCACTCGCCAGCCGCGTCCGATCTTGTCGCATCGACATCGACACGGTCGGTTCCGATCATCAACCGGTCTGGGTCGACATGGATTTCTAGAGGGCGCTGCGATTCCGTTTCGCTCCGGAGGTCAGCCAGCGACGGCAGGGCCAGCAAACACGACACGCTCGACGAAGAGCGCCAGCCCCACCGTGAGCACGATTGCGGAGACGGCCGCGACCAGTTTCGGCTCCCAAGGCTTGCCGCGCAGCCACAGCAGCACCGCGGCGAGCGGCAACACGATCACGGCCTGCCCCGCTTCGACACCCAGATTGAAAGCACCGAGCGCCCAGAAGAGGTTTTCCGTTGGAAGCCCGAGTGTCCGCAGCACCGACGAGAACCCGAAGCCGTGCACCAGGCCGAAGAGGAAGCTCACCATCCAGCGCGGCGTGACTGCGTATTTCGGCATCAGGTTCTCCGCGGCCACATACGCGATCGACAGCGCGATCGCCGCCTCCACGAACCTCTCTGGGAGGCTCACGATTCCCAGCACCGCCAATGCGAGGGTGATGCTGTGCGCAGCCGTGAAAGCGGTGATGATCTTGAGCAGCGACCAGGACCCTCCGCCGCCCAGCACCAGCGCGAGCAGGAACAGCAAATGGTCGTAGCCGGTGAGGATGTGCTCGATCCCGAGCCCGAAGAAGCTGTCTACCCCGCGCGTGACGGGCGCGCCATCGCCGAGATCGAAGCGCGCTTCACGCGACTCGGCGGCGAACGCGAACTGTCCGGTTCCCCCCGGCCATTCGAGTTTCGCGAGCGTGTGCAGGTCGGCCCCGAGCACGTCGGGCAGATCGTCGCGAATCGTCAACACACGCACGTCGCGGCGGCACACAAAGTCCACGACCACGGTGATGCTGCGCGAGGAAGCCGCAGGCGGGATGACGCGCGCGGCGCCCGGCGCACACGCAGCGGCGTTGTTCGTCAACCGCACCTTTTGGCTGACTGCTTGCGCGAGCAAGTCGAATGCTTCGGCCGGTGGGCGGGCGGGCCCTGAGGGAAAGAGCGAGACTCTCGCGGCGTCCGCCAGCGTCAGGCTATAGCGAACCGTCTGACCGCTGATGATCACATGGGCAAACGCGGTCGCCGCCCCCTCGTGCGCGTGTACGACGAACGAGCAGAGGACTGCGACGATGAGCGGAGCGCTGATCGCGCCGACGCGCGCCAGCGCGCGGTTCGGGCTCATTGGGGAGCGAAGACGCTTTCTGCGACCGCAAGCCATTCCTGGCCGACGAAGCGCGACATCAGGAACAGCTCCCCGCGTCCGTCGACCACCATGTACTGCAGCATCTCGTTCGGATTCGGGCCGCCGAACTGCGCGCGCAGCGCGCGTTCCGACTCCGCATGCAGCGCAATCGAGAGCACGGGCCGGTCGAGACCGAACTCGCGCAGGTCGGTGCCGCGGAACTCGTCCGGCTCCATCACCCGCACCGGACCGGCGGTGTGCATGAACTGCACGGCCAGCGAGAGCTTCTCCGCGAGTGGTGGGGCGAGCATGCCGGCGCCTTCCCGTGTCCAACCCGAGCCAGGTCCGCGCACGAACACGGCGCGGTCGGCGCCGCGGACCAGTTCGACGCGCGCGACGCGTTCTGGGGCGAGCTGCATCACGCCCTTGGCCACAAACTGCACGCGCTGGCGCTGCTGCGGCAGCGCGCCGGTGAGCACCATCGCGACCAGAAAGCCGATCGCCGCGAGCGCGCTCGCGCCCCGCAGCGTCCTCATCGACGGCGCCACCCTACGAGCAAGCCAACCGCGATTGCACTGAGCGGCAGCAGCACGCCCACGAAGAGAAAAATTCCGCGCATCTCCGCGTTGGTGAGAAGGATCATCGGCGGCACCGGAATTCGGCTCGCCACCGCGGTGGAACGCTCCTCGCGTACGAGCCAGCGCACGATCGACAACGCAAGATCGCTGTTCGCAAGATAAGGCAGGAAGGAGTTGCTGGCGAAATCGCTGTCGCCGACGATCACAGCCCGCATCGGCGGGGCGGTATCCGCGGCGCGCGCGAGCCGCCCCTCGACTGAGATCGCCAGCATGCGTGGTCCCGGTTGTGGCGGACCGCCGCCCGCGGCCCGCGGCAAGGTTTCAACCTCGCGCACGCCCACCGGCTGCACAACCCGAGTGTAGCTGTCGCGACTGCTCGCAAGGAGCGGTACGACCGTGAGGCCGGCCGCGGACGCGACTGCCACGAGTGGCCGGACGCCGGCGAAGAACGTCATCGACAGGTTGCCCGTGATCGGGCTTTGCTCGTAGCTCGTGACGGCGACCATTTCCGCATCGGTGGCGTAGTGGCTGAGTGGATCGATCACCGCCTGCTGCGGCAGCCGCACGCCGAGCGTTTCCAAGAGCGCGGCGAGCCGCGGCTCGAGCACGAACCCCAGGTCGAACATCGCGAAGAACGCGCCGCCGCGCTGCAGATAGCTCTCGAGCGCAGCGCTTTCGGCTGGCAGGAACGTCGTGCGCGGGTTGGCGGCGATCAGCATCTGACAGTCCTGCGGCACCGACGTGGCGGTCGCCAGCAACACCTTGCGCGCGACATACCCTTGCGCCTCGAGCGCGCGCCGCAGCCGACCGATGCCGTGGCCCGGCATCTGGACATACTGCGACGACGCGTCACCGTGGCTGTGGCTCACGACGCCTTCCACGTGGGTGTGGAACTCGAAGTTGTCCATCGGCAACTCGTTGTGCCCCTCGAGAAAGCATACGGTGATGACCTTCTCCCGCAGCACGCGTTGAATGCCGATCGCGATCTCGTTCTCATCGGTGGTCTGGACGAGCAGCTTACGATCCTCCACTTCCAGCACGCCTGTGTTATAGATGCCCCCGCCGAACGTCTTCGCGAGCGCCGGTTCGCGATCGGGGTCGATCGTGCGCATCTCGAGCATCGGATTGCGCCGCGCCATGACGCCGAGCACGTCCTTCACGCGCCGACCCTCGGGATCCTGCCCGCGATAGAAGTACGTGAGCCGCACCGGTTGCCGCAGCTCGTCCACCACCTTCAGCGCGCGTGGCGACGGCGTGTAGATTCGCTCTCGCGTGAGATCGATGTGCAGGTCGTGCAGCGTCAGCGCCGCGTTAGCAAGCACCGTGATCGCCATCGCCGCGATCACGAGCGCGACGTTGAACGCGGTGGACTTGAAGCCGGTGAAGCGCGTCTGCAGTGGGAGACGCATGCCGGCAAGAAACAGCAGCGCCACCGCCACCAGCCAGCCGATGAACCAGCCCAGCGCGCCGATCTCGATCGAACCGTGTTCCATCGCGGCGAGGGAGGATCCTTAGCGCCTCGCCAGCGCGCGCGTGGCGAGGAACAGCGCGAGCAGCGTGGCGCTCGCGAAGAAGCCGAAGTCGGAGACGTACATCGCACCGGTCGCAAACGGCGTGAAGCGTGCGAGCAGCGACAGGCTGATCAGCACGCGCTCGATCGCGTCGGGCAGCATCCCGGCGAGCGTGTCGATCGTCCACAGCAGAAACGAAACCCCGATCGTCACGATGGCCGCCACCACCTGGTTCGTCGTGAGCGCGGACACCACCAGGCCGAGCGAAACCAGCGTGCTCGCCAACAGCGCGAGGCCGAGGTAGCCGCTGTAAATCGGGCCCCACTCAGGCGTGCCATAGAGGCCGAGCACCAGCGCATAAACGCCGGTGAGCGCGATCATCGCGCCTACCACAGCCATCGTCGCGACGTACTTCGCCAGCACGATGTGGCTCTCCCGCACCGGCGCGGTGAGCAAGAGCTCGAGCGTTCCGGACTTGCGCTCCTCGGCGATCAGCCGCATCGTGAGCACGGGCACGACCAGCAGCAGCAGGCCCGCCGCCTGGAAGAAGATGTGGACCAGCGTGACGTGCTTGTTGTTGAAGAGCGTAAGCGTGAACGAGTAGCCCATCAGGCCAAGGAACACGCCGATCAGGACCCACGCGATCGGCGACTGGAAGAGCGCGCGCGCTTCCTTGTCGAGCAACGGAGCGAAGCCCTGCATCACTCTCTCAAGGCTCGGTCAATTCAAGGAACAGCTCTTCCAGGCCGATCGTCGAACCCGCAAGCTTGTGGATCGCGAGCAACCGGCCCTCCAGCAGGATCGCGACCCGGTGCGCGACTCTTTCGATCTCGGTGAGGATGTGCGACGTGACGAGAATCGCCATGTCTTCCGGCATCGCGCGGATCAACGTGCGCATCTCGATGATCTGCCGCGGATCGAGGCCGTTGGTGGGTTCGTCGAGCACCAGCAGCTTCGGGCGGCCCAGCAGCGCCTGCGCGATGGCGACGCGCTGCCGGTAGCCGCGCGAGAGCCTGCCGATCAAAGCGTCGCGCAGATGCGCGAACGCGAGCCGTTCCAGGACCTCATCGATTGCCCGGCGCAGCGCGGCGCCCTCGAGCCCGCGCACCCTGCCCATGAACTGCAGGAACTCCCGCACGCGCATCTGGGAATACAGCGGCACATCCTCGGGGACATAGCCGAGCTGGCCGCGCGCCTTTAGACTCTCGCCGACGACATCGTGGCCCATGATGACTGCGCGTCCAGAGGTCGGACGCAAATAGCCGGTCAGGATGCGCAGGATAGTGCTCTTGCCCGAGCCGTTGGGGCCGAGCAGGCCCATCACCTCGCCCGGCTTGACGTCGAACGACACCCTGTCGACCGCGAGGGTTGGACCGTAGAACTTGGTCAGGTTTTCCGCGACGACGACCGGGAGCACGTTAACAGGAGCGCAAAAAATAAACGCCAGGGCGGGTTGCGCCCCGGCGTTGCCACGAATCGCGAGCGGCGTTGTTGTTCTCTAGGACCTAGTCGTAAAAGGCCGGCGCCTTTTTCATCGCTTTGAACGCGTCTGGGTCGTGCGCGGTGAAATAGTCCGCCTTCTGTGTGGCCATTTGCTGGCGAATCCACTCGTAAGCCGTGTAGTAACCGGTGGGATAGTAGGCCAACACGATGTTCGGCGGCAGATCCTTCTCCAGATTCTCGCGGAAGTAGACATTGTCGCCGGTGAGAATGATAAGACCCGAGTTCTTCAGCTTCACGGTCATCATCTGGCTGCCGGGCGTGTGCGCGACCCAGCGCTTCACCACCAGGGTGCCGTCGCCGAAGATGTCGAAGTCGCCTTCGAGCTGAATGAGCTTCTGCGTGGTGCCGGCGCGCAACTGGAGAAAGTCGCCAAGCACATAAGGCCCGCCAGTGCCCGCCTTCGGCCAGAACGCATTCTGGACTTCATCCTTCTGGACAACTAGCGTGGACTTCGGGAACTTCGCGATGTTGCCGCCGTGGTCGAGATGCAGGTGGCTCACCACGACGTAGCTGATGTCGTCAAGGGAAACGCCCACCTTTTTCAACTGCACGTCAATCGCCACGTCCGGTGTCATCGCCGGCTTTAACGCGGCCATCGCCGCGGGCCAATAGTTCGGCTCGGTGATCAGCTTGTCGTTGTTGCCCGTGTCGAATAACACGTTGCCCCTGGGATGCCTTACCAGGAAGAAGCCGACCGGGATCTGGATTGGATCAATTGGGGCAAGGTTTTGCAGGATCCCTCTTCCTATCGTGAGCGCACCGGAACTAAACGCGTACAGCCGGATGTCCTGCGCTTGCGCCGCTGTGATGAAGCCTCCCGCGAGGAGCGAGAGCATCGCGCGTTGCCAACCCTTCATGGCTTGCCTCCCTGGTTGTTCCGCCACCCGTTCTTCTGGCGCCGGTTTCGTTGGTGTCGCCGAAAGTGCTCTTCTGTCTCCGTGATCAGTCGAGCGCGACAAATTCTGCGCCCGACTTCCATCGCCGTCAACGCAGTTCACGACTGCCCTCCCGCATGCGAAAGTCGCATGCACATTCGTAGGTCGAAGCAACGTCACCAGATCAAGCCAAGGTTCGAACCAACTTTTCCCGATCCCACTGGCGGGTCTTTGCCGCAGCAATGAATGCGGTCTCGTTATTGGCATCCACAACGCCTGCATCTTTTCCGATGCTGGCTTTTTTCAGCAGGGCTTGGGCACCATTGTCGGCGCCGATCGCTTTGAGGTGACCGAACGCGTCGCGCACGAAATCGATCGCGGCGCCTTCCATCATCAGCGCTTTGGCACCTTCGTCGGAGAGAATCACGGCGACTGCATCGAACATGACAGAAGGCGTTCCCGCCAATTGCCCGTCGACCGCCAGCATAGAGCCATCAGCCAGCCTCGCGCCGCCCACTTTGGGGGCTACGATCTTCACCGTGGCGCCGGCAGCCTTGGCAGCCTTGCTGATTTTCTTGATGACAGCACCGTCTGAACCATCGGCGACCAGGATGCCAATCGCGCGTCCCTCGAGCGTGTCCTTCATTTTGCCGATGATCTGCAATGCGGGTGAGGGATCGAGCTCCAGCACCGGTGCTGCGGCAACCGGCGCATCAGGCATTTTTTCAAGTGCGAGACCCGTGGCGACGCGTTGAGCGAGGTCTTCTTCGATATGGCGCAGATGACCGACCATGGCCTCGCGTATGTGTAGATGCTCGACTTTAGAGAGTTCAAACACCAGGGCCGAGGCGATGTGCGCCTGCTCATACTTGGTTTGGCTGCGATAGAATTGCCGCGCCTGGCTGTAGTGATCGGCAAAGCTTTCGGCACGGATGCGTCCTTTTTCGCCGGTCTCGCTTTGCGGGGCGCTACGAAAACCCGTCGTCGGCGTTTCGCGCGGAGAGTCTTCAGACAGCGAGTTGGGCTCGTAAGCAACGCGGCCCTTGGGTTGCGCCATTTGCATGTGTCCGTCGCGCTGATGGTTGGCGAACGGACACTTGGGTGCATTGACCGGGATCAGATGAAAATTGGGCGAACCCAGGCGCGAAAGCTGGGTATCGAGATAGGAGAATAAACGGCCTTGCAGCAAGGGATCATTTGAAAAGTCGATCCCCGGCACCACGTGCGAAGGGCAGAAAGCAACCTGCTCGGTCTCCGCAAAGAAATTATCCGGCCAACGATCCAGTACCATGCGTCCGATTACTTGCAGGGGCACCATTTCTTCGGGTATCAGCTTGGTCGCGTCGAGATGATCGAAGGGAAATCTGTCAGCTTCTTCCTGCGTGAAAAGCTGCACCGCGAATTCCCACTCAGGGAAACGCCCCGCCTCGATGGCTTCAAACATATCGCGGCGATGGTAGTCCTGATCGGCCCCGGCAATCTTCACGGTTTCGTCCCAAATGGTGGATTGCAAGCCGAGCTTGGGACGCCAATGGAATTTGACGAAGGTCGACTCGCCCGCGTCGTTAATCAGTCGGAAGCTATGAATGCCAAAGCCTTCAATCATCCGCAGCGAACGGGGTATGGTGCGATCCGACATGATCCACATCACCATATGCATGGCTTCAGGCGTGAGCGACATGTAATCCCAGAACGTGTCGTGTGCGGTCGCCGCTTGCGGAAACCCACGATCGGGTTCCATTTTTACCGCATGGATCAGATCGGGAAACTTGATGGCATCCTGGATGAAGAAAACGGGGATGTTGTTGCTGACCAAGTCCCAGTTACCTTCCTTGGTATAAAACTTGACGGCAAACCCGCGCACGTCGCGCGGTGTGTCGATTGAACCCGCGCCCCCCGCCACCGTCGAAATGCGGATAAAGAGGGGCGTTTTTTCACCTACCTCGGTAAGGATCCTGGCGGTGGTGTATTGCTTTAACGAGGCGGTCAGCTCGAAAAACCCATGAACTCCCGTCGCCCGTGCATGAACGATACGCTCCGGAATGCGCTCGTGATCGAAATGGAAGATTTTTTCGCGCAGGATGAAATCTTCCAGCAGTGTAGGTCCGCGCGGATTGGCCCTGAGCGAGTTTTGATTATCCGAGAGCACAGTGCCCTGATTCGTGGTGAGCGCAGGATGCTCGCCACCGGCAACCTGGTGTAGCTCGCCGCCGTCGGCCAATTGCGCCTCTCCGTAGGGAGGTGCCGTGCTATTTTCCTGTTTGCGTTCTTTGGACTTGCTCGGTGTCTTGTCTTTGCTCATGTTCGGTCTCCTTTGTGAATAACGTTGGTCTACCGCCTTTATCCGTATGCTTACGCGCTGATGTTAAGCGTGGCAACACTAAAGGCGGGCAGGTAAATATTCTGTACGGCATATAAATTGGGGCGGTCGTATGGTGGGCGGTCGCGAACTATAAATCCAATTGTGCTTTCTAATTCCATGGATAGTTAATAGTTATCGGATAGATTGGGGATCGCGGAGAACTACTTTTAGGCAGCGGGCGAACCTAAGTTTGATCCGGCTCTTCATCCTTGAGTTGTTGCAATATTGGTCACTACGACGCTCTTCCTCCTTGCGCTTGCCCTGTCGATCGATGCCTTCGCTGCAGCGTTGAGCCAGGGTGCTGCTGCGCGCCCGCATCCGGGTGCGCGCGAGGCGTTGCGCGTCGGGGTCGCCTTCGGCGCGGCCCAAGCGCTCATGCCGCTGCTCGGCTGGTTGCTGAGTCTTGCTTTCGCTTCGGTGATACGCAGCGTTGATCATTGGATCGCCTTCGTTCTGCTGGTCATCATCGGTGGGCGCATGGTCCGCGCAGGCCTGAGTGCCGACCCGAACGTGCCAACAAAAAAGGTTTCGTCTGCCAGCGGGTGGGCGTTGCCACCTTGGCGATCGCCACAAGTATCGACGCGGCCGCGGCCGGTGTGACGCTTCCATTACTCGATCATCCAGTGCTTTTTGCATGCGCGATCATCGGCATGGTGACACTCATTCTGTCGACGGCCGGCGTGCTCATCGGAGCGGTTGCGGGCACCCGGATCGGCATCGTGCCGAATTGGTGGGTGGATTGGTTCTCATCGGGATCGGAACAAAGATCCTGATCGAGCACTTATTCTTTGACGCTTAGTATTGAGCGAAGCCTTTATATTGCCTCCCCCGTAAAGGAAGAGAGGAAAAGGAGCACGCGTCCATGGTGCTCGAGTGGATTCGCCGCAAGGACCCAACGTTTTCGAGCCAGCTACGAGACTACTTATTCACCGAAAAGCCGATTGCACACGAGTAAAAATGCCGTGGCCGGCGCCTCGGTTTGGTCAAATTCGTCTGAAGCCAGTCTCGTTCGCAAAACTCCGCTGTCCTGGTGCATGGCGACTCATAACGTGGCATTGGCCATTGCCGCGCACTCAACGTTTCCCCGACTTCCACATTTCGACGGTTTCAGTCCAGCGAATACTACTCTTTAAGTCTTGGCCCCTTTCGGAAGCTTGCGGAATGGGCCGCTGCGGATGTACTTCACGGCGTAGCCTTCGATTTCTTGGGGCAGTCCGGAGTGGGCGTTCTTATTACCGGCGTCGAGGTGAACGGCCAGAACGTAAGCGCCCGATTCATCTTTCTCGATGCCGACGCCGCAGACGCCGGGCCGGCTTAACAGTTGCGGCGAGTGCCGCCGCTTCACTTCACGTATCTCTCGTTCTGTCGCCAAGTTGCTTCCTCTCCTCAGGCGCGGCCTCGCCCGCTACAGCACGAGTTTGACTCTCAGCGCCCGCAGCACATTGTCGATGTGGTTGGCGATCGTATGAGACGACGAGCCGGCGAAGAGCAAGCCAACTGCTTTGTTGGTGCTGCGTTCGAGGATCAGCGAACCGGAATCGCCCGACGCGCTGAACGGGTGCGCGTCCAGCCCGCGGATGATGAGTTGATCGGTGAATGTGACGATGCCCATGTCGTACTGCACGTTAACGTCAGTCTCGATGCTGGTGATGCGCCCGACGGTGAAGCCGGTCGTCCGTCCGAATTTATGCACGACCATATCGATATGCGCTAAGGCCTTGCCTGCCGGCGGGCGATAAACGGGATCGCGTTGCTCGCGAGATTCGTGTTGTCCAGTTCCGCGATGGCGGCGTCCACCACGTTGGCGGCGCCGGCGACAAGCGGGATGGACTGGGTGGGTTTGGCGATAGGGCCGTTGTTCGGTGGGTTGCCGGCATCGAGGAAGCCGGGCTGGAAAATCGGAGAGTCGAGCGGCAGCCGGTTCTCGTCGGCGATGACGTGATTGTTGCTGAGGATGAAGCGCTTCGGCCCTTTTCTGACCAGCGCGCCGAAAGTGCCGGCCATGATGAACTGGTTGTGCGGGAATCGAAAGCCAACCGAGCAGCCGGGTCGCGCGGGACGAATCTTCTTGCGAGGATTCGGCATTTGCGCCATGAAGCGGCGGAATGTCCCGACCTGCTCGATATCGACGGGTTGGCCGTTTACTTCGGTCGGCAGACGCTCGCCCGGCGGAATCTGATTGTCGGGATACTTGATCCTGACGAGGAATTTAACGGCCATGATCCCGGTGTGCTTGCCGTTCAAAATTTTTTCGCCGATGCCGACGCCGACGAGGTTATCTTCCGGCGCGGGAGAGGTCGAAGCCGCGAACGGGCTAAACGCGGCGGCGGCCGTGGAGGCCGATCGCAAGAGGCGTTGCGCGGCGCCCGCTTTGGCGGACCGCAGCGAATTGATTTGTTTCACCGAAAAGGCGGTGAAACTGACCGGCTCGGCGTCGTCGCTGCCGGCGGTAGGTCGCTGCGCGTTTGGGCGTCCGGGACTTCTTTGCGGGTTTCTGAGCTGCCATCTCTTAGGTCCCCTTCATCACTCCGACGCTCTATTGAGATTACTGCAACACGTCGCGGAAAACTACCGGGGGCGGCACACGGAGGAGGGATGGTAATCTGCAAATTGCGTGCACAGAGACGCCATGCGCAACCTCATCGCCACAGCGTAGCCTGGTACGAGCCAATGAGCCTTGAAACAGTCAACGCTGCGCTTGCGGCGCGCTACGATGCCGTCGCCTACCCGGCGCTACCGCATCCGTTGACGCATCCGGACCGGCTAGCGACGGTTGCCACGTTTCTCGGCGCGACGCCGCCCGACGTGGCGCAATGCCGCGTGCTGGAAGTCGGTTGCAACGAAGGCGGGAACCTCATTCCAATGGCGCTGGCGCTGCCTTCCGCGCGGTTCGTGGGCTGCGATCTATCACCGCTCGCCATCGCGACGGGACAGCGGACAATCGCCGAGCTCGACCTTACCAATATCACGCTCATTGAAGAAGATCTCGCTTCGCTCGCGCCGGCGCATGGAGAGTTCGATTACATCATTGCGCACGGCGTCTACTCCTGGGTTCCGGCACATGTACGCGACGGGCTGTTCGCGCTTGCCGGTCGGCGGCTTGCGCCGAACGGCATCATATTCGTAAGCTTCAATGCGCTGCCCGGCTGCCGCGTTCGCCAGGCAACGTGGGATGTACTGCATTTTCACGTGGACCGCATTCCGGATCCGCGCGCTCGCTTGGCCGCCGCGCGCGAGGTCGCACGCATCATCGGTGATGGCGGCAAGGCTCTGCACGAGGCTGATGAAACGCTGCGTGCCGAGTTTCGATCGATCGCGCAACGCACCGATAGCTTGCTCTTTCACGACGATCTTGCCGAGCTAAATACTCCTGTTTACTTTCACGAGTTCGTCGCGCACGCGGCGCACTTTGGCCTCAAATATTTGGCGGAAGCGGAGCTGCACACGATGAGTGCGGCCGGTATCTCGGCGGAAGCACGCGCGTTTCTCTCCACGCTCGACCCGCTGGCGCGCGAGCAATATCTCGATTTCGTTCGGCTGCGCCGCTTTCGCCAGTCGTTGCTGCACCGGAGCGAAGCGCGATTCGACATGACGACGCATGCGCAACGGGTGGGAGCGATGCATGTGTCGGCCGATCCGTCGTTGCAGCGGTCAGCGGCGGCCGGGAAACTTGCAGACCTCGCGCGCGATCTGGATCCCCCGCACGGTGGCGGCGGGCCGGTCCGAGCGATGTTGGAGACCCTGTTGCAATCGTTGCCTGCGGCTTGTTCGGCCGCCGAGTTGCGTGCGACCGTGCGTGCCAGCACCCTTGCGCGTCCCTTCGAAACCTTCCTGACCGATGCGTATGTCGCAGGACTCTTGATTCTGCATGTCCACCCGCCCGCGCTTGCCAAGGTGGCGGGAGAGCGGCCTATCGCCAGTTCGCTAGCGCGACTTCAGGCGCGCACCCAGGAAGACGTGACCAGCCTATTGCACACGCGCGTGCAACTCCCCGACGCGAACGCGCGGCGGCTGCTCTCGTTGCTCGACGGCACGCACGATCGGCCGGCCCTCGCCGCATCGATGAGCGGGCCCGCATTCCGCTTCGATGGCAATCTCGCAGGCGCTTTTGTAGCGCACGCGCTCGAACAATTCGCGCGGCTCGCACTGCTCGTGGCTTGAAGCAATGCGAGGTATTGAGGTACAAGGACAACCATGAGTATCGCTCATTATCAGGTGCACGGCGCGGTGGGCGTGATCACGCTGGACAATCCACCGGTGAATGGTCTGGGGTACGCATTGCGCGCCGCGGTCGTCGCCGGCATCGATCGTGCGCTGGCCGATTCGAACGTTCGAGCCATCGTTCTAATCGGCGCCGGCAAGATGTTCTCCGGGGGTGCAGACATTCGCGAGTTCAATACGGAGAAGGCGACCGCCGAGCCGACGTTGCGCACCGTTATCCGTAGCGTCGAGGCAAGCGCCAAGCCGGTCGTCGCGGCCATCGGCGGCACTTGCATGGGCGGTGGGCTCGAACTGGCGCTGGGCTGTCATTTTCGCGTGGCGGCGCCCGGCGCTAACGTCGCGCTGCCCGAAGTCAAACTCGGCCTGCTGCCGGGCGCTGGTGGCACGCAGCGCCTGCCGAGAGTAATCGGCGTGGAAGCCGCGTTGAATATGATTGTCTCCGGCGCGAGCGTGCGTTCCGAGCAATTGCAGGGGACGGTGATATTCGACGAGATGGTCGCGGGCGACCTCCTCCAAGGCGCGCTCGCGTTCGTGCGCAACGTCGTGGCGCAAGATCGGCCGCTGCGAAGAGTGCGCGATATCAAAATCGATTACCCAAACGCGGAAGCTTTCTTTCAGTTCGCACGCAACACGGTCGGTTCCGTCGCGAAGAACTTCCCAGCGCCGGGGAAATGCATCGACGCGATTGCCGCCGCCGTATCGTTGCCGTTCAACGACGGATTGCGCATTGAACGGGAGTTGTTCCAACAGTTGCTTCACTCGCCCGAGTCGCGCGCGCTACGCCACGCATTCTTCGGTGAGCGCGCGGCCGCGAAGATTCCCGATGTTCCGGCCGACACGCCGACGCGCAAGATCGCGACTGTCGCGGTAATCGGCGCAGGAACGATGGGCGGCGGCATCGCCATGAATTTCCTCAACGCCGGCATCCCGGTGACGATCCTCGAGATGAAGCAGGACGCGCTCGATAAGGGCGTCGCCAACCTGCGCAAGAACTACGGGAGCGCGGTGAAAAGGGGCAAGCTCCTACCGGAAAAGTTGGAGAAGAGAATGGATTTGCTTACGCCCACGCTATCCTACGCTGCGATCAAGGGCGCCGACCTGGTTATCGAGGCGGTGTTCGAAGACATGGATGTGAAGCAACGTGTATTTCAACAGCTCGATGAAGTGATGAAGCCCGGCGCCATTCTCGCGACCAACACGTCGACCTTGGACGTAAACCGGATCGCCGCCGGCACGAACCGCCCGCACGACGTCGTCGGCATGCATTTCTTCAGCCCGGCCAACGTCATGAAGCTCTTGGAAGTGGTGCGAGCCGAGGCGACCGCCAAGGACGTGCTGGCAACGGTGATGGAGCTCGCCAAGAAGATCGGCAAGACCGCGGTCGTGTCCGGCGTGTGCGACGGTTTCATCGGCAACCGTATGTTGGAGCAGTATCTGCGCCAAGCGATGTTTCTGCTTGAAGAGGGCGCGTCGGTGGAGCAAGTGGACCGCGCGCTGGAAGATTTCGGCATGGCGATGGGTCCGTTCCGCATGAGCGACCTTGCCGGCAACGATATCGGTTGGGCCATCCGCAAACGCCGTTATGTTGAGAAACCACATGTTGTCTACTCGCGCATCGCCGATCGTCTGTGCGAGCTGGGACGCTTCGGTCAGAAAACCGGCGCGGGCTGGTATCGCTACGAGAGTGGCAAGCGCGATGCGATTCCCGACCCGGCAGTCGGCGAAATGATCGTAAGCTACCGCAAGGAGAAGGGCATCAGCGCGCGCAAGATCGACGATGACGAGATTGTCGCGCGTTGCGTTTTCGCGCTGGTCAACGAAGGCGCCCACATTCTGGAGGAGGGCATTGCGCTACGCGCTTCGGACATCGACGTCGTCTATCTGACCGGCTATGGCTTCCCGCTGCACCGCGGTGGCCCCATGCTCTACGCTGACATGACGGGCTTGCCTAACGTGGTTCGCAGCATGCAGCGCTTTGCCGCCAATCCGAACGCCGATACGGCGTTCTGGCAGCCGGCGCCGCTGATGTATAAGCTCGCGGCTGAAGGCAAGACATTCAATGGCTGACCTACCGTCGCTTATCAGGAGCCTACGACTATGACCGATGCAGTTATCGTTTCGACGGCGCGTACCGGCCTGGCCAAATCCTGGCGCGGCGCGTTCAACATGACCCACGGCGCAACGCTCGGCGGTCACGCCGTCAAGCACGCAATCGACCGCGCCAAACTCGATCCGGAGCAGATCGAAGATGTTCTCATGGGCTGCGCCCTTCCCGAAGGTGCGACCGGCACCAACATCGCACGGCAAATCGCGCTGCGTGCAGGTTGTCCGGTGACCGTGCCGGGAGCCACTGTCAATCGCTTTTGCTCCTCCGGTCTGCAGACGATCGCCTTTGCCGCGCAGCGCGTGATCGCCGGCGAAGGCGACATCTTCGTAGCGGGCGGCGTCGAATCCATCTCGTGTGTGCAGAACGAGACGAACAGGCACATGCTGCGCGAAGCGTGGCTTAACCAGCACAAGCCGGGGCTTTACTGGACGATGCTGCAGACCGCGGAGAACGTTGCGGAGCGTTACCACATCCCGCGCGAACAGCAGGATGAGTACGGTGTGCAAAGCCAGCAGCGCGCGGCTACCGCTGCGGCCGCAGGAAAATTCACCGATGAGATCGTGCCGATCACGGTGACGATGGGCATAGCGGACAAGGATTCGGGCCGCCTGTTCACGAAGGAGGTAACCCTTGCCGCAGACGAGGGCATCCGTGCCGACACTAGCTACGAAGGTGTCGCGAAGATCAAGCCGGCGCTGCCGGGCGGCGTGATCGCCGCAGGGAATGCGAGCCAGTTTTCCGATGGCGCGTCGGCGTGTGTCGTGATGAGCGACAAGGCTGCGGCAAAGCAAGGTGTTGCGCCGATGGGCATCTTCCGCGGCTTCGCGGTCGCCGGATGCGAGCCCGACGAAATGGGCATCGGCCCTGTGTTCGCCGTAGCCAAGCTGCTCGCGCGCACCGGCCAGCGGGTCGAGGATATCGGCCTGTGGGAGTTAAACGAGGCGTTCGCCGTGCAGGTGATCTATTCCCGTGACCAAATCGGCATTCCCAACGAACGCCTCAACGTGAACGGCGGTGCGATCGCCGTCGGTCATCCCTACGGCGTGTCAGGCGCGCGGCTCGCGGGACATGCCTTGATCGAGGGCAAGCGCCGTGGCGTGAAATTCGTTGTCGTGACCATGTGCATCGGCGGAGGCATGGGTGCGGCAGCTCTGCTGGAAGTCAATTGAACGCGATGGTTGCTTATTGTGGAATTCGCAGTGGCGCCGCGCTGGCGTTGGTCACCTGCCTCGTCGTCCTGCACGGCCCGGCGCTGGCCCAGGATTACGCGCGCGAGAAACGTTGGGCCGACGAGATCACGCCCGCGATCGTTGCAGGCGATCCGCTTTATCTCGAGCTTACCGATGGCTCGGGCAAGGGCCATAAGTTCCTGACGATCCTCACCGAGGGAACCAACAAGACGATGGCAATCGTGCTCGCGCACGGCATTGGCGTGCATCCCGATCACAGTCTCATCGGCGTGCTGCGTATCAGGCTCGCCGATATCGGCTACACCACGCTCTCGATCCAGATGCCGGTTTCCAAGAGCGAAGGCATCACCGTGCGCGACTACTATCCGGTGCTGTTTCCGGAGGCGGGCGACCGGCTTGCCACTGCCGCAAGGTATCTGCAGGGAAAAGGCTACAGGGGCGTGGTGCTCGTGGCCCACTCGATGGGCTCATGGATGGCGAATGTGTACCTCATTGAGACGCCCAACCCGCCGTTCGCTGCGTGGGTGGCGCTGGGTGTGACGGGTCGCTATTGGGGCGCGAGTCTGATCAGCATTCCGTGGCTTGGCATCGAATGGTTTCCCGGTAAAATCCGGCTGCCGACGCTCGACATCTACGGCGAGAACGACCTAGCCGCCGGCGTCGAGGCCGCGCCGAGCCGCGCGCGCGCGCTGGCGCATATCCCCCGCTCGGAGCAGGTGATGATTCCGGGAGCCGACCACTTCTACGCGGGTCGGGAAGATGCGGTCGTGCAGGCGATCGACGGGTTCATCCGCAAGCTGGGCCTCTAAAAAGCGCACGCCTGCACTTCATAGCGCATCAACGAAAACTAGGGCCTGTTCACACTATGGGCACAAACGCGTTGCACGGCCGAAAACGCTCAGCGCAAGGCGCGGAGGCGAAGGCGGGTCGGGCACCCGGCAAGCCTTCGCAACGCAGCGATGAGCGTTTCGGCAGCAACCCGAAGGGAACGGGCGCCCTGGGGCGCCACTCTTTGTTGCTCTCCTCGCCAAGACCGCAAGTCTTGGCTTCGTCGGCTGCCGCGATTGGCGCCCCAGGCCACCCGTTCGCGTTTGCGTCCATAGTGTGAACAGGCCCTAATGAAGACCGTTCGCTGGGGCATGATCGGTTGCGGCGACGTCGCCGAAGTGAAGAGCGGTCCCGGGTTCTACCAAGCCGACCACTCGTCGCTGGTTGCGGTTATGCGTCGGAACGGTGCACGCGCCGCGGACTTCGCCCAACGCCACGGCGTGGCGCGCTGGTCTGACGATGCGCAGGCGATCCTAAACGCGCCTGACATCGATGCTGTTTACATTGCGACGCTGACCGACAGCCACTGTCATTACACATTGCGGTGCGCGCAGGCCGGGAAACCTGTTTACGTCGAGAAGCCAATGGCCATGAACTACGGCGAGGCCTTAGAAATGATCGAGGCGTGTCGATCGGCTGGTGTCCCGCTATGGGTAGGCTACTATCGCCGCGCCTTGCCGCGATTCCTCAAAGTCAAGCAGTTGGTCGAGGCGGGGGCAATAGGAGCGGTGCGCGTCGTCATTTCACGGCAGACCGCGCGCTTGCCAAACCAATGCGCGGACGATCCGATTCCCTGGCGCGTGAACCCCGCATTGAGCGGTGGCGGCTTCTTCTTCGAGACCGCCTGCCATACCTTTGATTTCCTCGATTACCTATTTGGCCCGATCGTCAAGATCGAAGCGATTGCTGGCAACCAGGCCAATGCCTACAAGCCAGAGGACGTCGTCGTTGCCGCATACCGGTTCCAGTCCGGTATCCATGGCAGCGGCACGTGGTGCTATACCGCCGACGAAGACCATGAAATGAACGAGATCATCGGCACTACGGGCCGGATCCAATTTTCCACCAGTCAGCCGGTACCGATCCGACTCCTGCGTGGCGGCTCAGTCGAAGAGTTTCACGTAGGCGACCCACCGTACGTTCATCAGCCGATGATCCAGACCATCGTGAACGAGCTGAATGGAATGGGGCAGTGCTCCAGTACTGGTTCCACCGCCGCGCGAACGGCCTGGGTCATGGGGGAAATCTTGAAGGGGTTTCGGATGGTACCGCCAAAGTGATATTGAATCTTTGCGAAAAGTTCAAGGCACTGTGCACTTGGTTATCTTTGCTGTCTACCTTTTCACCACGGTGGTGCCATGACCGCCGACTTCATGCAAACCCTGCGTTTTGACAATGCCTTCGTGTCTCAACTGCCCGGCGACCCGGAGGCGGGGCCGCGGCTGCGGCAGGTGCACAGGGCGCTGTATTCGTACGTCGAACCCACGCCGGTCGCAGCGCCGCGACTGATTGCGCATTCGCGCGAAGTGGCGTCGTTATTGGGTATTGACGCGGAGACTGTCGCATCGCCGATGTTTGCGCAAGTCTTCGCCGGCAATGCCACGCTTTCGGGTATGCAGCCGTACGCGGCCAACTACGGCGGGCATCAGTTCGGTAACTGGGCGGGACAACTCGGCGACGGCCGCGCGATCACGCTGGGAGAAACAATCAACGCGGCAGGGGAGCGCTGGGAGTTGCAACTCAAGGGCGCCGGTCCGACGCCGTATTCGCGCAGCGCCGACGGTCGCGCCGTGTTGCGTTCGTCGATTCGTGAATTCCTGTGCAGCGAGGCGATGCATCATCTCGGTGTGCCAACCACGCGTGCGCTCTGCCTGGTCGGGACTGGCGAAGAGGTCGTACGCGACATGTTCTACGATGGTCACCCCAAGTCCGAACCGGGCGCAATCGTATGCCGGGTCGCGCCGTCGTTTATTCGTTTCGGCAATTTCGAGCTGCCCGCGTCGCGCGGCGACGTGACGCTCCTCGAGCAACTCGTCGACTTCACGATCCGCCGCGATTTTCCGGAGTTGATTTCAGCGATGGGCGGTGGAATGACCGAGCCGCTGAACGAACAACTGAGGGCAGAATGGTTCGCGCAGGTATGCGAACGCACTGCGCGAATGATTGCGCACTGGATGCGCGTGGGTTTCGTCCACGGCGTGATGAACACCGACAACATGTCGATCTTGGGCCTGACCATCGATTATGGACCGTACGGCTGGGTCGATAACTTCGACCTCGACTGGACGCCCAACACGACCGATGCGGAAGGGCGCCGCTACCGGTTCGGTCAGCAAAAGCAAATCGCCTATTGGAATCTAACCCGTCTCGCGGGCACGCTCGCGCCGGTCTTTGCCTCGCCCGACCCATTGCACGCGGGATTGCAGCGCTACGTGGACGCGTACAGCAAGGCCGATCGCGGCAACATTGCGGCCAAGCTCGGCCTCGGCGAATGCTTGGATGAAGACGTCCACCTCATGCAAGCGCTGCATACGTTATTGCAAACAGCCGAAGTTGACATGACGCTGTTTTTCCGTGCGCTGCGTGACGTGGATATTGACGCGCCGACGCTCGTTCCGCTGAACCACGCGTTTTATGACGGAGCCAAGCAGCGACAGTTCGCGCCGGCGTGCAACGACTGGCTGGCGCGATACGGCGCTCGCGTACGCCGTGACGCGATGCCGGATGCCGAGCGGCGCGCCCGCATGCATGCTGCCAACCCGCGCTACGTTCTGCGCAACTATTTGGCGCAGCAGGCGATCGATCGTGCGGAAGAGGGCGACGACGCGGGCATCCATGAGTTGCTCGACGCGTTGCGCCGTCCGTACGAGGACCAACCCGGCCGCGAGCCGTTCGCACAGCGCCGGCCGGACTGGGCGCGCAACCGTGCTGGATGCTCGATGCTCTCGTGTAGCTCGTGAGTAAGCGCGGCAGCCGAGGAGTGCGACCAAAGAGCCCGACACGCATCGGGTTCGTCCTGGCTTCCGCATCCGAGGAGGGTGAATTGCCGATGTTGCTAATAGCGCGATATCTGACCCGCCGACGGCAACGCGACCTGAAGAACAAAGCGGCCCAAGAAGGCCGCTTTGTCTGGGCGCTCCGATGGAGCGCCAAACCTTAAGTTAGACGCGCGGTTCCCCGGCGCGATTGACAGTGATTGTGGGTCCCGGGGGCTGGTTCATTTGCATGCGATGCTCTTGTCCGCGGAAGTTGTACGTGACATCCCAATACTCCGGCCGAGCCTGCGATACATTGGCGCAACGCTGGACGTCCTGGCTGTACACCTGTTGTCCGCCGCCACCGCGTCCAACGTTGGCGCCTAGTGCGGCCCCTCCGACAGCACCACCGACGGTCGCGATATCCCGTCCACGACCGCCTCCGATCTGATGCCCGAGAATACCGCCGATGATCCCTCCCGCAATCGCCGCAGGAACGTTGGCGCCGTCGCGGCGATCTTGAACGACTTGCTCGCGCTCGACCCAGCAACGCTGCTCGGCTGGCCCGACGACCGCACGTACTGAGGTAACGTCCGCCTGATAGAGGCGTTCGTTATCGCGCTGGCGGTAGTCGTACCCTCCCGCCAGCGGGTGCCCGACACGATCGTCGCGATCATCGTCACGCGCATTGCGGCTAACGGGCCGCACTGAGGACACGCTGTTGTTAAGTCCTATCGCGGCTAACGATTCATACTGGCCGGGGCGCAGCACCACGCACTGCCCTTGGAAGCGCGCGTGCTCGCACAGTTGCCACCGACCCCGGTCGACGATGACCGCCGATGCGCGATCGTTGAATCCGAACCGCTCGAAATTCCCTATCTGTTGTTCCGTAGTGAAAGAGCGGCCCTGAAACCCTTCCCGCTCGAAAAAAGTGACCTGGGCCGCCGCTTGCGTGGCGATCGCTAGTGCGGCCATGCCGATTAGGCTGCGCAACGGTGCATTCATCGATTCCTCCAATGTTGGAAATAAACGTTAGAAGCCAAGAACTTAAGAGCTAACCCTTGGGGCTCACAATAATAACGCTGGAGCATTGGCCCGCGTTGACCGAAGATGAGCAAGGATCAGGCCAGGAGGCATGCGCATCCCACGCCGCAACGCGTTAGCATGCGGGAAATCGTTTACTTCGTCTTGACGGGTTCAACTTTGAGGATGCGGCCGTCGGCCTCGTCGGTCAGGAGGTAGAGAAGACCATCGGGCCCTTGCGCAACGTCGCGGATGCGGCCGGCGTCGCCCAGATAGCGTTCTTCCGCGGTAATCTTGTCGCCACTCATCGTGAGCCTGACCAGCGCACCCGGTCGCAGCGAGCCGATAAAGAGGCTTCCCCGCCATTCCGGAAAGACGTCGCCGGTATAAAACGTCGCGCCTGACGGCGCGATTACGGGATCCCAGTAATAGACGGGTTGTTCCATCCCAGGCTTGGCCTGACCCTCGCCGATTCTAGCGCCGGAATAATCGACACCGTAGGTGATGACCGGCCAGCCGTAGTTCTTCCCCGCTTGCGGATGGTTGAGCTCGTCGCCGCCACGGGCGCCGTGTTCGACGGTCCAGAGTTGACCGGTCTGCGGATGCAGCGTTGCTGCCTGCACGTTGCGGTGGCCATAGGACCAGATCTCAGGCCGCGCACCCCCGCGTTTGACGAACGGATTGTCTTGTGGGATGGACCCGTCGGCGTTGATGCGGATGACCTTGCCGATGGTCGTCGCGAGATCCTGCGCGCGTTCGCGATGCGCGAAACGATCGCCGGTCGTGACAAAGAGCGTTCCGTCGCGCGCAAACACCAAGCGCGAGCCCCAATGATTCGGTCCGCTGACCTTCGGCACCTGGCGCCAGATCACCTGTAGATCGTTGAACTTGCCAGCGTCGAGCCGCGCCCGCGCAACCGCCGTACCGGCGCCACCCTCACCAGGCTCGGCGTAGCTCAAATAAACCAGCCGGTCCTGTGCAAATGTCGGCGACACAGCGACGTCGAGCAAGCCACCTTGTCCGGCGACCTGCGCTTGCGGAACTCCAGCGATGGGCTTGTCGAGTTGCCCGTCCTTGTCAACCAGCCGCAGACGCCCGGCGCGCTCGGTCACGAGCATGCTGCCGTTCGGCAAGAAGGCCAGACCCCAGGGATGCTCCAGCCCTTTGGCGACGATGGTCGTGCGAATCGGCGCTTCGCTTAACGGAGGCGTCGGTGAGCGCGGCGCCTGAGCCGCGCTCGAGGTGGCGATCGCCGTCGTTATAACGGCAATCACAAACAGGGCGGCTGCGTGGCGCACTGGAAACCTCCCGCGGACCTACCTAAACATCCCAGCCGCCGCCTCCTCCAATGTCACCGCCAAAGGCGTCAGGCGCTTGGTCGCCCGGCCCCCCGAACGTATCGGTGCTTGCGTCCTTGCCACTCGCGGCTTCAGTTGCGTTCCCACCCGCGCCAAACGAAGTGTCGCCACCGAAGAAGTGCTGCGCGATCATCGATCCGACCACTGCGCCGGCGATACCGCTCAAAAAGGTGCCCGCCATCAGACCGCCCAAGCCACCTCCGCCCAAGCGGCCGAATGTGCGCTCCATCGTGCCCGGGTTTCGCACTTCGGCCCGCGTGGCCAATCGCGCGAGCGAGTGGGGACTCGCGCCATCTTGCATCGCCACGACTCGTTCTGCCTCCGGCACCTCGGCGCTCAACTGCTCGGCGACCACGCGCCGTTGTTCGGGCGTTAGCTTCGCGAATGCTTCCGCGTGTGCCTGCTCGATGGTTTCGGGCGGCGCGGTTTTGAGCATGTAGCGGTACCGCTCGATGGCTTGCTGGTCCGCCGTGGCCTCGGGCTGCCCAGATGCCGGCGCACGAGACTGCGTTTTATCGCTTCCGAATAGCTGATCGAAAATGCCCATGTCTGTTCCTTCGCAGTGAAATTGCGGATACAGATTAGCAGAGAATCGCTGTATTTCGGTACACCGCATTTGCGGACTGGCGCCGCAAATTTCAAGCTGCTTAGATCACGGCTTCCGGTTCCACGCGGCGTTCGCATGTGCCGGTGATCGCGGTTGCGCGGGCCGTGACCCACGCTGCGAACTCTTCCGCCGGCAGCGGTTTGCAGTACAGAAATCCCTGCGCATGCTCGCATCCGATGCGCGCAAGAAACCTCGCCTGGGCGAAAGTTTCCACGCCCTCCGGGATCACACGCAATCCCAGGCTGTGCCCCATGCTCACGATGGCGCGCGCAATCGACGCGGCATCGTTGGAATTCGGCAAGTCTTGCACGAACGATCGGTCGATCTTGATCTGGTCCAGAGGAAAACTCTTGAGATATCCGAGGTTCGAATAGCCGGTGCCGAAGTCGTCGATCGTGAGGGCAATTCCCAGCGCCTTTAAATCCTTCAAAGTTGGAACGGCGAACTCGGTTTTGCCCATCACCATGCTTTCGGTGATCTCG
Source organism: Casimicrobiaceae bacterium (assembly GCA_037719965.1). GTDB lineage: Bacteria > Pseudomonadota > Gammaproteobacteria > Burkholderiales > Casimicrobiaceae > VBCG01. Next base: position 59,622 of record JBBJMT010000013.1, on the reverse strand, counting down.
AGATCGAGGTAACGCGGCTCGAGTCCCGTTTCCTCGAGGATCTGGGCCACGACGCCAACGAATCCGGCTTGCCGCAACTGGAGTGCCGAGAGGTTGACCGCGACGGTGAGCAACGGCAGCCCGGCTTCTTGCCACGCTCTGATCTGCAGGCATGCGGTTCGCAGCACCCATTCTCCAATTGCGACGATGAGCCCGGTCTCTTCGGCCATGGGAATGAATTGGACTGGCGGAATCAAACCCATATCCGGATGTCGCCAGCGAAGCAACGCTTCCATGCCGGTCAATTCACCGCTCGCGATCAAAACCTGAGGCTGGTAATGCAGCTCGAATTGTCCGAGCTGGAGTGCCCGACGCAGTGCCGCTTCAAGTCCGACACGCTCGATCGCCTTGTTGCTCATTTCGCTGGTGTAGAACGCGAAGCCGTTGCGCCCCTTCTCCTTGGCGAGATACATCGCGGCATCCGCGCGCGTGAGCAGCCGCGCGGCGTTTTCGCCGTCTCCCGGGTAGAGACTGATTCCGATGCTCGGCGTGATCGTGAGTTCCCGTTCCCCGACCACGAGGGGCCGGGAGAACCTTTCCTGCACTTTGCGCGCAATGGTGGCAGCGTCGACCGCGGTGTTTTTCAGATTGGTCAAGAGAATTGCGAATTCATCACCGCCGACCCGCGCCACTGTGTCGCCCTTGCGCACGTGGTCCTGGAGCTCACGCGCTACCGTCGTGAGAAGAGCGTCCCCGACGTCGTGGCCGAAGCCGTCGTTCACATATTTGAAATGATCGAGATCAAGAAAGAACACGCCAAGGCCCGAGTCGGTACGTTGCGCATGGCTGATCGCCTGGTTCAACCGGTCGTTGAACAAATTGCGGTTGGGAAGATCGGTGAGAGCGTCGTGCGTCGCCAACTGTTCGAGTTGCCGCTGGGACTCTTTCAGCGCCGAAATGTCGGAAAAAACGCGAACGTAATTGGCAAGCTTGCCCTCTTTGTCGTAGACCCGCGTTGCCGTGATCCCAAGTGAGAGCTCCTTGCCATCCTTGCGGAATCGTGTGACTTCTCCGGTGACGTAGCCATCGCGAAGAAGTTGCTCGCCCCGTTTCGCTGATTCGATCGGATCGACCGGCCGAAAGGGTGACTCTACCCACGGCAGGTCGACCATTTCGCCGGCCGTGAATCCAGTCAGTTTCTCGAAGGCAGCATTGATTATGACGACGCGATCATCGGCGTCGCTCAGCGCGATCGCATCCGTCGTCGCTTCGAAGACCTTTGACGCCAGGCGCAGAGCCGCGGCGACCGCGTTGCGCTCGTTTCGGCGTTTATAGAAGAAAAACCCGGCGAGACCTACTAGGACGAGTCCTAGTGATATCGCGTACCATAGTAAGTTCCGAAACGGTACCGCTTTCGCTTCAGACAAGCCGAACCATTTTTCATACAAGGCATCGTAAATCCCACTGGGCTTGGTCGATGCGAGGCCTTCATTGATTCTGGCCAGTAGCTCCGATTCTCCGGCGTGTACGGCAAACGAGAACTTTTGGGAAAATCCTGCTGGACCATCCAGCAGCTTGACGTTTGCAAGTTGCAGTTCCTGCATGGTCTGCATTCCGGCGAGCTTGCCGATTAGCACGGCGTCGTGTTTGCCCGATGCGAGCAGCTTAAAACCCTCCGCTGCAGTTTTCACCAGGACAAGCTGCTTCTGCCAGCCTCTCGTCACCGCATATTCGTGCGCGAGATCGGCCTTGATGACGACGATCGACTTGCCGGAGAAGTCGGCTTCCGACTGGATGCCGGAATCGTCTTTGCGCACGAAGATCGCCCCATTGACGGTGACATGGGGAACGGTGAATTCCGCAAATTGGCGTCGCTCCTGCGACTGCGCGAGGTTGATCAGGACGTCGATCTTCCCGGCTTTGAATTCCTCGAGTATCTGGTGGAATGGGGCGACGCGAAGGGCATAGTTAAGCCCGCTTTCTTTAGCCGCCGCTTGCCATAATTCGACGGTGAACCCGCCGGCGGTTTCGATACTCCGGCCAACGGCGAAAGGGGGATAGTCTTCTGCGCTGCCCACTATCAGAGTCTTGCTGGAAGGACTTTGCGCAAGAGCGTTTGCAGTAGCGGTCATGACCACCATCGCCGCGATAATGATGCGTACCCAAAGACTGGAAAGGTACGTTCGGCTCGGCGTCGACGTTAATCGCGGATCACTAACCGGAAAGCGTGCGTTTTTGTCGTTGACAGCGTGTGCCGCACCATTCGTGCGGAAATGTACGAACGCGTGAACCGCACGCCCGTTTCCGCGGCATCGCAGGGAATGGATGAACATACGCAAAAGGTGCCGAATTTGGATACGTATGCGGCCCGTTCCGGGGGCTCGCGGTAGAAGTCATCGTTCTCCCGCAAAAATCGCGCCCCGACCCGCTCCTGGCTTGAACCGCCCGTCAGGTCAAGTCCACGCGTAGCGAAAAGGGCCTGCATTTCTGCAAGCCCTTGCCGTATTGATTGCCGTGGAATTCGAACCTGCCGGCTTCGCGCTATGAGCGAGAACTCCGACAAGATTCTCGCAACCGATCGGACTTTTACGCGTGGCGCCGCGCAATCATGTCGATTTCGACTCGCGCGCCGCGCGCAAGACCGGTCACACCGATGCAAGTACGCGCGGGCAAACGTCCTTGGCGAAAATAACTCGCGTAAGCCGCGTTCATTCGCGCGTAGTCTTCGTCGAAGTGCAGCAGGTACACGCGCGCGGAAACCACGTCGGCAAGGCTCAGCCCGCATCCCTGGAGCACGGTGGTCAAGTTCTTCATCACCTGCCGCGTCTGGTCCTCGATTGTTTCCGGATACGCGGAGATGTTCGCAATATCAGTGAACGGCATCTGCCCGGTCACGAACACCCAGCCGTCAGCCTCGACCGCGTGACTGAAGGGCGCGACAGGATCTGGCGCGCCACTGATCATGTGAAAAATTGGTGCGGACATCGGGAGTTCTAACTCTTACCCGACTGTGTCGGGCCAAGTCCTCGTGGCGCGTTACGTGCCGCGTTGTTGTTTCGCATTTTCGTGAATTGTCAGTTGTTTCGCCTGATCATTTCACTTGCACGCTAAGCGTTCGCGCAGCGCTTTTTCGCCGAGTACCGAAAAATTCACGACACGCGAGCCCTTCGCGCGCTGCGCCCAACCCAGTGCGAAGCAGCGACTCAGCAAGGCCGCGCCAAGCGCACCGGCAAGATGATGAGTGCGAACGCTCCAGTCCAGACACGCCCGGCATAGCGGACGCCGCTCGCGCTTCAGAGCTTCGACCTCAACGCCGATCTCGCGGCAGAATTGCTGACCGAGAGCAGTGAGTTCGAGCTCAGCGCCACGCGATCGCAATAAACGCCGCTGCTGCAAGCTGTCGAAGACGAGCACGCCCAATTCGCCGGCGAGATGGTCGTAGCACACGCGCGCCTTGCGCAGCGCGGGTTCGCGGGGACCGGAGCGCACGCGCAGCGCGCCTGCTCGATAAGCCACGCCCATCAGGCTTTCGAGCAGATGCGCGACATCGGGATCGGCGAGGCGATAATACCGATGCCTCCCCTGGCTTTCCACGCCGACGAGCCGGGCATCCAGCAACTTGGCGAGATGCCCGCTGATTGTCTGCTTGGTCACTCCTGCCACTCCCGCAAGCTCGGTGGCAGTCAGCGCCTGGCCCGTCATCAGGGCTGTGAGGACTTCCGACCGGGCATGATCGCCGATCAGTGAAGCAATGCCAACGATATTCGGACCGTCTCGCATGATTCGATCTTAGCCGAACCATTGATGCTCAGCAATAGGTTATCGTGTGTTCCCCACTAACCTAATGCGGAGGCGAAATGGCGATTACCTGTTGCATCCGGTACGAGATCGATCCCTTTCAACGTGACGCCTTCAAGGAGTACGCCGAGAACTGGGTGCGCATTATTCCGCGCTGCGGCGGCGACCTCGTCGGCTATTTTTTGCCGCACGAGGGCACGAACAATGTGGCGTGGGGACTGATCACGTGCGACAGCCTCGCCGCGTACGAGACGTACCGGGCGAAACTCAAAGCCGATGCGGAAGGCTCCGCGAACTTTGCTTTCGCGCAGAGCAAACGGTTCATCCTGCGCGAAGAGCGGACCTTCCTCGAATTGGTCGAGGGAACGTCAAGCATCGCGGCGGCGCACACTGGGGAAAGCGCATGAATGCCGTGATCTTCGAAGGTCAACCTCATCCCGACAGAAGTCCGCTTATCTCGATGCAGCGGCCAAATTCTGTTTGAAGAACCCTACTGTCCGTTGCCACGCCAGCTTGGCCGCAGCCTCGTCGTAGCGCGGTGTCGTATCGTTGTTGAAGCCGTGTTGCGTGCCCGCGTACTTGAACATCGCGTACTTCACACCGGCAGCTTGCAGCGCCGCCTCGTAAGCTCCCCACCCGGCATTGATCCGCTCGTCGTTTTCCGCGTAGTGAATGAGCAACGGCGCCTTGATTTTCACGACGTCTTCTGCGGGTGGCTGGCCTCCATAGAATGGCACCGCCGCAGAGAGGTCCGGCAGGCGAGTCGCCAGCAGATTGGCGATCCCACCACCGTAGCAGAAACCTACTACGCCGGTCTTGCCGGTGCAATCGGGAAGACCCTTCAGAAAGTTCGCGGCGGCGACGAAATCCTCGCGCGACTTGGGCTGATCGAGCTTGGCAAAATTCTCGCGCGCCGTGTCCTCGTTCCCGGGATAACCGCCAAACGGTGTTAATGCGTCCGGCGCAAAAACCAGGAAATTGTCGAGCGCCACCCGCCTGGCAATATCCTCGATGTGCGGGTTGAGTCCGCGGTTTTCGTGCACGACCAGCACCCCCGGAAGCTTGTCGGCCGCGTTGACTGGCCGCACAAGATAGCCGCGCATCTTGCCGTAGCCCGCGGGTGACGAGTATTCCGCGTATTTGACGCTGATTCGCCCGTCGTCCTTCGCGATCTGCTGTGCTTCGGCAAACCGCGGACTCAGGGCATCAAGGAGCATGGAGGCGGTAACTCCTCCCACCGCATACCTTGCGGCGCCGCTTAAGAAACCACGACGGTCGATCGTCCCATGCACGAACTGATCGAACAACCGCAGAACCGCAGGGTCGAAATCCCTAGCTATTTTTCGTTGCATGACACAACCTCCGTGACCTCTCGGCATGGTTGCTTGAATGACCGAAATTGCCGCAAAGACGCTACCCGGGCGCGACCCTGGAACTTCCACCGACTTTCCAGATCATTCGAAACGTGCACCTTGTCTTTTCGGCGCTTCTTGCTTGGATAGTGTACACAAACAGAACGTCCGGTTTCGTCGCCCGAGGAGGCTGACTGAGAAGGAACCCGCGAATTTTCGGTACGGCTACGTCACGCCTGACCGAGTGAGTCAGTCCGCGGCCAGGCATGCAATTGCCTGCTGCATACCATCGCGACCGTAAGGAATGCGCTGCACCGACATTGCCGCTTCGATGCCGGCGAGGCATCCGAGAATCATTGCGGGATTGAGGTCACCCAAGTGGCCGATACGAAAAACCCGACCTGCTAGCGGGCCAAGCCCGCCGGCGATTGCCACCTGGAATCGCTCGCGCGCTACGGTACGCATCGCTTCTGGATCAATCTCCGGCCGCACCAACACCGTGGTGACCGAGACCGAGCGGGTCTCCGGCAACTGACCAAAAAATTGCAACGCTCCCTCCCGGGTCCAGCAATCGACGGCAGCATGCACGGCGCGCGCAAGAAGGTGATGGCGCGCAATGACTTCATCGATGCCTTCGCGAAAGAGCAGCGATATCGCGACTTCCAATCCCATCAGCAGGTTTTGTGGAGGCGTACCGCAAAACTTGCGATAAGCGAGGTCGCTTCTGCGGCGGTCCCAATCCCAATAAAACCGGGGCGCCGGATTGCGGCTCGCGACCTTTGCCGCCACGGAATCGACAGCGACAAAGGCTAGTCCGGGCGGGACCATCAGGCCCTTTTGCGAGGCACCGACCGCGACATTGACTTGCAGTTCATCCATCGCAAACGGCGCAGCCGCGAGCGATGCCACGGCGTCGACGACGAACAACGCCGGGTGATCAGCCGCGTCAATCGCCGCGCGCAGGGCTCGCAGGTCGCTCGTCACACCGCTGGCAGTATCGGTATGTACGACAAACACGGCCGCAATTTCGCGTGCTGTGTCGGCACGCAATGCATGTTCCACAGCGGTCGCGTCGATCGGATAACCTTCCCGGTAGGGCGTGCGAATGACGCGACGCCCAAGCGCTTCGGTCTGCACGGCCCACGACTCGGAGAAGTGGCCGGTGCCCGGCACCAGAACGGCTAGGCCAGGCGCAACAAGATTGTCGATCGCCACTTCCCACGCGCCGTGCCCGTTTCCCGCGAACATACACACTTCCGCGTGCCGCGTTTGCAACAGGCGCTTGAGTCCGTTCTCGCATGCTTCGATTACCTGGCCAAGTCGCGGGTCGGCAAGATCCATGGGCTGACGCCGCATTGCATCCAGAACCTCGTCGGGCACATGAGTCGGCCCCGGCGAATGCAGGAATCGATTTCCAGGAATGCGCTTCAATGGGTCAGCTGGCGTTGTCGATGGGCCGTCTACGATACGTGGAAAGTGCGCGGCGCACTCATGCGTAAAAGAACCAGATCCAATGCTGCGCCGCGCTTCCCTAACGGTAGATGTGTTCAACGTTTTTGCTTCAAGCGGACCCTCTCAGGGCGGGCGGATCCATGGTCTTCTCCAGAGTCTACCAACCTCCCAAGGCCCGAAGGGGCGTCACCGATCGACGAGCCGGGAGACGGGCTTGCCGCTCACGATCAAGGCGTGGGTGAGGATGCCGAGCGCCGCAAGCGTCCAGACGATGACGGGGCCTGTCGGCAGGTCCAGCGATGTCGAGATGATGAGCCCCAGCGCGTAGCCTGCCGTGGCAAGACCCCATCCGGCGGCCAGCCGCAGCCGCCCCAACGCGCGCGTCGCCAGTGGCGGGACGATCAACGTCGCGAACACTAGATATACGCCGACAAGCTGAACGGAAACCGTCACCGCGCAGGCAAACAGGAGATAGAAGCCGATGCGGCCGGAACGGCTGGCGCCGCCGAACCAGAGAGCGAGGACGATTGCATATATGGCCGCGGTCCAAGCCAGTTGGCGCGGCTGCACCCAGAGAATCTGGCCGACGAGCAGATCGCGCAGATGCTCGCTGCCGCGCACGTCGCTCGCGAGCAGCAGAATGCCGCCGGTCGCCGCCAGCACGAACGCAACGCCAATCACCGCTTCCTGGACGTCGGGCCAGATCCGCTCGGTCCACGTTAGCAGTAACGCGCCGCCGATCGCCGCTGCGAGCGCCGCGACCTGCACCGCAAGGCCCTCCGCCTCGAACCCGAACCGATTGGCGAGCAGGACGCCACAGCCGGCGATCTGTGCGATGGCGAGGTCGATGAACACGATGCCGCGCGCGAGCACTTGCGTACCGAGCGGTACGTGCGTCGCGGTGACAAGCAGCCCGGCTACTAACGCCGGCAACACGATCGAGTAATCGCCTGCTTAGGCGGGAGGCGTTGCTCGACTGCGGTAGAACGCCGGTGGCGCAGTGGCCCACGGCGATTCACGGCCCAGCGCTAAGCGCGCCGGGAATTCTTGATGGTGGTCCTGCTTCTTGTCGGCCGCGGGTACTGGATCCGAGCTGGACGCGAGGAGCGCGCACTGCAGGCACAGGCCCGAGGCGGCGTTGTGCAGCCCCGCTTCGTTTCCGCGCTCAACCTTGGCGCGCAGATGATCGAGCTCATGGACGAGCAGCTCGTGCTGCATGCCGACGAGCAGCAGCGACAGACAAACCGTGAGAACGGCGCGGATCATGATGCGCCGGCAGAATAAACCTTGCGCGCGTTCGACGCAAACCAACCACAACCAACAGGGCACGTTGCAGCATGTGCGCGGCCTTGGCGAGCCCACCAAAAAAGGAGCCATCGCGCGACCTTGAGCGAGAATACGTGCGCGGACTTATGAACCCAATACTACGACCATTCGATGAAGGCGGACCTGCGCCTTCTGCTTAACGGAATCGATTCAATGAATTGACGCCCATTCCTGCGAAGTGCTTGAGGTTACGAGTAACCAGCGTCAAATCGTGAACCAGCGCGGTCGCGACGAATTGTTTGTCCGGCGCCTTCTATTAGTCCGATGTGGTACACTAACAGTCCGCACTACCACATTGAATGAGACTTTATGCCGACCGCCACTGCACCCGCCGTCGGGAACGTCATCGATCTCACGAGCAAGCATTCGCGCGCTCGGCTCGCTGCGATGATCATGAAGCTGCTGGAATTATGGCAGTTGCCGACGGACGCGCAGTCGGCCGTGCTGGGACTGTCACCGGACAGCCGCACGGCGCTGTCGCGTTACCGCAAAGGCGCGCCTTTGGCCGACAACCGCGACCTGCTGGATCGCGCCGGCCACCTGCTCGGAATCCACAAGTCGTTGCGCATCATCTTTCCGCACGACCCCGATCTCGCTTATCGGTGGATGACGCAGCCCAACCGCCGCTTCGGCGCGCGCCCGGTTGACGTCGTCGTCGAGCACGGCTTCGAAGGCCTGCTCGCTATTCGCCGCTATCTGGATTTCGAGCGCGGGCGGTAGATGTTTGGCGAGCTTTGTGCGAGCAACGCAGACTTTCGCGGTAACCTTGTTCGCAACATCAAGGGAATCCGCCGCACGCAGCATCTCTTCGACGACCTCTCCGATAATCCGGCTGATTGGGAGTTGGCTATTGCCAAAGAAGGCGAGCAGCGCATTCCGACAATGGCCGCCATCATCTCGCGCCCATTCGATTACGGCACGGTCATCACGTACAGCTTCAACTCGGCGAACTGGCATGCGACACGGTTTAGCGACGGCACGCGCTACGGAGTCTGGTACGGCTCACTCGACGTCAAGACCACTGTCTATGAAACCGTATTCCACTGGCACCGCTTCCTGCTGGACAGCTTCGCCGACGAGAATCGCGTCGTCACCGGTGAGCGCCGGCTACTCGACGTTCGCTGCGACGCGCTGCTGATCGACCTGCGCGGCAAGCAGAAATGGTTTCCCGCAATCGTGAGTCGCACGAGCTATGTGTTCACTCAGAGTGTCGGCGCATACGTGCACGCGCAAGGCTTGAACGGACTTCAGGTCGATTCCGCCCGGTGCGCGGGCATCAATTCGGCGCTGTTCAAGCCGGAACGGCTCGCGAACGTGCGCGAAAAGCTATTCCTCACATATCGGTGCAACCCCACCGAAGATAAATGCGTGGTCGAACGAACGCCAGGCACAATATGGATGAACGTCAAACCGAGCGCGTTGGCGTGACCGGTATTGCCGATACGGCCACGCAAACGGTTCCCACGAGCGTTGCGCTTCAATCGGAGGCAACGCGTCAATGACGAGTGCGCCAGCGCGCGGCTCATGGATTGGCGAAGCGCTCGAGATGGTGTTCGGCGTCGCCGAACTGCTGCGCGATCATCGTCAGCCGGCGAAATGTGTGGCTAACTTTCAGCTCGTCGCTCATACCCATGCCTCCATGCAACTGGATCGCTTCCTGACTGACGTGGCGGCATGCATCGGCAATCTTGATCTTGGCGGCCGACACTATCCGCTTCCGCTCTGCGGAATCGTGGACGGAGTCAACACTGGCGCAAGCTAGGCTGGCCATCGATTTCGCCTGCTCGTAGCTGATGACCATGTCGACCATCCGATGCTGCAGCGCCTGGAACGTGCCGAGCGGCACGCCGAACTGCCGGCGGGTCTTCAAGTACTCGAGCGTCGCGTCGTTGGCGTATTTGATCGCGCCGATCGCTTCTCCGCATAGCAGCGCCGTCGCGTAGTCGGTCACGTGTTCGATCAGCGTCAGAGCTTCTCCTTCGTTTCCGATCAGCGCATCCGCGGGGACGGTCACGCCCTTGAACGAAATATCCGCCGCACGCCGTCCGTCGAGCGTCTGGTAGCTCTTCAGCGCAACGCTTTGCACATTGGCTTCGACGAGAAACAGACTGATGCCTCGGGCGTCCGTAGTGCCGCCCGCAGTGCGCGCAGACACCACGAGCTGGTCTGCGCAGGGACCGTCGCTGACGACGCATTTATCGCCGTCGATCACGTAACCACCGTTGCGCTTCGTTGCACGAACCGAAACGCGCGCGAGGTTGTAGCGCGCGCCGGGCTCGGTTTGCGCAACGGCTAGCTTCAACTGGCCCGCGACGACGGCGGCCAGAATGCGCTCCTTTTGCGCCGCTGTGCCAGCGCGCGCCACGAATTGGGCGCCGAGGCCGACCGTCGACAGGTAAGGCTCGACGATCAAAGCGTCGCCGATGGCTTCCATCACGCTCATCATCTCGACAGCGCTGCCACCGAAGCCACCGAAGTCGGGTGCGAATGGCAGACCGAGCAAGCCGATTTCGGCGAATGTGGCCCATACGTCGCGGCTGTAGCCATCTTGCGATGCGATGATTTTTTTGCGCGCGTCGAAATCGTAGTCCTTGGCGACAAAGCGCCTGATGGATTCGGCAAGGAGTTGCTGCTCTTCGTTGTAATCGAAATTCATAGGCGACCTCTACAACCCGAGGCTCAACTTCGCGATGATGTTGCGTTGAATTTCGTTCGACCCGGCGTAGATCGACGTCTTGCGAAAGTTGCAATAGCGCGGCGCCAGTGCAGCGGTGAATGCGTCAAAACCGACCGCATCGTCAGTCGGCGCGAACGCTGCCGCCAACGGTCCGGCCGCCTGCATCATCAGCTCGGTGAGCGCCTGCTGGATCTCGGTGCCCGTAATCTTCAGCATCGATACGTCCGCTCCGGGTGCGCGGCCGCCGCGCAGCTGATCGAGGAAGCGCAAGTTGGTGACCGCGAGCGCCATCAGTTCGACCTCGACGCGCGAGACTTTGTCGCGAAAGCGCGGATCGTCGAGCAGCGGTCTCCCGTCCTTCATTTGCTGCGCGGCGAATTGCTTGAGCTTCGCCAGTTCCCGGCGGGACGCCCCGATGCGAGCGGTGTTCATCCGCTCGTGTCCGAGCAAGTACTTCGCGACAGTCCATCCTTTGCCTTCCTCGTGCACGAGGTTCGCCACGGGCACTGTGACGTCGTCGAAGAACACCTCGTTCACTTCGTGATGACCGTCCATGAGCGGCAACGGTCGCACAGTTATGCCCGGCGTTCGCATGTCGATGAGCAGAAACGAGATGCCGTCCTGCTTCCTTTCCGTGCTCGGGTCGGTGCGGACCAGGCAGAAGATCCAGTCGGCCATATGCGCCATCGTCGTCCAGGTTTTCTGCCCGTTGACGATGTAATGGGCGGCGCGGCGCACGGCGGTGGTCTTGAGCGAAGCGAGGTCGGAGCCGGAGCCTGGCTCCGAATAGCCCTGGCACCAGAAATCCTCACCGTGGTAAATGCGCGGCAGGAAGCGCTGTTTCTGGGCCTCGGTACCGAACTTGAGCAACACCGGGGCGCACATTGCGAGTCCGAAGGGGATGAGCGGCGGCGCCCCAGCGTAGCCGCACTCTTCCTCGAACAGGTAGCGCTGCACAACGGTCCAGCCGGTGCCGCCCCACTCGGTCGGCCAGGATGGGGCGATCCAGCCTTTTGCCGCGAGGATCCGGTGCCAGCGCAGCAACTCCTCCCTGGTCAGGTGCGCGTAGTTCGCGACCTTGGCGCGCAAATCAACGGGCAGGTTGTCGCGCAGCCAGGCGCTCACCTCGTCGCGGAACGCGAGCTCTGTTGCGGAATAGGTGAGGTCCATGGAGAGCTCAGTCAGACGCTTTAGACCTCTAGCGGAAGTTTGTAGTCCGCATATTTTTCCCGCAACGCCATCTTCGACAGCTTGCCGGTGGCCGTGTGCGGCAGCTCATCGACGAACACCACGTCGTCCGGGACCCACCAGTGGGCGATCTGGCCTTTGTAGAAATCGAGCACCGCCTCCCGTTCGAGGTCGGCACCCGGTTTCCTGACGACCAGCAGCAGCGGCCGCTCGTCCCACTTCGGATGGCGCACGCCGATGACGGCCGCCTCGGCGACCGCCGGATGCCCGATGGCGATGTTCTCGAGCTCAATCGAGCTGATCCATTCGCCGCCCGACTTGATCACGTCGTTCGACCGGTCGGTGATCTGCAAATAGCCGTCCGGATCGAGCGATCCTACATCGCCGGTGGGGAACCAGCCGTCGGCTGTCAGTGGATTGCCGCCTTCACCCTGGAAGTATTCGCGGACGATCCAGGGTCCCTTGACCAGCAGGTTGCCGGTGGACTTGCCGTCGCGCGGCAGCTCGTTGCCGTCGCCGTCGACGATCTTCATGTCGACGCCGTACAGCGGTCGGCCCTGCTTGAGCGCGAGGCGGAACTGTTCGTCGGGGGGCAGCTTGAGATGCTTTGCCGTGACGCTGTTGATCGTGCCGACCGGGCTCATCTCGGTCATGCCCCAGCCGTGTGTTACGCGGATGCCGAAGTCGTCGCGCAGCGTCTGCATCATCGCGGGCGGGCACGCCGACCCGCCGATCGTCGTCGCCTTTAGCGTCGAGAATTTGAGGTTGTTCTGCTGCATGAACCCGATGAGCCCGAGCCACACGGTGGGCACGCCGGCCGAGCTGTCGACTCGCTCGCTCTCGCACAGCTCGTAGAGGCTCTTGCCGTCCAGCGCGCCGCCGGGAAACACGAGCTTCGCGCCGACCAGCGGCGCCGCGTAGGGAATCCCCCACGCGTTGACGTGGAACATGGGCACGACCGGCAGCACGACGCTTTGCGCCGAGTAGCGTTTCGCGTCCGGTAGCGAGACGGCGAATGCGTGCAGGATCGTCGACCGGTGGCTGAACAGGACGCCCTTGGGATGGCCGGTGGTGCCCGACGTGTAGCAAAGCCCCGAGGCCGTGTTCTCGTCGAACTCGGGCCAGTTGTAAGAGTCATCTTCCGCCGCGAGCAGTTCCTCGTAGCACAGCAGGCCCGGAATCGCGGCACTCGGCATGTGCGCGCGATCGGTCATCGCCACCCAGCCTTTCACGGCTGTGCACGCGGGCGCGAGCTTTTCGACCAGCGGCACGAAAGTCAGGTCGAAAAAAACGTACGGGTCTCCGCCGTGGTTGATGATGTAGGTGAGCTGGGCGAAGAACAGCCGCGGGTTGATCGTGTGCACGATCGCGCCCATCCCGGAGACCCCGTAATACAGCTCGAAATGGCGATAGCCGTTCCACGCCAGCGTGCCGACGCGGTCGCCGGAACGCACGCCCAGCCGGGTCAGCGCGCCGGCGAGCCGGCGTGAGCGCGCGTGAGCGTCGCTGTACGTGTAGCGGTGGATCGGACCTTCGATCGACCGCGAAACGATCTCGGTGTCACCGTGGAAGCGGTCGGCGTGACGGAGCAACGACGAGATCATCAGCGGCGTGTTCATCATCAGCCCGTGCATGGTTCCCTCCAGAAACGGTGCGTCCATCGAAAACGGCAGTCTAGCGCAGGGCAAGGCGCATTCCGATGCGCGGGCGCGGGTGTAAGCTTCACCGTTCACGAAAGGGGCAGCCCATGAAACGCTGGACATACGCAGTCGCGCTCGTGATGGTGGCGTTGGCGCTCATCGTCGTGGGTGAGGCGCACGCGCAGTACCCGGCCCGGCCCATCCGGTGGATCGTTCCCTATACGCCGGGCGGCATCACCGACTCGGTGACGCGCATCGTGACGCAAAAAATCCAGGACGGAATGGGACAGCCGGTTGTCGTCGAAAACCGGCCCGGCGCGAACAGCATTGTCGGTGCCGACCTGGTGGCCAAAGCGGCGCCGGATGGCTACACCATGCTGACCGTGATTGCCGCACACTCGGCGAACGCGACGCTTTACGCGGGCAAGCTGCCGTTCGACACGGTGAAGAGCTTTACGCCGGTCTCGCTGGCGGCGATCGCACCTCTCATCCTCACGGTGAACAACAATTTTCCGGCGAAAGATATGCGCGAATTGGTCGCCTACGCTCGTGCGAATCCCGGCAAGGTTTCGTTCGGATCGAGCGGCATCGGCGCCGCGGCGCACCTCACCACCGAGCTCTTGAAGCAGACGGCCAACATCGACATGGTGCATGTCCCGTACAAGGGAACGGCCCCTGCGCTGCAGGGCTTGCTGGCCGGCGACATCCAGGTCCTCGTGGACGTGCCCAGCTCGATGATGCCGCACGTGCGCGGTGGCAAGGTCCGCGCGCTGGGCATGTTTTCGGCGAAGCGCGTCCCCGGGGCGCAGGAAGTGCCGACGATCGCGGAGGCAGGCGGCCCCCCGATCGAAGCCTCGACCTGGGTCATGTTCTTGGCACCGGCCGGCACACCGCGCGACATCGTCAGCCGCCTTTCGGCAGAGACCGCAAAGGCCGTTTCGACGCCAGAGTTGCGCAGCCGTTTCGAGCAGCTCGGTATCGAGCCGGTCGGCAACACACCCGAGCAGGCTTTGCAGTTCCTCGACGACGAAATCGCGAAGTGGGCGAAAGTGATCAACGCCGCCGGCGTGAAAGCGGAGCAGTAGCGCTGCGCGCGCTGCAACGAGAACCAGGCGCCGGTACCACGCCGACGCACAACCTAGAAGGACGAGAAAACATGACGATACTGCGTCAGTTCACACTTGCGGTCTGCGCCGCGCTCGCTATCGCATCCGGTGGCACGTTCGCACAGGGCTTTCCCAACCGTCCGATCTCGCTCATCTGCCCGTGGCCCGCGGGCGGGTCGACCGACACGCATATGCGCCGCTTCGCCGAGATCGCCGGCAAATATCTTGGCCAGCCAGTGATCATCGTCAACAAGCCGGGCGCCGGAGGCATGCTCGGGCCGTCGCAAATGGCGGGCACGGCTCAACCCGACGGGTACACGCTCTCGCAGTTGCCGATCAGCGCTTTTCGCTTCCCGCACATGCAAAAGGTCGATTGGGATCCGCTAAAGGACTTCACCTACATCATCGGCTTGACCGGGTACACGTTCGGCGTCGTCGTCAAGGCCGATTCGCCGATCAAATCCTTCAAGGATCTACTTGACTATGCGCGCGCGAACCCCGGCAAGCTCTCGTACGGATCAACCGGCACCGGTACTTCACCGCACCTCTTGATGGAGCAAGCCGCCGCCCAATCCGGCGTGCAACTCCTGCACGTGCCGTTCAAAGGTAACGCCGACTCGACGCAGGCGTTGCTGGGCGGCCACGTCATGGCGCAATCGGACGCCACGGGCTGGGCGCGCCACGTGGACGCAGGCACGTTCCGCTTGCTCGTCACCTTCGGCGAGCAGCGCACGAAGTGGAACGCACCGACCGCCAAGGAATCCGGTGTGGACATCGTTTCGTATTCGCCCTATGGCATCGTCGGACCGAAAGGTATGGACGGGAAGATCGTCAAGATTCTGCACGACGCGTTCAAGAAGACGCTCGACGACCCCGAGCACCTGAAGGTGTTGCAGGAATTCGACCAAGTCTATTGGTACAAGTCGAGCGACGACTACGCCAAATGGGCGGCGGAGACGTTGCAGAGCGAGCGCGTGAACATCGAACGACTCGGGTTGCAGCTGAAGTAACGGCAAGGCTCGTCGTGAGCGTCAAAGAACTTTTCGATTTGACCGGCAGGGTAGCGCTGGTCACCGGCGGTTCGCGCGGCCTCGGCTTGCAAATGGCCGAGGCGTTAGGTGAAATGGGCGCCAAGGTCGCGTTGACCGCGCGCAAGGCGGATGAGCTCGACCAGGCTGCGGCGCATCTTAAATCCGCTCTTGGGATCACCGCGGTGCCGCTGGTGTGCGACATGTCCAACACGGCCGCCATCGCGCCTGCGGTCGAGCAAGCGATCGCGGCGCTGGGTCCCATCGATATCCTGGTGAACAACGCCGGGACCACTTGGGGCGCAGCGACGCTTGAGCATCCGTTGGAGGCCTGGCACAAGGTCATCAATCTGAACTTGACCGCGATGTTCGTCACGTGCCAGGAAGTCGGCAGGCGGAGCATGGTGCCGCGCCGCCGCGGCAAGGTAATCAACATTGCCTCGATCCTGGGCGTTGTCGGTGGCGGCGACCCCGGCCGGCCGGCGACCATCGCCTACAACACAAGCAAAGGCGGTGTCGTCAATTTCACGCGCTCGCTCGCGGCTGAGTGGGCGCAATACAACATCAACGTCAACGCGATCGCCCCCGGTTTTTTTCCCACCAAAATGACCAAGGGCGTTCTGGAGCTCGTTGGAAACGAAGCGGCCGAGAAGGCGCCGCTGAAGCGTCTGGGCGGCCCGGAGGACTTGAAGGGCCTGGTCGCGCTGTTTGCTTCCGACGCTTGCTCGTTCATCACTGGACAGATCGTCGCTGTCGACGGTGGCGTTACCGCCATCTAACGCAAACATTTGCAACCGGCAACGGAACGAGCCGCAATGGAAATAGCACAAGCGCTCGGCCGCACCATTCCGTTTGCGAGCCATCTCGGCGTAAGGTTGAAAGAGAAGGGCGGCGGCCGCGCGGTGTTAGAGCTCGATCTGCGCCCCGAATTGATGAACAGCTATGAAGCCGCGCATGGCGGTGTGGTCATGACGTTGCTCGACATCGCGATGGCATTGGCCGCGCGCACGCTCGACGCGACGGCCAACGGCGCGATTACCGTCGAAATGAAGGCGAGCTTCATCGGCACCGGTCAAGGAACACTGATCGCCGAAGGTCGCTGCCTTCATCTGGGCCGACAAGTCGCGTTTTGCGAAGGCGACGCGCGCGACCAAGCGGGCAAATTGGTCGCCAAGGCCAGCGGCACGTTCATGCTGCGCCATGATCGCCGCGGGCCCGTCGAAGCGGTGCCGCGGAAAGGGTGAAACGACTTTTCGCATGGGCCATTTCGACGATTACCTGGGAACGCGCCCGGTTGCGGACGCGCATCGCTTCGATGTCGTTGCGCTCGAGCGCTACTTACGCGCCCACGTCGAAGGCTTCAGCGGCTCGCTCAAGGTCGAGCAGTTCAAGGGTGGCCAGTCGAATCCGACGTTCAAGCTCACAGCCGGGGGAAAATCGTACGTTCTACGGCGCAAACCCTCCGGCGTGCTCTTACCTTCCGCGCACGCCGTCGATCGCGAGTATCGAGTGATCTCGGCACTCGCGGGCTCGGCCGTGCCGGTGCCGCGGACCTACTGCCTGTGCACCGACGATACGGTGATCGGCACGATGTTCTACATCATGGACTGGGTCGACGGCCGGATATTGTGGGACCCGCAGTTACCGGGCATGGCGCCAGCTGAACGGCGCGGAATATTCGCCGAGATGAACCGCGTTATCGCGGCGCTCCACTGTGTCGATTTCGCCGCCATCGGTCTTGCCAATTACGGCCGGCCCGGCAACTATTTCGCGCGACAGATCGATCGCTGGAGCAAGCAGTACAAAGCGTCGGAAACGGAGAAGATCGACGCGATGGACAATCTCATCACCTGGTTGCCGCAGAACATTCCGGCCCACGAGGCGACCTCGATCGTCCATGGCGATTACCGCATTGACAACATGATCTTTCACGCCACTGAGCCACGAGTGCTGGCGGTGCTCGACTGGGAGCTGTCGACCCTTGGTCACCCGATGGCGGACTTCTCCTACCACATGATGACGTGGCGGCTCTCGTCAGTCGAATTCCGCGGCTTGCGCGGTTGCGATCTTGCGGCGCTTGGCATTCCCACCGAGGATGAGTATTTGGACATGTACTTGCGCCGCACCGGGGTCGCGGCCAAGCCGAGCGCCAAGGACTGGAGCTTCTGCCTCGCCTACAACATGTTCCGCATGGCTGCGATTTTCCAGGGCGTCATGGCGCGTGCGGTCGCCGGCAATGCCGCAAGTGAGCTCGCACTGGAGACCGGCCGACGCGCGCGGCCCATGGCAGAACTCGGTTGGAAGCAGGTCGAGCAGATGCACGCCGCAGACTAAAACGCTGATTGCGAAGGATGGTCATGGACTTCGAGTACTCCCCGAAGGTGCGGCAGTTGCAGGCGAAGCTTGCGACCTTCATGGACGAGCACATCTATCCTAACGAACACCGATTCGACGCCGAGGTCGCCGCGGGCGAGCGCTGGCAGCCCACGCAAGTCATCGAGGAGCTGAAAGCTGCGGCCAAGGCGGCCGGTTTGTGGAATCTCTTCCTGCCGGAATCGACGCGAGGCGCGGGACTCAGCAACTCCGAATACGCGCCCCTTTGCGAAATCATGGGCCGCGTGCACTGGGCGCCGGAGGTGTTCAATTGTGGGGCACCCGACACCGGCAACATGGAAGTGCTGGAGCGCTACGGCAGCGCGGAGCAGAAAACGCAGTGGCTCGAACCGTTGCTCGCAGGCACGATACGTTCGGCTTTCACGATGACCGAGCCCGGCGTTGCTTCATCCGACGCAACCAACATCCAGAGTTCGATCGCGCGCGATGGCGGCGACTACGTCATCAACGGCCGTAAGTGGTGGGCGTCGGGTGCCGGCGATCCGCGCTGCAAGCTCTTCATCTTCATGGGCAAGACCGATGTCCAAGCCTCGAAGCACAGCCAGCAATCGATGATCCTCGTCCCGCGCGACACGCCGGGTGTGAACATCTTGCGGTATTTGCCGGTATTCGGCTTCGACGACGCACCGCATGGGCACATGGAAATCGATTTCGTCGAAGTACGCGTCCCCGTCGCAAACATTTTGCTGGGCGAGGGGAGGGGCTTCGAAATCGCGCAAGGACGCCTTGGCCCCGGACGCATCCACCATTGCATGCGTCTGGTCGGCGTCGCGGAGCGCGCGCTGGAGAAAATGTGCGCGCGGGCGAAGGCGCGGGTCGCGTTCGGCAAGCCGCTGGCGGAGCAGACGGTGACGCTCGAGCGGATCGCCGAGGCGCGCATCATGATCGATCAGGCGCGGCTCTTGACGTTGAAGGCGGCCTGGATGATGGACACCGTCGGCAACAAGGCGGCCCGCGCCGAGATCGCGATGATCAAGGTGGCCGCACCGGTGATGGCCTGCCAAGTGCTCGACTGGGCCATTCAAGTGCACGGCGGCGCCGGAATCTGCGACGACTTTGGGCTCGCCCAAGCGTATGCGCATGCCCGCATGCTGCGCCTGGCGGATGGGCCCGACGAGGTGCATCGCAACCAGATCGGCAAGCTGGAGTTGGCAAAGCATTGATCGCACATCTGCAGCATTTGTGCGGTAGATCATCGGGTAAAATCCATAACTGATTCAATATCGTGTGACCGCCGTTCCGGTGGTCCCATGCAATATTTTCCGCCCAACACATCATCTCATCCGCGAGGATTTGTGATAGCCGCCAACATACTCGCCACGATCGGTAACACACCGCACATACGCATCAATCGCCTGTTCGGCGCATCGCGTCACGTCTGGATCAAGTCCGAGCGCGACAACCCCGGCGGATCGATCAAGGACCGCATCGCGCTGTCAATGGTCGAGGACGCTGAGGCTAGCGGCAAGCTTCTAGCCGGCGGGACGATTATCGAACCGACGTCAGGCAACACCGGCATCGGGCTCGCGATGGTCGCCGCGGTCAAGGGCTACCAGCTCACGCTAGTGATGCCGGACAGCATGTCGATCGAGCGGCGGCGCCTGATTCTCGCCTACGGCGCGACACTGGTGTTGACGCCGCGGGCCGAAGGCATGAAGGGTGCCATTGCGAAGGCGCAGGAACTGATTGCTGCAACGCCGGGGTCGTGGATGCCGCAACAATTCGAGAACCCGGCCAATGTGGAAGTGCACGCCCGCACGACCGCGAGCGAAATTCTTGCCGACTTCTCTGATGGTCTCGATACGCTGATCACGGGTGTGGGCACCGGCGGTCATATCACCGGCTGTGCCCAGGTGTTAAAGAAGCAATGGCCGCGACTCAAGGTGTTTGCGGTCGAGCCGACCGCGTCACCAGTCATTTCCGGGGGCACGCATTCGCCGCATCCGATCCAGGGCATCGGCGCCGGCTTCATTCCCAAGAATCTCGACACGACGCTGCTCGACGGCGTTATCCAGGTCGAGGCAGAGGCCGCGAAGGAGATGGCCCGGCGCGCTGCGCGTGAGGAGGGCATGCTGATCGGCATTTCCTCCGGCGCCACGCTCGCGGCCATCGCGCAAAAACTGCCGGAGCTCCCGGCAGACAACCGCGTGCTCGGCTTCAATTTCGATTCGGGCGAGCGCTATCTTTCCGTTGATGGGTTCCTGCCCGTTGAATAGCCGCCGAGCGAGGCTGGATACAACGCTACCGCGGTGAAAGACGCGAAAGCAGTTGGTCGAGACGTCCTAGTGCGGAGGTGTCTCCCTTGAGCTCGAGCAGAGCCGCCAGATCCGCGCGCACTTCGTTCCAATCGATCAGGCGACTGGATTTCACGATGATGCCCTCGACGTCGAGCCAGTCCTGCGGCCGATCCGCCGAGCAGTTCTTCAATGTAGCGAGATTCGTCGCCAATCCCGGTGAACACGGTCACGTCGGCACCGCGGGTGAGGCGCGCTTCGCCCCAGTGTTGAACGGTGACGCCACCGATGAAGCAGAAACGCCACTCACGGCTTTCGCAGAATCGCTGGATTTCCTGTGCCGCTTCGAGGAGTCGGTTAGACCCGTCCACGACTGGCCGGGATCACGGTGGCGCCGGCATTTCGGCGCAGTACGAGTAATACCCCATCACGTGAGGACGAACATTCGCTTGATGGTGATGTTGTTGTCGTTGCACTGCCGGAAGGCGCAACCGCGCAGAGCACGCAGAAGCCGCCGCTGCACGGCCAGGATTGGATGGCCGTCACCGGGAAACCCCTGGCCGCCACTGCCGGCGCGAAGATCTTCCTGGGCGGCGGAAACACAGTGGATGCCGCCTGCGCCATGATCGCCGCCGCCGCCACGATGTGGGATGTTCTGCATTGGGGCGGTGAGACTCAGGCGCTGATCTGGAACCCGCACACGAAGAAGGTCATCGGCATCAACGCGCTTGGCGCAGCACCCGCGGGCGCGACGCCGGAGTTCTTCCGGTCGAAGGGATTGGACTACCCGCCGGCCTATGGCCCGCTCGCCGCGGTCACGCCGGGAACGCTGGGAGGCATTCTCACCATGCTCGCAGAGTACGGCAAGCTCTCGCTCGCCGAGGTGTTGGCCCCGGCGATCCGCATGGCCGACGGATACCCGATGGAAGCGCAGACCGCGGGCTACATCGACCGCGAGCGCGACCAGCTCAAGCAATGGCCCGACTCGCGTCGCGTATGCGCCGCGGATGCTCATGCTCAAATCGGGAACGCCGAGAAACTGGTTGCGACGATGTTGGCAACGGTGATGGCCGCGCCGGAGCGAGACGATCTCAAGCAGTAGCGTTTGTCGAAAGAGGCGGCTGAAAGGGCACTGGCACCTGAAATCATCGTAACGACGGAGAGTAATTGGCATGCGCAAGTTGCTCGTCTTATCAGCGCTGTTGCTGTGCGGCTGCGCCACCGCTCCTTCGGCTATAGACTCCGATGAGCCGGAGTACGCACGCGACGCGACAGTTCCATTCAAAGCGGCCGATTCGCATGAACGCTCAATGCAGATCTGGAAAACCCCGGAAGACATCAACGCGTGGATCGCAGCGAATTTTTCGTACGACAGAGCACGAGCCATTCGCTTATCCGAAACCCAACGTGCCAAGCAGATGCCGCTCGCGATCCGTACGCCATCTGAATTCTTCGACGCCAAATCCGGCGTTTGCGTCGATTTGGCGCGCTTTGCGGTCGAAACGCTGAAACAAATCGATCCCGCTAGCGACCCGAGGTACCTGATGATCGAGTTTGACCCGATTCAAATCGACGGAAACACCCTCCGCTTGCACTGGCTGGTGAGTTTCAAGCGCGACGGCCAGCTTTATTTTTTTGGTGACTCGAAGCGTCCCGGACGGATTGCCGGCCCGTACAGCGACATCCAGATATTTATCAGTGAGTATCAGCAATACCGGGGGCGAAAGATTGTTGCGTTTCGCGAGCTCCCGTCGTTTCAGAAGCAGCAGCGAGCGCGCGCAGTAAACCAATGGCACACCAGGCACACTAGCGCTGAGCTTTACCGCGGTTTCTTACGGAAGTTGTTTTGCGAGCCCAACGTCCGCTTTTCCCCCTCGGGCGCGTGCAGGCCGCGCCGTCGCCCGGCGCAACAACCATAGGGCGATGGCAACGTTCAGCAGGTTCCACAGGATGCCGTTGACGAAAGCGGCGTCGTACGAGCCGGTCAAGTCGAAGATGGCACCGGACATCCACCCGCCCAACGCCATGCCGAAGAGTGTTGCCGTGATCACGAGGCTGACTCGGGCACCGGCTTCCCTTGGCGAGAAGTATTCGCGCACGATGATGGCATAGGACGGCACGATGCCGCCCTGAAACAAACCAAATAGCGCCGAGATCACGTAGAGGGACACGAGCCCGTCGAAGGGGAGGAACAGCAGAAGCGCCGAACACTGCAGACTCGAGCCGAGCAGCAACGTGCGCAGCCCGCCGATGCGGTCACTGATGAAACCGAACGTCAGCCGGCTCACTATCCCGCAGGCCAACATGAGCGACAGCATCTGCGCACCGCGCGCTGGCCCGTAACCGAGATCGCCGCAGTATGCGACCAAGTGTACTTGCGGCATCGACATCGCCACGCAACAGGACACTCCGGCAACGATCAGTAAGGTTTGCAATGCGCCTTTCGAAAGTCCGAGCGCTTGCATGGACCGCGCCGGCGACGCGGCACCCGCGCTGACCGGTGCCGGCCCGGTAACCGGAGGCGGCCGCCTCAGTAGCAGCGCCAGCGGCAGCATGCTCGCCACGCAAAAAAGGGCGATGCCGAAATAAGTCTGACGCCAGCCCACACTCTCGATAAAGTGCTGGACTACCGGCGGCCATATGGTGCCTGCGAGGTAATTTCCGCTCGCAAAGATCGCCACCGCAATGCCGCGCCGGCGGATGAACCACAAAGAGGTATGCGCGAGGAGCGGTCCAAATGTGGCCGAGCTGCCAGCGCCGACGAGCAACCCTTGCGCGAGCACGTATTGCCACAGGTTGGCGGCCACTCCGGCAGCGGCGTAACCGAGCGCCATCGTCACCGTTCCGATGATGACGGGAATCATGATCCCGAAACGGTCGGAAAGCCGGCCCAGCAAAACGCCGCTCACGCCGAAGCCGATCATCGTCAGCGTGTACGGCAACGACGCATCCGCGCGGGCGACACCGAACTCTGTTTGCACCGCAGGCAGCGCGACCACAACCGACCACATGCCCACGCCGCCGATGGTGGATAGTAAAAGGCTCACCGACAGGCGCACCCAGGCGTGGGCGGATTCCAGCTCACCCTGCGGCCTGGGATCCTTCTTGTGCCAGAAAACAAGCACGTGCCCGTCGTTACCGCGAGACTCTTTTGTCATCCGCTAATTCGCGAGTGCTCGTTGCGCTTAACTAGAGCGACCGTGGCTTCGACGTCGCACCTGTTTCGTCGCTGCTTGACCACGCGACAGTCGCGCAACGAGTTTATTCGAAGGGACGATTCGATCCCTCATTCCTTCAATCATTGTATCGTGCGTGACCCACGATGGCCGGGCGCCCAAACTTGCGCAGCCGATTTCCGTCGAAAGGAGCCGCGCGCGCCCTGTCGCGTCAGCCTCGCTCTGGAGCGGGCAGCGGTCTCATATATACTTTTCCCGGCTTTTCAAGCAGCTTTGGACGTCTCGCGGGGACTTTCAATATGGCGGCAGAAGCGAAGACCACGAAGGAATATGTGGCAAGGCTTCGCGCGGGGGAATGGCGGAAGCGCTCGGTGCTTGTCTTCCGGGGCACTGGCCTCAACGCCTGGCACTACTATTCGTTTCTGAAAAACTTCTCGTTGAACGAATTGTCCGAATTCGCGGCGATCTACGGCATGAGCGGCGGCGCGGCGATTGTGTGGTTTTATGTCCTCGCCCAATGCTCGCTGTTCGACGACGCGGCGGGACGAGACTTCGATCGGATCATTCGCTCGACGATGAACGCCCCCGGCTTGCGGGCTAGACTGCGCCGAAT
Source organism: Casimicrobiaceae bacterium (assembly GCA_037719965.1). Classification (GTDB taxonomy): domain Bacteria; phylum Pseudomonadota; class Gammaproteobacteria; order Burkholderiales; family Casimicrobiaceae; genus VBCG01. Next base: position 35,659 of record JBBJMT010000013.1, on the reverse strand, counting down.
CGCCCAGCGGCAACTGCCCTACAACGAGGAAGACATCGGCAGATTTCTGTCTTCGCTGCCGGCGAAGAACGCGAGGAATCTGAAATTCGCCGAGAGCGCGCTGCGCAACTTTACGGTCGTCGCGCACGACAAGCGACACGACGCCCTGCTGCTGCTCGATGCGCATACGCATCCGAACTCGCGCGTGCGCCGTCGCGATCGCGAAGGAGCAGGGCGCGACAGCACTCGAGAAAAAAGCAAGGCACTCGTTGACGAGCTGGACGCGGCGGCAGGCGCGATTGGTCAGTCCCGGGATAGTATGATCGATTGACCGAGCGAGTTCGCTAAAAGCGCGAACCGGGGGAATAGGAATTCGAAGACAAAAAAAGGGGGCGATGTGTCGATTCAGGGAGAACAACAACAGCGCTTAGTGTCGACATTCCGGCGCCACTTGGCGAAAAAAGGCGCGGCCGCATTCGATCTCACGTTGCCTGGCGGCGAGGTCCACAAGTTCCGCAACGAAGGCAATCGATACGGATCGGAGACGCCTCCGGCATTCAAGGTCCATGTCCGCAACCAACTCGGATCGCGGGCTCTCGTGTCGTTGGACGAATATGCGATCGCCGACGCGTACGTGAACTCGGACCTCGACCTCGAAGGCGATTTCCTGCAGGCGTTCGAGCTCCGCAGACTGTTCTCCGACGATCACCCCGTCCTGTCATTGATGCGTTTCCTGCAACCGTTGCTCGCGGGAAGAAAAAAGACCGACAAGAAAGCCATCGCCACGCACTACGATCTCGGCAATGAGTTCTACTGGACTTTTCTCGACAAGCGCCACCGGCTCTATTCGCAGGCGCTCTATCGTACCGGGGACGAGAGTCTCGAAGAAGCGGCCGAAAACAAGTTGAACTACATTTGCGACACCTGCCGCCTCGGGCCAGGGTCCAAAGTGCTTGATCTCGGCGCCGGCTGGGGTTCATTTTCCAGGTTCGCCGCGAGCCGGGGAAACGACGTGACCATGCTTACGTTGTCGAAAGAACAATTCGCTTACCTTTCGAAACTGAGCGCGGAAGAGCCCTACAACGGGCGGCTCACGCCCAGGTTGGAAAGCATCTTTGACCACAAATCTCCCCAGCGCTTCGACGCGATCGTCGCGCTGGGAGTGATGGAGCATTTGCCCGAATATCAGCGGCTGATGCGTCATTTCGACACACTGCTCAAGCCGGGCGGCTATGTGTACCTGGATTTCGTCGCGACCCGAAAGAAATACGCGATCAGCACGTTCACGCACCGGCATGTGTTTCAGGGTGATCACAGCCCGGTCGTCATGCACAAGCTGATCGCCGCCACCAACGACGTTCCCTTCGAGATTATCGCGATTCACAACGACCGGCATAGCTACTTCCTCACCACCAAGGCGTGGGCCGAAAGACTCGACGCTGCGAGTGCGGAGCTCGCCCGGAAGTTCGGCGAGAAGGTGGTGAGGTCGTTCCAGCTCTATCTCTGGGCTGTCGCGAACTGCCTCTACCGCGACGCCGACCTCGCGAGCTACCGCGTAGTTCTCAAGAAATCGATCGGCTTGCCCTCCCCCGGAACGGTGCACCTCGCCTGACGTCGCCGGTGTTGCTCCGGCGAGTGGCGCTTCCTATTGGAGTTTTGGGGGCCGAAATACGACATTTAACGACCGCTTCCGGTCATCATCAGACACAGCGAGCCGACCACACCGGGGCTTATGACAACGCATGGCTTTCGCAGACCTCCTCGCACGGGACTTCGGTACTCTTACCGACTTGATACGCATCCATGCGGAGCGCGCGCCGCGGCATGTGGCGCTGGTACAGGAAGGCCGCACGCTCGACTACGGTGATCTCGACGCACTGATGGACCGCGTCGTCGCGACGCTGCAACGCGACGGCGCGGACCCCGGTGCCGCTATCGCTATCTGCAGCGCGAACTCAATCGAATACGCGGTCATCTTTCTCGGCGCCTTGCGCTCGGGCGTCGCCGTGGCGCTGCTGGCCCCGTCGACGACAGTCGAGAGTCTCGTCGAAATGGTGGCTGATGCCGGCGCGCGACACCTCTTTCTCGACGAGGCAGCAGCGACGACCATCGCGCCTATGCGCGCTGCGATCGCGGCAACGTGCATCGCACTTGATGGCTCCACCACCGGCGAATCGTTGCAGTCCTGGTTAGTAGACGTTGACGCGAAACCGCAGCCTGTGATGATCGAGCCCGAGTGGCCGTTCAACATCATCTATTCGTCCGGCACCACTGGAACTCCGAAAGGCATCGCGCAACCGCACGCGATGCGCTGGTCGCAAATTCAGCGCGGACGGTTGTACGGCTATGGTCCTGACTGCGTGACGTTAATCGCCACACCGCTTTACTCGAACACGACGCTGGTATGCGTCTTCCCGACGCTGGCGCTGGGAGGCGCGGTGGTGTTGATGGGGAAGTTCGATGCCGCGGGGTATCTGGCACTGGCCGAGCAACACCGTGTTACACACACGATGCTAGTGCCCGTACAGTACCAGCGCATCATGGCGCTCGCAAATTTCGAACGCTACGACCTCTCGTCCTTTCAAATCAAGCTCTGTACCAGCGCGCCGTTCGCCGCGGCTCTCAAAGCCGATGTATTGCGGCGCTGGCCGGGCGGCCTCGTCGAGTTTTACGGAATGACCGAAGGTGGGGGTACGGCCGTTCTTTTCGCCCAAGAGAATCCGGACAAACTGCACACCGTCGGCCGCCCCGCCCCGGGACACGACATTCGCCTGATCGACGATGCCGGGCGCGAGGTGCCGCGCGACGAAATCGGCGAAGTGGTCGGCCATTCGGGTGCGATGATGACCGGCTATCATGGGCAGCCGGCCCGGACGGCGGAAGCCGAATGGTTCGATCGAACCGGCAAGCGCTTCTTCCGCACCGGTGACATCGGCCGCTTTGACGACGATGGCTTCCTCGTGCTGCTGGACCGCAAAAAGGACATGGTCATCTCGGGCGGTTTCAACATCTACCCGAGCGATCTCGAGGCGGTCATTCGCCAGCATGCCGACGTCGCCGAGGTTGCCGTCGTCGGCGTGCCGTCGACGCGATGGGGCGAGACCCCAGTGGCGTTCGTGGTCGCGAAGAAGGGCGCGCTGCTTGATGCCGAGCAATTGCGGCAATGGGCGAATGCGAAGCTCGGCAAGATCCAGCGGTTGGCCGCGGTGGAGACGATGGAGGCTCTCCCGCGCAGCGCTATCGGCAAGGTGCTCAAGCGCGAGTTGCGCGACGCTTACAAAGAGAAAGCTAGCGGAGACTTCTGACCGGACACGGCGAAGCAGGGCAACCGCACCTATAATTTCACGATGGCGGACCAACCACCGCGAGGGTGGCGCGATAAGTGGCGCAACGGTATGGAATGGCTCATTCTCGCTGCCGTATTGGCGTTAGGAGTGCCGGCGGCAGCGTGGCTGGGGCAGGAGCGTCTGATTTTTTTCCCGCAGCCAATTACCGCGACGACTCACCTTCCGGCGCGTGCCGTCGGGTTGGAAATAGTCGCCTCGGATGGCATTCGCTTGCGCGGCTGGATTGTCAGAAGCGCCGCCGCGCGTGCCCCCGCGGTCATCTATTTCGGCGGCAATGCCGAGGAAGTTTCGTGGACGCTGGCGGATGCACGGTGGCCGCGCGAGTGGTCGATTGTTGCCATCAATTACCGCGGTTACGGCGCGAGCGAGGGTGCGCCAGGAGAGCGCGAACTCACCACGGATGCGCTGGCGATCTACGATGCGGTCGCACAGCGCGATGACATCGACGGGGCACGCATCGTCGTATTCGGGCGCAGCCTTGGCACCGCCCTCGCGACGCACGTTGCCGCGAAGCGACGCATCAACGGCGCGGTGCTGGTCTCACCTTTCGATAGCCTCGCGGCGATTGGCCAGAAGCACTATCCGTGGTTGCCGGTGTCGCTGCTATTGCGGCACCGCTTCGACACGGTTGATGCCGCGAGACAAAATCAGATGCCGCTGCTTGCGATCATCGCCGAAATGGATTCCATCATTCCAGTGAATCGTTCGCGTGCGCTGTTCGACGCATGGGCAGGGCCGAAGACGTGGCTCTCGGTGCCGCGCGAAGATCACAACACGCTTGGCGCATCGAACCTCTTCTGGAACGGCATCGCGCAGTTTCTGGCCCAACGCTAAAGCGATTCGGAGCGGCCCGCGCCGATCGCGATCCGTTGTCGATTTTTCTCGCGCCCGCGGCAGCGTGCCGTCCGTTTGGGCGCTTTATTGGGCGGCGTAGCCCTTCGATTCCACACCGGCGCACGCTGGCGGGCAAGGATCGACGCCGACCAGGCCGAGCGCGGGCTGCCCGTACCCTTCGCGTGCACGCCAACCCGGATACTTGACGAAAAGATTGGTAAACACACCGCCCGGGTCGTAGTCGACTTTGGCGCCGGGATGCGCGGTCTGCCACTCGTCGTGCACCTGTTTCCCATTCTTGTACCAGGGCACCTTGAACGCGAATCGCTTGAGCGATTGGTAGCGGTGGCCGTACGCACCGGTCTCTGGCCACAACGCATCGGCTTTCTCGATATGCCACTTGGGATCCATCAGCCAGTATTCGCGACCCAGCACGTCGCCGAAAACAAAGAGTCGCCCATCGACGATGCGAAATTCGGTCGGATCGCTGCCGAGTTTCACGCCGTATGCCGCGCCGCTGGCGCAGAAAGCGCCGTACTGCGGAACGTATTTGGCCGGCGCCTGCATGAACATGGCGCGATGCTGTTCGCTCACGAAGTAGTAGGTGGAGCCCTCGTGCCGCGCAACGATGTCGGGACTGCCGCGAATCGCTTTGCCGACTGTGAAGTACGCAACCGGATCATGGCCCAGCAGCATCAATGGCTCACCGTTGCGGTCAGGGACGACCGCATGGCGCTGCCCGCATCCGGCGAGCAGGACGGCGAAGAGCAGCGGGAGAAGCAGTGGCAAGCGGTGCAGCAGGTCGCGTCGTGTCGAGAGTGGTGTGTTCATCGTTCACAACCATCTTGGTTACTTAAGACAAGAATGCATGCTACGCCGGATTTTCTGCGCCGTCAGGTGAAGTCTCGGCTATGACCGCTTATTAAACATGCCAATTTGCGCAAACCTAGAGCTTGGCGCAACGATTTGGGGATGACAATCCGGCCGGCAGCGTCGAGAGTAGTCTTAATCGATGCCTTCGATCGCCCGGTGTTTTATTCGATTTTCACGAAGACTCTTCCTGCTTCGACTTTCACCGGGAAGGTCTCTATGTCGTCGATCGCCGGCTCCCGCATGACTTTTCCGGTGCGAATGTCGAAGCGAGCCTGGTGCAGCGGGCACTCGATTTCGCCATTTTCAAGAAAGCCGTCGCACAGGAACGCTTGGGCATGCGTACAGATATTATCGGTGGCGAAGAATTCGCCGCCGTCGTTGTAGATCGCTATGTCGCGACCATTGATGACGACACCGACCGCGTTGTCCGGCTCAATGGCGTCCGCTGCCATGACTTCGATCCATGTATCCATTGATCATCTACGGTAGGATATTCCGACGGGAGAAATGGTACGCCCTGCCGTCAGTGTCGAAGGGACGCGAGCGGCGAGCGGCAACAGAACAGCGTCTTTCGCCCTTCTTTAGGATCTGCGCATCAGGATTGATCCGGCCGCAGCGGCGGCGTAGGCTCCGCTTCGTCGCTAACAACCTTCCCTGTATGGCTCAAGCGCTTCCCCCGCTGGAACTGCACGCAATGCATCCCGAGCTCGCAGGCTATTTGCAGCCTCGCGTCTCTCGGCTCGGGTATCTGGGCGAATGGTTCAAGCGCGCCGCGCACGCTCCTGCGGCGTTGCTTGCGTTCATCCGGTTTACCGACGCGCTCAAGGAGGCATTGCCCGATCGCCTGACGGAAACGATCGTTCTGACCGTTGCGAGCCTTCTCGAAAATCAATATGAACGCAATCAGCATGAGCGGCTGTCGGTGCGCTTGGGTTATGGGCACAATTGGATTGCCGAGGTCGAACGGCTGGATCCGGAGGGAGCGCATCTGATGAACGAGGCCGAGCGCGCGGTTCAACGCTACGCTATCGCTGCTGTTAACACAGGTGGGCGTCAAGCCACGATAGAATTCGAGGCAATGGCAGGGCTGCTCTCATCCGCAGAGGCAATCGCCGTAGTATTGCTGATCGGCCGTTATGTGACGCACGCGATCGCCGTCAACACGCTACGTCTCGCGGCTCCGGTCCCCTCCATCTTTGCCGATGGGTTCGAAGGAGATGGGGCGCCGGTCAGGGATCAACGTTAATTCGCACACTAGGTTCAACAAAGGAGTAACGCGATGAACGATTTTCGCCAACATTTCGCACCGTACCAGGGACAGTTCATCGACGTCACGGATCGTGAGCCGCCGCTCAATACAACGTGGCCGCCGGTCGTTGTCGCCAAGGAAGCAATCGACGCCGAAATCGAACGGCTGGCGAGCGCACCGGTGCCTTCGAGCGGGCGGCGCGAGGCACTGATCGCGCACCCGTTGGCCGCGCCCAACGCACCCGGCTTGGCGCCGGGCATTCAAGTCAAGCTATCGGTGCTCAAGCCGGACGAGACATCGCTGCCGATGCGCCACAACGCAACCGAGATCAATTTTTGCATCAAAGGTTCCGGCGTCTGCAACGTCGACGAACGCACGATCGAATTCGGCCAATACGATGTCTGGAATCACCCGTCGTACACGTCTTACACGCACGCGAACCCGGGCACCGAGCTGCAGGTACGATTGACCTATTCAAACGTGCCGCTGCTGCAGCACATGCAGGTTTATATCTGCGAGGATGGCGCGACCCCGCCGGATACCAACGTGGAGAGTGCCGCGATGGACGAAGAAGACAACGCCGATCTGCGGCGCAACAATCCCTTCGGCATGTTTGCCGTTACCGATGACGGCGGCTTGTTGATGCCCTACGAGGTGCTGATCAATCCGCCGGTCGCTGCCTCGAAGGTATTGTATTTTCCGTGGGAGAAGGTGAAACCCGAGCTCGACAAGCTCGAAGCTCTAGGCAAGCAGTACGTCGGACGCCGGCTTTATATGTACTACAACCCGATGACGGGGCGCACCAACGGCATCACGCCGAATTTTTTTGCGACGATGACTATTCGCCCGCCCGGCATCATCGATCGCCCGCACCGGCACGTCTCCGCCGCGATCAACTATTACTTCTCCGGACGCGGCTACAGCATCGTCGCGGGCAATCGGTACGAATGGAAGGCCGGCGATTTGATGCTGTCGGCGCCGGGGTGGGCCGTGCACAATCATGCATCGTACGACGACTATGTGTACGAGCTGACGGTGCAGGATCAGCCGCTCAATATCTACATGGAATCGCTGCTGTGGCAGGAAAGCTTGAAGCACCCCGCGGCGGTGCTGGGCCGTGAGCGCGGATTCGCGACCAATCGGATGCCAGGATGATCCAACTCGCGCCGAACCAGTTGATCGGCTCGGCGCCCCCAATCGTCACCCCTTTCCTGAATGGCGCGGTCGACTACGAGGCCTACGCCAAGCTGCTCGAATTCCAGGTCGCCAACGGAACCCACGGGGTCGTCGTCAACGGCACGACGTCGGAGCCCTCAACGCTTACGCTCGACGAGCGCAACCGCCTGGTGGATGTTGCCGTCCAGGTTTGCCGCGGGCGCATTCCGGTGATCGCGGCAACCGGATCGCAGTCGCACGCCGAGACCGTGACGTTGACGGAGCACGCGCAACGCGCCGGTGTCGATGCACTGCTCATCGTCACACCGTATTACGTCCGGCCGCCGCAGCGCGGGCTCGTCGCGTACTACACTGACTTGGGCCGGCGCACCAATCTGCCGCTCATGATCTACCACATTCCCGGCCGCACGGCCGTCAGCGTCGAACTCGCGACACTCGAAGCCATTGCCGAAGTCGTGCCGCATTTCGTCGGCATCAAACATGCGGTCAACGATTTCGGCTTGGTCACGCAGATGCTCGTCCGTTTCGGACCTGACTTCCGCGTGTTCGTTGGGCTCGAGGAGTTCACCTTCCCGATGATGGCGCTAGGAGCGGTGGGTACGATGAACGCCGTCGCGAACCTCGTTCCAGGCAAGATCGCGGCGCTGTGCACCGCCGTGCGCGACGGCGATCTCGAGCGTGGCCGTGCGCTGCACTTTGACCTACATGAATTGAACCTTGCCGTCTTCTTCGACACAAATCCCATTCCGATGAAATACATGATGCGGCGCTTAGGCCTCCTGAAGAACAACGAGCACCGATTGCCGATGCTACCCGCCGCGCCCGAACTGGAAAAACGTCTGGACGGCGTGTTGCAGCGTGCGGGGCTTTTGTAGATTTATCGTTCCTTATGTATCTCGAGCCGTCCGACTTCGCGACGTACAAGAATACGATTTTCAACGCCATCGTCGCACCACGGCCGATTGGCTGGATCAGCACGATAAGCGACGCAGGGCTCGTCAATCTCGCGCCGTTTTCCTATTACAACGGAATCTCCGCCACCCCACCAATGGTGATGTTCGCGGGCAACGCCCCGGAAGACCGCGGCGAGAAGGACACGCTCGCCAATGCGCGCGCGAGCGGTGAATTCGTCGCGAATTTCGTGAACTACGATTTGCGCGAGCGCATGAATCTCACATCGGCGACAGCCCCCCATGGCATCGACGAATTCGCACTTGCGCATCTGACCAAGGCGCCGTCGCGCAAAGTCAAGCCGCCGCGGGTTGCCGAGTCTCCAGTCAACCTGGAATGCAACGTCGTCCGCATCATCGACATCGAACCGACCGGCCCAGGCGAGCGCCGCAGCAGCGTGGTCATCGGGCGCGTCGTCGCGCTGCACATCGATGACCGTTTTCTCGACGCCAATGGGCGTTTCGACACGATCAAGGCGCGCCCGGTGACGCGTTTGGGAGGCTACCAATACGCGACGTTCAGCGAGACGTTCGAGATGCGCCGTCCGTCGTGGCCGCTGGAATGAGCGCGCGCCGAAAACTTTTGTGATGACGATTCGGCAGGAGCTCCCCGAGAAGGGAGCAGCGTCGGATGATGTGTGGGGGTCCGACGTGATGGCTGCGGTTCTCGCGTGTCTGGACGTTGGTTACGTAGCCCTCAATCCAGGAGCGAGCTTTCGCGGTTTGCACGACAGTCTGGTCAACTACACCGGCAATACCCGTCCGCAGATGCTCTTGTGTCTGCACGAGGAAAGTGCAGTAGCCATCGCGCATGGTTACGCCAAGGCATCCGGCCGGATGATGGCCGTGGCGCTGCACAGTAACGTCGGATTGCTGCATGGCGCGATGGCGATTTTTAACGCCTGGTGCGATCGCGTACCGATCCTGCTGTTGGGCGCCACCGGACCGGTGGATGCCGCCAAGCGCCGCCCATGGATCGATTGGGTACATACCGTTGCCGATCAGGGCGCGCTGGTGCGCAATTTCACCAAATGGGACGACCAGCCCGCGTCGATCACCGCCGCGGCGGAATCGCTCCTGCGTGCGGCGCAACTGGCGCGGACGGCCCCGCGTGGACCGGTGTACGTGAATTTCGACGCCGCGCTGCAGGAACTGAAACTGGCTGCGTTGCCGCCAGAGCCAGACCCGCAGCGTTTTCAGCCGGCGCCGCCCAGCGCGCCGGATCCGGCCGCGCTGGCGCGTGCCGTGCGCCTGCTCGCGGCTGCACGCAATCCCGTTATTCTCGCCGGTCGCGTTTCGCGGGCGCCGCAAGATTGGCAGCAGCGCGTTGCACTGGCGGAATATTTGGGCGCCCGCGTCGTGACCGACTTGAAGCAGGGTGCCGCATTCCCCACGCAGCATCCGCTGCATGTCGGGCCGCCTGGCTTCTTCCTGGCGCCGGCAGCGAAGTCCGCGCTCGCGCAGGCGGACGTCATCGTCAGCCTCGATTGGGTGGATCTTGCTGGAACCTTGATGCAGGCGTCCGAAGGGCAAGCGATTGCCGCACAGGTCATTCACGCGTCGCTGGATGCACATCTGCATCGCGGCTTCGGCGGCGAGAGCTTTGGCCTCCCCCCCATCGATGTCTATTTTCTGACCGAGCCCGATGCAATCGTCGCACCGCTGCTTGCGGCGCTACCGACGCGCCCGGCTGCGCCGCCCGCTGCCGCTATGCATCACGCGCGTGGAAAACCGGCGAGCGGCGATCTCTTGACGGTTCGCTCGATTGCCGACGCCCTCGAGGCAGCGGCTCCGACCGAGGCGTTGACGCTTGTACGTCTTGCGCTCGGCTGGCCCGGCGACGCCCGCGATTTCCATGGTCCGCTCGATTACCTGGGTTACGATGGGGGCGCGGGTATCGGCTCCGGTCCGGGGATGACGGTAGGCGCCGCGCTGGCATTGAACGCGATGGATCGAATGCCCGTGGCTATTCTAGGTGACGGCGATTTTTTGATGGGGGTAACGGCGTTGTGGACGGCTGCGCGCTACCGGATACCGCTGCTCATCGTGGTCGCGAACAATCGCTCGTTTTACAACGACGAGGTCCACCAGGAGCGAGTCGCCCGCGAACGCGGACGACCGGTCGCGAACAAGTGGATCGGCCAGCGAATCGCCGATCCTGACATCGATCTCGCGGCTCTCGCGCGTGCGCAAGGCGCGCAAGGCATCGGTCCGATCGTGAACATGGCCGACCTGCACGCAGCCATGCGCGCCGGGTTCGATGCAGTCCGGGCCGGGCGCGTCTGCGTGATCGATGTGCGCGTTGCGCCCGCGCTTTAGCGATGGCGGGCGAGTGAGCGCGGCGGCCGAGGCCGATAGGCCGAGGTAGGCCCATAGGGCCCGTCGCCGCGCGACCGAGCGGCGCCCGACAACGCAACGCAACCATCGCGCCGACCTAACGTGGAGGGCGCGAGTGAGCCTGTGACAGTCGATGTACGCGTTGCGCCTGCGGGGCGGCGCCCGCAGGCACTAGTTTCAGTTATCGGCGTGTCTAGTCAGGCTTGATGTTGGCATCCTGGACGACCTTGGCCCAGCGCGCGAGGTCATCGCGGATAACGGTGGAGAACTGATCCGGCGTGCTTCCGCGCACATCGAACAGGTTGTCGGCGAGCTTTTGCCGAAGTTCCGGCGACTGCAACGCTTTGTTGAGCTCGGTGTTCAGCCTAGTGATGATTTCCCTCGGCGTTCCGGCGGGCCCCATCACGCCAAACCAGATATCCGCGTCGAACCCGGTCAAACCCGCTTCAGCCATCGTGCCGATCGAGCTATCGACGGGCGAACGCGTCGCCGAAGCCAAGCCGATGATCTTGAGTTTGCCGGCCTTGGCGTGCGAAATCGTGTTGGTGATCGTGTTGAACAGCACGGGAACGGTACCCCCAAGGCCGTCGGTGATCGCCGGCGCGCAGCCACGGTAGGGAACATGCGTCATGTCGATCTTCGCCACCTGCTTTAAAAGCTCTCCGGCGAGATGCATGGCGGTCCCATTGCCACACGATGAATACGAAAGAGTTCCGGGTTGCGCGCGGGCGAGGTCGATGAACTCTTTGACACTATTGGCCTTGATCACGGACGGATTCACGGCGAGTACGACCGGTGTCGAGGCGACGAGTGCGACGGGTGCGAAATCCTTTTGCACGTCGAACGACGTTTTGGTCACGCTAGGGTTGATGACTATGGTGTTGTTGGCAAGCAGAAACGTATAGCCATCGGGCGCGGATTTGGCGACGTACTCGGCGCCGACATTACCGGCAGCGCCGGTTCTATTCTCGACGACGATCTGCTGGCCCAGCGCTTCGCCGAGCTTCGGCGCGAGAAGGCGCGCGACGATGTCACTGCCGCCGCCGGCAGGGAAAGGCGACACGAGCCGGACGGGCTTGTTGGGCCACGCCTGCGCGAGTGCGACTTGTGACACCAGCGGCGACGCCAGCAGGACGGCAGCGGTAGCGATTAGCTTGAGCAAATTCTGTTTCATGAAAGCCTCCTTGATTGCGGTTGACCCGCGTTGTCGTGTCGCCGTTGTTTCGCTGTCGCTTCGCTGTCGCTTCGCCGTCGTTTCGCCGTCGCTGCCTTTTAGCCGACACGGCCATTACAGTGGATAAATTAAGCTATTGGGCACCAGCACGGAATCAAAAACGCATACCTTGCGCGCAAACTTGAATTCGCCGCTGACACGCACGATTTCGTCCAAATAATAGCCGGCGTTGAAGACCCGCGACAGCTCGTCCTGCAGCGTTTCGACGACCAGATAGTTGGCGCGAACGGTGATCGTTCCACCGCTTCCCGCGCGCGGACGGATGCCGGTCACATAACGCCGCAGATAGCGCGGAGCGTAGACGGCAGTCTTGCGGATCGACGTGACGCGATCGTGCAACATCGCCTTCGACTCGCTGCGCCAGGTGGCGACGGGAAGACCAAGGTCATGGTTTTCGCGCGGAATGATCTGGTAGAAGCAATCTTCGGTGAAGAACTCCGCCCAATCCTCGAAGCGTTCCTCGTCGAGCGCACCGGCGTATTCGGCATACAGCCCCTCCAGCTCCAACCGCATCTCGCGGACGGGCAGGGCGGCGAAATCGTTCATAGGCCCATGACGGTGCGATAGTAGTCGTAGAAGGAACGGATTGCGCCCTCGGTCACCATGTGCGGCTCGTCTTTCCAGTCGCGGCCGCCCATTTCCATGACGCCGTTGACCTCCGGATAAGCCTTGACACCGTGCTGCGAGAACTTCATGACCTCCGAGTCGTCGATCGACACGTATCCTGCCGGACCCATCAGATTCGCCTGCCGTAGCCGGCGCAGGCGCATCGCCTCGTCGTCGGTCTTGTAGCCGAAAAACGTCCACGCCAGCTCGAACTCGTGCGGTCCGCGGGTTACGAGCTGGCGCATCGCCAACGTGTTCGACTGTTGCTGGATGATGAGGTTCGGCCACAACGTCGTCATGACGACGGTGAATTCCGGATACTCGCGGACCGGATCGAGCAGGCGCGCGTCGGCGAGCGTGAAATCCTTCCGGAACGAGCGCATGTCGGCGACTTCGCCCGCCGCCGCGACCGGCGCTTTCCACGAGACCAATGCGCCGTGCCGGCCGGTCGCGTCCATTTTGACCATCGCCGGCTGGTCCGCGCGAAACAGGCCGAAGCTCACCAGAAACACGTGCAAGAGGCTCGCGTGGTACGGGTCCTTGATGTTCTCGAACATCAATTTCCAGTTCGCGGGCACGAGCTGGCGCGAGTATCCCAGGACTTCGATTTCGCGGCCGTCGAAAATGCGATCGAAGAATCCCAGCATCGTCTCGCCCAGATAATCGGCTAACGGTTCGGTATCCTCGGCGAAGGAGGCGAATACGACACCGTTGCGGCGCGCGACGGCGAGCTTGCGCAACCCGTGATTCCTGGGGTCGAAGTCGGCAGGCATTCCGCCTTGGCGCTTGACCCCTCGGCGGAACGGCACGCCGATCAGGTTGCCATCAAGATCGTACGTCCACTGATGGTACGGGCACACGAACTCGGCGGTGTGCCCGAGGTGCTTCTGGCAAAACTGCACGCCGCGATGCGCGCAACGGTTCTCGACAACGGTTACGTCGTGGTCGTTGTTGCGAATCACGACGACCGGTTTGTCGCCGATAAACGTGCGCTTGTAGTCGCCCGGGGTAGGAATTTCCGCTTCCAGAGCCACGTAGGACCACGCACGTCCGCCGAAGATGCGCTGCTGCTCCTGCGCGTAAACGGATGCATCCGAGTAAATCCAATACGGAATGCGAGATATGCCCTCGGCGGGCCAATGCCGGGATAGCGGCTCTTCTAACGCTGGTCGGATCGGAGTCATGCCCACGATTTTATGCGTGTTCGCCGCGCCGCGGCTGAAAGAAGCGATTGACAATGCTTACGAGAATTCCCGTCGTCCAGCCGAACGTGAACAGGCCTGACGTCGCAATCACGAATCCCAGCAGCCGCCATTGCTCCGGCAGATAGAGACCCTCCGACCCGTAGGTCGTATAAGCGCCTCCTGCGAAATAGAACGATTGGCGCAAATCGGCGAAGGCGCCGATGCCCGCAAGGGTCGCCGCCCAAACCAGGATCTCCAGATAATGAGTCGCCAGAAGACCGAGAATAAGCGCCGCCAAGAACAGGTTGCGCACGATTCGCCGTCGCCGCGCCGCCATGGCTGGCCAGAACCGCTCGAAACCGCGCTGGATCAAAAGCATTCCAGCGCCATGAATGACGAGGACGCTCAACAGCACTGTCGTGCCGATGCCGACTTCCAGAAGCGGCTGCAATTCGTCCATGACGCCGCGGTCGTTATGTGGAATGCACCGCGCGGCCTTGCGCGCGCAGATCGTCGAGGGAAGCGTTCATCGTCAGCGCCTGCGGGTCAATCCTGACGTGTAACAGCGCGGGCCCGGCACCGGATAGCGCGCGCTCGAATGCCGGCGCGAATTCCGCCGTTGTCACGACCGTTTCACCTCGCGCGCCGTACGCCCGCGCAACGGCGGCGAAGTCCGGATTGCGCAGCTCTGTACCGGCGACTCTTCCGGGATAATTTTTTTCCTGATGCATCCGGATGGTCCCGTACATGCCGTTGTCGATGACGACGAAGATGATCGCAAGCCCATATTGCACGGCTGTCGCGAGTTCCTGCCCGTTCATCAGGAAACAACCGTCACCGTTCCACGAAACGACGATGCGCTGCGGATGCACCGCCTTCGCCGCAATCGCAGCCGGTACACCGTAGCCCATGGCACCAGAGTAAGGCGCGAGTTGCGTCCGGAAGCCGCGATAGCGAAAAATGCGGTGCAGCCAGACCGTGTAGTTGCCCGCACCATTTGCAAGAATGGCATCGTCGGGCAACCGCTCGTCAAGCCAGCGCACGATCTGCCACAGATCGACCGCTCCGGGAACGGGCCGCGGCTCGCGCCACGCCTCGTAGTCGGTGTGCGCTTGTGCTGCGGCATCAGGCGACCGCGCGCGGCCTATTCGACGTTTGCTGTTGATCGCAGCCAGAAACGCGCCTGGTGTTGCCGCGATCGCGATCGCCGGCTGGTACACGCGGCCCAGTTCCTCGACCGACGGATGAACGTGAAGGAGCTTCTGGCGCGACACCGGCACGTCGAGCAATGTGTAGCCCGACGTCGTCATCTCGCCTAAGCGCTCACCGATCACGAGCAGTACGTCCGCATTCTTGACGCGCGCGGCGAGTTTAGGATTGATGCCGATACCGACATCGCCCGCGTAGTGCGAATGACGATTGTCGAATAGGTCCTGATTGCGAAAGGCGCAGGCGACGGGCAGTCCAGTGCCTTCGGCAAACGTGCGCAAAGAATGGCACGCAGCAGCGTCCCACCGGCTCCCGCCAACGATAACCAGCGGCGCGCGTGCCTGCTCGAGCGCAGCGTGGACCGCGTCGACCTGCCCTTGATCGGGCCCCGAGCCAATCGCGTCGACGCGCGGCGCATCGTGACAAGTGACGCGCGCTGTCGAGACATCTTCGGGTATCGCTAATACCACCGGACCCGGTCGTCCCGACTTCGCGATTCGATACGCGTGCGCAGTGTATTCGGGAATGCGCTCCGCACGATCGATTTGCGCCACCCACTTGGCGACACTACCGTACATCCGGCGGTAGTCGATCTCCTGAAACGCTTCGCGATCGCAGGTGTCCGATCCGACCTGACCGACGAACATGATCAGCGGTGTCGAATCCTGCGCCGCCGTATGGATGCCGATGGCGGCATTAGAAGCGCCCGGCCCGCGCGTGACGAAACAAAGACCGGGACGTCCGGTCAACTTGCCGAACGCCTCGGCCATGTATGCCGCGCCTCCTTCGTGGCGACACACGAAAAATTGCAGGCGCTCCTGCGCATCGTACAGCGCATCCAATACGGCGAGATAGCTCTCGCCCGGGACACCGAATGCGTGCGTGGCGTTCTGTGCAAGCAGGCTGGCGACCAGAATTTCGCCGCCGGAACGTTCGGCCATCGTGAGGCTGCTGTTGGAGAAAAGTGAAGCGCGATTCTACGCGACGATAAGCGCGCGAGCCGTTGCACGCACAAGCCTTCTTTAGCTTTAGCTTCCGAGCGTCGGATGAATTTAGCGCCCCGCGATCAATTCTTCGCGTTTCACGAGAAACACGGCGTCCTCCGAGGAGGACGTCGGCAGCCACACGAAGGGGAGCCGAGGGAACGCGTTTTCCGCCCCGGCGCGGTTGTGGCCAACTTCCACAACCAGCGTCCCGCCGTTGTTCAAAAACCGTGGCGCTTCCTTGACGATCGTGCGCACGGCGTCCAATCCATCGTCGCCGCCGGCGAGCGCCTGTTCCGGTTCATGGCGATACTCGCGCGGAAGCTCTCCCATCGCCATGGCCGTCACGTATGGAGGATTGCAGATGATGAGGTCGTAGGTTTTTTCGGACAGATTGCCGAAGAGATCGGAGCGAATCAGATTGATCCGGTCCGCCAGGCTGTAATCGCTGACGTTGCGTTGCGCCACGGCGAGGGCATCCGCGGAAATATCGACGGCGTCCACGTCCGCGATCGGATACGCATGCGCGAGCAGGATCGCGAGGCAGCCCGAACCGGTGCACAAGTCCAGCGCAGCCGTGACAGTCTCCGGCGCACCGACGAAGGGGGCGATCCCCTGCGGTAGCAATTCGGCGATGAACGAGCGCGGAATGATGACGCGTTCATCGACCTGGAACCGGAACTCGCCAAGCCACGCCTCGCGCGTCAGATACGCTGCCGGAATCCGCTCGTCGATGCGGCGGGTGAACAGCTCCGCAAGCCGCGCCCGTTCGTCTTGTGTGACGCGGGCGTCAAGAAAGGGCTCGAGGCGATCGAGCGGCAGGTGTAGTGCGTGCAGCAGCAGGTACGCGGCCTCGTCGTACGCCTGCGTGCTGCCGTGCCCGAAATGGAGCTTGGCCTCGTTGAAGCGGGAGACTGCCCAGCGCAGCCAGTCGCGCACGGTCTCGAGTTCATTGGCGGGAATCGAGCTCATCGACGGCTACCCCGGCAACAGCAGCCGCTCGAGAATGTTCCGGTAAATTCGCGCCAGCGGTTCCAGATCGGCGATCGCCACGCGCTCGTCCACCTTGTGAATCGTCGCGTTGACTGGGCCCAACTCGACTAATTCGTTGCATACGCTTGCGATGAAGCGCCCATCGGAGGTGCCACCGGTGCAGGAGAGTTCGGGCAACAAGCCTGTAACTTCCTGCACAGAGGCGCCGACAACATCGACTAGCAGGCCACGCGCGGTCAAAAAGGGATTGCCCCAGCCCGTCCACTCCAGCGAGTAGTCGCGCACATGTTTGCGGACGATCGCGTCGAATCGCTGTTGCAACGATTCGCGCGTGCTGACGGTCGCATACCGGAAGTTGAACAGAATCTCGAGCGCTCCGGGGATGACGTTGGCCGCGCCGGTTCCACCGTGGATGTTCGAACATTGCCACGATGTTGCCGGAAAATACTCGTTGCCCTCGTCCCACACGGTCGCGGCGAGGTCCGCGAGAAGCGGTGCCGCGAGGTGGATCGGGTTTCGGGCCAGATGCGGATAGGCGATGTGGCCTTGAACGCCGACAATCGTCAACTTCCCCGACAGCGTTCCGCGGCGGCCATTCTTGATCATGTCGCCCAACGTCGTCACGGACGATGGCTCGCCGACGATGCAAAAATCCAGCGTTTCGCCGGTTCGCACAAACCGGTCGACGAATTTCACGGTGCCGTCGGTGGCAGGACCCTCTTCGTCCGAGGTCACGAGCAATCCGAGCGAACCCGGCGCCGCGGGATGCTCGGCGACGAAGCCTTCGATCGCCGTGACGAACGCCGCAAGCGACGCTTTCATGTCCGCGGCGCCGCGCCCGTACAAATAGCCATCACGCTCGGTCGGCGTGAATGGATCGCTTTGCCAAGCGCTGCGCGGCCCTGTAGGCACCACATCGGTGTGCCCGGCAAAGCAGACCAGCGGCCGCTGCGTTCCGCGCCGCGCCCACAGATTGGTGACGCCATTCGACACGAGCGTTTCGCAGGCAAAGCCGAGCGGCGCCAAGCGCTCGATGATCCGGGACTGGCAGCCGGCGTCTTCGGGGGTCAGCGAACGGAGTGCGATTAATTCCCGGGTCAGCGCAAGCGTCGGTTGGGCGGCGATATCCATAGCGATGAATGGTAGCAAAGCGCTACAGACAAGTCGCTTGCAGGAATTGCAGCGCCGCGATGCGATGGGGCTGGCGCGCCGTTGCCGCGCCTGCCTAGTGCGTGCGGTCGAGCAATTCCGAAGTGATCGTCATGCTGGCGAAGTCGGCGCCGGGACGCCGCTCGCCGGGCTCCTTGCTCATCGCTTCCACACGCGACGTCGGATTGCTCTGGTTGATCTGCCAGGCAAGATTGGTGGGTGAGTCGGACGCCACCATCGCTTCATCATAGCTCAAGGCGCCATCGAGGTAGAGCCGGCACAGCGCCTGCTCGAAGGTCTGCGAGCCCGGGTAGAGCGACTGCTCCATCGCTTCCTTGATCTGCGAGAACTCGCCGTTTTTGATGAGTTCGGCAATTAGCGATGTGTTGAGGAGGATCTCGACCGCCGGTTGCTGCTCGCCTTCCTTGTTGCGAATCAACCGTTGCGAAACGATCGCGCGCAGGCCAATCGAGAGGTCGGAGAGCACGGCCGCTCGCGCGTCATGCGGAAACAGATTGATGATCCGCGACAACGCGTGGTAGCTGTTGTTGGCGTGAATCGTGGACAGACAAAGGTGACCGGTCAGCGTGTGCAGCAACGCTTGCTGCATCGTTTCCTTGTCGCGGATTTCACCGATCATGATGAGGTCGGGCGCCTCGCGCAGGGCGTTTTGCAGCGCCGCGCCGTAATTCATCGTATCCACGCCGATTTCGCGTTGATTGATGATGCTCTGCTTGTGCTCGAACAGATATTCGATTGGATCCTCGATGGTCAGGATGTGGCCCGCTTTGCTGGCGTTCCGGTAATCGATCATCGCAGCCAAGGTCGTCGACTTGCCCGAGCCGGTAGCGCCGGCGACGAGGACCAGCCCACGCTTTTCTAACACTAGATCGAGCAGCACCGGTGGCAGGCGCAACTCGGTGAAGGGCGGCACGTTGCTGCGGACGTAGCGGATGACCAGCGAGACGGTGCCGCGCTGGCGGAAGATATTCACGCGGAAGTTGCCCACGGCGCGATCGAGATGCGACAGGTTCATTTCCATCTCGTTTTCGAATTCCCGCGCCTGTTCCTTGGACATCAGTTCATAGGCAATCCGCCGCACCGCTTCGATATCCATCGGCTGCGTCGAAATCGGCTGCACGACGCCGTTGATCTTGATGTTGATCGGCGCACCGCAGGAAATGAATATGTCGGAGGCCTGCTTGTCCGCCATCAACTTGAACAATTTATCCAAGTACATGAGTTTCCCTAGCTAGAATGTTAGATTGACTTCTTTCGGCACGTGGCACCGTTCCATGATAATGTCATGAATGCAGCAACATTTCCAGCGTTTCCCAAAAGGCGCGCCCGAACCCCGCCGGCGCACAGTTAAGTCGTTAGCCGGAGCGCGCCCGCCGATTGTCATTTCACGGGAAGCAACTCCCCGTCACGGGAAAAAGCAAGTTCTATGCTCGCAATTATCGGTGGCAGCGGTCTCACCCGGCTGTCCTCGTTGTCGGTTGCCCATCGCGAGGTCGTACGTACGCCGTACGGCGATCCGTCGTCTGCCCTGCTGTTCGGGCAGATTGCCGGGCACGACGCAGTGTTCGTGGCCCGGCATGGCCATGGCCATACGATCCCGCCGCATCGCGTCAATTACCGGGCAAACCTGTGGGCGCTCAAACAAAAGGGGGCGAAGTCCATCGTCGCCGTCGCCTCGGTCGGCGGTATCAAGCAATGCCGTCCCGGCGATCTCGTCTTGCCGCACCAATTGCTCGATTACACGTCCGGCCGGCCGACGAGTTTCTTCGATGGCGGCGACAGTCAGGTCGTACATGTCGATTTCACCCATCCGTACTCTCCGGAGTTGCGCGGCCGATGCCTCGAGGCGGCGCGCTTGGCATCGATCGGGCTCATCGACGGCGGAGTTTATGGAGCGGTGAATGGACCGCGTCTCGAAACGGCAGCGGAGATCGACCGGCTGGAACGTGACGGCGCAACCCTCGTCGGCATGACGGGCATGCCCGAAGCCGTACTCGCGCGGGAACTGGGTCTGCCTTATATTTCAATCTGTGTCGTCGTGAACTATGCCGCCGGCCGCGGCGATAGCGCGGAGGCGGTGTCGATGGAGGGCATCGCCCGAGTTCTCGAAGGCGGAATGGATAACGTCCGCGAGCTGCTCAACCACGTGGCGCCGCTGCTATGAATCGAACGTTTCGACCGCAATGATCCGCGAAGTCCTGCGTATGGGTGATCCGCGCCTGCTGCAGCGGGCGCGCGAAGTCACGCGCTTTGATACTGCCGACCTGGCGGCGCTCGTCAAAGACCTGCGCGATACGATGCACGCATTGGACGGCGCCGGGCTTGCAGCGCCGCAAATCGGAGTCGGGCTGCGCGTGGTCATTTTTGGCGTTGAGAAGAACCCGCGTTACCCCGACGCCGAGCCCGTGCCCTTTACCGAACTCGTCAATCCGGTGCTGACCCCGTTGTCGCCGGAGATGGAAGAGGGGTGGGAAGGTTGCCTGTCGGTGCCCGGCATGCGGGGCGTCGTGCCGCGTTACGTCAAGCTCCGCTACGAAGGGTACGAGCCTACGGGCCGCCGGATCGACCGAGTATGCGAGGATTTCCACGCGCGTGTCGTCCAGCACGAATGCGATCACTTGGACGGTATTCTGTATCCGATGCGCGTGCGCGACTTTCGCGAGTTCGGCTTTACCGACGTCCTGTTTCCCGAACTCGCCGCGGCTGACATCGCCGAGTGATCGTTATCGGTTAACTTCTTACAACCTTAATTGCTCGTAGAGCGCGGTCTGCAGATTCAGCAGCGCCTGCTCGTCGTGCAGACGCGCGCCGTCGATCAAGAAAACGTCTTCCGCGCGTTCGCCCAGCGTATTGATCTTGGCGCTGGCGACGTTCACATTCGCCTTGGCGAGCGTGTAGGCGATTCGGGCCAGCAGCCCGGGACGATCGCCGGCGACCACCTCGAGAATGTAGTGGGTGCCTTTGTCGTCGGAAAAAATCTGCACTTCCGGCGTCAGCGGGAAGTGTTTCAACTGCCGCGAGATCCTGCCTTCGGGCGGTGGGTGCAGCGGCGGCGGCTCGGCCAACAGGCGCGACAATTCGAATTCGACCAATGCAATCGTCTCCCGATACGATGCGTTCGGATTCAGCGGATCGTGCATGGCGAACGTGTCGAGCGCATAGCCCGATCGTGTCGTGTGAATCTTCGCTTCGAGAATCGACAGGCCTGCCCGGCCGAAAAAGCCGCAGATCCGCGCGAACAGCTCCTTCTGGTCGGGCAGATAAACCAGCACCTGCAAGCCCGCCCCGTAGCGCGCGAGCCGTGCCTTGACGACGGGCGACGCGGCATCCACGCGCCAGTAAAGATGTCGCGCATGCCAGGCGATTTCGTCGGCCGTGTGGCGCTGAAAATACGGCACGTCGAGATGGCGCCATAACGTGTGCTCGCTCTGCTCCGGAATCGCATACAACCGTAACAAACGCTGCGCATCGACTTGCCGCGCCTGCACGCTGTCCTCGAGGCTGCGCGGCATGGCTTCCCCTGCCAGCTCGAGACGCGTCGCGTGAAAGAGCTCTTCCAGCAATCGGGCTTTCCAGGCATTCCAGACGTTCGGACTTGTGCCGCGAATATCCGCAACGGTGAGCAAGTAGAGCGCTGCGAGGCGCCGTTGCGTGCCGACCTTGCGCGCGAACGCGGCGATGACCTGCGGGTCGGCGATGTCCTGTCGTTGCGCGGTCCCCGACATCGACAGATGGTCCTGCACCAGCCAACTGATGAGATCGTGGTCCTCCGGCGTCAGCCCGTGGTCGCGGCAAAAGGCGCGAACGTCGCGGGCGCCGAGCGTCGAATGATCGCCGCCGCGTCCTTTGGCGATATCGTGAAACAGCGCGGCCAGATACAACACGTAACTCCGCTCGAAATCGGCGATCAGACGCGAACACAACGGGTATTCGTGCGCGTGCTGCGGTTCGGTGAAGCGCCGGAGATTCCGGATCACCATCAGAATGTGCTCATCGACCGTATACACGTGAAACAGGTCGTGCTGCATCTGGCCGACGATGCGTCCGAAGGCCGGCAGGTATTGGCCCAGGATTCCGTAGAGATTCATCCGCCGCAGCTCGTGCGTGAGGCCGCGGCCCAGACGGAACATTTCGAGGAACCGCGTGCGATTTGCTGGATCGCGCCGGAAGCGGCTGTCGATCAGCCGGCGATGCCGCCACAGCGCACGCAAGGTGCGCGCCGTCATCCCCTTCAAGTTACGATCGCGCTGGACCGCCAGAAATGCGTCGAGCATCGCCGCCGGTCTGCGCGCGAACAGATCTTCGTCGCGCACGTCGAGCAATTGATCGACGGACTGGAATTCGGAGTCGATGGGAACCGGGGCCGTTGCCGCGGGATGCAGGCGCGCATGCAGATTTTGCAGCAGGATCGTGTTGACCTGCCGCACCAGCTTCGCGGCCCGATAATAGCGCTGCATCAACGCCTCGCTCGCGCGTTTGCCCGGGGTGTCGCGCAACGCGAGCTGCTCGGCCAACGCCGCCTGCTGGTCGAACACGAGCCGGTCCTCGCGGCGGCCGGTCAGATAATGCAGGCGTACGCGCATGGCGCCGATGAACCGCTCCTGGCGCGACACCGCTCGCGCTTCTGTCATCGTCATCAAGCCATGGCGCGCCAGCTCGCGCCAGGTTCGTCCGAGGCCGCTCGCACGCGCGATCCAGAGCACGGTCTGCAGGTCACGGAGGCCCCCGGGGCTTTCCTTGACATTCGGTTCCAGGTTGTACGTCGCATCTTGATACTTCAAATGCCGTTGCTGCTGCTCGAGCGACTTGGCCGCAAAGAACGCGCGCACGTCGAGATTCGCGGCGAACACGCGGCTGAATCGTTTGAAGAGCGGCCTCGCCCCTTCGAGCAGCCGGCGCTCGAGCAGGCTCGTGCGAATGGTGACATCGCTACCCATCTCGCTTTCGCATTCGGGAATGGTCCGAACCGCATGACCGAGTTCGAGCCCGATGTCCCATAGAGCAGCAAAAAAGCGCTCGATGGCGTCCGCTGGCGGCGACATCGTCAACGGCAAAAGGACCAGTACGTCGACATCGGAATGGGGAAACAGCTGGCCCCTGCCGTAACCGCCAACCGCCAGCAACGCCGCCCCTGCCGGCATGCCACACTCGCGCCACACGCCCCGCACGACGCGATCGGTCAGCCACGTCTGTTCACGCACCAGCCTGGGCGTGTCGGGGCGCGCAAAAAAGGCGGCGCGCAGAGTGTCGCGACCACAGTTGAGCTCGTTGCGCCAGTACGCGACGCGAGGAACGCCGGTTATCCCGACCGCTACCGTCGGGGATGGCATGTCCAGCAGGCCCGCCGGCGCCATGACCTGGGCGCCTGGCTATGAGGGCGTCGGGGGCGGCGCCGACGAGGGCGCCGAGAGCGGCGGCGACGAAGGCGCCGAGGGGGGCGGCGGCGAACCGGCGGAAGTCGTGAGTACGTCGTAGCCGTCGCCGGTCACGAGCACCGTGTGCTCCCACTGCGCGGACAACGAATGGTCGGCGGTGACGATCGTCCAGCCATCGGCCAGGCAGCGAATGCCGGGCCGGCCCGCGTTGATCATCGGTTCGACGGTGAAGATCATTCCGGGCTGAAGCTTCAAACCCGTGCCCGCGCGTCCGTAATGCAGGACCTGCGGCTCTTCGTGAAACTGCCTGCCGATGCCGTGCCCACAGAATTCGCGCACGACCGAAAAGCCATTGCCTTCGGCGAAACGCTGAATCGTGGCGCCAATATCGCCCAGATGCGCGCCCGGTCGCACGGCCCGAATGCCGCGCCACATCGCCTCGAATGTCACTTCGGCCAAACGCTTCGCCTGAATCGACGCCCTGCCGGCGAAGAACATGCGGCTGGTATCGCCGTGAAAGCCATCCTTGATGACAGTGACGTCAACGTTGACGATATCGCCTTCGCGCAATTTTTTGTCGCCGGGGATGCCGTGGCAGACGACGTGATTAACCGATGTGCACAGCGATGCGGGGTACGGCGAGTGGCCCGGTGGTGCGTAGTTGAGCGTGGCGGGAATCGTCTGCTGCACCTCGATCATGTAGTTGTGAGCGAGGCGGTCAATCTCGCCGGTCGTCACACCGGGCTGTACGTGAGGCGTGAGGTAATCGAGAACCTCCGACGCCAAGCGGCCGGCGACGCGCATGCCATCGATATCGGTACGGGATTTGAGGCTGACGGACATGTGCGTCTTAGTTGGCTTGTTAGAGCCGTAACAACTCGTTGATGCTGGTCTTGGCGCGCGTCTTCGCATCAACCCGCTTGACGATCACCGCGCAGTACAGATGGCACTGACCTTCGCTCGACGGCAAGCTCCCCGCGACGACAACAGAGCCCGCGGGCACGCGCCCGTAGGTTACCTGGCCGGTCGCACGATCGAATATCTTGGTGCTTTGGCCAATAAAAACACCCATGCCCAGGACCGAATTCTCTTCGACGATAACCCCTTCGACCACTTCCGACCGTGCGCCGATGAAGCAGTTGTCCTCGATGATCGTCGGATTGGCCTGCAGCGGTTCGAGGACACCACCGATGCCGACGCCCCCCGACAGGTGCACGTTCTTGCCGATCTGCACGCACGAGCCGACGGTCGCCCACGTGTCGACCATCGTGCCTTCATCTACGTAGGCGCCGATGTTGACGTACGACGGCATCAGCACAACGTTGCGGGCGATATAGGCGCCACGACGCGCAACGGCAGGCGGCACGACGCGAATGCCTGCTGCATCGAACTCACCATCGGAGAAATCGGCGAATTTGGTCGGCACTTTATCGAAGAACTGGAATGGCGGACTGCCGGTGGCACCGCCAAACGTCA
This sequence comes from Casimicrobiaceae bacterium, assembly GCA_037719965.1. Lineage (GTDB taxonomy): Bacteria > Pseudomonadota > Gammaproteobacteria > Burkholderiales > Casimicrobiaceae > VBCG01. The sequence continues at coordinate 10,684 of JBBJMT010000013.1, read as the reverse complement.
AACGCCGGTTGTCGTGCAGGCGAAACGAGAGGAGCACCGCTTTCTTCAGCCACTGGTGCGTCGTCCATACGCCATTGGCCTTGGAGGCGACGCGCAGCTTGCCCGCATCGAGCAATGCGATGACCTGCGCGACGGCGTCGCGGACCGCATGCGACGCGGTCGCCGGTGCGATTTCGTGGCGGTGCTCCCAAGCCTTTTCTATCGCGTGCGCAAGCGCTTCCATGCAATCCTGATTGAAAACCATCATTTTACCGTGATATGACGTTCGTCCTCGGATAGGGACAGCACGCGGCGGTACGTCGATTCGAGAAGCGCCGGCAGCACATACATGGGGATTTGCGCCAACGCAAAAAAGACCGTGACGTCGAAATCGGCGCGGCCCTGCAACGCAACCAGCACCAACCCCATGTTGCAGTTACCGGACAAGAGCCCGGCGGTGAGCGCGGCACGCCGGCCCAACCCGCGAAACACGAAATACGCCGCGGCCTGCAACAGCAGGTTGAACGCAAACGCCGCCAACGTCGCGACGGCCGCATAGGCCGGCCGGGCCAGCGCAAACGCCGTCACCCCGTCCATGATCGCGAGCGCGAAGATCACGAGGTTGATCACCGTCAGGCCGTCGAGCAGCTCGTGCGCAGCGGCCAACCGCGTGGCTGGAACGATGCGGCGAATGAACGCGGCGGCCACGAACGCGCCGCCGACGAGCAGCCCCAACCGTCCCATGAACTCCGGGACGCTCAGGTCGAGCTGAAAACCAATGAGCGCCAACGCCATCGGCGGCAGCATCAATGGCACGAGCGCTGTCGCCAATAGGACGCCGACGATCGCAAAGGTCGCGTCGAGGCCGAGGATCAACGCCACTGGCACGCTCGAGACAATCGGTGAGGAAGCCGCCATCAGCACGAGGGCGAGTTGCAGCGGCGCAGGCAATCCCCACGCGACGAGCGGCAGCGTGGTGAGCCACACGAGCACCGGCGAGGCGACGAGCAACCATGCGAGCAGCGCCGCGACGAGCCAGGCGCGATGGCGATACGCGAGAATGGCGCGCCAGTCGAGCCGCAGCAGCGCCAAGGTGAGTGGGATCAGCAGCGTCGGAATCAGCAACGGCTGCGCGAGCGCCGCGAGCGGCGGCGCCACCAGGCCCAGCACTACGCCGCCCGCCATGAACTTGGTGGCGTGCCGGCCGATAAACCTCAGCGCCCGCACGTTCGCTTATCGCGTGCCGGCAGCAACAATAAGAAAGGCCGCCCCACGGCGGCCCCGATAGAGCCTTCCATTGCACGACGTTACATGGCCTTGAAGCGTTGCGCAAATGTCCGCGAGACGGTCAGCTTCTCCGGACGATCCTTGAGCAGGATCACCGGCTGATCGCGCCAGTCTCGCTCGACGCGCGCAATAGCGTGGAGATTGACGATGGTCCCGCGGTGGATCTGCCAGAAGCGCTCGCCATCGAGCTCGTCGAAGAGCTCGCGGATCGGCTTTTTGATCAACGACTCGCCATCGCGCGTGACGACCTTCGTGTATTTGTCTTCGGCCTGGAAATAGAGAACGTCATTGGTGGCGATCATCGTCAGCGCTGCGCCCAGGGATGCGCGAATCCATTGGAGCGGGGCGCCTTCCTGCGTCGCCGCGAGCCGCGCGAGCACGGCCGAAAGATCGAGAGGAGCGCTCGAGAGCCGCGTGCGCAGCCGGGCGACAACTTTGTCGATGCGCTCGCGCGACACCGGCTTCAACAGATAATCGACGGCGCCTTCCTCGAACGCCGCAACCGCATACTCGTCGTACGCAGTGACAAATACGGCGTGACAGCGTCCGTTGAGCCCGCGCGCAACCTCGAGGCCGGTCTTGATCGGCATCCTGATATCGAGAAAAGCGATGTCCGGCCGGTGCGTGTCGATCAGCGCGAGCGCCTCCTCGCCGTTGCCCGCCTCGGCGATGACCGCGAGCTCGGGCCAAGCGGCCGCCAGCCGCGCTTTCAACTGCGCACGCAACTCGGTTCGTCTTCGGCGATGATCGCGGTTGGCACGGTAAACGCGTCAGGCCGACGGCTCGAAGGGAATGCACAGCGTTGCTCGAGTGCCGCGCGGCATTTCTTGCGTGAACGTGAAACGACCGCGTGGACCATAGAGCGCCGCCAGCCGTTCGCGCACGTTGGTCAGACCAAAACCCGTTCCCGAGGCCGGCGCCGTAGACGCGCGGGCGCCGCGACCGGTATCGAGCACGGAGACGATCAGCTCATCGCCATCGCGCCGCGCGGAAACCTCGACCCGCCCACCGTCGGCGGATGGCTCGATGCCATGCTTGATCGCGTTCTCGACCAGCGACACCAGCAAGTTCGGGGCAAAGCGGTGCTGCGCGAGCTCCGGCGGCACGTCGACGGCGAAGCTCAAGCGACCCGCAAGTCGCATTTGCAGGATGTTGAGATACGCAGCGGCCAAGTCGACTTCCTTTTGCAAGGTCGTTGCGCTCGCGCGAAACTGCGGCAATGCGGCGCGGAGGTAATCGATCAGATGCGCGAGCAGCCGGCTAGCCTGCGGCGGGTCGGTCTCGGTTAAAAAATGTACGGAGGCAAGGGTGTTGAACAGGAAATGCGGCTCGACCTGCGCTTGCATGAGCTTCAATTCGGCCTCGACCGCTTGCTTCGAGAGCAGATGCCGTTCCGCCTCGGCCTGGTGCAACGCCGTGGCCGCACGCGCCTCGCGGAACTTCACATAGAACATGAGGCTGATCAGAAGGCCGTTGGAGAACGCCAGGAACAGGTTATAGCCGAACGAGTGCCAGCGCGCCATCACGTAATCGACCGAGTATCCCTTGAGCAATATCGTCAGCACCGTTCCCAGCAGCGATCCGATCGCGCACGCGACGACCATCCGGATGATCGGGGAGGGTTTGGCCCACGGTGCAGCGGCGTTCACGCAATAGGCGATCGAAAAACCGCAGAGCTGGACGGTCAACCACGGATGCCAGAAAGGCCGGGGATCGTCCGTCCACAGGACGAATGCGATGCCGGTGTTGATCGCGCCAATCAGCAGAATCGTCGTCGACGACAGACGCGCGCCTTGCGCAAGTGCTGCCATCCATCCGGGATGCGATGTTCGCGCCAGCGGAGGTACGGGAGCGTTCATCAGCGTGATTCTAGGACCGGCGCGGCGAGCAGCAACGATCGGCGACGGGACGCAGCCGGCGCCGATGAAATGCCGCCCGAGTTTCCCGAGCAACGAAGCAATCCAAGTTCATCAATGAACTAACGACTCGGGACGCCGTGCCGAATCAAAGTCGACGAGCGAGCGAGATAATCCGCTCCGCCGCGTCAGCGCATTCGCGCTGCGACGCGACCAAAGCGAGCCGGATGCGCCCGCGGCCAGGATTGATTCCGTGCGCCTCGCGCGCGATATAGCTGCCAGGCAAGACAGTGACGTTCTCCTCCGCCAGCACGCGTTGCGCGAACAGGCAATCGTCGATCGGAGTCTGCACCCACAGGTAGAACGCTGCTTCGGGCATCGCACAGGGAAGTTCGGCCGCGACCTCCGGCTGCACGTGCGCGAACTTCGCGGCGTACTCGGCACGATTGGCGCGCACGTGTATCTCGTCGTTCCATGCGGCGATGCTGGCGGCGGCGACCGCGGGAGACATCGCGCTGCCGTGGTAGGTCCGGTAGAGCCAGAAGGCTTTGAGCAAGGTCGCGTCACCGGCCACGTACCCGGAGCGCAGTCCGGGCGCGTTCGAGCGTTTGGACAAGCTGCCGAAGATGACGAGCCGGGGATAACCGGAGCGGCCGAGCGTTTGCGCAGCGGCGAGTGCACCTAGCGGAGGTTTCGCTTCGTCGAAATAAATTTCCGAGTAGCACTCATCCGACGCGATGACGAAGCCATGGCGGTCGGATAGCGCGAAGAGCTCGCGCCAAGCGTGGAGATCGAGCGTGCGCCCGGTCGGATTGTCGGGTGAACACACATACAAAAGCTGTGTCCGGCCCCACACCGCTGCCGGCACGCCGCGCCAGTCGTGCGCGAATCCCGCCGCTGGATCGGCGTTGACGCAATACGGCTCCGCACCCGCCAGAAGTGCCGCGCCTTCGTAGATCTGGTAGAACGGATTCGGCACAACGACCGTCGGCGCGGCGCGGCTGGCATCGACGATCGTCTGCGCGAAGGCGAAGAGCGCCTCCCGACTGCCCAATACGGGCAATACTTCGGTCACGGGATCGAGCGCCGTTAGCCCATAGCGGCGGACTAGCCACGCGGCGATCGCCTCGCGCAAGGCGGGAGCGCCGGCGGTCATGGGATAATTTGCCAGTCCCGTAGCACCTGCGCTCAAGGCGTCGAGCAAGAGGCCGGGCGTCGGATGCCTCGGTTCACCGATCGACACATTGATCGGCTGCTTGTGGGTGTTTGGCTCGACTCCTTTGAGCAGCGCGCGCAACTTGTCGAACGGATACGGTTGCAGCCGATTGAGACGGGGATTCATGCGGAAGGTCCGTGCGGCAAACGAACGATTATAGCGACGCGCTGGCATCGCTGAAGCGCCCATGAACGGCGCAACGGCGCCGTCGCGCCCGTCGGGATGGCTATGGTCGGCTGCCGCCGCGCTCGCGACCATTGGCGCGCTGGCACTGCTCGCCATCGTGCTCGCGTTCTGGGGCTGGCGCTGGTTCGGCCCGTCCCCCGTCCACGTACGCAGCGCGCTTCCGGCGGATCCCGCGGCGACGATTATCGCCTCGGGATTGTTCAATGCTACCGGCACACGCGCTCCGGCCGCGGGCGAGACGACGCAGCCGGCAGCGACAACGCTTGCCGGCGGCGACACGCGCCTGCTCGGAGTCATCGCCGAACGCGAGGGTCAAGGATGGGCGCTGTTTCGGCTCCCGACGGGCCCGCGCCTGGTCGCGGCAGGGCAGGAGATCGCGCAGTCCACGCAACTGGTCGCCGTGCATCCCGACGGCGTCACCGTACGCGACGGCAGCGGCGAGCGTGATCTCGTATTGCGCGCCACTCCCGCTGCACCGGCAAAGGTCGCAGCGGCGAGCGCTTCGATCGCCACCAGGACGCGCAACCCTGCGTGCCTTATCCCCGCAGGATTCCAAGGTCCTATCGTGCGCCTCAACGCCGAATTGCTGGCTGGCATGATTGCCCAACCCGAGACGTGGAAGACGCTGGCCGTGGCCGAACGCGGATCGCTCGTCGTGCGCGATGGCAGCGGGTTCGCGGCGATGCTAGGCATGAGCCAGAACGATCGGATCGAAACCGCGAACGGCATTGCACTGACGAGCCCGCAGGATGTGATTGGCGCCGTTCTCAAGCCATTGATTGGCAATCAAGCGGTCCGTCTTACCGGCGCGCGCGACGGCGGCATGCGTGAGTGGCTGTTATTGAACGCGGGGGCATGCCCGGCGTAACTCCTTTTCTATCGCGCCGGCAACCACGCGAGCAGATCGAGCGGCGTTGCGATCCAGCCCACCGCGGGCCAGAGCACGCCCGGATCGCCAACGCCCATGTAGCCGTACTCGGCCACGATCGTCGCCATTCCTGCGGCATTGCCGGACACTATATCGCGCAGGTCGTCGCCGACGTACACGCATTGGGCAGGATTCAGCTCGAGCGCCGCTGCCGCGTGCAGAAGCGGTGCCGGATGCGGTTTCGGATGCGGCGTCGTATCGCCGCTGACGATGACACTGACGCGTTTATGCAGTTGTAACGCCGCGACGACGGGGTCGGTGAACCGGCGAGCCTTGTTGGTCACGATTCCCCAGCGCAGAGCACGTGACTCAATCTCGTCAAGCAACGCGGCGACCTCTGGGAACAACGCAGTCGTGTCTGACAAGCACTCGGCGTAATGCGCCAGAAAAGCATCGCGCAATTCAACGTACTGCGGCGCCGCGGGCGTGACTCCCATGCCCGCGCCAAGAAGACCGCGCGCCCCGGAAGACGCGTGTGGCCGCAACGTGGCAACAGGAGTCGGCGGCAACCCGCGCTCGGCGCGGACGCGATTGAGCGCACCCGCCAGATCGCCGGCGGTATCCGCAAGCGTGCCGTCCAGATCGAACAGTACCGCGGCGACGGGGAGGATCCGCGGGGCAGGCCGGGAATGAACGCCGGCGTCTTCACCGCGCATGAGCATTGAGTGGCGCAGGCTTGCGGAATGACGCCAAGTAGTTGACCGACGTATCCGGCTCGAGCCGATAGATTTTGGTCAGTGGGTTGTAGCTCATGCCGATCAATTCGGTGAGGTCAAGACCCGCGCGGCGCGCAAAGGCGGCGAGTTCCGCCGGGCGCAGGAATTTTGCCCAGTCGTGCGTTCCCTTGGGCAGCAGATTGAGCAAATACTCGGCACCGAGAATTGCCAACAGATACGACTTCGGATTGCGATTGAGCGTGGAAAAAACAACCGTTCCGTTGGGCTTAGCCAATGCCGCACAGGCCGCAACCGTCGATTCAGGTTGCGGCACGTGTTCGAGCATCTCCATGCATGTCACGACGTCGAACGTTGCCGGGACTTCGGCGGCGAGGGCCTCGGCAGCGATCAGCCGGTACTCCGCGGTGGCACCAGACTCAAGCTTGTGCAACTGCGCAACGCCAAGCGCCTTGTCGGAGAGATCGATGCCCGTCACCAGCGCCCCGTGCTGCGCCATCGCCTCTGTCAGAATGCCGCCCCCGCAGCCGACATCGAGCACGCGCTTGCCGGTGAGACCCCCGGCCGCGCGTTCGATCCATCCAAGACGCAACGGGTTGATCTCGTGCAACGGCTTGAAATCGCTCTGTGGATCCCACCAGCGATGGGCGAGGGCGCCGAATTTCGCGAGTTCCGCAGGGTCGGCGTTGTGCGTTGAGATCATGGGATGACGTCGTTCGACCGCAGTTTGTGCTGCCACGTCCTGGCCTTCGCCAAAAGCTCGTCTTCGTCCATCGTGGTCAGATGGCGGGCTTTGACGATTCTAACTCCGTTGATCCAGACATCGGTAACGCATTCGCGGCCGGCCGCATGGACTAGATGCGACACGGGATCGTACACGGGAGCGGTATTGATCGACTCAAGATCGACAGCGATGACATCGGCACATTTGCCGACAGTCAGCGATCCGACGACCGTTTCCATTCCCAGCGCTGCGGCACCATTACGCGTCGCCATCGCGAGTGCGATCGCCGCCGGCACCGCCGCGGCATCGCCGGTCGCGACTTTGCCGAGGAGGCTGGCAAGGCGCATCTCCGCGAAGAGATCAAGCCGGTTGTTCGACGCCGCGCCGTCGGTGCCGAGGGCCACGTTGACTTCCCGCCGCAGGAGTTCGGACACCGGCGCGATGCCGCTCGCGAGCTTTAGGTTCGAAGCGGGACAGTGCACGACGTGGCAGCGATGCGTCGCGAGCAACGCGATATCGTTCGCGTCGAGGTGCACGCCGTGAATAGCGACAAACGTGGGACCGGTGACGCCCAGGCGGTGGAGTCGCGCCAGCGGCGACATTCCCGCTGCCGCGACGCCTTGATCGACCTCGTCACGCGTTTCCGCCAGATGCGTGACGATCGGCAGGTCCAGTTGTCGCGCAAACATCACGATTTTTTCCCATGTGACGTCGCGCACCGTGTACGGCGCATGCGGCGCCAACGCAAACGAGAGCAGCGCCGAATGGTTGTACGCGTCGCGTGCCGCAAGTCCGCGCTGCAGATAGGAGTCCGCATCCGCCGCGTACGGCGTCGGGAATTCGAGAATCGGTAAGCCGAGCACCGCCCGCATCCCGGCGCTCTCAAATGCGCGTGCGGCGTCCTCGGGATAAAAATACATGTCGTTGCAGCAGGTCACTCCCCCTTTGAGCATTTCAGCGGCCCCGAGCAACGTGCCGTCGTAGACGAACTCGGGGGATACAAAACGCGCCTCACGCGGCCAGATTTCGTCTTCGAGCCAAGCTTTGAGAGGCACGTCGTCGGCGATTCCGCGCAGCAGCGCCATCGCCGTGTGGGTATGGGCATTGACGAGTCCCGGAAGCAGCACGTGAGCGGGAAACACATGTCGTTGCCGCGGCGCGTACGCGTGGTCGGCTTGCGCCCCTGGCAGCAGCGCCACGATCGTGCCCCTGTCGATGATCAGCGCGTGATCGGTGAGCGTTCCGGTCGGCTCGATGGGAACGATCCAGCGGGCATCGAGGCGAAGATCGACGGTTTGCATGCGAAACCCGTTGAAAGTTTGAACGATTCCCGCGGGTGAATTGGCGCGGGGTTCTTGGCGGAAGTCGAGCTTAGCGTCCCGTCCCGGAAATCATGGATCAATCCTTGCGAATAGGCTTTTGAAACGCCGTTGAGGACGAAGGCGCGATCGTACAAATCGGGGCATGCGTTGCCGATGTTGACGAACTCGTAATCGAAAGATTGATGTGCTCGTACATGTCGTCGCTGGCGATTAGCGCATACGGATGTGGGCGCAACGCGTCACCCAGCGCGCGCAATTCGTCCCGAGAATACACCGCCGGTCGATTGCTAATGTATCCATTAACGCGCATGCAAAATACGACAGTCGGACGAACGGCGTCTTACAACCGGCAGAGACGCCGGCAACTCGATAAACGCTTCTGTAGTAAAGGCTACGCTACCCATTACACCAGGTATCAATTCGCTATGGTGCGCGATAACGAGATGTCCGTTACAGGTAATCGGAGACAGTCGTGAAGCGGGACGTCGAGGGATCTGACAAATGGCGCGTGCCCGGGCTCATTGCACGCTGGAAATGTTCGATGACAATCACATCGCTGCTGTGGAATGCCTCTTGCATCGTGACCGTACAAAGGCGCTTCAAGACTTTCGTACAGCACAACATTTCTGAAGTCAACATTGCAATCCATCCTTGGCCCGTCGCGTGAACGCGCGTCAGCGCGATCTACATTTCTCCCATGCCGAAACCACTTATATTGTTGTGCATCACAGCGCTCCTCGCGGCCATATGGACCCAGAGCGTGGGGGCCGAAAAGCGAACGGTATGCACGATCACGGTCAATTCGGCCGACGAGAAGGAAATATTTCGCCGCAGCCTTCCGCCCGACAAATTCCAATTCGTAGAGTTGGTGCAACAGGGCGGGTCGGATGCGCTGGAGTCGGCGTGCCGCAGGGGCGTTCGCTGCGATGTTCTGCTCATCTCCGGTCACCATGATGGTGAATCGGGATTCTTTTCCGATCGGGTGGACGCGCGCGAGTTCTTGAGCGTGGACGAGATGGAACGCGTCTCGTGCAGTGAGTCGTGTTCCGGCGTGTTCTCGCAACTCAAGGAGGTCTACCTTTTCGGTTGCAACACGCTCAACGCGGACCCGGTGAAAAGTGCGTCCGGGGAAGTAATGCGAAGTCTTGTCCGTGCAGGACACTCGCGCGCTGACGCCGAGCGTCTCGCCCGTTCGTTGAGCGATCGTCATGCCAACAGTACGCGCGAGCAGATGCGGCTCATTTTTCACAACGTTGCTGCGATTTATGGCTTCAGCGCGGTCGCGCCGCTTGGAGCGACTGCCGGCTCCGTCCTCAGCCGTTACTTCCGATCCGGAGGTGCGGGCCAAGTGGGCAGCGGCCATGCAAATGCCAAGCTACTCAAACACTTCGCCGCCCACTCGATGGTCGTCGCCAGCGGACTCAAGGCCTCGGATCCGCAGGCGGCGTATCGCCGAGACGTGTGCCAGTTCTCCGACGAGCGATTGTCGGCTGCGCAGAAGCTTCGGTTCGTGCATCAGCTCCTCGGTGGGGAGATGGCGGAAGTGCGCATGTTCCTCGACCGCATCGAGAAATATTTCGCGTCGCTGACGAACAGCGATCGGCAGGTGGCGTTGGTTGCACAGGCACTCGAGGAGATCGTGCGCGATAAGACCGCGCGCGCCCGATATCTGGAGTTCGCGCGCGACGCCGATCAAGCCGCCATTCGGGCCCGCATGGTCGAACTCGCGCACCGTCTGGGGTGGCTTTCATCGACAGAGAAGCGTGCAGAGCTCGTGCAGATGATTAGCGACCAGCTGGCGCGAAACGCGGTCGGCGCGACCGAAGTTGACTTAGTGTGCTCGCTCAACAAAACACACGAGCTGGACCAGGAGTTGCCGGGGTTGCGAGCGAGGGCGATGCCAGAAGACAAAGTAGGGCACGCCGGGGTGATGGCCTGTCTAGGAGACGCGCAGGCGCACACGCGCGTACTGCAAGCTCTCACAAGCGCCAATGACGAAGAGATGCAAATTGCCGAAGCCTATCTGCACCAACGCCCGATCGCCGATGTCAACGAGCTACGTGCGCTGACCACTGCCATCACCCGGATGAATGGCTCAAGGACGCAAGTGCGCGCGCTGGACACGCTGGCTCGCCAGCGTTTGGCCGATCCCGAAACCCTGGAGGCACTGACGCGGTTGTTCGCCCGCGCCAACTCCGTCGGCGTCCAGACGGCTATTGCGGGCATCCTGCTCCGTTCCGATCACGCGGCAATTGTCCGTCCGGAGCTTGTGCAAACGCTGCGCCAATACCGCCTGAAATCTTCCGCCGGCGAAGACGCAATTGACGTTCTCATCCGCCGCCTTGAGCCACCTCAGCCCGTAGCGCATTGCGGCCGGACGCGTCTGCGCGTCCTTGAGCAGCATCTCTCGCAGACGGCGGTTGACGAAGTCGACCCGACGAATCGCTGCTCGAAGCACTAGGTCTCGTGCGATACTGGCGCGCGCTTTGCGCTCGCCTTCGGCCATGTCGAC
>JBBJMT010000027.1:0-9343 GCA_037719965.1 Casimicrobiaceae bacterium | reverse complement strand
GCTCTGCTCGGTCGAGAGCCGACGGGCGCTACGCGCCTTTGCCTGCGGCCGGCTCGCTCACTCGCCCTCGATAAAACTCCGTAGCTTCTCCGACCGCGACGGATGCCGCAACTTGCGCAGCGCCTTCGCTTCGATCTGTCGGATGCGCTCGCGAGTGACGTCGAACTGCTTGCCGACTTCTTCCAGCGTGTGATCGGTGTTCATCTCGATACCAAAGCGCATCCGCAACACTTTCGCCTCTCGTGGCGTCAGCGTGTCGAGGATGTCCTTGCACACATCGCGTAACGACGCGTTGACCGCGGCATCGGACGGCGCGACGGTCGACTGATCCTCGATGAAGTCGCCGAGGTGCGAATCGTCGTCGTCGCCGATCGGCGTTTCCATCGAGATCGGCTCCTTCGAGATCTTCAAGATCTTGCGAATCTTTTCCTCGGGCATCTCCATCTTCACCGCGAGTGTAGCTGGGTCGGGCTCCTGTCCGGTCTCCTGCAGGATCTGGCGGGAGATCCGGTTCATCTTGTTGATCGTTTCGATCATGTGTACGGGGATGCGGATCGTGCGCGCCTGATCGGCGATCGAGCGCGTAATCGCTTGCCGGATCCACCACGTCGCATAGGTGGAGAACTTATAACCGCGCCGGTATTCGAATTTGTCGACGGCCTTCATGAGGCCGATATTGCCTTCCTGGATGAGGTCTAAGAATTGCAGGCCGCGGTTCGTGTACTTCTTGGCGATCGAGATGACCAGACGCAGGTTCGCCTCGGTCATCTCGCGCTTGGCCTTGCGCGCTTTTGCCTCGCCGGTGGACATCTGCTTGTTGATCTCCTTCAAGTCCTTCAAGGGGATCATCACGCGCGCCTGCAGATCCAGGATTTTTTGTTGTTGTTCGACGATCGCTTGCCGGTACCTGGCGAGCTGCTCGCTGTAATTGTGATCGGCCGCGACCTCGCGATCGATCCAGCGCAGCGAGGTTTCGTTCGTCGGAAACGCGCGAATGAAATCAGGCCGCGGCATACCACCCTTGTGCACGACCAGGTCCTGGATCTTGCGCTCGATCTGCCGGATATTGTCGACTTCGGTCCGCACCGAATCGCACAGCCGCTCGACCATCCGCGCGGAGAAGCGGATTTGCATCAGCTCCGCGGAAATCTTCTTCTGCAGGTCGAGATATTTGGACGACTTGTGGCCTTCCTTCTGCAACACGGCGAGCATTCGCGTGAAATGCCTACGAATTGTCGCGAAGTGTTCGAGGGCGGCCACTTTGAGCCGCTCAAGGTTCTCAGCAGCGAGCGCAACGCTGTCCTCTTCGTCCTCTTGGGAGTCTTCGTCGTCGCTGTTATCGTCGATCGCCGTCAGCTGTTCGGTGAAGTTGGCGAGCCCGTCGACCAGGTCGTCGATCTTCAGCTCGTCCTTCGCGATCTTGTCGGCAAGGTCGAGGATCTGCGCCACCGTCATTGGGCAGGCGGAGATCGCCATGACCATGTGCTTCAAGCCCTCTTCGATGCGCTTGGCGATTTCGATCTCGCCCTCGCGCGTCAGGAGCTCAACCGACCCCATTTCGCGCATGTACATGCGCACCGGGTCGGTGGTCCGGCCGAACTCGGAGTCGAGCGTCGACGCGGCGGCCTCGGCCTCTTCCTCGACGTCCTCGGCGGGAACCGTGGCCGGCGTTTCCGACATCAGCAGCGTTTCGGCGTCCGGCGCTTCGTCGTACACCTGGATGCCCATATCGCCGATCATCGAGATGACGCCTTCGATTTGCTCGGCATCCAGAATGTCGTCGGGCAAATGATCGTTGATCTCGGCGTACGTCAGAAAGCCGCGTTCCTTCCCGAGGACGATCAGCGTTTTCAGGCGACGCTTGCGTGCTTCGACGTCGGCAGGCGTCAGGATCCTTGGGGCGATTTCGGCGTGCCGGCCATTCTTGCCCCGCTTCGAAGCGTCTTCGGCGCGTTTGCCCGCCAGCTTCGCCGCGATTTCCGAGGACGTCGGCCTGCGGCCCGCCACGGCTGGAGCGGCAGTCTTCGCGCCGACAGCGAGTGCGAGCTTGGGCGGAAGCTTTGCACCGACCGCCGCTTTGCCGGGCGCAGTCGCTTTGGCGGGCGCTGTGCCGGTCCTGGCGGCCGGCGAGCGAACTAACGCGAGCTTCGTGGCCGGTGCCCGCAGAGCGGTGGGGGTTCGACCTTTCGCTGTTGCCGGTCTGGAAGCGCCCTTGGTCTTGCCCGAAGCCGTTCTCGCAATTCTTGACGAGGTTTTGTCGACCGGCTTTTTTGCTGGTCGGGCAGCCGTTTGTTTGACCGGGCGGGCGGCTTTTTTCGCCGCTTTCGCTGCTTTGCTCACGGGCTTCTTTGCCTTTACATTAGTGCGCGCGAGGAGCTTTCCCGGCTTTTTCATGGGCCGCTTCGCTGGTTTTAGTCTTTGGCGCACTGCGGACTTAACCCGGTTCGCTTTGGGCTTGGCGCGCGACTTATGGGCGGGCTTCTTGGCCATGATGATCCTTGAATAAAACGTACGGGCGGGGCGAGGCGGGTGGCTTGGCGTTGCCGTAGCCCCTGGAGCTCCCTACGTTGGGGCGGCGCGGGAAAACCGCAAATTTTACCACGCCGCATGAGTACCAGGGGCGACCTAGCCGGTATTCCCCTGCGTCCTTGCAGTCGGCTCACCCAGCCGCACCAATCCGAGCTGCCGCAGACGTTCCGCTTCCTCGGGACTTGCCTCGCCATGCTCTTGTAAAGGCGCTGTGCTGTCGCCCGCACGACGCGCAAGCTCCCACCACCGGTCAAGTCCGGCGCGCAACTGGGATTCGGCGTGCTCGCGCGTCACGCTTTGATCGTCGGCCATGGCCAACGCGGTGGCGAGAACCGCTTCATGCGGGGAGCCCACAAAGTGTTGGATGATGCCCGGGGTCGTTAGTTCTTCGGTATGCGCTGCGCAATAATCGACCAGAGCGGCAAGGGCGGCGCCCTCGGGCGTGTGTTCGTCGGGACGGGGTAGCGGCAGCACGCGCGCCAACTCGGGATTGAGCAGCAAGCCGGAGATCAGCTCGCGCGCAAGCGACGGCGCGCGCCGCACGCCGGCACGAGACGCCGGGCGACGAGCCGTCGCGTCTCTCCCCTCGCCCAGTCGTTCGCGGGGTCCTGGATGGGGCAGATTAAGCAACACGCGGAGCTCCGACTCGGGAAGGCCTGAGAGTTCCGCGATGCGCCTGCGTAGGATCGCGAGAAGCACGGGGGCGGTGATCTGCGCGAGGTGGGGACGGGCCGCCACGACAAATGCGGCGCGTCCCTCCGCGGTCGACGGAGGATGGCGCGAACTCAAGTTCGAGAGCAGGAACTCGGATAGCGGCACCGAAGAGTCGAGCGCGCGTTCGAAGGCGGCTCGGCCGCGCTTGCGTACAAAGTCGTCCGGATCTTCGCCATCCGGAAGGAACAGAAACGCGGCATTCTTGCCGTCGGCTAGTGCGGGAAGCGTGTTTTCGAGCGCGCGCCATGCGGCACCGCGGCCAGCGTCGTCACCGTCAAAGCAGAACACGACAGTTTCCGTCAAACGGAACAGTTTTTGCGCATGGAGGGGCGTTGTCGCCGTACCGAGGGTTGCCACCGCATATTCGACGCCATGCTGTGCGAGCGCAACGACGTCCATGTAGCCTTCGACAACGACGACGCGCCCTGCCTCGCGGATGCCGTTGCGCGCTAGATAAAGCCCATAGAGCTCGCGTCCTTTGGAAAACACCGGCGTTTCGGGCGAGTTCAAGTATTTGGGATCGCCCTGATCCAGCACGCGACCGCCAAAACCGATGACCCTTCCGCGGCCGTCGTGGATCGGGAACATCACGCGATCGCGAAAGCGGTCGTACCGTTTCCCATTCTCACCGCTGATGACCAGGCCTGCGGCATCGAGTGCGGGATTGTCGTACTCGGGAAACAAGGCTTTAAGGTTCTGCCACGCGTCGGGCGCATAGCCAAGCCCGAAGCGCGCCGCGATCTCTCCGGTCAAGCCGCGGCCTTTGAGGTAGGCGACGGCGCGCGGCGCGTCCTTTAACTGGGCGCGATAAAACTTCGCCGCCGCGAGCAGTAATTCGTTCAAGTCCTGTTCGCGCGCGCGCTGCTCCTTTTGTCCCGGCCGCTCGTCGCGCGGAACTTCGAGGTTTGCGTCGCGCGCCAGCTCTTCCACCGCATCAGGAAATGACCGGCCGCCGTGTTCCATCAAAAACCCTACCGCGGTTCCATGCGCGCCGCAGCCGAAACAGTGATAGAACTGCTTCGTCGGACTGACCGAGAACGACGGTGTTCTCTCGCTATGGAACGGGCAGCACGCAACGTAGTTCGCGCCGGCCTTCTTGAGCGGAACGTAGCGGGCGATGACTTCGACGATGTCGACTCGCGCGAGAAGCGTCTGGATGAAGTCGCTGGGGATCATCGGCGGGCCGCCTGCGAAACCGTTTGGCAAGCGCTATCGGCTAATGTTTGTCGAGCATGATCGCATCAATTAGAGACATGCATAAGTCCCAATTGCGGCGGGCAAAACTTCGGCAGTTGAATCGCCGGGAGGGTGAGGGAACTGTTGCGGCCGTCCGCGCCAGTGTCTATCCCGTGAGGCGCGCTTTGACGATAGTGGAAACCAGCGCGAGGTCAGCGCGCCCGGCGATTTTGTCTTTAAGCGCAGTCATGACTTTGCCGATGCCTGACGGGCCGGCGGCGCCCGTGACCCGGATGGCGTCCCCAACCAATGCATCGAGCTCGACCCGCGTCAATTGCGTGGGCTGATACTCCCGCAAGACGGCGATTTCGGCTCTCTCGGTGGCAGCCAGGTCCGCGCGCTTGCCTGCCTCGAACTGGACGATCGAATCGTTGCGCTGTTTCACCATCTTGTCGATGACCGCGAGTATCTCCGTATCGGAGAGCGCTTTACGCTCGTCGATCTCGCGTTGTTTGATGCTCGCGAGCAGCATGCGGATGACCGATAGCCGCGCGGTATCTTTCGCCCGCATCGCGGTCTTCATGTCCTCGGTAATGCGGGTCTTGAGTGGCATCGCGGTTAGAACGGCAACTGAGGGCAACTAAGAGCAACCAAGCACAAAAAGGGGCGAATCGCTTCGCCCCTTCCATTGACATTCGACGGTTCCTAGTAGAGCTTGGGCGGCAACTGCTGGCTGCGAATACGCTTATAGTGCCGCTTCACTGCCGCGGCTTTTTTGCGTTTGCGCTCGGCCGTGGGCTTTTCGTAGAACTCGCGGGCGCGCAGTTCCGTCAGCAGGCCAGTCTTTTCGATCGTGCGCTTGAAACGGCGCAGCGCTGCCTCGAACGGTTCATTGTCGCGGACGCGGACACTCGGCATAAATTTCAATTCCTTAAGGGATGGTCAAGCTTTTGAGAATCGAACACTATAGCCGAATCGTGAAATTTCCGCAAACGTGTGTTTGCTGACCAACTGCCATGCGCGTCCTCGGCATCGAAACTTCCTGCGACGAAACCGGTGTAGCCGTATTCGACACGCACCGGGGCCTGCTCGCGCATGCGCTGCATTCGCAGGTCGCGATTCACGAGTGTTATGGGGGTGTCGTGCCTGAACTCGCGTCGCGCGATCATGTCCGGCGCGTCATTCCGCTGGCCCAACGCGTGCTTGCGGAGGCTAACGTCGGGCTGGCCGATCTCGATGGGATCGCATACACGCAGGGGCCGGGTCTGGCGGGCGCGTTGCTGGTCGGCGCAAGCATCGCATCGGCGCTGGCATTCGCGCTCGGCAAACCGGTCATTGGCGTTCACCATCTCGAGGGTCACTTGTTGTCACCGCTCCTGTCGCGCCCGCAACCCGAATTTCCGTTCGTTGCGTTGCTGGTATCGGGGGGGCACAGCCAGCTGTTCGAGGTCGCGGGTGTCGGCCGGTATCGTCTGCTCGGCGACACTCTGGACGACGCAGCCGGCGAGGCGTTCGACAAGACGGCGAAGTTGTTGGGACTAGGGCTACCGGGAGGTCCTGCGCTGGCGCGGCTGGCTGAGCAGGGCACGCCGGGTGCAATCAGGCTCCCAAGGCCGATGCTCAACAGCGAGTCGCTCGATTTCAGCTTTTCCGGATTGAAGACCGCGGTGCTCACCACGGCACGACGCGCCGCGCGCGGCGCCGCGCCCGAGATGTTGTCGCAGCAGCGGAAGGCCGATATCGCGCGCGAGTTCGAAAGCGCCGTTGTCGACGTGCTCGCGGCGAAAGCGCTGGCGGCGCTCGAGACGACGGGGTTGCGCCGGCTCGTGGTCGCCGGAGGCGTGGGTGCCAACCGCTCGCTGCGGGCTCGTCTTGCGCGTGACCTCGACGCGCGCAATGCCCAGGTGTTCTTTCCCGACCTGGTTTTCTGTACCGATAACGCGGCGATGATCGCGCTGGTGGGAGCGCTACGACTGGGCGACGCACCGGCGAGCGACTACTCTTTTTTGATTCGGCCGCGCTGGGATTTGGGCTCTGTTGCGGCAGTACGCTAACCTCCGATGGGCCGTTCGCTGCGGGCGAGAAGTTGGCCGATATTGGTTTTGTGCCGCCAGAACAGCAATACCGCAATCGTTGCAAGCGACCAGGCAATGTGCGAATTTCCGAAGAAGTAAAAGCCGCCCAGCGGCAACAACAGAGCCGTTGCCAGTGCGGCGAGCGAGGAAATACGAAAGCCGAATGCCATCGTCAGCCAGACGATGGTGAGCGCGAGCGCCAACGGCCAGTGCAACGCGAATACGACCCCCGCTGCGGTCGCTACACCCTTGCCCCCTTTAAGGCGATGAAACACCGGATAAATGTGTCCCAGAAACACGGCAACGGCCGCCGCCGGAACGACCCATTCGGCGGCGTTCGCGACGGGAGCCAATTTTTGCGCGATGAACACCGCGAAAAATCCCTTCAGGCCATCTCCCACCAGCGTGAGCAGCGCGGCCAGTCTGTTGCCCGTGCGCAAGACATTGGTCGCGCCAGGATTGCCCGAACCATATTCGTGCGGGTCGGGCAGTCCGAAGACCCGGCTCATGACGACCGCAAACGACACCGAGCCGATCAGGTAAGCAGCAAGAACGATGAGCGCGGCGGCTAGCATGAGCCTGTTAGGTCAGCGAGCAAGGATCGGAGTGGAGGGACGAGCTATCATCGGAGGTTCCTAAGGTAACAAATTCGGATTTCGCCGGCGCTTTGCCACCGTTCGAAGTTGATTTCCGACTCCTGGTCAAACGTACCCTGGATATCATCTTCATCAATGACCTGCGCGTCCAAACGCGTATCGGCGTCTACGCCTGGGAGCGCGCGATGTCGCAGACCATTCGCATGGATCTCGAGATCGGCGTCCCATCCGCAAAACCGTTTCACAGCGGCGATTACAGCGACGCGCTCGATTATGCCGCAATCGTTTCGCGGCTAAAGGCATTCGCGCACAATAATACTCATCTGCTGCTCGAGCGCTTTACCGAAGCGACGGCGCAACTGGTGCTCGCCGAATTCAACGCGCCGTGGGTCAAGGTACGCGTGGCCAAGCTTGCGCCGTTGCCCGGCGTGAAGGAAGTCGGTATCGCGATCGAGCGCGAGCGCGAGCGCAAGTCCTAACGCGCAAGCTGTAGACGGGGCGCCGGTTAGCGGCCTAGGAAGCGGACGCGACCATCGGCACGGACCAGCGATGCGACCAATGGATGCCGAACGGCAAGTACGGCTCATCGGCGATTCGTACGCGTGCAAATCCCGCGCGCTCGAATTCACGTTGCAACGCGGCGCAGGAGAATAGTCGCATCTCGAGAGTTGCGCCCGGGCCGCCGTGGAACACGAGGTCTGTGTAAATCTGCTCCTGCCCGGCCGCGGTCCGGTTCCATAAGCGCCACTGACCGTCGACCTCCGCGATGTTCCACTCGTGCAGATCGGGAAAGTGTTCGCGCGTTGTCGCATCAAGGGAAAACGGCACGGTGAAGATAATCTTGCCGCCGGGTTTTAAGAGTTTGCGGGCATTGTCGAACGCCCGCGCCACGGGCGGCTCGACATGTTCGAACACATCGCTGGCAATTACGAAGTCATACTGGCCGAAGGAGGCTTCAGACACGTTGGCGATATCGAGCTGCGGTGCGGTATGGAACCAGGTATTCACGTAAGCGAATTTGGCGGCGAGCGGGATCGCGTAGGCGGCTGCATCGGACAATCCCAGCCCCGTAAGGTCTTTGCGAACCGGCGCGTCGCACAGCGCAATTTCGCGGCCTAGCAGCTCGCGCGTCACCAGCCGCGCAATCGCGCGAAAGCGTACCGTCGACGCGCACGTCGTACATGACGAAGCTTCGCGCGCGAGTTCGGAGAACGCACAGCGGTTCGCAGTTCCGCAGAGGTTGCAGCGGAAATCGACCGTGGCCTCGAGCGCCAGCGTTTTCGGTTCAGGTGCTCGCAACAGAACGTTACCCTCGAGGATGGTGCTGGGCGTGCAACTGTCTCAACCGCGCGCGCGCGACGTGCGTGTAAATCGTCGTTGTCGTGATGTCGGCATGACCGAGCAACAGTTGCACGACGCGCAAGTCGGCGCCGTGATTCAAGAGGTGTGTTGCGAACGCATGGCGCAACACATGCGGCGAGAGCGCCGCGGTCGGAATCGCGGACTTGACTGCATAACGCTTGACGAGCGCCCAGAACGCCTGCCGCGTCAGCGGCGTATGGCGCCTGGTCAAGAATACGTGATCATTCTTTGTGTGCGCAGCCAGAATATTTCTGGCTTCGCCGATATAGCGCTTGAGCCACGCGACCGCCTCTTCACCCATCGGCACCAACCGTTCCTTGCTGCCCTTTCCCATGACCCGCACAACGCCGGCATCGAGCGATAATTGCGGCAACGTGAGCCCGACCAGCTCCGATACACGCAAACCCGTTGCGTAGAGTGTTTCAAGCATTGCGCGATCACGCGTTCCCAAAGTCGTTGCGGTTGCAGGCGCCGCGAGGAGCGCTTCCACCTGCTTTTCGGACAAGAGTTTGGGCAGCCGCCGCGGCTGTTTCGGCGCCTGGACCCGCACCGTCGGGTCGGCGCCGATAGCCTGATGTTCGAGCTGCATGCGATAGAAGCGACGCAATACGGAAAGACGGCGCGCCACCGACGTCGCTTTGGCCTTGGCATGGAACTGGTGCGCGAGCCACGCCTCGACATCGACGCGCGTCGCCGCTAGAAGCTCGCCACGCTCTCGTTTCAGCCACGCTGTCCAGGCCAGAAGGTCGCGCCGGTAACTGGTGAGCGACGCGGGCGCGAGCCCGTCCTGCAGCCAGAGCTGGTCGCAAAACGTGTCGATGAGCGTTGGACTGGGAGTCATGGCGAAGCGTCACATTCCGAACCGGTGTCCCGCATGTGCGATCAGCCTAG